>NZ_JAIQVD010000003.1:0-938801 GCF_035064545.1 Bacillus sp. ILBB4 | reverse complement strand
GATCGGAACGATTAATCGTTCCGATCTCTTTTTTTAAATATTAAACCGGTACCCTGCTCCCCAAACCGTTTCTAGGTACTGAGGATCTGCTGGGTTTTCTTCTAACTTTTCTCTTAGTTTTCGAATGTGAACTGTTACGGTTGAAATGTCTCCTGAAGAATCAAATCCCCAAATTTTTTCAAATAGATGTTCTTTACTTAATACTTGATTTGGATGAGAAACGATAAACTTCAGCAAATCGAATTCCTTCGCTGTAAAAAACACTTCTTTATCATTGACAAATACTCTTCTAGCGAGCCTGTCAATCGCTAAGCCATGAATACGAATCATACGCTTTTCCTGCTTATCAGAGAGTCTTTCATATCTCGCTAAATGCGCTTTGACTCTTGCGACCAGCTCCCCAGGGCTGAATGGCTTGGTAATATAGTCATCTGCACCTAGCCCGAGCCCTCTAATTTTATCGATTTCTTCTTTTTTAGCTGAAACTAAAATGATTGGAATATCTTTTGCAGCTCGAATTTGCTTACACACTTCAAATCCGCTCACTTTAGGGAGCATAATATCCAAAATAACCAGATCAAAATTTTCATTTAACGCTTTTTCTAATCCCTTATCACCGCTATATTGAACGTCTATTTCAAAATCGTTAATTTCTAAATAATCTCTTTGCAATTCAGCAATACTTACTTCATCTTCAATTAACAATATCTTCTTCATGTGTATCACCATTTTCATTCATTTTTTGCAAAGAAAAGAAAATACTTGTTCCTTCGCCAAGCTTACTTAATGCCCAGATGTCTCCCCCGTGGCGTTCAACAATTTGTTTTGCAATGGCCAGTCCAAGTCCACTTCCTCCAGTATTGCTATTGCGGGACTGTTCTGCTCGATAAAACCGGTCAAAAATATGCGCTAATGCTTCCGATGAAATCCCTGCGCCATTGTCTTTCACTTCAATAATGAGTTCACTTTCGGTAGCAGAAAGAACGATATCGATTCTTCTTCTTTCTTTATCCATAAATTTAATGCTGTTGGTTGTTAAATTTATTAAAACTCTTCGCAGCTGCTCAGCATCTGCCTTTGCATACAGTGTCGTTAGAGAATCATTAGAAAATAAAACATCAATATCATGTTCGCTCATTTCAAACTGAAGCTCTTGCACATAACTTTCCATAAATGCAGAAATATTAAGTTTTTTAAACACAAATGGAATTTCGTGCAAATCCAATTTAGAAAATAAAAACAGCTCATCGATTAACGCATTCATGTCTTTTGCTTTCGTTGAAATCGTTAACAAATATTTAGAAAGCTTATCTGGCGTATTAGCTACTCCATCTTGAATTCCTTCTACGTATCCTACAATGGAAGTAATAGGAGTTCGTAAATCGTGTGAAATACTTGAAAGCAGCTGCTTTCGGTTATCTTCATATTGAATTTGCAGTTCAACAGAAGATTTTAGTTTTTGCCTCATTTCTTCAAAAGCTTGCGTTAATTCGCCTATTTCATCCTTTGAATTAGCAGAGATCTCAAAGTGAAGATCACCTTGTTTTATTTTTTCAGCCGCTTCTTTTAATTCACGAATGGGTTTAATAATACTTCTTGAAACAAGATAGTTTAAAAATCCAATAATCACAATTACTAAAATTAATAGTAGAAAGATTAAAAAAGGGAAAATTCGATTAATAATGCCTACATAAGGGCTGATTTTTCGCAAAACGTAAATGCTTCCTTTTTCTTGATTCGAGAAAGGAAAATCAAGGTTGATATATGTAAAGTACTGCTTGCCTATGCGCAGCATGTCCTGCTGATACGAATGATTTCCTTTACTTTTTTGATGCTTTGGCAAGTATTTACGGAGGTTTTCTCCTTTAATGGATTCTGAAGCATATACAACCTCTGTATTTTTTTGAATCACAATATCAATATTTTCAAATTCATATTTTTTAACCGTCTCCGGCCGCAGCAGCTGCTCCGGTTTTTCTTCACTCAATAACTTTAAATCTAAGAATGCATTTTCTTCTTCTGGCGTTAACAATTTATACTCATAGGAGTGACTGTACAGTTTTCTTACAAAATCGGCGTCTCCAGTAATGGAGAAGAAAATGAGAAAGCCCGATAAAAAAAGCAAAATAATAAAGACAAACACAATACTGATATACGTTAAAATAAAACGCAGCTGAATTGACATTACTTACCCTATGCCCCTTTGGCTTTAACAAAACTATTTGATAGACTAGTAAAGGTGAATAACAAATAGATCGTTAGACATTATACATATAGCAAAAATTAAAACAACAAAACAAATGTATATTCTCACTTTACCGTGATAGAGTGAGAATGAACACCACCTTTTTTACCATTTTATGAATTACTGGAAAATTATGATCTATTTTTCATAATATTCTTAGGCTGAAAGGTATACTATATGCCTTAATATTTTTAAAAAGGAGATTTTTTAATGAAAATTATTAAAGCTACTTCCTCTCACATCCCTTCTGTTGCCCGTCTGTACGTTGACAGCTGGCGCATTACATACAAAGGATTAGTACCTGATGCTTATTTAAAAAGCTTATCTTATAAACAAAGTACAGAAAAATGGTCCCTTTTTCTTACCGAGCCTTCTCATTTTATTTTGCTCGCTATCGATGAACGAGGAAAGATTGTCGGCTTTTCAGCAGGTAAGCCTCATTTGTCCCGTGCTGAAATATACGCGCTATACGTTTGCAAGGAAGTGCAAAACCAAGGAATTGGTCACCTTCTATTTTCTCATTCAGTAAAAGAATTTGCTGATCAGCAATATACGTCTATGATTATTTGGGCTATGAAGAAAAATAAGAAAGCCGTTCAGTTTTATAAAAAATCAGGCGGCAAAAAAATCTTGAATCGCACAAGTCAGTTTGGAGAAACTAAAGTTGAAGACGAAGCATACGGTTGGGAACGTCTTCCTTCTATATAAATAAACGGGCACACTAGTGTGCTCGTTTATTTGATAGGAACTCCTGTCGAAGAATTTTCTGGAGCTTGAGTTCGTTTTAGAAAAAAAGATAAGACGTGGGCAATCACTCCAACGATAGTAGCAATAAAAAATGCTTGCTGCAATCCGGAAATCAGTCCATTCACTTTTGCTAAAGCTGTATTTGGTTCATTTACCCCTTTTACGTAACTCTCTTTTCCAGAAGACATAATACTGACAAATAGCGCAGTTCCAATTGCTCCGGACACTTGGTGTAATGTATTCATTATTGCTGTGCCATGAGGATACAGCTGCTTAGGGAGCTGATTTAACCCGGTAGTCTGTGCAGGCATCGTCACCATAGAAGTACCAATCAACATGATCACGTGTAGCGCAACAACATAAGCTACACTCGTAGAAGCAGCGAGTTGACTAAAAAGTACAAGAGATAGGATAACGAGCACAAGACCTGGAGTGACTAATGCTTTAGGACCAAACTTATCAACAACTCAGATATTAGACAATTTCTATACAATCATACTCATAACCTTTTAGAATCGCTGCGCTGTTCTAGCTTATAATGACTATACAAAAAGCAGAACGATTATACGCTCTGCTTTTAAGTTCGAGAAGATAATATTATTGAGCCGTCGTCTTTTTGTCCGTTGAATGAACTTTATTACAAAGCTCATTCCAGTGCCAAAAACAATTCCCTTGACTCACTATAAAACAATCCAGCCATTTCTGAAAATTCATATGTAATACATGTGCATCTTGAAACGATGCGTTCCGCTTTTTTACTATTATATATGCAGAGTGCGCTGATTTTTTGGAGTCAATGATAATCTCTTCTTCTCCAACAGACCCAATTGTCATATAGAGACTCTGACTTTTATAAGCTGTTTCTCTTACATCTTCTAAGCTATAAAGATTCCCTGCTATTTTTTTGTCAGCATCAATGAACAAATTACACCCATTTGTTAGCTGCAAAAACTGCTTGTAGTCTTCAGGAAGTGATACATGCATTTCTTCTTCAAAAACATTCAGTTGATTCTTGCTTACTCCATCAAAAAAAGTACAAGTGGTTCTGTATACTTCTCCTTCATTTTTACACACTTCTATAACATTATTGTTTTCCCACAGCCGCTTTCGAAGTGAATTTATTATTTTTTCAATCATACTCTTCCTCCAAGCGTTGGATTTAAAACGGTTACATTACATTAATTAAACAATAATGTGCTAATTCCTTCTTTCCTACTAAATTATACGACAAACTTTAGAAATTCATGTTCAAATAACATAGAAAAAAGCAGCGAATATCGCTGCTTTACAGGTTATACAGGTGCTTTTTCTTCCTGTTCAGGATGGTGATCGTAATCAATAAGCGCTTTTGGAAGGCCCGTATATTTAGCCCAATAATAAATCCCAAGAGATACGACCGCTATGATAATTAAGTCTACAGGCGTATCGATCAAACCCTTTCCTCCGCCGAACGAACCAATATAAGAAATAAAGAGCATGATGATATAATAAGCAACTAACCACCAAGTTGATTTAATCTGCTGACGGAGACTTACTTCGTTTTTAGGCACATATTTAGCAAAAATCAAATATATAACAAACATAACCAATTGAGAAGTTAACAGCCATGAAATAGTCTTCCATCCTGACCAGTAGACAATAAAGGAAGCAAAAATAAAGGATAATGGACCAATTATACTCATTCCTCTTAATTTAAAAGGCTTTTCCAAATCTTTTGCGTTCACCATAAAGGCCGCTGATGAAATTGGTGCAATTGCGTAAGAAAGAATAAGCGCAACAGAGCATACGTTTACGAGTGCATTCCATGAAGGAAATGGCAGTGTCCAAAAAATCGAAAGTCCTAATGAAAGCCATAGAGATGATCGAGGAATCCCTGTTTTTTTATCCACATGAGCAAACGTTTTAAATAGCGTACCGTTACGAGACCAAGCATAGATAAGTCTAGATGTTGTATTCATAAAAATATTACCGTTACCACCTGGTGATAAAATGGCGTCTAAAATAACAAGTGTTGCTAGCCACCCAAGACCAAGAACAACAGCGATGTCTTTAAATGGCAGTGAGAATTTATCTTGAATGCCGGACCAACCGCCTTTAATCATGTCAGATGGAATAGCTCCGATAAATAATACTTGTAGAGCAGTATAAATGAGAGCTGCTAGAATGATACAAATCACAAGAGCAATTGGAATATTACGCTGAGGATTTTTCACCTCTCCAGCTACCGATACAATTGGATGAAGGCCTAAGTAGGCAAACATAACCCCGCCTGTGGCAATGGCGGCCTGGATACCATCAAACCCCCCGGGAGCAAACTCTCCCATCGTAAAGTTTCCTGACTTAAAATAAAATGCCAGCGTTACGATTACTGTAAGCGGCACAAAATATTTAAAAATAGAAATAATAATATTCGATTTCGCAAATGCTTTTACACTCCAGTAATTGAGTAAAAAGAATAAGCAAAGCAACACAAATTGTAGAATCCATCCAGATATCGTCGGTGAATCAGATCCAGATTTTGTTAAACCCGGAAACCAGTAGGCCACATACTGTCTCACAGCTGTTACTTCGATAGCGATTAGGCTCGTGTACGCTACAATAGTAATAAATGAAATCATATAGCCGACAAGATGACCGTGTGAATAAACAGGATATCGAATAATTCCTCCTGTACGAGGCAAGGCAGCCCCTAGCTCAGCGTATACAAGGCCTATTAATAAAATAATAACTCCACCAATAACCCAAGAAAAACTTCCTGCAGGACCGGCTTGCGTAGCGACATTGCTAACGGCAAACAGCCAAGCGGAGCCAAAAATAGCCCCTAATCCAATCAATGTTAAATCTAATAGGGATATCGTCTTTTTAAACGGACCTTTATTCTCCATAAGCTTCCTCCTTTGGATGAATCATCACTTTTGTTGTTTTTTTTGACAACATTCATATATATTCGATAATATGTGTCAAAATTTTTATTACTATACCCATTCAAAATTACTTTGAATCCCTTTTCTTGATTTCTACAGATTAATTAACAGAAAATTTAAAAAATAACTCTTATATTCAAGACACACTAAAACTTTTTCTTCTCTTCTTTAATAGGTAAAATACTCAATAAATGAAAGGAGTTAGACAAATGACTTTACCAGAAAATTTGCCTGTTGATTTTACAGCTTACAACCACTTAACATTCCTTCCGCTCGGACGCAAAAATAAACCGATTCGGTCCTTAGGAAGTAAACATACTAAAGGGCTACTTGGACGTTTAAATGACTACTTTGAGCGAGCAATGAATGAGTTATCTCAAGAAGATATAGTCCTTTTTCAAACGTTCTTATATGGAAGTCATAGGGGCGGTTTTCCCGTCGCAATTGATAAAAATGAAGACGTTTATCCTCACTTTTGGAAACCAACTTCATTTCTATGGAAAGAATATAATAAGAATCGCGGCATTCCTATTCATCATGATGAGTTTTATTCTCAAGATTTTACGGTTTTAACTAAAAATGAGTTGGAAAACTACCTCGGAAGTATTATGAAAGATTACATGTTTTGCGCTAGGATACATGATTCTTTCAAAGAAGAATGGATTCAACATATTAATAAGTGTTTCTTCAAACATCCGCTCATTTCCCTTTATCATCGAAATGCAGATGTGATTGAAGCAATTGAACAATCAAAAAAATCACCTTTGCTTTTTATTATGAAAAACCCTGAGCAAATTGCTTTTTGGCGCAATCGGATTGAAATCATTATGAGACCTTTTCGATCTCTTCCTTACACCGCCTTTGAGAGAGGATTTTCAGATACGGAAGATACGGTATTAACTGTTCACGGAGAAAACGAGATCATTCGCTTAACTTCAGAAAACAGAGGTCTCGCCGTAACATATGATGTTGCAAATGATGCTATTTCACTCGATGATGAGTATAATGTAGTGCTAGCAGCGAAACGCTTAGCTACAACTCAGCGGCAGTTCGAAGAGATTATAGATGAAAATGAAGAAGTGATTCAAAAACTACTGGTCTTTTTTAAATGGAAAAGTCTTTTAAAGCATCATGAAGTGCACATCAAAGAAATCTAAGACAAATTGTGCAGCCTAACCACTTATCAACTTAATCAAAGACAAGTTTTACAGGAAAACGATCCCTTTCTTTCCTTCATTCAAAAGGTATTACAAGTAAAAACACCGAATGCAAAGCTCGAAGTTGGTTCCATTCAATGGTTTTCACAATGGAATTTTCCAGATGTCACCCTGCTGCAGGAAACAAACAAATTTACATGTTGTATGGATCCAAACGAAATAGAAAAGAAACTGACAGAAATAAGCGCTAAGATAGAAAATGAACTTCATAAGCAGCGTCAGGATCTGCTTTCGACTCCCCTAAAAATCGGTCAAATAACTTTTGATTCAAACCAAATGCTACGGTTACTAACACTTATAGATACCTTAAAGAACACGGAAACTCAGCAGAGTTACGTACAAATTTTAGAAGGTGTTTCTACTAACAGCATTCGTCAAAAAGAGCTCGATAAAATACCCGCATTTGGATTGTTAAGTTCCGTAAAGCGCAAGCGCATCGTTACGTATTTACAAGAATTGCAAAACTATCAGCTGCTAAAAAAAGAGAAAAAAGGATTCAGCCTCACTCCAAAAGGCGAAGCCATCCGACGTCTATTTGAAGAAGAATCACGGAGAATATGAGATTATATCTCGCGTGATTCTTCTTTTTTGATTTTGAAGACTACTTTCTCTATTAAATGCTTATCATAATTAGAAGTCTCCATTCATATAATCATTACTAGATTAGCAAAGTCCTTCATACCTATTAGCCTGATGCTGACATAGAGAGGAGATTTCGCCATTGAAATCTAGTAATCGCGCCAATTTTGTAGTGTTAACATATAAGATGGTTCTTGTTATTTTATCCATTGTTTTAATGACATCATCTATCATTGTTCTAGTGAGCTACTCAGCATTTAAAGAACAGTTCAATTCTTCTATTGTCTATCAAACGTTATCGAGGCATAAAGCAGAAAGCCTTTATTATTTGATGAGCCAGGAAAATCATCATTTTTCAACGGCTTTTGATAAAAATTACTCGCCTCCAGGTCTTTCTTCTACACTGCTAGAGTTATCAACAAGTATTCGAGCAGAAGACGCGAGAAGCTTGTTTGGTTCAGAACTTCCTGGATTCAGTATTTATGACTCCAATATTATCATCGCCGGTGAAGGCACAAATTTCACAAACTTCCCTAGAGAATCTGCACCGCCGTTAGATGAAACGCTAAAAGAAAGAAATTCTACTACAAAAGTTCAGCAACCTAAAGAAAACAATGGTACGAATGCTCCAAATAATAATACAACTGGCGGAAAAAAGGTATTTTATATTTATCATACACACAGCTGGGAATCTTACTTGCCTCTGTTAGGACTTGAAGGTGATCCAGATGCTAATAAAGCTGTAGATAGCAAAACCAATATTAATATAGTCGCAAATATGCTAGGAAAAGATTTAGAGGCTCAGGGAATTGGAACAGAAGTAGATCAAACCAATATTGGACAGAAATTAAAAGAAAAAGGTTGGAACACCAACCAATCGTATGCCATGTCTCGTACAGTCATTGAAACGGCGATGACTGAGAATAGAGATTTAACTTACTTTATCGATTTGCATCGAGATTCGCTTCGAAAAGATAATACAACTATTAAGATTAACAATAAATCGTATGCAAAAGTTGTGTTTGTTTTAGGGAAAGCAAATCAAAACTTTGAACAAAACTTAAAGATGGCAAAAGCGCTTCATGAAGGTCTTGAAAAGAAATATCCTGGGTTAAGCCGCGGAGTTATTGGCAAAAACAAATCCAGCGGTAACGGTGTATATAACCAAGATGTTTCTAAAAATGCGATTTTAATTGAAGTGGGCGGAGTTGATAATAACTTTGACGAATTAACCAACACAGCAAAAGCACTGTCTGATGTCATTAGCCAATTTTACTGGCAAGCTGAAAAAGTAGATGCCCCTGCTCAATAAAAAAAGCCCTCTTCACTGAGGGCTTTTTAAAATTCAATTCCTTTTACAGCAGGAATTCCTTCATCATAATAATGTTTATGAGGCTTCATTTCCGTCACAAGATCTGCTACATCCATCACTTCTTTTTTGGCAGAACGCCCGGTAATGACCAAATGCATATGCTCAGGGCGCTTTTGAATAAGGTCAATTACTTCGTGTAGCGGTAGCACATCATCAATAGGAAATTTCTCGATAGCCAGTGCATTATTTAACTCGTCCAAAATAACTACATCATATTCGTTCGAGAAGACTTTTTCCTTCGTTAGCGCCCAAGCTTTTTGCAAAGCTTCGCGATGTTCAGGCGGTGTTTTTGTCCACGTAAAGCCCACTCCTGTTTGAATCATTTCAATTCCTATTCTGTCAAACATCAGCTTTTCGCCATATGTACGCTGAGGAGATTTAATAAATTGAATCATTAATACTTTTTGTCCGCGTCCCGTAGCGCGCAACGCAAGACCTAAAGCAGCGGTTGTTTTTCCTTTACCGTCTCCGGTATAAATTAACGTAAGACCCCGTTTGTCTTTCAATCTAAAAACCTCTTTTTCTTCGAATTTCAGTTTACAGCCATGTTGTTTTTTCTGTAAACGGTGTTCTAGCAGGCTCTTTCATTTTTGTAAGAGACTCTTCATTTGGATAGCCTAGAAATACGTTTCCTACTACGACTTTACCTGAAGGCTTGCCGATAAACTCATACAGCCTCTCATCTCGAACAAGACCAACGCCTCTTGTTCTCCAAACGAATCCAAGACCTAGTTCTTTAGCTGCTAGCCACATGGAATGAATCGCGCATGAAACCGCATATTTGTTGTCTTCAGTGGCTTCTTCGTCTCCTTCAACTGTGTCAGCTGTTACGACGATATGTACAGGCGTATTTTTTACTACTTTTAACGAACTTTCTACTAAATGAGGCTTTGTAGGAAAGCGCTCCTTTAAATAAGCTTCAGCCAGTTCTTCATACTTCTTTTTTGCTTCTCCTTGAATCACATAAAAGCTCCAAGGCTCTCTCATTCGGTCATTTGGAGCCCACGTCGCTGCTTCAAGCAGCTGTTCGATTTTCTCTTGCTCCACTTCACGTGCTTCATGATCTCGTACCGCTCTTCGTTCTTTTAGCTGTGAGATAATCGTCATATTGTCTCCTCCTTTTAACATTAAAGCAGAATATTTTCCGCTCTTTCTTCGAACCATTTTATTTTTTCTCTAATTGTCACTACTTCACCTACAAGCACGATGGCAGGATGAGCAATTTCTGCTTTTTTTGCTATTTCTTCGATTGTGGCAAGCGTTCCCGTTACGGTGCGCTGATACTTCGTCGTTCCCCATTGGACAAGCGCTACTGGCGTATGTTTATCTCGTCCATGGTCCATCAACTGCTTGCATATATGAGGTAAATTTCCAACACCCATATAAAACGCAATTGTATCTATTCCTTGAGCAAGCGCTGACCAGTTTAAATAATCTTTTCCTTTTTCTTCTCTTCCATGACCCGTTACAATCGCAAAAGAAGTGGCATGATCTCTATGGGTAACCGGAATTCCTGCATAAGCTGGAGCTGCAATTCCTGAGGTGATACCAGGAACGACTTCGTAAGGAATTCCTTGAGTAGCAAGTACTTCAGCTTCCTCTGCTCCGCGGCCAAACACAAAAGGATCGCCTCCTTTTAAGCGCGTCACTACTTTTCCTTGAAGTGCTTTTTCAACAAGCAGTTCGTGGATACGATCTTGGATGACTCCGTGCTTGCCCGGTAATTTCCCGCAAAAAATAAGCTCCGCATCTTTTTTAGCATAGTTTAACAACTGTTCGTTGGCTAAGCGGTCATATAAAATAACATCTGCTTCTTGAATACACTCCATTCCATATACGGTTATTAGCTTCGGATCTCCTGGTCCGGCTCCTACTAAATATACTTTTCCAACTGTCACACGGCATCTCTTCTTTCTTTTTTTACCGCTTTACACTGTTCCACCCAGTTTTCTACCATCTCCGTAGAAGAGCCGAAATGAAAGTGCGTATAGCCGGCAATTAAATTATTGTTCATATAGCCTTCTTCTTTCATTCCTCGCATCCCTTTTGTATCATAGGCAGGCGAAAACTCTTTCTCTGAATGAAAGGTTGAATAATGAAATTCATGGCCTTTAGCTCGTATATCGCCTTTAAATAAAAAATTCCCCGGCTTTCCCGTCACTTCTCGGTATCCTAAAGCAGCTAATTTTGTCTGCATTCTTACTTGTCCGGGGATAAGCCCCACCATTTCGTGGCATGTATCATCTGTTGTGACAATAGCATCTGTTAAGAACATAAAGCCTCCGCACTCAGCAAGCGTAGGAATTCCTTTTTGGATGGCTGCTCGAACAGAATTTTTAACGTCGATTTGCTGAGCCAGCGTTTCAGCAAATTCTTCTGGAAATCCGCCTCCTATATAAAGACCGTCAGCATCTTGCGGAACCGTTTCTCCTTTTAAAGGCGAAAATTCTACAAGCTCTGCTCCGTAAGCTTTTAACAATTCGAAATTTTCTTCATAATAAAAGTTAAAAGCCGCATCTCTCGCTACAGCAATTTTCACTTGAGGTACGGACGGCTTTGTAAAGATAGGATCATTAATTTCTATTTTAGGAGCTAAAGCCAGTTCATATACTTTTTCGATATCAATTGTATCATGAACAAGCTTTCCTAACTGTTCAAAAAACGATGTTAACTCTCCTCGTTCAATCGACGGAATGAGCCCGAGGTGACGTTCAGGAATCGTAAGATCATCGTTTCTTTTCAAGTAGCCTACTACAGGGATATGACATTCCTGCTCAATCGCTGCCTTAACAAGTTTATAATGTCCTTCACTTCCAACCCGGTTAGCAATCACCCCGACGATGTTCGCTTCGGGTAAAAATTGCTGAAACCCTTTTACAATCGCCGCTGCACTTCTAGCCATACTAGCACAGTTGACAACTAAAAGGACAGGGCTATTGGTGATTAAGCTGATTTCTGCTGTTGTTCCTTCATTCGTTAACGGATTTTTCCCATCGAAAAATCCCATAACTCCTTCCATGATGGAAATATCAGCATCTTCACTAGTACGAGCGACAATTTCTCTAACCATATCGTGTTCAAGCATCCAGCTGTCTATATTTCGAGACGTTCGTTCTGTAACAGCCGTATGATACGTTGGATCAATATAATCGGGTCCGCATTTAAACCCTTGAACTCTGTAACCGGCTTGTCTTAATGCTGCCATCAGCCCGATTGTAAGGGTTGTTTTCCCTACGCCACTTCCGGTACCGGCAATGACGAGTCTTCTGTTTGACATGTTGTTCTCTCCTTTAGTCATATGGAATAAGTGCCACTGAAATGGTTACATTCCCTGACTTTTTCTTCACAAGTTCAAGCTTATCAGCACCGCTGTATAACATAGCAGCAGGTTCACTAACGCCATATGCACCTGTATATTTAAAAACAGTATCTGAAGGCTGTTGGATACTTATGCTGTTTAGCTCTTGGGGCGAATAATAGACAAACTCCCAGCCGTACTTAGACGCCACTTCTAACAGCCCTTCTTCATCTTTCTTTAACTCTATTGTACATAATGCTTTTACACTTTTCATTGAAAACTGAAGTTCAGCAAGCGTTTTTTCAATAACGGTTTCAATTTCAGCTGTACTTGTCCCTCGATTGCATCCCATCCCAATCGCTAATACTTTTGGCCGGTAAAGAACACCGTTTTCTAAGATTGCTTCTTCCTCTTTTTTTAAATTGCGATGCGTTACGACCAAAGCAGCATGTGGCGATGCTTCAAGAGCTGTCTGAATCGATGAATATGTTTTAATGTTAGCTGGAACAGGGTGCTCATAATGCCACCAGTTCTTTTCACCTGATTCTTGAACCACTGCTATTTCTTCTTCATTCACCACAGAAGCGCTGACAGGCGTTAGTTTTTCTGCTGATTCCCACACCCATCCAAAGCGCTTACCAAATAAATCAACCGGAATTGTTTTTTGCACATCGGATGCTGTTGTAATAACAGGATGAGCTTCAAGAGCTGCCGCAACTTCACGCGTAAGCTCATTTGCTCCTCCGATATGACCTGAAAGCACGCTGATGACATTTTCGCCTTTATCATCAATGACAACAACCGCAGGATCCGTTTTCTTATCTTTTAAAATAGGTGCAATCATACGTACAACTGCTCCCAGTGAGATAATAATAATAAGTCCTTTATATGATTCAAAAAGAGAAGGCAAAAGCATCCGAACGCTTCCTGAAAACAGCTGAATGTTCTGCTCTTGTTCGTCTCCTTTTTCAAACTTGCTCATGTAATACACATCAGACTGCTGAAAAGTGCGGCCTAGATTTCTTGCAATTTCTACGCCGTGCTTCGTGATGGCCACGACAGCATAATCCCCGCGCTGTGTAATGAGGGCTTTTCTTCCTTCTTGGAGTTGAATCATTCCGACTTCACTCCTCTTCGAAAGCCATGGGTAAATGTTTTATCATAAAGTTTTGAACGATAATCTTTGTCATGAATGTGTGGATCAAGTGCCCAGCCTGCCAAAATCATCGCCTGCTTGCGAATGCCGTTTGTTCGCATAGCGTCATCGAGGTCTTTTACCGTTGTGCGAACAATTTTTTCATCTGGCCACGTTGCTTTATAGACTACTACAATCGGCGTATCCTCACTCCAACCGGCGTTTATAAATTCTTTCATTACTTTTTTTGTGAGCGTCGCGCTTAAAAATAACGCAATCGTACATTTATGTTTTGCTAAATCGGTTAATTTTTCAAACTCAGGCACAGGCGTTCTTCCTTCAGCACGAGTTAAAATAACCGTTTGAGTCAAATCTGGAATGGTTAATTCTGCCTCAGCCGCTGCTGCAGCAGCGAATACGGAGCTGACGCCCGGAACGATTTCAATATCAACGCCTTCTCTTTTTAAAAGTACCATTTGTTCCATAATGGCTCCGTACATAGCAGGATCTCCGGTATGAACTCTTACAACCATTTTTCCTTCACGCATGCGATCAAGCATCGTACCGACCATTTCTTCTAAATGCATACCCGCTGTTTTTAACACTTCAGCTCCTGGTTTAGACTTAGCAACTAGCTCTTGACTTACCAGTGAGTCAGCGTACAAGACAACATCTGCTTGCTGAAGTAATTTTAAGCCTTTTACGGTAATTAAATCTGGATCTCCGGGTCCAGCTCCGATTATGTATAACTTCATTTTCTCACCACCATTAGCGTTAAGTATTGTAAATCGGCTCCTTCTAGTTCTGAAGCTTTCCAGATAATTTCTTCATCTGACGTTACTTTTGTCACCACTGACGCTTTTTCAAGCAGATCAAGCTCTTTTAAAAGACCAACCATAAAATCGATGACTTTGGCCACTTTAATAAAAATGACGCAGTCGTTTTCCATTAATACTTTTTTCATTGTTTCATAATCTTCACGAGCAGGAACAATTGCTACGTGTTCATCACCGTCTGCTAACGGAATACCTAAACGAGATGCAGCTCCATTAATGGATGAAATACCAGGAATTACTTGAATCGGAGCTTCAGGGTGACGTTCTTGCATCAGGCGCATCATGTGAATAAACGTACTGTAAAGCATAGGGTCGCCCTCTGTGACAAATGCTACATCTTTTCCTTCCTCGAGCTTTTCCCATACTCGTTCTACCGTTTCGGTCCACTTTCTTTCCAAAATAGCAGGATCTTTTGTCATTGGAAACACAAGGCCAAGCATATCTTTTTCATTTGCACTGAAATAGACATCAATAATTTTTTGGGCATAGCTTTTGCTTCCTTTTTGCTTTTTAGGATACGCAATAACAGGTGATTCTTTTAATTTACGAAATGCTTTTACTGTAATAAGTTCTGGATCTCCCGGTCCAACTCCAAGTCCGTACAATGTTCCAATCATATTCATTCTCCTCTTCTGGCTGTAATAATATAAATGGGGTTTAAAGCGTCAAATCGCGTTAAATGTAAAATGGGCTTGCTTCTCGAAATTTGTGCAAGGGTAACAGCAGTCTCAAAGCCTCGTTCTTTAAAGGCTTTCATCGCTTCTGCTAAATTTTCAATCGTTACGGCATTTAATACGATGCGCCCTCCTGAATTTAACCGGCTGCAGCAAACATCTAAAATTGTTTCCATGCCTCCTGCTGTACCTCCAATAAACACCGCATCAGGATCAGCAAACTCATTGAGTCCTTCCGGTGCTTTTCCGTGCACAGTGTGGGCGTCTACTCGAAATTTCGATAGATTTTCCCTGCAGTTTTCTAAGTCTGCTTCATTTTTTTCCACGGCAAAAATTTGTCCTTCACGCGCAATTTTAGCCGCTTCAATTGCGACTGAACCCGTACATGTTCCGATATCCCATACGACGCTGTCTCTCTTTAGCTGCAGGGCGCTAATACTAAGTGTACGAACTTCTTTTTTGGTAATAAGTCCTTTGTCCGGCTTGCGTTGAATAAATTCATCGTCCTCTATTCCAAGAGACCAGACTGGGCTCTTTTCTACCTGCTTTAATATCACGACATTAAGCGGAGAAAAGAGTTGATTCGCCGCCTCTTCCAGCGAAAGCAGCTGACAGCGCTCCGTTTCTCCACCTAGGTTCTCTGCCACAAACATCTTGTATTCTGTCATGCCGAATGATAATAAGTAGTTTGCCAGAGCACTAGGAGAATTTTGCTCATCGGTTAAAATCGCCACTTTTTTATAGCCGTCAATGCGCTGAGCCAGTCCCTTCATGCTTCTGCCGTGCACGCTTGTAAAATAAGCGTCTTGCCATCGCTCTTTTAGACGTGAGAATGCAAGCTGAATAGAACTTAAATAAGGATATATTTCAACGTCTAGCTTCGTAGAAAGATAGCTCCCAATTCCGTAAAATAACGGGTCGCCTGAGGCTAACACAACCGCATTTCCTTCTTCGTTTTTTAAACGTTCAACAAGAGGAGAAAGACCCCCTTCAATCGCTACTTTTTCTCCTTCGAAATCTTGAAAAAAATCTAGGTGACGCTTCCCTCCAATTAGCACATCACTTTCATACACCCACTGTTCATACATAGGAAGCAAACTTAACTTCCCATCGTCACCAATTCCAATAATTTTAATTGCCATGTTGCACCGCCTGTCCTAAAAAATCTCCTTTTAATGTGTAAAGAGACGTATCGACATCGATTCCGTCCCCTACTTCCTTTAATGCTGATAAACAGCAGTACTCGCACAGTTTTTCAAAAAACTGATGATGACCGCTTTGCGTCATTAAATCTCCCACTTGAGAAGCTGTGTTTGCACCTTTTATTTCTTCTACCAGTTCAGCAGAAGCGCCTGACTCAGAAGCCGCTTTTGCTAAAAAATTAAAATCAATGGGTGCACTTTTTGAATGAACCATCATAACGCCTTGCGCGACTTTTGAAAACTTTCCCATCATGCCTACAAGCGACACTTTTTTCATTCCTTGCTTTTTACATTGTTTTAAAGTAAATCCAACAAAATCTCCCATTTCGATAAATGCTTCTTCCGGAAGTTCAGGGAACTGTTTCATTCCATACTTTTCGCTTCGGCCCCCTGTCGTAATGACAACGTGCTCACAATTACTCGCTTTAGCAACGCTGATGGCCTGCACGATACTTGCTTTATAAGCAGCTGTTGAGAACGGAACGACAATCCCCCGCGTCCCCAGTATCGAAATGCCTCCTAAAATACCTAGACGCGCATTTAATGTCTTTTTCGCCATTTCTTCTCCTTTAGGAACCGAGATGACAATCTTAACGCCTTTTTGTATATTGTATTCAGCTAGAAGCTGCTCAGCCGTTTCTTTCAGCATCTTTCTTGGAACAGGGTTAATGGCTGCCTCACCGACAGGAACTGGGAGGCCGGGCTTTGTCACACGCCCTACTCCCACTCCTCCATCAATGATAATGTCTGCACCATTACACCACGAAACTTCAGAAATAATCAGCGCTCCGTGCGTGGCATCGGGATCGTCTCCAGCATCTTTAATGATGCTAGCTACAGCGCTGCTTGTGCGATACTCGCATTCTTCAAGATGAAATGTAGCAAAGCGGCCGACAGGTAAGTAAATCGTTGACTCATCTTGCACTTCTCCTGAAATTAGCGTAAGCAGAGCTGCTCTCGTAGCTGCCGTTGCACAAGCGCCCGTCGTATAGCCTTCTCTGAGTTTCTTAGGTTCTTTTGGTACTTCCTTCATGCGTTACACCTGATCTGCAAGAATTGAAATTGCATTTAATGCAGCAACCGTTACCGTACTGCCGCCTTTTCGCCCGATGTTTGTAATAAACGGCACGTCAAGTTTTGCAAGTTCTTCTTTAGATTCAGCTGCTGAAACAAATCCTACCGGCAGACCAATAACAAGCCCAGGCTTCGCTTCTCCTTCTTTAATCAAACGAATTAATTCAAGTAAAGCTGTGGGTGCGTTCCCAATTGCAAAAATTCCTCCGTCTGCTTCTTTGATGGCTTTTCGCATAGAAATAATTGCACGCGTTGTATTTAAGCGCTTTGCTTCTTCCATTACGTCCGGATCTGAAATATAAACTTTGATTTCACCGCCGTGTTTTTCAATTCGCTGCTTGTTTGTTCCTACTTGCACCATTTGTACATCTGCAACCACTTGCTTGCCGCTGCGAATGGCTTTAATTCCTGCTTGAATCGCATCCGGATGAAACAGCATGCTGCGTCCAAGCTCAAAGTCTGCAGACGCATGAATTACGCGCTGAACAATTGGGTACTGTTCGTCTGTAAACGGATGAGGCCCAAGCTCTTCTGTAATCATTTCAAAACTTTTTCCTTCAATTTGCTGAGGCTGAACAGTTAACGGTTTAAATTCTGTACGAAAATCCATCTCAATCAACTCCTAGTTTGGTTTACTAAAGCATGAACCACTTCTTCAAACGTGGAATACACGGTCCCATACTCAATTTTCGGTCGCCCAATCATAATAATATCTAAGCCTAACTCTTTAGCTGCTTCCACTTTTTCATCCACAGATCCAACTTTTCCGCTTTCTTTTGTGACCATGACTGTCACTCCGTATTGCTTATACAGCGCTCGATCAAACTCTTTTGTAAACGGCCCTTGAATAGCAATAATATTTTTTTGCGGAAATCCTAATTGCTGGCACTTTTCCATATTATCCAGCCTTGGAAGCATACGAGCAACAAGCCGTACATCTGAAAGAGGAAGCAGCTTTTCTGTAAAAACCTGCAGCGTCTTGCTGCCTGTTGTCAGCATAATAACTCCTTTTTTCTCAGCTGCTACTTCTGCTGCTTCTTCATACGTAGAAACCATCGTCATATTATCATAGGTAAAAGCCTGCGAAGCCCGCTCATAGCGTATGTAAGGAATCGCTGTTTCAGCAGCCGCACCGATAGCATTTTTAGATGCTTCTTCTGCAAAAGGATGACTTGCATCCACAATAGCTTTTACACGATGTTCGTTTACAAAATCCGTCATATCTTCTTTTGTGAGACGTCCAATTTTCACTTTCACTTCTGCACGCTGTAATTCGATAGCTGCGTTTTCGGTTACAACCGTTGCCGTAACCTCATGACCTGCTTTTTTCACTTGCACGGCTAATGCACGTGCATCGCTAGTTCCGGCTAACAATAAAATCATTTTAGCTCGCCGACCTTATCTTCACGGTGCTGATGGTCGTGATGGTGATCGTGATCATGGTCATGGTCATGATCGTGATGATGGTGGTGATCAATATGCTCCATAATGCCGAGGCGATATTGACACGTATCGCAGTTCATTTTCACTTCACCTTCTAATCCTTCTTCAGCACGTTCTTTTAAAATTGTCTGCAGTTTTGGGTGAAAACCGAAATAGCCGGCTAGCTTAAACTCAATGTTTTCATGCTGCATTTTATACTGCTTCACCATTTCTTCTAATCGCTTAATTAATACTCCTGTAAATAAGAAATACGGGAGAATAACCACTTTTTTAGCGCCCAATTTCAAACATCGCTCCACGCCTTCATCAATCAGTGGTGCGGTCACGCCCATAAAAGAAGTTTCGACGATTTTATAATTTGTTTTTTCCCAAAGAAGGCGCGTAATTTTATATAAATCACTGTTTGCATCAGGATCACTTCCTCCTCGCCCTAAGACAATAATAGCCGTGTCTTCAGCTGGAGTTTCTAAATTCTCTCCTGATTCTTGTAATCTCGTTTTTAAAATTTCAAGGGCTTCTTCATGAACGCCAATGGGACGTCCGTATACGAAGTTTACGTGTGGATATTTTTTCTTTGCTTCATCTATAGCCGCTGGAATATGTATTTTAGAGTGTCCAGCAGGCAAAAGCATAATTGGAATTACAACTACATCTTGTGCTCCTTTTGCCACACATGTATCAATGCCTTGACTTACATTTGGGCGTTCAAATTCTAGAAAACACGTTTCTACTAAAATAGATGCGTCCCAATCATGCTTCATAGTCGAAATAAATTCCCGAATTTGATCGTTCCCTTCAGGATCTCTGCTTCCATGACCGACAAATAAAACTGATTTCATATAATGTCCTCCTATTTTTTAATCTCCACACGGAGCTGGTTCTACTTTTATTTTTGGTGTTATATCTTGATAGTCGAATCCATAAACGTTCTTCACACGCTTAAAGAATTTATGAAATCGCTCATTAGGATGACCTTTTTCTTTATATTCATGGATAATGTTCTCCACTATTTCAACAATTTCATCGGGTGCTATGCCTTCCGCCACAATTTGACCTGAATGCGCATTGCGTCCAACCGTTTTAGCTCCTAAAAATAAATCAAACGCACCTTTTCTATAGACAATGCCGATATCTTCTTGAACAGCGCCGTAACAAGCCATACCGCATCCATTGATACCAAGCTTCAGCTCTTTTGGCATGTCCATTCCCCCGAGGCGCTTTTGTAATTCTTCCGTATGTGGAATAGCATCGCTTTTTTCTCCATCGCAAAAATCACACGCTTTGATTGTGAACACGTCTCCAACCGGAGATAGTAAAAAGGAAGCTGCTTGGAGCTTTTTAATAATCACATCTGGCTGAGCCGTTGGAATTTGCAGTTTAATTTGATGGTCAGGTGTATACTCCATCGTACCTTTTTCACCAACAACTTCCGCTAGTGTTGTCATTTGAACAGGCGTGAATTTCTTATTTGCAAGTCCTGGACTAACTGCTACTTCAAAGATAGACTCGATTGGCTGGTGTACGACCGCAGAAGTGGATTCACCTAAAATTGCTTGAAGCGCTTCTTCTGCAAGAGCTCGTGAAGTTGCTTTTTCTTCTCTTGTGTTCTGAACTGCTTCAATAGCTGAAGCTGTTTGCTTTACAGTCTCTTCTTGATCGAGAGCCCATGGTTCTGCTTCTTTTCGAAGTCGCTGATGCGGTCTTAGCGGCTGCTCCGTTTGGTTGAGGGTATATTTCCGCTGATATCCTCGCGGTGTAATCATTAAATCGTCGTAAAAGAATGTAGATGAATTTCCGACAACAACGGTAGTCAGCATGCCTATTTCATGGTTTAACATGTCTTTTAAGTTGGTCATTACGACTTCTTCACGGTCACGATAAGCGCTTTTAACAAGACCAACAGGCGTATCAGGGGAACGGTACTTTAATAGAATCCTTTGCGCTTCAACAATTTGTCTTGTTCGTCTTCCGCTTTTTGGGTTGTAAAAAGCCACTACGAAATCTGCTTGTGCAGCTGCTTCAATTCTTTTTTCGATTAGCTCCCAAGGCGTAAGGTGGTCACTTAAACTAATCGTACAAGCATCGTGCATCACGGGCGCTCCAAGGAGAGATGCGCATGAATTAATAGCCGAAATGCCAGGAATTACTTCCATCTCTACGCCCGTTTCTTTTTTCCAGCCTTTTTCAATCAACACTTCATACACAAGGCCTGCCATTCCGTATACTCCTGCATCTCCGCTTGAAATGACAGCTACGGTTTTGCCCGCTTCAGCTTGCTTTACAGCTTCTTGTGCACGGCTTACTTCTTCGGTCATTCCCGTACTAATAATTTGCTGATTCGTTAACAGTCCTTGAATTAGTTCCACATAGGTTTTATAACCGATGATCATATCACTTTCTTGAATGGCTTCTCTTGCTCGCTGTGTAATATGTTCAAAGCTTCCTGGCCCAAATCCAATAACTAACAGTTTACCTTTCATGCTAGCTCCTCCTTTATGCGTTACTTTTTACTTTGTCAATTCCTTCTATGGAGTCACTGTTTTCCGGAGAAACGAAACCATTTTGATCACATTCATAAATAAGCGATTCCTTTATACTGCAGCCTCCTGCTAAATGCTCTTTGACAATCCGGTGAGCCACGGTTTCAGTGACCTGCTTGTACCAATCTCCTGAAGGATAGACGATAGCTACAGGAGCATCTTTGCATCGTCCGTTACAGCGCGTACGCGTTGTATGAACCGTTTCATCCAAATCCAGTTCCGTCACTTTATTTCGAATAGCTTGCGTGGCTTCTTCTCCACCTTTTCTCATACAGCTGCTTCCATTACAAATCAATACGTGATGTTTTGTTCCATTTAAGTTCCACGTCGTCACACTCATTCGCTCCTTTACTAAAAGAAGCGCCTCTATCAATGATAGAGGCGCAGAAAATTCAAACTAAGTTTTTGCACTTCCACCTATATCCCGTAGGGTAAGCTTCGCATTAGAAAAAGGCTGGTTTCCTGACTTCGATTCATCACTTGATTGCGCCTTCCCGAATACAGTGGCATATGCAATCAGCTCGTCTTCACAGTGGCGGGTACCGCGCTGGCTTCACACCAGACTTCCCATTTAACGCAATGTGAACATTGCGCACCTTTTTTGCACGATATGTAGTTTTACGCTACGAGAAAAACCCGCTTCGCTAATATGCGAGCGGGTAAAACGTCAGAGTAAGAGTGTACACGAATGCCACTTTAAGCCAACGTCTCCCTTCCCGCTCCCCGGAGAAATAGAAACTTCACAATAAAGACAGGTCTCCTGACTTGTGTATCATTCTACTTGAGAACCTTCCCGTGATTTTTTCACAGTGGTTATACTCGTTCGTCCACACTTACAGTTGCGGGGACAGTACTGGCATTTCACCAGTTTCCCTATTAAGCCTTCTTGGCATCTTTACTGTTGCTGTTTGATATATATGAACCTTTTAAACTATCAGAATAATAGAAGTAACTACCATATCATAGCGTACATTTTTTTTTATTTCAACTCTATTCTTTTCGGAAGATACAAGTATCTATAAAAAAACAAGAGCATAAAATCAGCTCTTGTTTTTTCATTATATAGCTACTAATGTTAAATGAGGATCATTATAATACACAACTTCTGAAAGAACTTTACAGCCATTTGTTTTAGCAAAAGCTTCTCTCGCCTGTTTTTCAGTTTCAAATTCAAACATTTTCATTTCTTTTCCAGCATATACCGTCAGTACCCACATGAAAAGATTCGCCTCCGATTATTGTAGTGATCGCTATATCCACATTATGCCGAAACCATTTCCTTTTGAAAACCCATTCTACAAAACTTGTCACAAGAAACTTTTAAAAATTTAAAAACATTTTAACTTCTGTAAATGAACACAATGTACAAAAGGTTTAAGCAGTATTGTACCTCTTTAAAAAAGGTGCTTTTTTAACCCACTGTTGCTTCACCAGTAAAAAAATATATAGTATTTATTAAAAAAAGAAGCCGGACAGCCGGCTTCTTTTTTAGGAAAGGACAGACATCACAATCCCGTCCTGTTCTTTATTTTGCATAAAAATACATTAATTAAATATTCCTTTCTTAAAGCAGAACCATGTTCGACTGCACATAGTAATAAAGAAGCTTATACGTATGATTCAATGAATCTTGATGCGTTCTCTCAAACGCATGAGAAGAATCAATTCCTGGACCAATTAAGCCGTGTACGATATCGTGTCCGGCACGAATAGCAGCAGAAGCATCTGATCCGTAAAACGGATAAATATCTAATTTGTACTGAATATCATGCTGCTTAGCTAGCTCCACCAAATGCCTTCTCAAACCGTAATGATATGGGCCGCTTGAATCTTTTACACAAATAGACACGGTGTATTCATCAGTAGATTGTCCATCTCCCATAGCACCCATATCAACCGCTAAGTATTCTACAGTTTGAGGCGTAATGTTGGAATTTCCTCCGTATCCAATTTCTTCATTATTTGAAATGAGAAAGTGCGTAGTGTATGGCAGTTCGATCTGTTCTTCTTGAATTGTTTTCATGAGCTGAAGCAATAAAGCTACGCTTGCTTTATCATCGAGATGACGAGATTTAATAAAACCGCTTTTTGTTATTTCTACACGAGGATCAAACGAAACAAAGTCGCCGACTTCAATTCCAAGGCTGCGAATATCTTCTGCGCTATGTACTTTTTCATCCAGTCGAATTTCTATATTTTCTTGATTCCGCTCAGCTTTCCCTGCATCTTTATACACATGAACAGATGTTTGATGCATAAGAATGGTTCCTGTAAATACTTCTCCTGATGAAGTTTCAATTTCACAATATTCTCCTTCAATAGAATTGTAGCGAAACCCTCCAATCAGGTCGATTTTCAGACGTCCACTCGGTTTGATTTCTTTTACCATAGCACCTAATGTATCGACATGAGCCGTCAGCATGCGGTGGTGATCTGTATCTTTACCGGGAATAGTAGCGACTAAGCCTCCTTTTCGATTGCGATACGTTTGAATATTTAGCTCTTTTACATAGTCTTCGACAAATGAAATTACCTTTTCTGTATTTCCAGAAGGACTGGGAATCGAAACAAGCTTTTTAATTAACTGAACAGTTTCCGTCATTATGACACTTCCTTTGTCTCTCATTTCTTTTATTTTACCATATGTTTCAAAAAAGATAACAGGCAGCTCCAAACAAAAAAGCCGGGCAGCTGCCCGGCTTTTTTGTTTTAAGCTATGTTTGATTTCTTTAATTCATTTGTGTAATTTAATGATTTTTGCTTATCAAACTCGCCTTCAGACTTGGACATTACAATAGCAGCTAAAGCATTTCCTACTACGTTAACTGTGGTACGCATCATATCAAGAATGCGGTCAATTCCTGCAATAAATGCCATGCCTTCAAGAGGGAAGCCCATAGATTCAAGTGTAGCAAGTACAACTACAAACGATGCCCCTGGTACACCAGCCATTCCTTTTGAGGTTAACATTAGCACAAGAAGGAGCTGAATTTGATCCATAATGGAAAGGTCGATGCCGTACATTTGAGCAATAAACAGCGATGCCAGCGCCTGATAAATGGTTGAACCATCTAAGTTAAACGTGTAGCCCGTTGGAATAACAAACGATGTAACCGATTTAGAACAACCGAAGTCTTCCATCTTTTTGATAAGAGATGGTAAAACGGCTTCTGAACTTGCCGTTGTAAAAGCAAGAAGCAGCTCGTCTTTTAACACTTTTATCAGCGTAAACATGCTTGTTCCAGCCATTTTAGCAATAATCCCAAGAACCACAAGCACAAAGAAAATCATGGTGAAGTAAACGGCGAACACTAATTTTCCTAATGGAATAAGTGATCCGACACCAAACTTTATAATATTAACACCAATAAGTGCAAATACACCTACTGGAGCAAATTTCATCACCAAATTAGTTACCCAAAACATTGCATCCAAGACGCCTTCAAAAAAGGCTAAAACAGGTTTTCCTCTCTCTCCAATCGAAGCTACGCCTACACCAAACAGTACGGAAAATAAAATGATTGGTAAAAGATCGCCTTCTGCTACCGATTGAAAGACGTTTGTCGGAACAATATGAAGAAGCTCTTGAGCAATCCCTGTACTTTCAGACGTTTTTGCCGTTGCCTCATATTGAGAAATATCGCTTTTTTCAATATGTCCCATATCAACCCCTGCACCAGGGTGGAATAAGTTCGCGGCAATAATCCCCACTACAATAGCAATGGTTGTAACAACTTCAAAATAAAGAATTGTTTTTCCGCCAAGCTTACCTAATTTTTTGATATCGCCTACTCCTGCGACCGCTACGATTAATGCTGAAATCACGATCGGTACGACAATCATCTTAATTAAATGAATAAATATGTCTCCAACCGGCTGTAAAATAGAAATGGCTGTATCGCTTCCATAAAAAATAGCACCTACAGCTACGCCTAAAATCAGTCCAATTAGAATCTGAGTTGCTAGACCTAACCTTTTCACTTTCTTGCTCCTTTCGCACAGTTGACTTTCATCCATCGAGCATATGCGGTTCCGCGAACCGTGTATAAATATACATCCTTAAAGCACCTTGTGTAAACAGTTCTTTACTAAAAGGATGTAAGGCCGCACATGCGAATTTTTAAAAGCCACGGTTCTGTTTTATCATATCAAATAATTGTTGTATATTGAGATTTTTTTGCTAAGTATTTTTCTATTTTTGCTATTTCAGCGAATAAATTAAAAAAATAAAATTTTATATTGAAATATGCATTTTAGGTTAGTATAATACGATACATGTTTATTTTTATTATTCGAATATAAAATTCTGAAAATTTTAATTATTCAACACGATAATAAAAAGCATTTATAATTTTGGAGGTTTTAATGTGTCAAACAAAGTTCCTTTTTCATTTATAGTGGTTATTGGCTTTATGCTTTTTGCCCTATTCTTCGGCGCAGGTAATTTAATCTTCCCTGCAATGTTAGGTCAGTCTGCTGGAAGCAATATTTGGTCAGCAAACGCTGGATTTTTAGTAACGGGTGTAGGTCTACCTCTTCTAGGTGTTCTCGCATTTGGTTTTTCCGGAAAAGAGGATCTGCAGTCTTTAGCTAGTCGCGTACATCCAGCTTTCGGTATTATCTTTACTACAATTTTATACTTGGCAATCGGACCACTTTTTGCGATGCCGAGAACGGGAAGCGTTTCGTTCGAAATCGGCGTTAAGCCTTTTTTATCAGAAAATTCAGGGCACCTTCCCCTTATCATTTTCACGGTAATTTTCTTTACTATTACCTGCTTTTTTTCGCTAAACCCTGCGAAAATTGTCGATTTAGTAGGAAAAGTTTTAACACCTATTAAATTAACGTTTATTGGAATATTGGTAGTTGTAGCCGTCGTGAACCCAATTGGAAAATTTGAAGCACCAAGCGAAGCTTATACAACACACGCATTTTTTAAAGGCTTCCAAGAAGGCTACTTAACAATGGATACACTAGCATCATTTGTTTTTGGAATTATTATTATTAATGCAATTAAAGAAAAAGGAGCAAAAACTAACCGACAAATTATCACAATTTGTGCAAAAGCTACGGCTATCGCTGCCGTTATTTTAGCTCTTATTTATAGTGCATTGTCCTATATGGGTGCTTCAAGCGTATCAGAGCTTGGACGTCTTGATAACGGAGGTACGGTTTTGGCTGAAGTATCAAATTACTACTTTGGCTCTTACGGTGGAATTCTTTTAGGTCTAATGATTACCGTTGCTTGTTTAACGACAAGTGTAGGTCTTGTAACATCTTGTTCATCTTTCTTCCATAAGCTGTTTCCAAGGGTTTCTTATAAATTAATTGCTGTTATTTTATCAGCATTCAGCGCCATTGTAGCGAACTTTGGTTTAACGGAATTAATCGCTATTTCGGTTCCGGTCTTAACAGCTATTTATCCGTTAGCTATTGTGTTAATTGCTTTAACATTCTTACATCCTTTATTTAAAGGCCGTTCTGAAGTTTACCAAGTAAGCCTTCTGTTCACGTTTATCGTTAGTTTATTTGATGGCTTAAATGCTGCTGGATTCAAAATTACGGCAGTAAACGATCTGTTTACATCGATTCTACCTATGTATGGAGTGGGTCTCGGCTGGGTAGTTCCTGCTATTGTAGGAGGATTAATCGGTCTTGGCATTACCTTCCTTCGTACAAATGATAATACGAACAAAAACACTTCAAGAAAATTGATTAAATAAAAAGAGGATGCGAGTGCATCCTCTTTTTATTATGGCGTCTTATGAATAAGGAGTTTTTTTCTCCATTAACTTCACTTCTTCTCTTAACACATGTTTTTCGTATAGATATTTATCCGTACGTTGAAAATGATATTTATCAGCTTTTTCTTTTTCAGATGTGGTCAAAAGCACTCGATGATTAGAAGCATCTGACACACCAAACGTTTCATTTTGATAAGTAGCATACGGAGCTACAAAAAACACTTCTTCAACAGCATCACGAGGAACTTCTTTTGTAAAAGTCGTGTCATTGTATGGAATGAATCCATTTGCTACATCGCCTTCATCATAGCTAATTAGCTTTACACACCCGTTTTCCGTTTCATAACATTCATAATCTCGTTCATTATATGCTGCATACAAACCTTTTCGAATCACAAAAAACCAGTCCTTTACATTGGGTTAGCAACCGCTGGTACAAATCGTTTCTCTTCTGCCACATAGGTAGCTAAAAGTACTTCTTCCCCATTTACCACTTGGTATAGTTCCGCTCCGTTTGCTGGTGGATAATAGTTATCAAATTTGAACTCTGGAACGGTTTCCCCGTTTCGAGATCCTGTAAACCCATTAAGCGTACATGGAGGTCCGTCTGTTGTTTTTCCTCCGAACACAGTTCCGTAGGGAATATCAACGTGGCTTATCGCTTGCGATTTAAATTTGATTACACCGTACGTCGATCCTTCTTCAGGAAACAGCCTTTTGCCTGAACCATCGGTGTAATCTAAACGTAAGCTTTCAACAAAATCTTTGTACGAAGTAATATCATGAACATCTTCAGCTTTAGCTACATATCCTCCCACTGCTGTATAAGATCCATCTACATACTTTTCAATATCTTTAGCAGGGATCGTTTTTTGCAGCAGCGTATCTTTTGTAAGGGGAGAAACAGAGTCACGTATAGCCTTCATTACTTCTATTTCATGAGAAGTTAATGTTTTAACATCCTTTAATTTTAGTTCATTAAACTCCTTTTTTGTAAGATTAACGCGCTTCAGCACTTCATTAATTTTTTGATCAAAATCTTCTAAGCTTTCTAAATCTGAAGCCGTATAATGAGCATCAACTGCTCTTACATCTTTATGTACTTTTTTAACTTCATTTAATTCATACTGTTCTACTTCATCAGCCGTTTTAAACGTTTCAACGCTTGAAATGGTTTCGCCATTCGTATCAGCTACAACGTAACCGTCTTCAGCTTTGATTACATATCCGACTTCTCCGTTACCTAACGCAATTAAGTCTGACTGTTGAAAAGCGGCTTTCTCTTTTTCTTTTTGAAATTCCTTATCTGTCATTCCGTTAGTAACGAGAGCTTTAAGTTCTGACGTGTCTTTACTGTCTTTTTGATTTGCTTCTACTTTCTCAGCTGTAACTGATGAAGTTTCTGTATTAGATGGAGAATGAGTGACCGTCCCGATGACAAAAATAAGACCAAACATAATCCCTATGCCATACAAAAATTTGCTTGTTTTATGAGCTCTAAATAAAATTCCTAACACAATGCAAACAATACCTGCAATCAAGCTATCTACTAATAATAGATGTCCCAATCAAATCCCTCCTCTTTAATTCTTGTTTATGTTAAAAAAATCCATAAAAGAAGTCAATACAATTAATGTAAATAAAGTTTTAAATAGGAATATATTCATAATTATTACTAATTAATCCCTTTTAGTAGATCTCAAAAATAAAACACACCACCTAAAAATAGATGGTGTGTGAAGTATAGTAAGTAATTAAGAAATTTGTTTAAGTTCTGATGAGAGTTTTAAAAACTCTTCTTTATTTTTCATCAATAGCGTGCGGTCGATTTCTTCTTTTAGCTGTGCTTTACGAAATTCTGCAATCGCCTTGTCTAAAATCATCTCAGCGAATAATGCATCAAGCACCTTTCCGTTGGATTTTTGCGGTGAATTAAGTAAATTCTTTTTCATAAGAAATCAACTCCTTGGCTTTTTTATAATATAACACAAATATTCTGACTTTTCAATCATTTAAACCAAGTATTTTACATCTATTTTTTTCCACATAAAAAGGCCGCCCTTTTGTTATAAAGCGCGGCCTTTTATTACGAATCTGCGGCTTTTTCTTTTACTTCCGCATAGTAGTTTTCATATTCAATAAATTCAGGAGCTTGATGAGCTGCCATGATACCGTGGTAGCTGATATCTAAGCCCACTTCTTCTTCTTCTTCCGTAGATCGAAGCGGAACCACCAAGGAAATAACCTTTAACCCTATCCACGTCGTAACAAATCCCCAAGCGCATAGAGCGATTAACCCAAGAAGTTGAACGCCAAGTAACGTCCAGCCTCCTCCTGTAAACACACCGCCGTCTGTAGAAAACAAGCCCACAGCCAACGTGCCCCATATTCCCGAAGCAGCGTGTACAGGAAAAGCTCCTACAGGATCGTCGATTTGACGTGCTTCGAGCCAGTTTGTAGCTGCCATCATTAATAAGCCAGATACAGCTCCAATAAAAATAGCAGATGGTGTGTTAACAAAAGCGCACCCGGCCGTAATGCCAACCAGTCCAGCAAGCGATCCATTTATTACAGAAGGTGCATCTGAGCGGTTGTAGCGAAATAAAGTATAAAATAAAGTAGCTGCTCCGCCTGCTGCTGCTGATAACATTGTGACAATAGCAATGTGACCAATTCTAACGTCAGTGGCACTTAGCGTACTTCCTGCATTAAACCCGAACCATCCAAACCATAATAAAAAAGCACCCACTGATGCAAGCGGCAAATTGCTTGGAAGAGAAACAGAACTAATTCCATTTTTCGTGAACTTCCCTTTTCTCGGACCAATCATTATTGCAGCTGCTAAAGCTGAAAAACCGCCAAGAGCATGGATAACTGCCGAACCGGCAAAATCAAGCATCCCTAACTTACTAATCCATCCGCCTCCCCAAATCCAGTGGCCAGCTATAGGATAAATAAATGTAGTCATCAAAATCGCATATAAAAGATATGCGCGGAAATTAATTCGTTCTGCCACCGCTCCAGAAACGATAGAAATGACCGCAATAACAAACGCACATTGAAACAGCCAAAACGTTTCAAGCCCAATTGGAATGTCAAGGTGCGATAAATTACCTGAGAGCGCAAAACCGCTTTTACCGACAACTCCACCTAAATCATCACCGTACATTAATCCAAAACCAATTAAATAGAAACAAAGCGTTCCTATTGTAATATCAGCGAATACTTTCATAATAATATTCACGCTATTTTTATAGCGGACAAAACCTGCCTCTAGCAAGGCAAAGCCGCCTTCCATTAACAAAATCATCGCCGCTGTTAACACGACCCACGTTGTATTTATCCCTAAACTTAGTTCATTAACACTCATATCCCAACGCCTCCACTGCTTTTTAATCGTTTTATTTCTTGTACAATAGCAGGCGAAAGCGTAATTTCACTTGTTTCTTCATTTTCCGCTTTTATTAATTCAAGAACTTCATGAAGTTCTCGCATTTGTGCTTTAAGGTGATCAATTTTTTTAAAGCGTTCCTTTACGTATACCATATACTCGACCGCTTGATGCTGACTTAAAGGACGCCCGGTAAAAAATTTACGAAACGGTGATAGTGATTGATACCAAGCTTCTTCAGCACGTTTCTTCTCTTCGTATTTACTAATTTTCGTTTTTATATCTTCTATTTCTTGTGCTTTAGCTTCTTTTAACTTCATTATAAATTCAATTAATTTTAATTGAGGCAATGTAATGACCACATTATGATAAAGTTCATCCACTATAACCATGTTATATCTCCTTACATAAGATGTTATATTATGATTATATGTAGAACACTATAGTAAGTCAATGTAATTTTTTGAAAACTCTTTAAATAGTAAATGCGCCCTATCTTTTTAATACTTATAGAATATTAAGTTCCTATGTGTTGAAATATGACGTTATTTGTTTTATCGTAGGAAGAGGAATCATGTTAGTTCCCTATTTTAATTTTATTTACCTAGGCAATTATTCGCTTTATTTTTTATAAACTTTTATTAAACAAAGGGTTACGAGGTTCTTCACTTATTTTTTCAACAAAATGAGTTGATTTTATCTCGTATTAAAATTAAAATAGAATTATGTGCAAGATTTCACAACTTCACAATGTAGTTTGAAAGTCTAGCAGATAACTAGGAACTACATATGCAACAGTATCCAGCAAAGGAGGACTTTTCATGTCTCAATCAACTATTCAAAAATCAGCTGCAGAGGAAAATGCTGCTGTACAAACAGAAGCGGCAGTTAACAAAGGTCAAGCGGATGTGTTAGATCAATTGTTAAAGCCTGAAGTACAAGAAGCTCTTACTGTTCTTGTAGATAATTTACCAAAATTATCTGAAATGGTAACGGTGCTTACAAAAACTTACGACGTTGCGCAATCATTATTAACTGACGACGTATTAAAAGAAGATCTACTTGGTGGAGTAAAAGAATTTATCGAGCCAGTAGAAGGAACAGTAAAAGGTCTTGCAGCTACTGCAATCGAAGCAAACGATCGTGCAGAAGCAAATGCTTCTAATTCAATCGGTTTATTCGGTTTATTACGCATGCTTAAAGATCCACAAGCTCAAAAACTATTCCGCTTTGCACAAGCGTATTTAGACATTACAAACGAAAAACAAAAATAATTTTCATTAAAAAGTGTGGACGGAGGATCGACTATGTCAAAACATATTTTAATTTTAGGCGGCGGTTACGGTGGTTTATTAACTGCAATGACAGCTCGCCAACACCTAAGTGCGGATGAAGCAAAAATTACAGTAGTGAACCGTTTTGCTACTCACCAAATCATTACAGAATTACACCGTCTAGCTGTAGGCGGCGTTTCTGAACAAGCGGTAGCTTTACCACTTGATAAATTACTTAAAAACTACAACGTTGATTTAAAAATTGCAACGGTAAAAGAAATCTCACCAGATCAACGTGAAGTATCTCTTGAAGATGGTACAAAATTAAGCTACGACTACCTTGTTACAGCGTTAGGTAGTGAAACTGCTTACTTCGGTATCCCTGGTTTAGAAGAGCACAGCTTCGTTCTTAAATCAGTAAATGATGCAAACCGTTTACGTGCACACGTAGAAGCTTGTATCGCTGAATACAGCAAAACAAAAAATAAAGCTGACGGTACAATCGTAGTTGGCGGTGGCGGATTAACAGGTATCGAACTTGTTGGTGAATACGCTGACTTAATGCCAAGCCTATGTCTAAAACACGGTGTTGATCCAAAAGAAATTTCTCTATACTGTGTAGAAGCAGCTCCTACAGTTCTTCCAGGCTTCCCTGCTGAATTAGTAGAGCGCGCTCAATCAAGCTTAACAAAACGTGGCGTTACATTTGTTACTGGTACACCTGTAACAAAAATGGATGCTACAACTGTTGAACTTAAAGACGGCAGCAAAATTGAAACAAAAACAATGGTATGGACTGGCGGAGTTCAAGGTAACTCTGTAGTTGCTAACTCAGGTATCGAAGTAAACCGCGGTCGTGCACTTGTAAATGAATTCTTACAATCTACATCTCATAAAGATGTATTCCTTGCTGGTGACTCAGCGGTTGTAATGGGTCCAGAAGGTCGCCCTTACCCACCTACTGCTCAATTAGCTTGGCAAATGGGTGAAGTTGTAGGCGTGAACTTAGCAGTAGCTATTCGCGGCGGAGCAATGGAATCATTCGTTCCTGTCTTCTCTGGTACACTAGGAAGTCTTGGACGCAAAGATGCAATTGGTACAATCGGCGGAAACAAAACGCAATTAAAAGGTTTACCAGCATCACTTATGAAAGAAGCAAGTAACGTTCGTTACTTATCTCATATCAAAGGATTATTTGCATTAGCTTATTAATCCGTCTTAAAACGAAAGAGGAATTCTCCTCTTTCGTTTTTTTATTTACATAAGCCAAGAAATAAGAAGCGGCAGCGTAATCAACGATAAAATAGCACTAATGACAAAAGCAGATGCGGTTTCGTTTTCCAAACTTTCAAACCGCAAAGCAATCATCGCAGCTACAGCAGACCCAGGAAAAGCTACCAGTAAAATAGCTTTTGTCACTTCATCTGAAGACAGCCCTATCCATACTGCAATTCCGAGCATAACGATGGGTTGAACCGCCACTTTTAAGACAGCGATCCCAAGCGCGCCTTTACTGAAGTTAATTTTTCCAATTCCAATCGTTACTCCTACCGCAAACAAAGCCGCTCCCGATGTGATACTTCCGATTTGATCAAGCATATCCTGTAAAAGTTTAGGTGACTGAAAGCCGCAAAGCGTTAAAATCACCCCAATTAACGGTACACATGCCAAAGGCTCAGATAAACCATGCAAAATGGAATGAACCGTTACTTTAAATAAACTTGTTTTCTCTTCCCCTTCTTTTCGCCCCCGTTGTCCAACGGTTCCTAAAATCGTTGCCAGCGGATCTAAAATCGCATTCACCACGATTCCTGTTATGGCAATTGGAATCGCTACTGCGCCTGCACCGAACAATCCTCCGAGTACTGGGATGCCCATAAAAGCAAACGTTGGCTGAGCTGAGTTTAGGGCAAACATAGAAGAGGCAGTTAACGTATGCTTCCCTGCATACTTCACGACGAGCAATATAATGAGATAAAACCCGACGATTCCTAAAATCAGCGCTACTAAAAACGGCCATTCGTCTATGAGTGTTTTTCTTGGCGTTGTCGTTACACCTACAAATAGGTGTGCAGGAAGCGCAAACTTCGTTACTAATGTGTTGAGCCCCTTAGACGTTTGCTTATCAAATTTTTTAAAGTGCCCTGCTAAATAACCAAGCAAAATGACAAAAAAGATAGGCGCGAGAATGAGAAAAATTTGACCTATGCTCATTTATCATTCACCTCATTCATTTTTTGCCTTAACCGGTTTATAAACAGGCTGCCATACCGCTGCTTCTACAAGTTCATTTACATTTTGCTCGGCAACAGTTGCTACGTTATCTTTTACAGCAGCATCGGCAACTGCTACAGCAACCGCCTTTGATACTTTTTGAAGATCTTTAATGTTGGGAAGAAGCGTATCTCCTTTTGTGTCTGTTTCTGCTATACGCGCTACTGCATTGGCTGCTTCTGCAAACATAGATTCAGTAAACTTTTGAGCGCGAACCACAATTGCACCTAAACCAAGACCCGGAAACACAAATGCATTATTAGCCTGTCCGATTTCATAAGTGTGCCCGTTATATTCAACGGGTTCAAATGGACTTCCCGTTGCAATAAGGGCTTTTCCTTCCGTCCATTTTATAATATTTTCCGGAACAGCTTCAGCAAGTTTAGTTGGGTTTGAAAGCGGCATAATCACCGGGCGCTCTACATGCTTTGCCATTTCTTTAATAACTTCTTCGGTAAAAGCATCCGTGACGCCTGACGTTCCAATTAAAATCGTTGGCTTCACTTGCTTGACAAGCTCCAACAGTGAAATTTTATTTTCATCGTCTTTTTCCCATTCTTTAATCTCTTCATTTTGGCGAACATACGGCTGTTGAAAAGGAGCTAAATCTTCCATATCTTCGGTTAACAGACCTCTATAATCATATGCCCAAAAACGATCATATGCTTCTTCTTCAGACAGCCCTTCAAGCATCATCGCACTATGAATACGATCAGCATTCCCAATCCCAGCAGATCCCGGTCCAAATACAACAACCCTCTGATCTTTTAAAGGCGTTCCTGTAATACGCACCGCTGTTAAAACGGCTGCAAGAGTAATTACTCCCGTTCCTTGAATATCATCATTAAATGTTAAAATTTTATCGCCGTATTCTTTCATAATGTGACGCGCGTTAATATTCCCAAGATCCTCCCAATGAAGAAGCGCTTTAGGAAACTTGGTCGTTATTTCTTTTACAAATTGAGCAATAAAACGATTATAGTCTTCTCCTTTTACTCGTTCATGACGATTTCCTAAATACAAAGGATCTTCAAGAAGCTTTTTGTTATTGGTCCCCATGTCGAGAACAACAGGCAGTACGCGGCTTGGGTCAATTCCTGCTGCAGCTGTGTAGACTGCTAACTTTCCAACTGCAATATTTATCCCTCCTACACCCCAATCCCCGATGCCGAGAATACTTTCTGAATCCGTTACAACAAGCAAATCAATATCTTCGCTGTCGAGTCCTAAGTTTTCAATCGCATCACTTAATCGATCCGCTTCATTTACAGATAAATATAGTCCGTCAGGACGGTGGTATTCATGGCTGTATTCTTGAATGGATTGACCTACAGTAGGCGTGTAAATAATAGGAAGCATTTCACTTAAATGATCGGTTAATAAACGATAAAATAAGACGACGTTTCGGTTATGTAGATCATTCAACGAATTATTTTTTTGAAGATCATTCGGTGCTTTCTTGAACTGCTCATATGCTCTCTTCACCTGTTCTTCTAACGTTAAAACCGTTGGAGGAAGAAGTCCCTGCAGATGAAGGTTTTCTCTTTCTTCTTCAGTAAAAGCAGAACCTTTATTTAAATAAGAAGTGGATAAAACTGATTTTCCTTTTAGTGAAGTTGAAATTGACCCATCTTTTTCTACTTTATATGCTCTCATGTTTTTTTACCTCTTTTCCTAAACAATTAGATAGGGTTAGGTTCAGCAAAGAGATATATTTTTAACCATTTATTTTTAATGAAAACAAAAAAAGAGATTGAGCCATAACTACATCGATCCAATCTAAAGACGAACAAACGGGATAAATGAAACCTGCGTTCAACCTAACAATAAAAAAATCCGAACGATTCATCGTTCGGATCTTCCTTACACGAAAATACGTTTTTCCCCGCCTCGTTTTTTATACCACGCTGTAGTCTTCCTCCTCACTTTCTGAGTAATTAGGTGGCTGTATATGCGAAGGCACAAGACATTCATAGCTTTCCCCTTCTAGCCTATCCTCCAGCTCTTGTTTCGCTTGACTAATCAGCTCTTGATTTTCTATCATTTCAATTGCCGTAGCCGCGATGGCTTTTCCAGCCAATAACATTGCATCATGGGCATACTCCGTTTTCCCTTGAGCAACAGCTTGCCATGTATGAAACGGGGTAGCATAAGCCCACGTTGCGGTCACGCACTGTGCAGTTGGAACATTCCAGCTAACGTCTGCGACATCAGTTGATCCTGTCATGAAGGAAACATTTTTAGACATAGGAGCAATTTGGTTAAAGACTGGATGATCCGCTAAAGCTCTGTCTAGCAGTGAACCCACTTGTTTTTTTGCTGCTTCTTTATCTTCAGCGGATGTAGACTCGTAAATAGCTTTGGCAAAAGCTATTTCTTCTTGTTTCACTTCAGCCAAATTTATCTGCATCATTTGCTTATGCATCAGCTGCTCCATTGTTTGATTTGGAATTAGGTTAGCGCAGGCTCCTTGAATTTGCTGTTCCATTTGTGTTTCAGTCATTAAAGCCGCTCCCTTTGCAATTTTCACAACCCGTTCATAAAGTTCTTTTACTTGAGATGGCTTCGGAGCACGAATTAAGTACATCACTTCCGCTTCTGCTTGAACAACATTAGGAGAGATGCCTCCGCTATTTGTAATGGCATAGTGTACGCGCGCTTCATCTATCATATGTTCACGCATATAATTTACACCAATATTCATCAACTCTACAGCGTCTAAAGCGCTTCTGCCAAGATGAGGACTAGCAGCTGCATGACTGCTTCTTCCTTTAAATTTAAAAGTTGCTTGCATAACCGCATTCGATGACGTGTGCATAACACCATTAACGGTAGCCGGATGCCATGAAAACGCGACGTCTACATCTTGAAAAAATCCTTCTCGTACCATATACGTCTTTCCGTAACCACTTTCTTCGGCTGGACATCCATAGTATCGAACGGTCCCCGGAACATTTTTTTCTTTTAAATATTCTTTGACAGCAAGTGCAGCTGCTAGTGAGCCTACACCAAGTAGGTTATGTCCACACCCATGGCCATTTCCGTTTTTTTTGAGTGGATCTGCTACTGCGCACTTATCTTTTTGACTCAGCCCGGTAAGCGCATCGTACTCACCGAGAATAGCGATGATCGGATAACCGTGCCCATAGCTTCCAATAAAACCTGTTTCAAGGTTAGCGATATGTGTACGAAGCGTAAACTCTTCTTTTTCTAACATGTCGCAAATCAGCTGTGCCGACTTATACTCTTCAAACCTCGTTTCTGCATATTCCCATATTTGATCACTGATTTGAGTTAGCTCGTTTCGCTTTTTTTCAATAAGTTGTTCGACTTCTTTAATAATATCCATGAGACACTCTCCTTTTTCTTCATTATTTAACAGCATTTTGTGCGTCCACTACCACTTTTGCAGGTCGAATCGAAAATAACGAAATAGCACAGACAAGAGCGCAGATAATTAATAAAGCAAACGCTGCATTATACGACCCGCCAAACGACTGTACCAAAAAACCAATAAGCATCGGTGTTAATACGCCGGCTGCTTGAGCCCCTGTATTAATAAAACCATTTGCTGAACCGACCACTGATTCAGGCAACATTTTTAAAGGAGCTGAAGCGATTAAAATCACATTAAACGAAAACAGCAAGGTGACTGCGCTTTGAAAAACGATAAACATGCCTACGCTAGGTGAAATGGCCATGAAGCAAAGAAAAATACCCATCAGTAAACCAAACACCGCCGCTATCGTCTTGTCTTTTCCATCTGGAAGCTTGTCTAAAACAAAGCCGCTAACAAACATTCCTATAATGCCTACAAATGCAGGGATAGCGGAAAGAAAACCGATGTCCGTTAAATTCAGATGTCTTACTTCAGCTAGATATGTAGGCATCCACGACATGAGTCCCCAGTTAATGGCGTAGATACTGAAGTATGCAATAAATAAATTCCAAATCATCGGAGTTTTGATAATTTCTTTTAATGTCATCTGCTTAGCAGGAATAGCAGAAGTCTCTGTTTTTTCTCCCTGTTGCTTTTCTTTTAATAAAAATACAAACAGAACTGTAATAACGAGTCCGATGGCTCCTATGATATAAAAGATACTTCTCCAGCTTATCGTTTGCATCAGCTGCGTCGCTAGAATTGGTGTAACCACGCCCATAATCGTACCTGACGATAACAAAAAGGACATGGCTCTACTGCGTTCTTGCTGAGGAAACCACCCTGCGATTCCTTTTGATGCAGATGGAAAGTAACTTCCTTCCCCTAAACCAAATAAAAAGCGAATGATAATAATAGAAGCAAAAGACCAGGCCATTCCGGTAAAAACCGTAAACAAAGACCATAAAAGCACGGCAATTGTAATGACTTTTTTAAATCCAAAGCGGTCTGCTAGCCACCCCCCAGGTATTTGCATCAGTGCATAGCCTGCAAAGAAACTGCTTAAAATGATGCCTGTAGAAGAGGCATTAAGATGTAAATCTTTTGAAATATCTAAAATAGCGTAATTAATAATAAAACGATCTAAGTTTCCAAGCGACCAGCCTAAAAATAATAAAAATAAAATGACATATTTCCAGTTTGACCTTGCTAGCATAAATGCGCTCATCCCCTTTTATTCCATTTAATGTAATGTTTTGTAACAAATTAATTCGTTATATAAATATTAAAAAATTCTGACTATTTTTTCAATGTGTATTTCTATATAATAAGAACTATAACTATGTATTTTTTTACATTAAGTAGTCTATAAGGGGTTGTTGACGTGAGTGATTTATTAGCTAATATGAAAGGTTATCTTACATCTATTATTAAAAACAGTTCTTATCAGATTTGGGCAAGTATTGATTCTGCAAATTTCAACGTGATTTTTTCCAGTTCTTCATGCTCATCCCTGACTTACACTACTCCCACTAGCCTACATAACGGCAGTGATTCCTTTCAAAAGCATACGGCATATGAAGAGTTCGAGGAAATTTACTTATCCTTTCCAAACCGCTATGCGTTTGTTGTTCGCATATTTGCTAAGCATGACTGGACACCCCCACAAATAAAACAGCTATCAGCTACCTTTTCTCCTTATATGCTGCAAAAAAAGCTAGAGCGGCATGAGCACATTTTAAACGTGCTTATGAAAAGCATTAAGGAAATCTCACTTTTACAAGACTCAGATTATCTATTAACAAGAATTCTTGAAAATGCTCTTTCAGTTATTTCTGTTGCGGATATGGGCGTGCTGTGGATGTTTGATTCTTCCACGCAATTTCTTTTGCCTCGCGCCTGGTCCGGGGGGCCAAACAATGAAATTCAAAACATGAAAATGAAAGTTGGCGAAGGAATTATCGGAAAGACATTTCAGCATAATAAAAGCTATATGTATACGAACTTAAAAGATATATTACGCGATTCTTCTACTATGACTGACGATAATATTCATTATCTTAATCAGTCCTATACGTTTACAAACATTCAATCTATTATTTCTGTCCCCATTTGTATGGAAGAACAGACCGTATGCGTACTCATTATTTATCAAAATGGTACAACCCCTCTTTTAACTGAAGAGGATAAAGAATTGTTAGAAAGCTTTTCCGATCAAGTATCGATTGCTCTCTTAAACTCAGCGCTTTTTGAAGATGTAAAAAAACAAAATGAACTTTTAATACGTCGCGATCAAATTCATCGCACCTTCATGAATGTTTCACTTCAAAGTAAAGGAATTGAACCAATACTTACCGAATTGCGCCGAATGATTACATCTCCTGTCACCATTGTAGATTTTGTTGATAATAAGACCTATGGCTTCTTGAAATTCTTTGATATAGACACAAAAACAGCTGAATTTCACACGCATTTTCTTTCACATACAAAGCCTTGTTTTTATACTATTGAGGCAAACAATGAGGCACACAGTGTGTATATTCACCCCATACACGGCATTGACACGCTCTTAGGGTTACTTATTATGCAGGCAAATCAAGGAGATCTTTCCTCTCTAGATCAAGTGGCACTCGAACAAAGCAGCTCTGTTATTGCATTAGAAATGCTGAAAAAACAAACGTTAGTTGATTTATTTTACAAGCGAACACATGAATTATTTAGTGAATACTTATCGTGTTATGACACCACTTTGCTGTATCAAAAAGCTGCTGAGCTAAACATTGATACAAAAAAGCATATTCTAGTCGCTCTCATTACCATTCGTTCACAAGCGGACCTGCAGCTCTTAAACTTACACCTTCATCGCCTTGTATCTGACATCAAATCGGTTTTCAGCTCAAAAGCACCGGTCGTATACGGATTCGACACCAAAGTAACCATTGTATTTACGCTTGATCCTCATGAAGAACACCGTGCTATTATCAAACAATTAGAAGATTTACTCTCAAAATGGCGTTACTACAATGAATGTCATATAAAAATAGGTATTGGAAGTCGGTATTCTCATTTTACTCAAATAGGAAAAAGTTATAGTGAAGCTGAAAAAGCTATCTCTTACCTTCTGTCTCAGCAGCAAGATGGATGCATATTGTATGAGGAAATAGGAATTAACCGGCTATTTATTAATCAATCAAAAGAAGAAGTAAAAACCTTTATTGATGAAGTATTTCTCCCTCTTAAGAACAATCATTTAAACGACGAACCTTTAGAGCAAACGCTAGAAGCGTATTTCGATAATAACCGCTCTGCTTCACTTACAGCTAAGCAGCTTCATATTCATGTTAATACACTCTATCAGCGGTTGAAAAAAATTGAAGAAAAAATGAACATATCATTTACAAACAGTGAACACCTATTAAAAGTTCAGTTAGCATGCTATTTGAAAAAATTTCACTACAGCTAAAAAACCGATTCTTATTTTTAAGAATCGGTTTTTTCAGTAGAAAGAACAGCCTCAATTGATTGCTTCCAGCGGCTCAGTACCTCTTTGGAATCATGAAGCTGAAATTGAATTCCTGATGTTAAAACTGCATATTTTGCGTAATCTTCTTTAACAGCGGCTACTTCTCCCGTAAATAACTCATAGCCTGATAACACAGGAGCTTCTTTTTTTAGCAAAAATTTAATGTAATAAGCTTTTCCTTCAACAACTAATGTAACGGTTGCCTTATGATTCTGTATCATGTTTTTTGAAGATGTTGTATTTTTCCATACTAACAGCTTGACGCGTGAAGAGCTAATAGCTATCAGCTCTCCTGCGCTAATCATTGCTACATGAGGAAAACCCTCGGATGTCACTGTAGATAGCAACATCGCATCACGCTGTTTTCTTTCTAAGTCTTTTCCATTTAAAAATACGCGCACGGCTTTTGGCAGCTCTGCTTTATTCATTTTACTTACCGCCTTTGCTTATTAAGATCGGGGTGGCACAGGAGGCACGTGCGTTGCCAGCGGTACGTCTTTTGGATTGACTTTAAATGGTCCAGGGTATTTTTCAGGATTGGTGATGGTCTCAGGTTCAGAAGAACGCCAGGTAAACAAACACACGTCGCATAAATAAATTTCCCAGGCTCCTTCAACTGGTGATTTAGATACTACGTTTGCTTGTTTGGTTTCACATCTTGGACAAGTATGCATGTCGATTCCTCCTTGTTTATTTTTGCATCATATTCGTTAAGATTTTTTCCCATTTTTCAGTTTCAAGTGGTGTATCTAAAGGCTGAGAATAGTGGCCTCTTGTTTCCGGTGCAACTGGTGTTGTAGCATCCAAAATCATTTTATCTGTAATACCAGCCGGCTCAGATCCTGGATCAAGTGGCAGAACTGAAAGATTAGGCACTGTTATAACATCATGTTTTGGGTGCATTTTTGTTGATAGCGCCCACATGACTTGCGGTAAATTAAACGGATCCACGTCTTCATCTACTAAAATAACTAGCTTGCAATATCCTAATCCATGGGGCGTAGTCAATGCCCTCATACCAACAGCCTTAGCAAATCCTCCGTATCGGCTTTTTGTTGAAACGATAGCAACGAGACCATGAGTATACATCGCGTTCACAGCTTCAATCTCTTCAGGATATGCTTCTTTTAGCTGCTGATATAAAGGAACGCTTGTATTGATTCCAATTAAATAATCTGTTTCTGTCCAAGGCATACCGATATATAAACTTTCAAAAATAGGATCTTTACGATGGTATACGCGATTGATTTTGATAACAGGCATGCTTCTGCCACCGGAGTAATGACCTGTAAATTCACCAAAAGGACCTTCATACTCGCGTTCACCAGCTAAGATCTCTCCCTCTAAAATCACTTCTGCTCCCCACGGTACATCTAAATCAGAAAGCTGAGACTTCACAATTCTGTAAGGCTCACCTTGAATAGCTCCTGCCATTTCATATTCTGATTGATCGTAATGAAGCGGCGTAGCGGCTGCTGTGACAATCGCAGGTTCACATCCTAAAGCAATTGATACAGGGAGGTTTTCACCTTTTTCTTCGGCTTGTTTCAAGTGAATGGCAATATCATGCTGTGGCACGGGCTGAATGCCTAGACGGTCTTTCCCTTTGACCTGCATACGATATATGCCCACGTTTTGTTTGCCGAAATTCTCCTTATCATGCTGATCACGAGAAATGACGCACGCTTTATCTAGATAATAGCCGCCGTCTCCTTGATTTAAGCGAAACAATGGCAAAAGGTCGAATAAGTTGATATCATCTTTAATTTCACACTCATGAAATGGCGCTGTTTCTTCCCTTTTCACTTTGACAGGAAATTTTTCATATCTCCGAGCAAACTCAAAGAACTGTTCTTTTACAGGAGTTGATTTAGGCAGTCCCATCATTAACGCGTGATTTGACCAGGAACCCATTACGTTTAGAGCTACCTTTGCATTGTTGTACCCATAAATATTGGTAAATAATAATCCCGGCGTTTGGTCTCCTAAATTACTGATGGCTTGACCTGCTGAACCTAAATCTGGATCAGGCTGCACTTCATCTGTAACCGTCAGTAGCTGCCCTTCTTTATGTAGCGTATTAAGGAAATCTCTAAAGTCTTTATAAGCCATGTTTATTTTCCTCCTTGTGATAAATGTTTAATTCCATTCCATCTTTTTGCCTCAGGAAGCTCAATTCCTAATTGATCTAAAGTTCGAACAGCAATATGGGTGACAATATCCTCAATCGTCTCAGGCTTGTTATAAAATGCCGGCATAGGAGGCACGAGGATAGCTCCCATTTTTGAAAGATCCAGCATGTTTTCTAAATGAATCGTATTCAAAGGCGTTTCTCGAGGAAGTAGCACCAGTGGCTTTCTTTCTTTTAGCATCACATCTGCTGTTCTCGCTATTAAGTTATCTGCTAGTCCCATTCGAATAGATGCTAATGTTTTCATGCTGCAAGGACTAACAATCATTCCATCTATGCGAAAAGAACCGCTCGAAATTTTTGCTGCTTGGTCTTGATATGAATAACAATAATCTGCTAGCGCTTCTACTTGCTGAACGCTATAGGGTGTTTCCAGCTTAATTGTGGCATGAGCCCAAGGTGACATGACTAAATGCGTTTCAACAGAAGCCTTCTTCAAAAGCTCTAAAATTCGAATACCTAAAATAGCTCCCGTAGCTCCTGTGATTCCTACAGCTATTTTCATTTCTCTTCCTCCTCTCTGCTTTGGTTACACATTTAACTTTACACTCATTTTCCATACAATTAAAATATTGATAAAATATATAATAATACCTTTAAAGTATGGAGTTGAATACAGTGGAATTAAGACAGCTGCATTATTTTATTGTCATAGCTGAAGAATTAAATGTGACCAAAGCAGCAAAGCGCCTGCATATGGCTCAGCCTCCTTTAAGCAGGCAGCTAAAACAGCTCGAAAATGAGCTGGGCCTTTTGCTTTTTGAACGAAATAATAACAAGCGCTTATTGTTAACGGTAGAAGGAGCGCTTTTTTTAAAACGAGCGAAAGAAATTGTGCAAAGGGTCGAAAAATCAGTATTGGAAGTACAGGAATGCAAAAACGTAACAAATGAAAAACTTGAAATCGGATGTACAATCTATTGTGCATCAACGGTTCTCGATAAGCTAACTCTTATTCAAAAACAGTATCCAAACAGCACATTTAATATCTATGAAAACGAGCCAGCTCACTTAAACGAATTATTAACGGAAGGAAAAATTGATGTAGCAGTCACTACTACTGACTTACCTTATAAACATGTCAAAACAAAAACACTTGCACCAGATGTTTTTGTTGTAGCCGTTCCCAAAGAAAGTGGTTATGCAAAAGAAAAGATTTCAGTCGCTGAAATTGCTTCTCTCCCTCTTATTCTTCTTCGCTCAAACCGGGAAATAAGCATATATAATCGCATTGTGAAGGAATTTGAAAAGATGGGTATAACACCTAACATTTTATGCGAATGCCATGATTCAGCGATGCTTCTTAATTTAGTATGTCGTGGCCTTGGTGCTGCCATTGTTCCTTATTCGATGCTATCTTCTTTTTCACTAGAACATATTAAAATTTTAAACATAGAAGATAATCCATTTGTAATTGAGCCTTTAGTTACGTGGCGTACCGACAGTTATCTTCCCAAAATCGCCCAAGAATTTTTAAAGCTTTTTTAAATATAAATGCACAAAAAAAGACTTTGCTAAAATAGCAAAGCCTTTTTTTATTTTATATTGATATATGTGACTACATTAACCAAGAAATTAACAGCGGTAATGTAACAAGTGACATAATGGCACTAAGTACGAATGCTGAAGCTGTTTCACCAGCTAGGCTGTCAAAGCGAACTGAAATCATCGCTGCTACAGCTGAACCTGGGAACGCTACTAATAATACTAATTTTACGATGTCAGCTGATGATAGACCCATTGCTGTTGCAATTCCTAACATTACAAGCGGCTGAATAGCCACTTTTAAAATCGCAATACCAAATGCCGCTGGGCTAAATTGAATTTTACGGATACCAATTGTTACCCCAACTGCGAATAGAGCCGCACCAGATGTAATTGAACCGATTTGATCTAAGCTGCTTGATAGTAAATCTGGAGCTTGGAAGCCGCATAATACTAATATTACTGCGATTAACGGAACACAGGCTAACGGCTCAGAGAGACCGTGTAAGATTGATTTAATCGTTACTTTAAATAAGCTTTCTTCTGAATCGCCTTCACTTCTTTCACGCTGTCCAACCGTACCAATAATAGTTGCTAAAGGATCAAGCATCGCATTTACTACGATACCAGTAATTGCGATTGGAATTGCTACTACATCCGCGCCAAACAAGCTACCTAATACTGGAATACCCATAAACGCAAACGTTGGCTGCGTAGAGTTTAAAGAAAACATAGACGCGCCTGTTAAAGAGTATTTAAATACATATTTTGCAACAAGTAAGAAAAGAACATAAAATCCAATAATACCAAGAACTAATGCTAGTAAAAACGGCCATTTTTCAATAAGCGTTTGTTTTGATGTTGTAGTAATACCAACGAATAGATGTGCAGGTAACGCAAATTTTGTTACAAGCGTATTTAACCCTTTAGATGTTGTTGCATCAAACTTTTTAAAATACCCTGCTAAATAACCTAGCAAAATAACAAAAAAGATTGGGGTTAAAATAATAAAGATTTGACTAATTTCCATTTTTGAACACTCCATTGTTTAGATTAGAATCAATCATATAAATTTGCTTTCTTAGAAAGATAATTATCTTCTAAGGCTTGTCTATGGATATTGTTTACGTCAGGCCATTCATCTCCCCTTTTGCTAAACATCTCTACAAATATGAAGTAACGTATAATGGTTCATGAAAACGCATGGACTTTGTTTTTCTGCAATCATTTATTTACTTCGAAGCTGTTCATTTATTTAACATCAAATCACACAAAACTTGTCATACAATACAGTAACTATACAACCTTAGTAAAAACTTGTCATACAATCATGTTGTTAGCTTACTTAGGCTGAAAAAAAACACCTTCAAATGAAAGATGCTTAATCTTGTGACGAAAGAAAGCTACTTCTGATTGATGAGGAAGAATCTCTAAGAGTTTGAAACTCTCAGTTAAAAAGTTCCATAATTTCACAAAGTTTTTACAAACCATCTTACTTATTTGTATATTGCTTTCTGTGACGAATTTATGAACATGTTTTAACTTAACATTTGTAGGGCAATTATTCAATTACATTGATTAAAATTTTAATGAAAAAAATATTTTAATCCTGTTTTTTTACATAAAACGGATTAAAATAGTCACAAAGACCTATATATTAACGGTTAAAAAGAAGATGATTCATCTATCACCTTCTTTTGCTCACTTTATTTAATAATTACATTTCGATCATAACGTTACTTTATTTTAGCATCAATAATGGAAAAGTTGTGGTCTTCTGAAAACCACGTTTTAATTTTTTCTTTTGCTTTCAGTTTAACACCTTCATCAATGTACATGGCAACTTGAATCAATGCAAGCCCTAGAGCTCCTAAATCATCTGTAAATCCAACTCCTGCTGCGAAGTCTGGAATTAAATCTAGAGGAAGAATAAAGTAACCTAATGCTCCTATAATAACTGCTTTTGCTTTTGGCGGAATATCAGGCTTTTGCAGCGTGTAGTATAAAAGCAATACGGCATAAACAACGTTTGCTCCCGCTTTTTTACCAAACTTTTTAAGCTTGTCCCAAAATTTTTCTTCCGAGTAATATTTGGCTGTTTCCTCTGTACGAACGGGTACAATTTCTTGTTTCTCTTCCATATCGATCACCCTTTCATCACCATATGTACTTATTATAAACGATTATCTCTACCGAATTCCATTGAGAGCTTAAACTCCATAAACCTGCACAAAGCAGGCTTATGAACTTTTTAATGAGTACTGCTTCATAACGATGGTAACTAAGTCATTCAGCGCTGTTTCACTTTTAGAATGATTTTCAAACTGCTGAATGAGATCCATATGTTCAAGCAGCACTTCGTAATTACCCGTCATCTTTCTCAGAACTTCATATGCGGAACTATTCAAATCCACTTGTATTTTCAAATCCTCCAGCTGTACTAGATACTCATTCCAGCGCTGGTCTTGTTCTAGCAGCAGCCATACAATTTCTTTTATCGCCTTCCGTACATTGGACTCCATCTTTTCATCTCCTTTGATACACAGATATAACAAAGTCTATGAAAAAAACGAGCTTTTTCATTCCCGTATTAAACAAAAAGAGTTCCTTTTATTTTATAACAAGCCCGCTTAAGAGCTCTTCCCATACTTTATCATCGCGCAGCACATCCATTGAAAAAATAGGTGCATGTAAGACACATGTATAAGGCAAGTCCCAGTTAGCTGCGGATAAAAGTTCTTTTTCACTGTTTGTCAGCAGCAGTATATAGAAATCGTTCTTGACCATTCCCTTTAAAATATGCTCTAATTCTTTCGCTTCTTCATACGTTCCACCCATACGAATAAACAATATACAAGAACTGGTCTCCATCGACGTTAAAAATCGCTCCGTTCTCCGTTCATATTTTTCTTTGACTTCATTATATGAAAGCCAGTTATTCTCTGTATTAATAGACGACGGAAAATCATGAGCAGAATCAATTTGATACACCTTATCACGCAGTCTAAGCGTGGAACCATCTCCGAAAGAACTAATATAGGTTAAGTGTTCATATACAAATAAGTCTTTACAACGATTTTTCAACAGCTGATTGACATGAGAAAGAGAAATGCTAATACACCAATCAATCACGCCCGCTTGTTTTCGCAAAAAATATTTTTTCATGTATATCCCTGGAAAACAGTTATAGCCTAAACTGTATATCATATCGTACTGCTTGCTTTTTAGTTCATTTAAAGTAACCATGTTCATCCTCCCTTCTACTATAAAATATGACAGCTTTTTATAGAAAGAGGCGGCTTCTGCCTTATGCCGTACAGGCTTTTTGCTTCTTAAAAACTTGTGTAAATAAAGAACAATAACTTAAAGAAAAATAACCGAAGCAAAATATTTTGGAACTCGAAAGATTATTGTTAAAATACTTGTATTCCATTGAAATAACAAGGCCTATGAAGTCTTTAAAGAAAGAAGATGAAATTGATGAGTAAAGCATTAAAAGATATTCCGATTTCCGTATTAGATCTTTCTCCTGTAGTTGAAGGAGGAACTGTATCTGACTCACTTAGAAATACATTAGATTTAGCTCAGCACGCTGAAAAATGGGGGTATAACCGCTATTGGCTAGCTGAGCATCATAATATGACAGGTATCGCAAGTTCCGCTACATCTGTTGTGATTGGTCATGTAGCTGCAGGCACGTCACATATTCGCGTAGGCTCTGGAGGTATTATGCTTCCTAACCATTCTCCGCTTGTTATTGCTGAGCATTTTGGCACGCTTGAATCACTATTTCCAGGACGTATTGATTTAGGCTTAGGAAGAGCGCCAGGGACAGATCAGCTGACAGCACAAGCACTTCGACGCGACCGCAGAAGCGACGGCAGTGACTTCCCAGAACAGCTAGCTGAACTGCAAGAGTACTTTAAACCTGCTTCAGAAAGTCAGATGCGCGTCAAAGCTGTTCCGGGTCAAGGTTTAAATATTCCGATTTGGCTGCTTGGCTCAAGCGGTTTTAGCGCACAGCTTTCTGCACAGCTAGGCTTGCCATTTTCATTTGCAAGTCACTTCTCACCTAATAATACAATGACAGCTCTTAACATGTATCGCCGTTATTTTAAGCCGTCCGACGTTTTAGAGAAACCATATGCAATGTTAGGTGTAAACGTAATCGCTGCTGATACAGATAGAGAAGCTGAACGTTTGGCTACTTCTATGCAGCAGCAGTTTCTAAGTTTAATTCGAAACACACCGGGTAAACTAAAAGCTCCTGTGGATAATATGGATGAACTATGGACTGACTTTGAAAAAGCTTCTCTTCAACAGCAGCTGGGCTCTTCTATTGTCGGAAGCCCTGAGACGATTAAAGTCAAGCTTGAACAGTTTATTGAAGAAACAGAAGCAGATGAACTGATGATTAACGCTCAAATTTACGATCACAAAGCTCGCCTTCGTTCGTACGAAATTGTTTCTCAGCTGTTCAAATAATAAAAAGGCCGGACGTGTCCGGCCTTTTTATTTGCTTTCTACTGCTTCAAGAAGTAAATCTGCAAGATGAACGGCCCTTACACTTTCTTCTACTCCTTCTCTGACTACCCCTAGCTTCATTTGAATGAGACAGCCCGGGTTCGCTGTTACAATCGTATGTGCATGCGTTTCTTTCACTTTTTCCATTTTGTAATCTAAAATTTGCATAGACATCTCTTGTTCCGTTAAGTTATAAATACCGGCTGAGCCGCAGCAATGATCCGCATTTTCCATTTCATTAAACACCGTTCCGTTAATCGCTTGGATCAGTTTTCTCGGTGCACTGGACGTTTTCATCACGTTTCTTAAATGACACGAGTCTTGATACGTAATAATTTGACTTGGCAGCGATAACTTTTGTTTTTCCACAAACTGCTGCTGCAATAAAATCTCTGAAAAATCTTTAACTTTGGCAGAAAAAGCCGCTGCTCTTTCTTTCCATTCCGGTTCCTCTTTTAATAAATGATCGTATTCTACCAACAGCGCACCGCAGCCTCCTGCATTAAGAACAATATCATCCGCTTGAATGGATTCAAACGCCATAATATTTTGCTTCGCTAACTTCTTTGCCTGATCTTTTTCTCCTCCGTGCGCATGCAGCGCGCCGCAGCATGTCTGCACCTCTGGTATGACGACCTTACACCCCGCTTTTTGTAAAAGTACAATCGTGGCGTTGTTTGTTTCCATAAACATCGTATCCATTAAACACCCTGTAAAAAAAGCAACCGTACGCTCTCTTGTTCCTTCTGCTTCAAATAAAAAAGGCCGTTTCTTCATTTCTTTTTTTGTTGGCACAGGCGGAAGCGTTTTTTCCATTTGCGCTAGATTACCAGGAAGGGCGTTTAGTATGTTTGTTTTTTGAACAGCTTTTTGCAAGCCGCTTCTTTGATAGAAAGCAAGCAGAGAATGTACATTTTTTAATCGTTCTTTATGCGGAAAAAGCTGTTCAAACACCATATGCCTGAGCGCTTTTACCGGCCATTTATGTCGTTTCTTCTGCTGAATAATATCACGCGCTTCTTCTAGTAAATGCCCGTACTTTACACCCGAAGGACAAACAGGCTCACACGCTCGGCAGCCAAGGCAAAGGTTCAATTGCTTTTCAACGGATTCATCAGGTTCAATGAGCCCATCTACCACTCCTTTCATCAAAGCAATTCTCCCGCGCGGTGACGCTGCTTCATATTGATTCGTTTGGCCATACGTCGGACAGCTTGGCAAACAAAAACCGCATCTCATACAATTCATTAACTCGTCATAATCTAACCGTTCTTTGAATGCTTGCTGAATGTCTTTTGTTGCCGTCATGAACGAACCACCACTCTTTTTCTCGTGTCTTTAGCAAAAATTTTCCCTGGATTCATAATTCCTTGCGGGTCCAAAGCATACTTAATTGCTTTCATCGCAGCTACTCCTTCTCCGCCCATCTTCAATGCCAAATACGGTGCTTTCATTTCTCCCACTCCGTGTTCACCTGTAATCGTTCCTCCAAGCTCAATGGCTTTATGAAAAATTGCTTCAAAAGCTTGTTCGACGCGGTGAAGCTCTTCTTTGTCACGCGCATCTGTTAAACAAGTCGGATGCAGATTTCCGTCTCCCGCATGACCAAACGTACAGATCTTAACGTTATATGTTACAGCAATTTCATTAATCGCTTTGACCATTTCACTAATTTTAGACCGTGGGACGGTTGCGTCTTCTAAAATCGTCGTTGGCTTCATCCGTGCTAAAGCAGAAAGGGCTGATCTTCTTGCTGTACTTAACGCTTCTGCTTCTGCTTGCGAAGCGGCTACTTTTACCGATACAGCGTTTCCTTCGGTGCAGATGCGTGAAATCATTTCAATATCGCGCTTCACTACTTCTGGCGGACCATCTTGTTCAATCAACAAGACAGCGTTTACATCTGTTGGAAGGCCAACTTGTGCAAAATCTTCTACTACTTCACACGTCGGCTGATCTAAAAATTCAAGCGTAGCTGGAATAATTTTATGTGCAATAATAGCTGAAACGGTCTTAGCAGCTGCATCCATGTCTTCAAACAGTGCGAGCAAGGTTTGTTTTGTTTCTGGTATTGGAATGAGCTTTAAAATCGCTTCTGTCACGACGCCAAGCGTTCCTTCAGAACCGACAAACAAGTTCGTTAAATCGTATCCAGCTACATCTTTAGCTAACTTGCCTCCCGTCTTAATGCAGTCGCCGTTTGCAAGAACTACTTCAAGACCAAGAACGTAATCTTTTGTCACGCCATATTTTAAGCCTCGTAATCCTCCTGAGCATTCATTGATGTTTCCTCCGATGGTTGATATTTTCATAGAGCTTGGATCAGGAGGATAAAATAAACCTTTTGCCTCTACAGCGTTAATTAAATCTAACGTAATAACACCCGGCTGAACGGTAACCGTTAAATTTTCTTCATCAACTTCTAAAATTTTATTCATTCGGTTAAAGGTAAGAACAATTCCGCCTTGCGTGGGACACGTTCCTGCGCTTAAATTTGTACCTGAACCTCTTGGAACAATGGGCACGTGATCTTCGTTGCATATCGTTAAAATTCTTTTCACTTGATCTTTGTTTTCAGGCATAATAACCGCATCAGGAAGCGACTGAAAGTTAGGTGTTGCGTCATAGGAATACACGAGTCTTGCTTCACTGCTATCTTGAAAATTGGCTGATCCTACAACTTCAATGAGCTTTGCTTTTGTTCGTTCATTAAGCATAACGTTCCTCCTTATATGTATCTCTTACTCTTATTATAGTTACAGAAGCAACGAGGGACTATAGATAAAGAACTAAAAAAAAGCGCTTTAAAAACTCTTTTTTTGTATGTTTATCTAACGAAGGACGCACTTCACTCTAGTAAAGATAGCGCAAGGTAAAAAAGCGTGATGCCTTTTACGCTTTTAGGATCAATATCTGTGAGCTCTTTTATTTGCTTCAAGCGGTAATGAAGCGTATTAATATGAATATGTAAATCAAACGCCGTTTTTTTTAACGATTGATCGTTGGCTAAATAGCATTTCAGCGTTTCGAGAAGCTCTTTTTCTTTTTGAATGGACGAAAGCACTCGATTCAAGAATTCCTTTTTTACAGGTTCAGAAACGTCTTCTAAAATCATGTCCATCAGCAGCTCCTCATAAAAAACAACGGTTTGACGTTTTGAAGCCACTTTAAGCGCTTTTTTCGCTTCTTCATATGAAGCATGCAAATCAAATTGCTCCGCTGGCTTTCCTACGCCAATAGTGATCATAACTTGGTTGTTTGCTTGAATGTACTGCTGACATTTTTTTAATTCTTCTTTAAATCCTTGCCTTGCCTTTTCACCTACCGCTTCTTTCAGTAAAAGCAAACGATCATATCCCCAGTTTGCGATATAATCCCCGTCAGCTTTATGACTTTCAAACCAGTAGCGAATTGTTTCTTGTACCTGCTGCTGCTTCTTTTTCGAAAGAGATGAGTCAATTTGAAACAGCGTGCAGCAATAAGAACTGTCTACTTGCACTCCTAAAATATGGCCTCGTTCAATAAATTCTGCATCTACCTGCTGGCTATAAATCCATTCACGAAAAAAAGCTTCCACTCCTTTATTTTCCCATTCCTTTGTTTCTATGTAGTATGCCTCGCGAATAATTAACTCTGTTAATCTTCGAATAATGTCTGCAAAAGGCTCAACGGCTTCTGGAGTACCTGTAATGCCAATAACCCCAATAATCTCTCCTTGATAACTGATAGGCAAGTTAATGCCAGGCTTAACTCCTTTTAAATCCGCTGCTTCTTTTTTGGATATATATAGTTTTTGCTTTCTTTGCATCACGTTCCACGCGCCTTCGTGAAAAAAACCAACCCGTTTTTCTTCTGTTGACGCAATAATAATTCCGCGTGGATCTGTTACAATTACATGTTCTTTCATCACAAGCTGCACTTCTTTTATAATTTTCTTTGAAAGTTCAGACACAAGCTGCACGTTGTTTACACCTCACCTATCATCATTTAAAAGAGCTGAAAGAATTCTTTTCTCTCAGCCCGCTTTTTTATTATACGTTCACTTTTTCAGCTTTTTTTAGCACGTTAAAAAATTCTTTCATAAATTTAGGTAAATCTGGCCAAGCTTGTCCGGTTACTAAGTTTCTGTCTACGTGAAGCTTCTGTTCAACAAATACTGCACCCGCCGCTTCTACTTCCGGACGGCAAGCAGGATACGCTGTCACTTCTCTGTCTTGCAGATACTCTCTAACCGTCGTTAACACGAGCTGACCATGACAAATAACGCCTAAAGGTTTGTTTTCTTTTAAAAAATGAGCAGCAATTTCCTGAACTTTTGTGTTCATTCGAATATATTCAGGCGCTCGTCCTCCAGGAATAATAAGTCCGGCAAAATCAGCGGGATCCACTTCATCTACAGAAGCGTGAGAATCAATTTTATATCCCGTTTTTTCTGTGAATGTTTCCATTTCTGGAAGAAAATCATGAACAACCGTTTGGAGCTTCTTTTTCACGGGAGAAGCAATGGTACACTGAATATCTTCTTCTAAACAGCGATAATACGGATAAAAAACTTCTAAAGCCTCCACGGCATCTCCTGTTAAAATCAAGACACGTTTACTCATCTTTTATCACCTTTTCTTTTAATGTCGTCATTTACTTCTTCTCGCAAGCTGCTTTCCATTCCTGCTTTTCCCCCTAGGAATAATAAAAAAAGCAGGGCCTTCATTCCTTATTAGGAATGTCAGCCTTGCTTTTTATCTTGTAATCTTTTTAATTCAGCTGTTAATTCAATAAACCAAGCTTCGTCTTTCGTTAGCAGCGCGAGATCAATTAATGAAAGAATTTGCTCTTCGTGCGCCGTTTTTTGAAGGGGCAGCTTTTCTATTTTTTCATCCATCATGCCAATGGTTGTGCCGACCATTTTTTCATCATCACTTTTCACAACGTTGATTAGTGCTGCTTTTTTAGATGGATTAATCGTTTTAATATATCCGTATATAAGTTCACCGTCGCGAGACTTTCCTTTGACCCAGTCGCCTACTTTTAAATTTCCTTCAAATAGCTTCACAGTCATTCTCCTTTCTTCATAAACATGCTAAGAATTAATGTAACGGCATATAGTACTGCAGAAAGTAGTGTAATCATAATACTTACAGTTTAGAAAGTCAAAGAATCTGTTTTATAGCCAAAAGCTTGATATACAACTAAATCACTGCAACAATAAAAAAATCCGAACAATTCATCGTTCGGATCTTTCTTCAACGAAACTACTTTTTTCTCAACCTCTTTACTGGTTATACGAGTCCAGTTAAGCTGTAGATTCCAATGATTAAGAAACATGCAAGCGTTTTTATAACAGTGATGGCAAAAATATCTCGGTAAGACTGCTTGTGGGTTAACCCGGTAATAGCGAGCAGGGTAATAACGGCTCCGTTATGAGGAAGCGTATCCATACCGCCTGATGCCATCGCTACAACTCTGTGCATAACTTCAGGAGGAATGTTGTATTGATTAATAGCTTCTACATACTTATCTCCCATCGCACTAAGCGCAATTCCCATACCTCCAGAAGCAGAGCCCGTAATACCGGCTAAAATGTTTGTCGTAACGGCTCCATTGACAAGCGGATTTGTAAAGGTATGTGAAATACCATCACGAACGGTTGCAAACCCAGGAAGAGATGAAATAACGCCTCCAAAGCCATACTCAGCTCCCGTGTTCATCGCAGCGAGAAGCGCTCCGCCAATACTTGCGTTAAGACCCGCTTGGAAACCGGTGGTCACTCTCTTCCAGTCATACGCAATCGTTGTGATAATTCCAATAACAAGTGCCAATTCCACTGACCAAATACCAACAACTGCGGTTAAATCTACTTTTCCGAACGCTTCAAGGCCAATTTTGGCAAAATCAAAACCATCTGGATACCACTTTGGAATAGAAACAGTAAAAAATTTGTTTGCAACCCCTACAAGCACAAGAGGAACAAATGCTAAAATCTGTCTTGCTACGCTAGGTTCATATTTAGGTTCTGTAGAAGGTACAGACTCTTTTTCTAGCTCTGCAGCAGCCGCTAGTTCATTATTAAATCCGTAGTAGCCTTCTCCAGCTTTTCTTGCTTTTTTGCTTCGGCTTTCTAAATACCAAAGACCTAAGCTAAAGACAATAACCGATCCGATAATCCCCAGTGTCGGAGCAGCATAGATGTCTGTTTTAAAAAAAGTCGTTGGAATAACGTTTTGAATCTGCGGTGTACCTGGAAGTGCATCCATGGTAAACGAAATAGCTCCTAATGCAATCGTTCCCGGTACTAATCGTTTTGGAATATTCGCTTCGCGGAATAAGTTAGCCGCAAACGGATAAACTGCAAACGCAACAACGAATAAACTTACGCCGCTGTAGGTTAAGATTGCTCCCATTAAAACAATCGCCAAGATCGCACGTTTAGCCCCTACGACTTTAACAATTGTTTTCGCAATCGACTCAGCGACTCCAGACATTTCAACCATCTTCCCGAAAACCGCTCCTAATAGAAAGACAGGGAAGTAGTTTTTAATAAACCCAACCATTTTCTCCATAAAAACGTTTGAGAAAAACGGGAGTGCATAGCTTGGTTCCGTTAAAATAACGGCTAGCAGCGCACAAAGTGGAGCAAACAAAATAACTGAAAATCCGCGGTAAGCAACCAGCATCAAAAGCCCCAGAGACAGCAAAATAATCAGCAAATCCATAACGTTTCCCCTTTCATCCCTTATTCAATTTGTCTTAAATTTATCTTATTTTTTATAAAGTGCAGACTCAAACTCATATTCATAGCACGTGTAATAAAGCTGAATAATTTCTTCTGCCGTCGGTACGATCGGATGATTAGCAGGACTTCCGCTTTGAATCGCATCCGCTGCCATTTTCTCAACCGCCGCGTAAAATAGCTGACGATCAATGCCCCACGATTGAAGATTAGGAATCTCTAAGTCGATACAAAGCTGCTTGATGGCTTCAATTAACACATCTGCTCCTTCTTTTTTTGTATATGATACGTTCGGAAAAAGAGCTTGTCCTATTTCACCTAAACGATCAATTGAAGCCTCTTTTGTATAGTCTAAAACCGCAGGCAGGAGCATCGCATTAGAAATACCGTGGGGCACATGGAATAGCGCGCCAATAGGTCTTGACATACCGTGCACTAGAGCAACAGATGAATTTGAAAACGCCATTCCTGCCAGCATAGAAGCATAGGCCATTTCGTTTCTTGCTTGAACATTTTCTCCATTTCTGTACACAAGACGAATATTTTTCATGATTAACTCAATTGCTTGAAGCGCAAGTGAATCTGTAAAAGGATGTGCTTTTTTAGACAAATACGCTTCTATTGCATGACTGAGTGCATCAATTCCTGTAGCTGCCGTTACGTGTTTCGGACATGATAGAGTTAATAACGGATCAACAATGGCTGTATCAGGCAATAATTGAGGCCTTGCGAGCATCATTTTTACATCGTACGCCGTGTCTGTAATAACCGTCGCTTTAGTCACTTCTGAGCCTGTTCCAGCAGTCGTAGGCACGGCAACCAAAGGAAGAGGACTATCTTGAAAATCTTGTTGATTTTGAAAATACGTTCGTAGATGCCCTTCATTTGTCATCATAATGGCAACCGCTTTTCCAGTATCGATACAGCTGCCTCCCCCTAAGGCAATAACCACATCGCACTGCTCCGTTTTACATATGGCAAGCGCCTCATCTAGATGAATATCTGTCGGCTCTGAATTTACGCCTGTATACACGGCACAGTCCATGCCAGCCTCGGCTAAGTAACGACGGCAAGTTTCTACATTGCCTGCTTTCACCATAACGTCATCACTTATAAGCAATGCTTTTGTGCCAAGCAGTTCAGCCTGCTCCCCAATTTTAGAAAATGATCCTTCTCCATATAAAACCGTCCGTGGTACAAGTAATTCATAAATTGCCACTGTTTTTCCCCCTTTGTTATCTCGCTGACAATCTCTCCTTCCGTATTTTCATGCTGACTTATGTAAGCGATTTCATTTATTTGTGCAAAAAACCAACATGAACTTCGTTTTTCTCCCCTATTTATTCTCTTTTTGTATACCCCTTTCCTCTTTCATTCTAAAATTTCATCTTATATTTTTCAATCTTTTTTTGTAACTTTTTAAAAATTACAAAAAAAGCCAGAGGTATTCTCTGACTTTACCATTTAAATAAACTTTTGAACAGTATTATTTCGATTTAATTTATAAATAGACAGCAGGAAAAAAACGAGTGCAAAAGCTAGTAAAATGCTGATATTTAACCATAGGCTGCTTAAATCAGCTCCTTGTTGAACACTTTTTAACATACTTAATACCCACGTTTGAGGAAGAAAGTCGGCTATTTTCTGCATCACATCCGGCATAAATTCAGGCGGAAAAAAGCAGCCGGACAGTAAACAAGTTGGCGTGATGATAAGCGTCTGAAGACCATTCGCTGCTTTTGAACTTTCTGTAAAAGCGATAATTACAAGAGACAAGCCGATGGCTACTAGACCAAACAAAACTAAAATGAAAAACAGCTGCCATACGGGAATGTTCATATCTACGTGAACAAGAGTCGTAATACAAACAAGTGTAATCATTACTTGCAGAGTTAATAAAATCATATTTGTAATAACATTGGATATCACGTATTGCCTTGCACTAACTGGCGAAGCTAACAGTCTAAAATACGTTCGCTGCTCTTTTTCTTTTGTGATAAGAGCTGATAAATTCACCGCAGAAAAAAGCATAAACATAATTAAATACCCAATTGTCTGCTTGACAATGTTTTGATCGGTTCCTTTGTCTTCAAGGGCATGCGTTGAGACGTGGAATGGCGCTTTTTGATAATTCTCATACATTTGTTTAAACGCAGCATCGTCGCCTTCAGCAGCTTGATTCAGCGCAGAAACATTATCAATATATTGATATAAATAAGACTTAATAAAGCTCGTTACTTCTGCTCCTTTTATTGAAGTGATTGTAATATGATCTGGTTTGTTCGCTTTGACGCTGTCAGAAAACCCTTTTTCAAAGGTAATAACCGCATCAACTTTCTTTGACGTAATCTCATGATCCACTTCTTTGTCCGTGAGCATTTTAACATTTGTTTTGTGCAGCCCTTTTAAAAACTGAACGGTATCTTTTGTAATATCCGTTGAGTCGTGATTGACAACTCCGATATTCACCGAAGTCCCTCCTGCATTTCCATAAATAAGAACGGACATTAAAACCCCTGCAATAGGCAAACCAATAACAAGCACAAGCGTCCTTTTGTTTCTAAGCAGCATATTTCTTAGCATATTTGTTACAAGCCACATGATATTTTTCATGTTATAACCCCTCTCTTTTTCTCAAAAGCACAATTGCTATGCCCAAGAATAAAATAGAGAAGCCTACATTCAACCCAATAACTGAAAGAGAAGCGCCGATATCATTTGTATAAATCAATTTAATAAGTCCATTATTCATCCAGGTTAAAGGTGATACATTGACGAAGCCCTCTCCAGATCCATTTTGAAAATAGGTTCCTCCCACAATACACGACACTTGAATAACAACCATAATAATTGCTCTTGACGCCGCTTCTGTCTTCGTAAGGTAGCTAACTCCTAATCCAAAGCTAATGGCAAAAAGAATCTGAGATACTAACATCAGCAGTACTAGAAGTAAATGATCTCCCCAGTTGGCATCAAAAAAATATTTAGTCGACATAATGACGACTAACACACAAATGGCGTGAACCAAAACAGTACCTAAAATTTTCCCGACAAAAATTTCAGCGGTTTTAATCGGCGCGGCTACTAATCGATTGGCCGTATTTCGCATACGCTCTCCTCTAATTAAATAACTCGCTGAGATAGATCCGTACAAAACAATCATAGTTGTCATTGAAATGGCGTAGTAGTCTATTGAATTTGGCTGTTTTTGAGAATGAAGAGATGTTTCTTGAATATAGTCATGCTTAGACGCACGGAGCAGATTATCCACTTGCTGAGGGTTTACTTTGGCCACTTCCATAGCCACATTGTACTTATCAACAAAGGTGCTTAACATACCTTGGACCATGTTGAATTCAATGCTGTTTTCTTCATTTCCGTAGAGATGAATGCCTTGGTCTTTCACTTCTACATAAGCTGTATAGAGCTGCTCTTTTACTTCTTTTTTTCCATCTTGATCTTTTTTCAACGCTTTAAAGTGAATGCCAGATTTTTCTGCGTTTGCAGCAAACTGCTTAAAGGCAGCAGATGTTTCCTTACTTGTGTCCATTTTGTAGAGAACGTAACTGTCATCTATCGTCATGTCATTATTAAAGGCTTGAGACAAAGCTGTTCCTAAAATAAGGACAAGAGCTAGCGGAAAGAGAATCATAAAGATAAATGCACGCTTATCTCGCAGATCACTTTTCATTTCTTTCAAAGCAATTGCAATAATATTCATTCCTCATTCCTCCTTCCTTTTATAAATCTCTCAGACTGCGCCCTGTCAACGTGAGGAAGACCGTCTCTAAATTTGGGGCTTGTTCCTTAACTGCTTTAATTTCGATATGATGCGTCATTAAATAATGAATGACTTTGTTCAAGTTATTCACTTCGGCGCTTGAATTAATTTTAATGATTCCATCTTCATACGTAACGGCTGTTACTCCCGGAATTTCTTTTAGACCGCTGCAATCTATATCATCCGCTGCTTTTACTTCAATCCAAATATCTTTTGTATCGGTGATAATCGCTTTTAGCTGCTCTTTTGTTCCTTCCGCAATGATTTTGCCGTGATCAATAATGGCAATCTTTGTACATACCTCTTCTACTTCTTCCATATAGTGACTTGTATAAATGATTGTGCTTCCCATTTCATTTAGCTTTTTTACAGATGTTAAAATATAGTTTCGCGACTGAGGATCAATACCAACCGTCGGTTCATCCATTATAATAAGCTTTGGGCGATGAGCAATTGCGCATGCGATATTTAACCTTCTTTTCATACCTCCTGAAAAGCTTTTCGGATAAGCCTTTTGTTTATCTAAAAGCCCTACAAACGCTAAAGCTTCTTCCACTCGTTCGTTAAGAAGTGATCCTCTTAATCCGTAAAGTCCGGCAAAAAACTTCACATTTTCATATGCTGTCAAATCTTCATAAATCGCTAAGTCTTGCGGAACGATCCCGATGTTCATCTTTGCGAAATTTCGATGTTTCTTTATATTTTTCCCTAGCACTTCAATATCACCGCTGTTGCTTTGAAGCAGACTAGCAACCATATGAATCGTTGTGCTTTTTCCTGCTCCGTTTGTTCCTAAAAACCCAAATATATCTCCTTCTTCTACTTGTAAAGACAAATTATCTACTGCAATAAAATCTCCAAATTTCTTTGTTAGTTTTTGAATTGATAATACGTTCATCATTTCACCTCTAGTGTGTTGGTATATCCTTATTTTATGAAAAAAAGGCAAACTTACGTCAGTGCATAAGTTCACCTTTTTCCCATGAGAAATCTCATTATTTATGTATGAAGTTTCTCACCTATCGGCAGCAGCGTTGTAACAGAAAACCCGTTTGCCCCATCAACGATCACCGTTCCGTTAATGGAAGCGGCTCGCTCTTCCATCCCTGCTATGCCAAGTCCTTTTTGAAACAAGTGAGCCCCTTTTCCATTGTCTTTGACTTCTACTTTAACCATTTTATTTAGTACATGCAGCTCAATGGCAATCATCGTTGCTTCTGCATATTTTAAGGCATTTGTAATAGCTTCCGTTATATTTTCATGGATAATTTTCCACTGAAGAGGCGTGATAAGATCTAAATTACCTTTGTATACAAGAGGCATTGCGATACTATGCTTAGCCTCAAACTCACCAATAAATAATTTAAGCCGGCTGATTCCTATTTGCTCAGCGGGAGGCTTTATACTTTTTAACGTTAACCTAATTTCTTCAATACCTTCTTTGGAAATCGTAATCGCATTTTGAAGAAGAGACAGCGCTTTTTCCTCATCTTGCTTCATCACATGCTTTGCTGCCTCCATTTGAATAAGCGCTCCTGTCATTGAATGACCAATCTTATCATGAATTTCCTGCGATAATCGATTTCGCTCTTCTAACTTTGAAGCATATTGAGACTGCCTCACATACTCTTTATTTTCATTCACGTGTTTTTGCAGCTTTTGCATACTTACTCTCATTTCATCAATTTTTTGCTCATAATTAATCGTTCGTTTTTGATAGAGAGCTGCTGCTGTATAAATAAAGAAAGTAAACGCAGCGACTAACACATACAGCGCGCTAATGTCAGAGGGAAGAAGCAGCATTGGAAGCAAAACAAGCAGCAGCACCATCCATTTTTTTACGACTGATTCTCCAACAAGCTCACAAAGGTTTAGCGGCAAAAGAAGAAAAAACAAAGGATGAAGTTTATACGCACAATATAGAATAAGGACAATTGAAATAACAATAAACATGCGCTTGAAGACGCTCTTTTTCACAATGGACGCTGCAATATTAACACAGCTGTAAAGAAGCAGTGCTAACACAATAGCTGAAATCGAGTGTACATAATTAAACTGAATGTACGTAATAGCCAAAAACAGTATAAGGATGAGCTTAGTCATCATTAATCCGACTTCCATAGCCCTACTTCCCTTTACCGGTTAAATAATAAATAGCAATTTGAGTGCGATGCTCAAGTCCCGTTTTACTTAAAATCGAACTAATATAGTTTGCTACAGTACCTTCTGAAATAAAAAGCGTTTTAGAAATTTCTTTATTCGAAAGCCCCTTGGCAATAAGCGTCATAATGCTCGTTTCACGCTCTGTAAACTGTGTCATATCCGCTTTTGACTCACGCTCAGTTGCAGCGTTTAAACTTGATTTAATCTTATCAAGCACAACATCTTGAAGAACCGTATGTCCGTTGAATACACTTTTGATTGCGTCTCGAATGCGCTCCGGTTCTGTATTTTTTAACAAGTAGCCTTTAGCTCCGTTTTTTACGGCATCAATAATATATTCATCATCATCAAACGTAGTTAAAATAAGCGGCTTTGCTTTCGTTAACTCTGAAATAAGCTTTGTAGCCTCTACACCGTCCATAACGGGCATTCTTACATCTAACAATGCAATATCGACGGAATGGTTTTTGCAATATTGAACGGCTTCCTGACCATCTTTTAAAGTGGCGACAACGTCGAACTCCTCGTATGTATTTAATATAATTTTCATTCCTTCTCGAATAAACGAATTATCATCTGCAATAATAATAGTAATTTTCATTTCTTTAAGTGAGAACATCTCACTTTTTTTCACATCCTTCTTTCACATCCATCCGCATGCTTCTCATTTATTGTAGCCATAATAAACCAAAAGTTCAATGCGATAGTTCGCAGTCTTTCTAAGCACTAAAAAAGAGCAAACCTCCGCAGGTTTACTCTTTTGCTCCGTTACTTCTGAGCTAACTTAATCACCGTCTCTAAAAGTACATTTACACCTTTTTCGCATTCTTCCCAAGGAGTAAATTCTTCTTCACAATGACTTTTTCCGTTTACACTCGGAATAAAAATCATAGCCGTCGGAATATAGGTAGCTAAAAACTGTGCGTCATGTCCAGCTCCGCTTACCATTCGCTTGTAGGAATACCCAAGCGAACGAACGGATTCTTCCACTTCATCGCAAACGGTTTTATCAAACCATACGGTATCGCGTCCCCAAAGCTTGGTCACCCGCACTTCGCAGCCTTCTAACAGCTCCGCTTGATCAGGCAGTGATTGAATAATTTTTTCCACAGATGCAATGACATCTTCATCCGTATGTCTCGCTTCAAGCGAAAAAATAACTTTATTTGGAATAACGGTATGAATATTAGGCAGTACATTCATACGACCCATTGTATAGACTAAATTTGAATCTAATCTGCCGAGCTCATGACGAGCTTCAGCAATTAAATTATTGGTTGCAAAAAGCGCATCTTTCCGCATATCCATCGGCGTCGTCCCGGCGTGGTCTGACTCCCCGGTAACTTCAATTTCATAACATACCATGCCGAGCACGCACTCCACTACACCGATTGATTTGGCTTCTCGTTCTAAAATAGGCCCTTGCTCAATATGTAATTCTACAAATGCCGATGCTTCAGTAAGGCGGTTACTCGTATCGCCTTCATATCCGCATGATTGAAGAGCTTGCTCAAACGTCACGCCGTCAACATCCGTCTTCTTCATCATAACGTCTTTTTGAAATTTGCCCGATAAAATACCTGAAGCCATCATAGAAGGCTCAAAACGCGCTCCTTCTTCATTCGTAAAGTTAACAATGGTAATCGGCACCTTCGGCTTAATATTATGTTCAACGAGCGTTCTTACTAACTCTAATCCTGCAACTACACCGAGGATTCCGTCAAACCTTCCGCCTTTTTTTACGCTGTCCATGTGTGAGCCAATCACAACAGGCGGCTTATCTTCTAGTCCTTCAAGCGTGGCGTAAATACATCCAAGATCGTCAATTTTAATATCCATTCCAAGGTCACGGCAGCATGAACAAAAATAGTCTCGTGCTAAGCGGTCTTCTTCTGACAGCGCTAAGCGGGTTACACCGTTATTAGGTGTTCGTCCATAATCGGCAAATCGTTCAAGCGTATTTTTTAACCTTTCTCCATTCACTGCTACTTTTTGTCGTTGCAACTCAACCACTCTCCTCATTATTTGGTTATAAAGTGCGTCTAAGGTGCGGGGTTAATGAATATCATTCATTATGACATAAAATAGGCGATATCACTTGAAGTCTGTTAGAACCCCTTCCATTGTTTTTATAATGAAAGTACGCAGCTTGCCTTATGTATCTATTAGCTCCAAAACGTAAATTTCCTGCTTTTTTCTATGAATAATGCACGCGTTATTTATGCATTTTTATTATAAAAATAGCGATAGGTTTTTTTCAAAAAAAAGAGAATTAGTTACTATACTAACTCTCCTCTACATACTTACTTTTTATTTGCTTTCTTCGCAATCGCAATCATTGTAGCCAAAACACCGACTGTAATAATCACAATAGCAATTACAGCAGTGGTAATAATAATTCCTGATGTTACTTCTGAAACACCCATTAGTCTACGTTCTCCTTTTGTGCCTGACCTATTTATCTACATCAGCATAGTGGTCGGTTTATTCCTATTATATACGAACTTGTAAAGCGACGAAATATGTGACACATAATTGACATACTGTTTATATGTTTTCTTTTAATTCTACGTTTTATTTAAGAAAATACGGGAATAATTCAAACATATATAAGAAATACTCTTTATTTCTTTAAAGAAGTATTGTAATATAAATGTAACAATTGTAATATTAACAGCATGAATGTTACATATATTTCAATGAATGAGTAGGAGGGAAATGGAAATGAAAAAAATTGGAATAATCTTAGCATCACTTGCTCTTTTCTTTTCACTAAGCACAGGAGTTACAGCTCAAGCAGCATCACAAAATCTATCAACGACTAATGCGGTAAAAATTGCAGCAAACGCAAGCAACCATTTCTGGAATGCACTTCATGGATCTAAAGGTAATTTATGTACTCAAAAAACATTTAATTATAAAGGCACTCAGTACTCATATCTTTGTCAAGATTTTAATACCAAAAGCAAACTAGTAAGCTACTTATCTGAAACTTTTACAAACAGTGCTATTCAAAAAGGATTAACAAATTATCGCTACATCACATATAACGGAAAGCTTGCTCGTCCTGTCGGTGACGGATTCAGCATGCTAGAGTGGAACAAAGCAAAAGTAAAACTAACTTATCAGCGTGCCGATGTTCGCTCTTATCAATTTACGGTGCCAACGGTTGACGGAGGAAGTGTAAAACGCACCGTTACATTTTATAAATCTGGTTCACAGTGGAAAGTGAATAAGTTTGATGCTGTACTATAAGCAATATAAAAAACAAGGTCTTCTAAGGCCTTGTTTTTTTATGCTCTCGCTTCCGCTCTTTATTAAAGAAGTTTCACTTTATTTTCACCAACTCCCCTTATAGTATGGAGACACACTACTACTTATTCGATACATTGTCATCGGAGGATTTTATATGAACATACTACAAAAAAGAACGGCTTTTATCGTAACGGCAGCTTTTCTTTTAGCATTTGTTTTCAGTATCGTTTCACTATCACACTACAAAGGAGAAGAACATTTATTTTCGATTCAAGAAAGTTATCAGTTAAAAAAGATTACTAATGGTATATCTGCTCCTGATAATAATTCGAGGGATCATCGTCTCCCTTCAGGAAACGGTCCCGCTTCGTCTAGCAATTCCGGAGAACACGTAACGCCTTTTCATAATCTATCTATGGATAACGGTGCCGGAAGTCAAGGAGCTAATAAGGACTATGAAACACCGCTAGCTCTTTATACGGTGGGCTTTTTTATAGCAGCAGCTTTCATTTACGGATTATTAAAGAAAAAGAAATGGCATCATTCGATAGGGCATTCTCGCGTTATTTTATGGTCATTACTTGGCACTGGACTATTTATCCGGATTGCGCTGATTCCGTGGGTAGGCTCTCATATGGATGCGTCGCTTTTCAAAAACTGGGCATCGGTTGCGGCCAATCATTTTTCCAATTTCTACGCTAAAAGCGGGAGCGATTATCCGCCGTTTTATATTTATATCTTGTTTATCGTTGGGAAAGTTGGCAGTTTACCGGATTTTCAGCAGTATTTTTCGCTGTTGATTAAAATCCCGCCTATTTTAGCAGATGTCATCACATCTTATTTACTCTATCGTTTAGCTCGTAAATACTTAGCACCTTCTTTTGCATATCTGTTAGCAATTGGGTATTTATTTAATCCGGCCATTTTAGTTAATTCAACGTTTTGGGGACAAGTCGATTCATTTTTCACTTTGCTTATTGTCCTAGCGATTGTGATGATTACGGAAAAAAGAATTTACGCGTCAGCCGTTATTTTTACAGCAGCGGTCTTAATGAAGCCGCAGGCGATTATTATCCTGCCCATTTTGTTTTTTGAACTCATTCGCCTAAAGCAAGTAAAACATTTCTTCGGCATTGCTTTAACGGCGGCTTTCACTGCTGCAGCGATTTTATTGCCTTTTTCAATTGGAAAAAGTCCAACGTGGATTATTGATTTATTTTCATCAACCATTGGAGAATACCCGTATGCCTCTGTTAACGCCTATAACTTCTTTAGTTTAATAGGCGCAAACTATAAAGACAGCTCTGCAACGCTGCTGTTTTTCAGCTATCATACGTGGGGACTTATTTTTATCGTCGCGACAACTGTTTTTTCATGGCTTATTTATATAAAAGGGCGCAGCTTTAAATACGCCGCTCTTGCAGCGCTTATTCAAATTTCAGGGGTATTTACGTTTGCTTCAAGCATGCATGAACGCTACTTATTTCCAGCAGCAGCGCTTGCTTTGCTCGCTTATATTTATTTAAAAGACAAAAACTTGCTTTACTTATCCCTTGGATTTAGCATCAGTATTTTCATGAACACTTTTTTTGTTTTATACGGTGACAGCAATATGCAAAACAGCACGTCCTATCCATTTTCTATGTTTGCTACGTCTATGCTGAACGTTTTGCTTGTTGTTTATTTAGTAAAAGTTGCTTGGAATTTAGTCCAAAAAAGTACGGTTTTAAAAACGGCATAATACAAAAAGCTCAGTGAGTATGATTGATCACTGAGCTTTTTTACATAACAAGCGACATACCTGGCGCGTCTTCTTCTCTTTCTTGAAACCCTAATTTTTTATAAAAATGATGCTTTCCTTTTGCTGCAAACAGCTGAATCGATTCAATTCCGCTTTCTTGGCACTTCGTCAACAGCTCTTGAATAATTTGCTTTCCAAGTCCTTTGTTCTGGTATGAGGGATCTACCATCACGTCGCAAATAAGCGCTTGATAAATTCCGTCTGAAATCATACGTCCGAATGCAATTAATTGTTCATTGTCATAAATACCGACTCTAAACCAGCTGTTGGCTGCGGCTTCAAACAGCTGTTCTTTTGTATAATTGCCTTTTTTACTTTTATGTAATCCGCTCGCTTCATGCAAAGCAGCAAACTGCTCAAATGACGGAACCTCTTTTTTTATTACGTAAGACACGTTCATTCTCCTCTCAATACCGTTGTTTTCTATATTATATTTATACATCAAACGGAATAATAATTCAACATTTTTATCTAGTTATCTTGTTACCCTTTCTTCAAATAAAAAAACTGCCGTTTGGCAGTTTTTTAGGCTTGTACTGATTTTTTTCGTTTTTTAAGATCAATTCCTGCAATGATAAGCAAAATGACTCCAAGAGCAATCATGATTTTACTCACTGTCTCTAACCACTCCGGTGCACCTCCAGCAAGTAAAAGTGAAAATCCAATGATATAAATCGGAAACCCCGCGAGAGCCCAAGGAGATTTCACCTTCTTTTTATTCATGTGTACGATCTCCTCTTTCTTTACAGATTCTATGTAGGCTGTATATGATGAGTTTATCAGAAAAAATTGGAAACGACAAAGGAGATAAACGCATGTATACGCTGCCTCAAACATTTTGTGACACCATTACTCACCTTCACTCTCATAAAGGTCAAAAGTGGTTAGCTGACTTTCCTCAGCTTATTCGCTACTGTGAAGAGCGCTGGCATATCAATATTCACATTCACTTCCCTCTTTCTTACCACTTTGTTGCTCCTGCGCGTAAAGCTGATGGAAGCGAACTAGTTGTCAAATTTTTTGTAGAGCCTTCAGAGTTGCTTTATGAGCAAGAAGCACTGACAGCACTAGCTGGTGAGAACACGGTAAAAATAGTGGACAGCGATGCTGAAAAAGGCATTTTACTGCTCGAAAAGCTGTCTCCCGGATGCCCGCTTTCCTCTTTCTCAACTAAAGACGAAGCTGCGTTAATCGCTGCTCGGCTCATGAAATCTCTATGGCGCATGCCGCACTCAGACTCCACTATCGAAACAAGCCATTAAAAGAGAGAAACAGCTTCGAGAGTGTACACAAATGTATCCAAACGGTATTGATTTCCTTTCTTCTGAAACGCTTCAGAATGCACTAGCCGTTTTCTCTGAATTAAACCGCACTTCTCAGCAGCTTTTTCTGCTTCACGGCGACTTGCATCATGATAACATCTTACAGTCTGGTGAAGCGTGGAAAATAATTGACCCAAAAGGGTTAATTGGAGAAAAAGAGTACGAAATCGTCCCTTTTCTTTTAAATCATCTGCCTAAGACAAACGGGGCAGAGACAATTGACCATCGAATCGATATATTTGTCAAAGAACTGAACGTAAGTAAAAAACGAATCTTACTGTGGGGATACGCTCATTCTGTACTAGCCACGTGCTGGTTAATAGAAGACCGCCAAGACGCCGCTTCTTTTTTACATGCCATAGAAGCATTTCAACACTTATACGAACGCTTTTACGGGCATAAAAAATAAGAGCCGACATTCGGCTCTTATTTTTTGCATTTCTCTGCTATAAGCTCATATGATTTTAATCGGTCAGCCGGATCGTGCGTAATGGTCACAAGCATGAGTTCATCCGCTCCGTAGCGTGCTTGAACTTCTTGAAGACGCTCATGTACTTCTTCTGGATTTCCGATAATCATGGCTTCTTTCATTTTCTTGATTTTTTTCTCTTCTTCTTCTGTAAGCGGATAGCTGGCCGCTTCTTCAATAGAAGGCACGCCTTTTGCTTCCATTTTATCCTGCTGAATTTTCCATACGAGTGAGCTCGTTGCGATGAGATGCGCTTGCTCGGTTGTTTCAGCGCAAATGACCGATACAGTGACAATCGCATAGGGCTGATCTCCGCCCTGTCTTGGCTGAAATGCCTGTTTGTACTGATCAATAATAGCTGAACCGTCTTGTTCACTCATAAACTGTCCAAACGTATAGGCCATTCCGTTTCTAGCGGCGAGCTCAGCACTTTTTTTACTTGTGCCAAGAAGCCAAGGTTCGGGAGAGACCGGCGGCAGCGGCGAAGCTGAAAGCTTTGCGTATTCATGTTCAGCCGGAAATTTATCGTCTAAAAACTGAAGAAGCTCTTCAACAAGTTCAGGCATTTTAAATACTTGCTGCAAGAAATTATCCGACAGCGCATTTGTTGCTTCAGCCGATCCACCCGGCGCGCGCCCAATTCCTAAATCAATGCGCCCTGGAAACAGCGTTGCCAGCATGTTATACGTTTCCGCTACTTTATACGGCTTGTAGTGAGGCAGCAGCACCGCTCCCGATCCAATTCGAATCGTATTAGTCTGTGCCCCGATATAGCCAAGCATCACTTCAGGAGCCGAACAGGCAAGTCCAGACAAATCATGATGCTCTGCAATCCAGTAGCGTTCATAGCCAAGCTTGTCACCAGCCTTGGCCAGCTGCATTGATGCTTTTAACGCTTCAGCTGGGGTCTGATGGGATGAAACGGGCGATTGGTCGAGTATACTTACTTTCATCACGCATCTGCTCCTTATTCGTTCACTTCAATTAAACTTAATGAAAAATCCCCTACCTGTCCTTTTTCATATAAATTTGTAAAAGATGTGGAGTACTGATGAATCGTTCCTTGAAAATCCAGATCTTCTTCCGGGACATTTACATGAAAGGTGCCTTTATATAACAGTGTAGTAATATCATGATATTCCTCACTTGTTACTTTAAAATCAACTGAAATTTTCGTTTTGCCTTTTACAATCTCTTGTTCATAGCTGTAAACTTGAATAGGCGTATCATTTAATATAATTTCTTGTACCACGTTAAATCGTCTCCTTTTTTAGTGCGTATGAAAAATAATAGCACTTGAAGAAGTCATGAGCAAATAAAAGAGCTTCTGGTTGCGCATGCAAAAAAAGCATGGCTTTTTGCCATGCTTTCAGTCAAAAAACGATCTTATACGCGCTTTGTACGCGCGCGTTTGAATACGAAATAAAGAACAATAATAACAAATGCCGCAACTACAAACGGAAGCGTATATTTGCTTGCTACGTCTTCAATGTTCGCCCAGTTCTCGCCTAGCTTTCCCCCTAAGTAAATAAATAAAATCGACCAAGGAATCATCGCTAACACGGTTAAAGACGTAAATTTCCAAAACGGCATTTTAGCAATACCTGCAGGAATCGAAATTGCATGTCGAACAACCGGGACAAAACGAGCAGAGAAAACAACGCCCGCGCCGTATTTATTAAACCAGTTTTCCGCAAGATCAATATGCTTATCATGAATAAATAAGTACTTGCCGTATTTTTGAAGAAACGGACGTCCTCCGTAGGCTCCAATCCAATATAAAAACCACTGTGCAATCGTTCCGCCAATAATTCCGGCAATGACTGCTCCAGGAAAACTAATCATACCTTGAGAAATCATATACCCTCCGTAAGCTAGTACAATTTCACTTGGAATGATTTCAATCATTAAACCGAGCGCAATACCTAGATAGCCAAGGCTCGTTAGAAAATCTAAAATACTCGCAACAAATGAACTCACCTTTAATCACCTTACTCATTCTTTAATAATTTTACACTACTACTATATTCCAACCATCAGTATAAAAGGAAACTATGAACTCATTATGAACAGCTTACTTCCCCGTTGACTGCCGGTACCTTTTCCGCAGCTCATGCGTATGCAGATCTGCTAGGCACACCGGAATCGGAAGCTTACTTTCTTTGGAAATAAAATGCATCATGAGCTGATATGACATGTCCAAATCAATATAGTTTCCGCACGACAGAAAAATAGGCTTTACTCCTTTTGCTGTCCTTACTACTCTACCATAAACTTCGCCATCAATCACAATATCTTCATAAGCGCCTGCTGCATCTTCAGGCATAACGTAGTCATATCCCTTGATCTTTAAATAGCTTTTCCCAATTCCAACGGTGGGTTTATTGAGAAAAAACGAAGCATGTGTGGCTACTCCCATATGCTCATAGTGCAAATATCCGTTGCCATCAAATAAAAACACATCAGGCTCTACTTGAAGTTTTTTAGCCGCTTCAAGTATTAAAGGAAGCTCTCGAAAAGCTAGAAACCCAGGAAGATAAGGAACCGTTACTTCTCCTACACTGTGCACTTTTTCCACAACGTTTTTCGTCTGATAATCAACCACTACAATGCTGCACGCTCCGTAGGATACGCCGTTTTCTTCCCAATACGCAACATCAACACCAGCACAGTTATGTATATGCGCCATTTTGACGCGTGATGTTAAATCAATTTGTGCTTTTAGCTTTTGCTGAAGCGTCCGGCACTCCTCTTTTGTTTGCATCGTAAACGTATGTATGTACTGAATATCCATGTTCCATTCCTTTCATTGACTGACTCACCTATTATACAACTATTTTCTAAGAAATTCCTATTCTTTTTTACACCTTTTATTATAGCGCTGTTTCCTTAATATTTAATTAAAATCACTATTCTTTTACGCATTTTTTGTAAACATCACCAGGAAAAAGTCCCTATTTTTCTTTACGAAATGTCAACGCTTTCTACATACTTTCTCTATATCAGCATCATATTTTTTCGTTACGCTATTTCTATACCAACGCATAGGAGAGAAACGTGATGAAAAAATATTTAGCTGGTCTAAGCGCCGTCGCCTTGTTATGCTGTTCAATCGCCTCTTCTGCTTTTGCACGCACGGAAGAAAAACTTACGAACATTGCGCACCGAGGAGCTTCTGCTTACGCACCTGAAAATACAATGGCTGCTTTTCACCAAGCGCTAGAAATGAATGCGGATTACATTGAACTTGACGTGCAGCAAAGCAAAGACGGTGTACTCGTTATTATGCATGACCGTACCGTAGACCGAACGACAAACGGAAGCGGGCACGTTCGAGAATTAACGTACGCTGAGCTTCAGCGCTTGGATGCAGGAAGCTGGAAAGACAATTCTTTTATGAATGAAAAAATTCCAACTCTTTCACAAGTATTAGATGAATTTCAAGGAAAAATCGGTATATTGATAGAGTTAAAAGCTCCGGAACTTTATCCTGGAATTGAAAGAAAAGTAGCTTTTGAAATCAACAAGCGACAGCTCGATCACATTATCATTCAGTCTTTTAACGTTTCATCCATGAAAAAAATGCATGAGCTTCTCCCAAATGTTCCTATAGGCATACTAACTTCTTCAGAACGAGATGCAAACCCAAACTCAATTCAGCAATTAGCCGCTTTTGCCACTTACTTTAACCCGTCCTATGACATCCTAACGCCTACTCTCATCCACCAAGTCCATTCTGCCGGAATGAAAATATCACCGTGGTCTGGAAGCAAGCGGCTTCCCGCTTCATTTTTGTGGAAAACAAAAAGTGACGGAGTGATTACGAATTATCCCGATGAAGTAAATTGGGCGCAAACATCAACAAAAATAGGGAAAACCATTCACGCAAGCTCCGCGAGTCACACTGCTCGCTTAGTTGGTGTAAAAAAGTAATAGCAGCTTTCTTTAATAAAGAGCTCTTATAGTCCTTCTCTTCTGTATAAATCTGACTTTCGATTGTCTAAATAGTTCAAAATTTCCTTTGAACTTGCCGAAGACGATAGGTCTATGTCAACAATCGCAAGATCCTCATTATTAAGAGATTTAAACAGACAGTGCCCATTAGGATTAATAACTTCACTTTCACCAAAATAGACATAGTCATCTTCTAATCCAACTTTATTAGCAGCTGCAATAAAAATATGATTTTCTAAAGCTCTTGACCTCAAATAAACGTGCTGATGATGCTCGTAAGGAATCATGTTCGCACAAAGAACAAAGACGACTTCGGCTCCTTTTAATGCTAGAATTCGCGCCACTTCAGGAAATTCCATATCATATGTAATCATTACTCCAAACTTTCCTTGAGGTGTATCAAAGACTGGTATACTATCTCCAGAAGTAAAATATGAATTTTCATGATCAAAAAGGTGAATTTTACGATAAGTTCCTACTATCTCACCTTTCTTATTAATAAATACAGCGGAATTATATATTTTAAAGTGGTGTCTTTCTGGAAAACCAAGAATAACTCCTATTTGTAATTCTTTAGCACATTTTTTAACTTTCGTGATTAATTCTCCTTCTACTGATTCAGCTAATTCCTCCACCTGTTCATTTAACAAAAAACCAGTCAAAAATAATTCAGGAAATAACACAAAATCCGCACCTTGATCTTTAGCCGCTTCCATCGTTCCAAAAACTCTCTTTAAATTTTTATTTTTATCATGCAAATTGCTTCTAAGCTGGGCTAATGCAATTTTTAATTGACGCATCCCTTCACCTCTTTAAAAACCTTCTTTTTTGTATACTTTTAACTTTTTTGAAATAGTAGACTGATCAACCTGCAATACTTCTGCTACTTTGTAAGTACTTTTGTATTCACCGTAAGCTTTTAAAATTAATTCTTTTTCTACTTGTCTTTTAGCTTCTTTCAAAGATATTGGTGCTTTAGGAGAAAATGACCAACCGTTTTCACGTATATTTTTTTCTTCTAGCACTTCTTTTTCAGTCATATTTGTTACGACAATTCTTTCTATCGTGTTTTCCAATTCCCTTATGTTTCCTGGCCATTTATATTGGATAAGCTCTTTTTTTACTTCATCATTAATCTCTTTTTGAAGATGATATTTTGTATTATATTTAAACAGAAAATGATCAATTAAGATATGTATGTCCTTTTCTCGCTCTCTAAGAGGTGGAATAGTGAGCGGTACGACATTAAGCCTATAGAACAAATCTTCACGAAATAATTTTTTCTCAACAAGTTCCTGTAGATTTTTATTTGTTGCAGCAATTACTCGCACATCTACTTTCTTTTCCTCTGTACTTCCTACTTTTCGCACCGCGTTTTCTTGCAAAACACCTAGCAGTTTTGCTTGTAGGTTTAAAGGAAATTCCGCAATTTCATCTAGAAAAATTGTTCCTTTATGAGCAGCCTCAAATAAGCCGACCTTTCCTCCTTTTTTTCCGCCTGTAAAAGTTCCTTCTTCATACCCAAATAGCTCTGATTCGATTAAACTCTCTGGAATAGCACCACAATTAACAGAAATAAAAGGCTGCGTTGAACGTGTACTAGTACTATGAATAAATTTAGCAATTTGACTTTTGCCTACTCCCGATTCACCTAGTAGAAGAACAGTGGAGCCTACATGAGCAATTGTTTCAATAATTTTACTAATTCGTTTCATAGCAGATGATTCCATAATCAACTCATCGGTTTTATGCTGACCTTCATTTGAATAAGGGGTAAACATGCTTTGAGATATATTCGCTAATGTCACGATTTGATTTATGTAAGAGTTCGCTTGGACAAGGTGGAGGGTAAACAGATAGGTTCTTCCCTCATAGGTGCTTAATAACTGAGTAGAGCCACTTGGAGCAGCAGTAAAGACCTTTTTCCACTGAACTTCTTCAAGTAACATATTTTCTTGAAACAGCGATAAGTGACTGGTTTGTTTATTATTGATAGATACGGTATCTATACGTCCTTCATGATCTATGATGACTACTATTGATTCGCAGGTACCTATTGAAGAATTCCTCATTATCCATTTCCTCCTTTCGATTGTTTCTAATGAAAAATCGCATCATTGATGATAAAAATCATCATCTTAGCTTTCCAAATAACTGTATAAGCAGAATATGACTTATTTTCTTTTTCTCCCTATTAGTATAATGAAAAAATTCATCTTTTTAAAGATTAAAAATCAGAATTGACTGAAAAAATGAGTTGGCACACTTCTTGCTTGTATTTATAGTGAAAACTATTATGAGGAGGTATTTTACAGTGAATATTACAATTGCTCAGTTTTGTCCTGTACTAGGCAATAAAAAAGAAAACATTCGAAAAATCAATGACTGTATCAAGCAAGCTGCAAGCGAACAGGCTGACCTTGTTGTCTTTCCGGAACTTTGTTTAACAGGTTATTTTATTTGGGATGATATTAAGGAGCTAGCTGAATCCGTTAGTGGTGAAAGCTTACAGCTTTTACAACAAAGCTGCAGGGATCACAGCATCCACGCCGTTATATCTTTTCCTGAAGTAACAGCTAACGGGCATTATCATATTACATCAGCTCTTATAGATGATACCGGAGCTGTAATTGGTACGTATCAAAAAACACATCTTTTTGACAGGGAAGCTGAAATCTTCCGCCCAGGCAACACTTTACCTGTTTTCAAAACCAAATTCGGAACCATTGGATTAATGATCTGCTATGACCTTGAATTCCCTGAAGTGGCCCGAACTTTAAAAATAAAAGGAGCGGATTTACTCATCATCCCGCTTGCTAACATGAGCCCTTACGAAGATTATCAAATAACTTATTTAAAAAGCCGTGCTATGGAAAATGAGCTGCCGATTGCTCTATGCAACCGAATCGGCAATGAAGAAGATACATTCTTTTTTGGACACAGCGCAGTCGTCAACAATAAAGGAGAAATTCTTTTAAAAATGGGTAGCAAGGAACAGATATCAACAGTAGCTATTTCTTTAGAGGAATCAAAAGATCAGAAGCTTAATTACCTTATGCACAGAAGAGCGGGTTTGTACAAATAGATATAGGAAGATTAAAAACAATTTTTAAGGGAGGCGCAAAGATGGAAACAAAAAGAAACCAAGCAGTTCCAACTTTGAAGTTGTCACATATTGTTTTGTTTGGACTTGCTTATATGACACCAATGATTGTATTTGGTATTTATGGCTTGTTGGCTGAAACCACCCATGGACTAGTTTCCACTGCCTATATAGTGGCTTTAGCTGCTATGCTATTTACAGCTTATAGCTACGGTAAAATGACTAAAGCTTTTCCTATTGCAGGGTCTGCTTATACGTATACAAGAAAATCCATAAATCCATATGTCGGATTTATGATTGGATGGGCTGTTTTACTAGACTACCTGTTTCTTCCTATGGTTATTTGGCTTATCGGAGCCGTTTATTTACATACAGCTTTTCCCAGCATTCCTCTTTGGACATTTGTACTAGCCTTTATTTTTATTACAACTGTCATCAACATGATTGGCTTAAAAGCGGCGGCGAACGTCAATGCATTAATGATGGTTTTTCAATTGCTCGTAGTCGGTATTTTTATTTCACTAAGCATTATATACCTTATAAAAGGCTCATCACCTTTTGCACTCTTTAGCTTTAACCCATTCTTGAACGAGCATCTTACATTTTCGTTTGTAGCCGCTGGCGCTTCCATTGCTTGTTATTCTTTTTTAGGATTTGATGCTGTTACAACTCTATCTGAAGAAACCATTAATCCTGAAAAAACAATGCCAAAAGCTATCTTTCTTATTACACTAATTGGAGGCATCATTTTTATTGGAGCTTCTTATTTTCTACAGCTTGTTCATCCTGATTATACATCTTTTCAAAATATTGATTCAGCAGCATTTGAAATTGCCGTACAAATCGGCGGCAATTTATTTAGCTCTATTTTTCTAGCTGGACTAATTATTGCTCAATTCGCATCTGGTTTATCTGCTCAAACAAGCGGAGCCCGTTTATTATTTGCAATGGGAAGAGACGGCGTACTTCCCGCTAAGATATTTGGTTATCTTCACCGAAAGTCAAAAACACCCCTAATGAATATTTTATTCATAGGAGGCATTTCATTACTGGCTGTTAAGCTTGATGTAAGTACATCTACTTCATTTATTAACTTTGGAGCATTTTTAACGTTTATTTTTGTAAATCTATCGGTCATTTTTCACTATTACTTCACGTTAAAAAATGAAAGAAAGAATCGTTTTCTTCTGTACTTTCTTATACCAGCTATTGGAGCAGCCCTTGATTTCTATCTCTTTATTAATCTGGATAAACACGCCTTAGTGCTAGGAAGCATCTGGACTGCCATAGGACTTGTGTACTTAACTTTTCTTACAAAAGGATTTAAGCTTTCTCCTCCAGAAATGGATTTCGATGAAGAGGAAATAACGAAATCTTCCTCTTTTGCACATCAAAAAGCTGCTGAAAAGACATTATAACTTTTTAAAAAAAGGGATGCTATTTACAGCATCTCTTTCTCATGTCGGTCTTGAATACTCGAACTGAACTATCCAACGCTTCTTTCCTTCCTCACAGCTCAAATAAACTTTCTCCGTCCTTATTTATCCAATACTTTTCTGTTTCTGGAATCAAAGCTGTAAAGTCTTCATACGTTCCTTTCCAATCACTTGGAACATATTCTTCAAATGAAGCCGGCTCAGGAAACAGTGAATAGAACACCTTTTGATCAAAGTCCACCAAAAACGAAGGGATAAAGTCTAATACGTCTTCTTCCTCTCCGCTTTCTATTTTATCTTCAAATAGCTTTAAAAGAGTAGCTGCATCTGCTTTATATGACTGTATACGCTTTAAAAAAAGCTCAGCATTTTCACTGCTAAGAATCTCAATTCCTTTTCGTTCAGGTTCAATGTATTCGTCAACCGCTAGATGACTTTCAAAAGCTTGCGCAAACTTTACATAATCTAAATACCATAGCTCTCGATCGGTTACATACCATTGAAACTGCTTTTTATGTATAACTCCGGCAATTACGTTTTCAGCATATATAGGTTCTAGCATGAGGTGGACCTCCTTGCTTTTATTAGCTTTGTAACCTGTTGTATACAATTTAATTAGTCTTCAAGCACTCTCTTTTGTACTTTTTCATTCAGCTTTTGCTTTAAATAATCAGCAATTTCTGTTTGTCCAAATTCCTTAGCATATCGGTACGCATCCATATCCTCGATATTCTCTCCGGTATATTGAACGGAAATATCTATACCTTGATTAACTAGATATTCAACTATTTCTTTGTGGCCACCATAAATCGCTGCAAATAAAGGATTTCTTTTTGCCAAGCTTACATCTAGTTCTGCTCCAGATTGGATTAAGTACTGTACTATTTCTACATGCCCCTCACCCGCTGCCACTCGTAAGGGAGAAGCATCAAATATATCACCTTTTATATTTACATCGATTCCTTTATGCACTAGATACTCTACTATTTCCATCTGTCCTTTTTTTGCTGCTATGTGCAACCAGCTACCAAATGGAGTCATGGTATGTAGAATTTCTTTATCCTTACCTATTAGCTCTTTAACTGAGTTAATGTTACCACGTTTAATTGCATTCCTTATTGCTTTATTAACGCTGTTTTTCTCCAAATCATATCTCCCTTCATTTAGTTGCCCATTATTGTCGTTTTTTAATATAGACATCTTCCTCAATAATTTAGCTGTTTCTACCGTTTTTACTTTTAAATAGTTGTGGTCAATGAAAATCACTGTCGTATTTGTAGTTCGCTTATATCATTTCCTTTAAATTATCGGTCACCTCTTGATAAATATCATTAAGCTTTAATTCCATTTACTGTCCACTTCTGCCTTAAATATTCAGCAATTTCTATTTGTCCTCGTTCAATCGCAAATGCATAAGCATCCATCTCTTTCATATTTTCACCAGAGTATGTAATCGATATATTAATATGATTCTCAACTAACAGTTTAACCATCTCAAAATGACCGTTATATATAGCAGCAAACAGCGGATTTTTATCTGGTTCACTGATATCAATTTTAATATTATGGTTAATAAGATACTTAGCAATATCTATATGTCCTTTTGCAGCCGCTCTTTCTAAGGCATTGGCAGAAAAAGTTCCTCCTTGTGCATTAACATCTATTCCAGCACGAATAAGGTACTGGACGATTTCCAAATGACCATGAGCTGTCGCTACATGTAGCCATGTGCCAAAAGGTGTGATCCATGTTAACATTTCTGGATTTTTCTCAAATAAGTCTCTTACCTTATTTAAGTGACCACCTTTTATAGCATCTCTAATAGCTTTTGTCATTTGAGTTGTTTCCATTTTTCGTTTTCCCTCTACTTTCTACCTTGTAGAATCCTCTCCAATATACTTCAGCACTTTCATTATATCGTCTCTCTGCTTGGTGTAATGCGCTGTAGTGTGGAGAGCTTGTTCTCTATAGCAAGACTCGATTCGTTGCTTCTTTATATACTCCTACTAGTCTTCATTACTATGATTTTGTTTAATTTTATGTAAAAGAGCCATCACTTTTTCTTTATCATGGGCATGATCTTCCATATATACGTGGCAAATTTTGTGCAAGTAAGTTAAAAACGTTTCATAATCGACAATAACACTTTTGTCAGTGTCACCCGTACCGTGTAGAAATTCAATGCCGTTTTCCACATAGCCTTCTTCCCACGGCTCTAAGTCTCCTGAAAATGTACAAGTGTAGTACTCATTTCCATAACCAGTTCCCTCTGAAAAATAGTGCAAGACTTTTAAAAACTTTTCATCTGATAAAGCGCTATAAAAACTTATTAATGATATTGTGGTTATTTGCTTAACAAAATAAAGAATAAATAGGGCATACGTTTAAAAGGTGTTGTACGTCCTATATAATTCGTAAAAACATAATATGGGAATTTAAGGAGTTACTTATATTCTCTGAATAAAAAATGAACTATGAGTCACTAGGTGGCCCTACCACAAAAAAGAAACCTTGAAAGGCACTTTGCCATCAAGGTTTGAAATTCATTTAATTTAAGGCACATACACAATAATTTCACCAATAGGGTATGTCCCCTTCCACCCACAAGGCCAACCTCCTTGCTTATAAACTTCAAAGATTTTTTCATAAAAATTATCTGTTTTCCCATTAACTAATCGATTTAATGCACACATCGTGAGGTCTCCCTCAACTTCCTCATTAATATCAATATAATCAAAAGGAAGAAAGTCATTCGAGTAATTGTCATGGTCACTAAAAAAATCATATAAATCATCTTGCTGAGTTACTAAATCCAAATCATATACCTTTCCAACAATACTTTCTGCTTCCTGTGATTTAACATATTCCCATACAGTATCAACTTCACTTGAGTCCTGAGACCAGGCAAGGTTTTGGGCTTCATTGAAATCATTTATTACCTCTAAGTTATTTACATGAAAGTTATTCTTATTAAACATCTTATCATTACGAATAAAATCCATTACTTCTTCTACTAATTGAGTGTTTTCACCAAATTTCATTTAGATAACCACCTTTCCCATAACTCTTCGGTTGCTCCACCGCCTCTGTTCCAAACAGGCAGTTTTTTATTTTTACCACTTTTGTAAAATTCCTCGATATTATTTATTTTAGTCTTATATAACGGTAATCCATTTTCCACTCCCTTTTTTAGCTTTTGTTGTAGTTCATATACTTGTTTTTCTAACACTGCTATATCTTGATTAACATCCATTTTATCAAGCTGTTTTCTTACAACATTGTTATAAACGCTATGAAAGCCTCTATGTCTAGATAGACTACTAACATCGTCAGAAGGTATAGGTAAAAATATACCTTTTGTAGAGTCATTCATTTCCATTCCAATTTTTTTGATAACTGGATGTTTATTTAATTGAGAAGGAATTATATGTTGTGCTTGATAACCTTTCCAACTTTTAGAGCGAGGTAACCCCATTGACTCTAGTAAGTTTTTACCTAATTTAGTTGGGTCTCCTGAGGTAGGGTTTCCAGGAGTACCTGGAATAAGTCTATTAGCATTATCTATACCCTTAGTACCCGTTTGAATTTGACGTTCACTCACACGCTCTGCTTTTACAGGCTTTTCAATCATCTGCATCGTCTGCTGCTTCACATTCTGCAAGGTCTCCCTCACCGTCTGCTGGGCAAGTGCTGGACCAGCCGGCACAAGTTCTGGCCCCAGTCTTGGCATACTGCTGTCTAGGATGTTGTTATACGTTTTATGTAGCGACTGAGTCCAAGAGGCCGGTGCGTTTTTGACGCTTTGGTAGGCTTGTTTTGTGACGTTGGCAACGGTGCTTGTGCGAAGCGTGTTGCGCATGTTGTTGAGCTTTTCGGTTCCTTTGGTCGCAAGGCTTTGTCCCATTTTCCCCGCTACCTTCGTAGAAAGCGCCCCAGCTCCAGCAATTCCTAATGCTTGCAGAAGACTTGCTTTACGCTGTTCTTCACTGATTTTATTCCCGAATATGTCGCGTCCGGTCATGTATTCTCCTAAGCCATTTGAGACAACAAAACCATAGAGGACTTTTTTGGTTTCAATAGATTGAGTTAATTTGTTTCACAATTTCACACTCATAAAAAACGCAAGCACCATCCGTATCTTTTCACACAGATACTTGAACTTTTATCATCCATAATTTTCAACAAAGCAAAAGATCTTGAAAGGAATATTACCCATCAAGATCTTTTATCATTTCATTTTTCGCATTAATACTTATAACTGTAAAGCTAATTTCAAGTTTATTCTTTTTCATTCATCTTTTGCTTTAAATATTCAGCAATCTCGGTCTGTCCAAACTCCCTAGCATATTCATAGGCATTCATATTTTTGATATTTTCTCCCGTGTATTTAATTGAAATATCTATTCCTTTTTCAACTAAATATTTAACTACTTCTTTATGTCCTCCATAAATTGCTCCAAAAAGTGGATTTCTCTTCGCTAGACTCACATCTAATTCTGCTCCAGATTCTATTAAATATCTTACTATAGCTAAATTACCAGATCCAGCTGCTAAATTTAACGCAGAAGCATCAAATGTTCCACCTTTAGCATTAACGTCAATTCCTTTTTCAACTAAATACTCTACTATTTGAAAGTGCCCTTTTTTAGCAGCTACATGTAACCAAGTACCAAATGCAGTCATAGTGTTTAAAGTCTCTATATCATCACCTATTAGTTTTTTCACTAAATTTATATCGCCAGCTTTAATGGCATTTCTTATCGATTTATTAATATTTTTTTGATCCAAAATACATCCTCCTTCACTATCTTCTACTCGCTAAGTTACCTAACTCTTCAAGAGCATCAACAATATCATCTAAGTCTCCACCTTCTGATTCAACAGCTTTTAATCTATGAACAACAATTTCTAAGGCGTCAATACTATGTTGTCCTACCACAGCATTCGGTGCCCAGACGAGATTTTCTTGCCCAATTATTGGATCAATTCCATATTTTCTTAATATTTCTTGTCCTTCTTGTACAAGCTCTTTCTGCTTTTGACCAAGACCTTTCTTGAATAAAATATGATGAGCATGTGGATTTATCATAGCCTCAGGTGGGCCACCTATTAATCCCGTGAGATATTTTCCAAAATCAATTTTTAAGAGTACTTCATTATATTCTTTTGTAATGCCTAGTTCAGACATTTTTCCACTAATTTCTGAAAGTTCCTCTACACTAAACCTATTATTTTGAATAGCATTTTTAAGCTGATTCATTTTGTCCTTATTGACCCTACCTGATGTAGTTATATCATTAAGATATTCGCTCACTGGCTTATCTTTAACAGAAACCTTACCAATCATCTGCATCGTCTGCTGCTTCACATTCTGCAAGGTCTCCCTCACCGTCTGCTGGGCAAGTGCTGGACCAGCCGGCACAAGTTCTGGCACGAGTCGCGGCATACTGCTGTCTAGGATGTTGTTATACGTTTTATGTAGCGACTGTGTCCCAGGAGGCCGGTGCGTTTTGGACGCTTTGGTAGGCTTGCTTTGTGACGTTGACAACGGCGCTTGTGCGAAGCGTGTTGCGCATGTTGTTGAGCTTTTCGGTTCCTTTGGTCGCAAGGCTTTGTCCCATTTTCCCCGCTACCTTCGTAGAAAGCGCCCCAGCTCCAGCAATTCCTAATGCTTGCAGAAGACTTGCTTTACGCTGCTCTTCACTGATTTTATTCCCGAACATGTCGCGTCCGGTCATGTATTCTCCTAGTCCGTTTGCAACTCTTCCTTATTTCTTATCAAGGCGGTTGCTATAGTTAGTTGAGATTTAAAGAGTTTTACATCAGTGAGAAAGGCTTAAATTAAAAGTCTTAGTTGTTCTATAATATAAAAACACACTGATTTTCATAAAATACAGTGTGTTTACTTATAACTTTAATAATTATTTAAATGGGATTACTGGGATACTCTTTTAAATATTGATCTATTAAATTCTTAGTTTTTTCATCTGTTGGTACTTCATCTAAATATTTGTACTTCCAAATCTTTTTCTGTGCTACAAATCCGTAATCTGTATTCAACCAATCTGTATAATCAGTCGTTATATACAAAAAAACTTCAAAAGAATATCAAATATGATGATCTATTGATTCAAACCAAAATGAATTCTACTAAACTCACACATCCATACGAAATTAAAGCTTATTATTTTTCACTTCTTCATACCATTCATTAGCAATATAATTAGATGTTTTACTATCATCATTTGTGTAAACCAACTCGTAATTATATTCAGCTTTAAAATGACCACTCTTCACATCATAAATTAATTTCATCTCTGTCGGCACGTCTCGCTTATATTCTTCACACAACGCTTCGATTTTTTCAATGTCTTCATTTAAAATATCTAATACCATAAATCCTCTTTGCGGGGATGCATCATACCTTTCCTCTCCATCCTCCAATGCATCGTTCACTTGATGAGATTTTACGTACTGATTGTTGATGAGATAAAAGAACTTACTTGAAATAATATTTCCTTCACACGAAGCATACACATAAACTTTGTCTGCTCTGTCCTCAACATATTCCATACAGATGGAAATCATATCTGCCTGCAATTCACTAAATAAATCTTCAAATTCTTTCATCGCATTTTTTACTCCTTAGGTTCATTTTTAATCGTTTTAGAAACGAGGTCACCATCAATAGTATACCTCACTACAAATTTATCTGGGCGCATATCGTTTTCCGCATAAATAACTTCAACATCAACTGTTACTTTTTGGGGAGGGTTTTTCTTCAAAACTGTGGCCCATTCCTCTTCAATTTTCTTATATTCAATTAAATTTACATCAGACAACTGCGAAACCAAATTATCGATTTTAGGTGAACCACCAAACCTATCTGCTGCCAAATGTCCTGCGTGGTCTTGGCCTTTTATTTTACCTGGTGTGTTTTTACTATGTGATAACCTCTCGGTTCTTGTTGTTAACTGTAAATTTTCTGTTTCGAATTTTACAATTCTACCCATGCTATCTGTTTCGTAAAAGTAGTCATGCTCCCCCGTTTTATACCTAACGTCGGGCTTTAACCTATTTCTTCTCCCATTTGTAAAATGTTCTCCTGATGCAATTAACCTTTTAGATCCACTAGACCTAGGAATACGTTGGCTTGTAGCCTTTGAGATTTGAGGCTCACTCACACGCTCTACTTTTACAGGCTTTTCAATCATCTGCATCGTCTGCTGCTTCACATTCTGCAAGGTCTCCCTCACCGTCTGCTGGGCAAGTGCTGGACCAGCCGGCACAAGTTCTGGCCCCAGTCTTGGCATACTGCTGTCTAGGATGTTGTTATACGTTTTATGTAGCGACTGTGTCCAAGAGGCCGGTGCGTTTTTGACGCTTTGGTAGGCTTGCTTTGTGACGTTGGCAACGGCGCTTGTGCGAAGCGTGTTGCGCATGTTGTTGAGCTTTTCGGTTCCTTTGGTCGCAAGGCTTTGTCCCATTTTCCCCGCTACCTTCGTAGAAAGCGCCCCAGCTCCAGCAATTCCTAATGCTTGCAGAAGACTAGCTTTACGCTGCTCTTCACTGATTTTATTCCCGAACATGTCGCGTCCGGTCATGTATTCTCCTAGGCCGTTTGCAGCCACAAGACCGTAGAGGCCTTTTTCGGTTTGCTCCAGGACTTTGAAGGATTTGGCGGATTTGTAGGCGTCTAAGGCGTGATCCGCTGCGCTTAGGCCTTTAGCCGTTTTATAGATTGCTTTTCCACCTTTTGCGGCTCTTCCTACCCAGCCGACGACCGGAATGAAGCCGGCTGCTGCCATGGCTCCCGCTGCGACGCGCTGTGAGGTAGAAAGTTTTTCACCCGTAACAGGGTCCACGCCTTCTGCTGCTCGTTTATAATCATAATATCCGCTGACCTCTCCTGTAAAGGTAGAAACCGCATCCCACGTTTTTTCATACCACGGCTTGTTTGCTTCTTCTTCTTGCTTTTTTTCCAGCTCGTATACTTCTTCTTGCTGCTTGTTGTAGTCAACATATGAAGTTGCATAGTCGTTTAGCTTTGTTTGAACTTTATACAGCTCGCTGTCGTGATAGGCTTTTTCGTTAAAGGCAAGCTGATAGGCGCTTCCTCCTTGACTCGTAGCAAGCTCTAAGCCGCTCACTAGCGTATTCACTACCGTATAAAAATCGTCCATTTCGCTGTATTCTTTTGACCATTCAGCATCAAGCTGGTTCACCGCTTCAATTGTATCGGTGCGTTTTTTCTCTGCTTCTTCTATTTTATGGTTAAACTCACTCGTTGAAAACGCTGAAATAGAGACGATATCGTCAATACCGTTTAAAATACTCTGCAAATCTTCGTGCTGCTGAGCAACTATTTCTTTAGCATTGCTGTTGGCGTTTTTTAGCTCTGTTTCTAAAAATGATTCATTTACAATCGTGCTTCCTGTCAGCTTTGCTTTTTCAGCTTTAACGTGAAGCGTTGAAAAATAGCTTTGCTGCATTTTAATTAAGTTTTCCCACTGTCCGGCCGTATCGGCGTGCTGCTTGTAAAAAGATTTTATATTGTCAGCGCCTTTTCCTTCTAAGCTGCCGTCTAAATCCGCTACGCCCTGCAGCGCTTTTTTCAGTTCGCCCAGCTGGCTTAGTAACTCATCGTAGGCTTTTTCCCTGTCTTTTGCTACATCAAACAGCGCTTTTGCATCGTATACCTTTCCCACAGTCATCCCCCTTTGCTGCTACGAATGGATAATAGATTCGTCTTGTTCTTTTAGTAAGTCTACATTAGATTTTGTATCTTTTACGTTTTTGTTTAGTGCTTTTATATAAGTAGAAATAAGCGTTTGAATTTCTTCTTCGCGCGCTTCCCATTTCTTTGTAGTATCAAGGCTATTTTTTCCAAGGTCAGGCATTTTGCTAATGGATAAATTTCCAATCGCTGTGCTGACTGCTTCAAGCTTTTTGATAACGTCAGCGTGATCAAGCTTAATTGTCATGAAAACAGCCCCCTTCTAATTTCACTAATCTTGTTTTCTACTGCGTCGTAGGCTTCTTCACCTTTAGCTAATAAAGAATCCGCTTCTCCAATAGCGGCGTTCAAGCCACTCAAAGCTCCTTTTTCAGCTTCTAGCATCCATATCTTTGTTTCAATTTCACGAATGTATCCATCGTAATCACCGTCTAAAATGCCTTTTATGTTGTCGTAGGCTGCCGTACGTTTTTCGTCAAAATCATCCGATAACGTACCCGTCCATTTGTCTCCCAGCTCAGGCTTTTTGATGTGTTCAATTTCTTTTAATGAAACAGCTTGTTCATGCTCAATTTTACTTTTAGCCGTTCTTAGCTTAGAAATTTTCCCTTCTACATCTGAGACTCTTCCAGATACTTCTCCCAGCAGTCCGTCTAATACGCTTCCTAACCCCATATCGTTCCTCCTGTTCCGCACATTTCGAGTTTAATCCAATAATTATAAGTATAAAATTTGTCTCATTATAGCTAAATAGGAAAAAACTCTCTTTTTTATGCTTCTAGTTTCATGAATTGAGATAAAAATGAAAAATAAGAGAAAAAAGGCTCATGTCTAAATACGTTATCCAACCATATATCGTTATCTAAAACAAAGAATAAGTAGAATAAAACCATTCCTTTGTACCCATACCCGTTTTCTCCCATAAATTAAAGCTTTTTGCGTAAAAAGACTAATCTACGTTTCACTTTTTTACACAGCAAAAAACCTCTGCACATTCTGCAGAGGTTTTGTTTTATACTTGAACCGGCGTTGGTTCTTCAGCTGTTTGTTCGTGCTGCACAAGTCCGTAGTTTTCCCACGCCCGGCTTTTCCAGCGAAAAAACATAATAACTGCGCGCGTCCATTCATCGGCTGCAATGGCAAGCCAAATGCCAGCGAGCCCCATGTCTAAATGAAAAACGAAGAAATAACCAAGCGGCAAGCTCATCATGACCATCGACATCGCACCAATCAACACCGGATATTTGGCATCTCCCGCTGCCCGCAGCGAGTTAATCAGCACAATGTTCATCGTTCTTCCCGTTTCAAGCACAATGCTCAGAAGCAGCACCGTCGCCCCAAGCTCAATGATATGCGGATTGTCTGTAAACACGCTGATCAGCTGTGTTCTGAATGTCATCACAAGAACAACCATCATCATCGTTACGGCACTGGCCCATTTGACGCTTTTCCATACGCGGTGGTACGCCTCATCTTTTTCGTTTCCGCCTACTAAACGGCCGACAATAATCGCTGTACCCATTCCAATCGCAATGGCAAATAAGTAAATGAACATCGAAATATTCATCGCGTACTGTCTCGCAGCGAGTGATTCTGCTCCTAGGTAGGTTGCATAGTATAAAAAGACAATTTGACAGCCTTGATACATAACCTGTTCAAAAGCCGACGGAATACCGATTTTTAAAATTTTACCGATATATTCTTTTGAAAGCGTAATGTAGTATTGAAATTTTACTCTATATTCCATCACTTGATACAGCAGCCAAAAGAATACAATCAGCGCACCGAATCGGCTGAACGCAGATGAAATGGCAGCTCCTTGCACGCCCATTTCGGGAAAGCCGAACTTCCCGAAGATTAAAGCATAGTTTCCTGCAATATGAAAAATGTTCATTCCAAGTGAAACAAACATCGCCTGCTTTGTAAAGCCGTGTACGCGAATAATCGCTGCAAGAGAATTAATAATCGCTTGAAGAAAAATAGCTCCTCCGACGATGGATAAATAGCTTTGTGCATACATCAGCACGTCACCTTGTAAGTTCATCGCTTCCATCATATGTCTTGAAAACAAAAGAAAACCCGCGCTAATAACTAGCCCGACTCCTAAATTTAACGTAACGGCCAAAGCAGAAATCTTTGACGCTTCCATATACCGTTTTGATCCTAAATACTGAGAGACAACAATTGCCGCCCCGTTGCCAATGACCTCTAACACCAAAATCGCAATGTGAAGGTATTGATTGGCTGCTCCGACTCCTGATACGGCATCATCCGACAGCGCACTTAGCATAAAGGTATCAGCAATCCCCATTAACATAAAAAGAAACACTTCTAAAAAGATCGGCCACGTTAAGAAAAATAAATTCAGCTTTTCTTTTGGCCCTTTTTTTGTTTCGACCGCGGTCATCCCATCACCTTCTTTACCGATATCCAATTTCAAACAAGAAGTATCTTACCACACATTTCCTTTGTATACATCCCCTTTTTAGCACATTTTTTATTTTATTTGTTTAGGCATAAAAAAAGCCGCTTCCTTGAAGGAAGCAGCTTTTTTTCACTGTTAAATTGAAATTTTCACTTCTGCGTTCATACCTGGAAGAACTTTATCTGATGCATCATCAATTGAAATTTTCACCGGTACTTTTTGCGTTACTTTTGTGTAGTTTCCTGTGTTTTGAGCCGGAAGCATAGAAGACACTGAATTTGTTGCGCGGCCGATTGCTTCAACATGGCCTTTAAAGACTTTACCTGAGTCTCCGTCCACTGTAATATCAACGCTGTCTCCTTCTTCGATATCACCTAGGTCTGTTTCTTTAATGTTTGCATTGATATAGATTTTAGATAAATCAGCTGTTTGTGCTAATACATCGCCAGCTTTTACTAATTGATTTTGAGAAGCGTTGTTTTTAATGATTGTTCCGTCAATCATAGACGTTACGTCTGTTGATTTGTCGCCTTCTTTTAAGCTTCCAACAGAGTCACCTTGAGAAACGCTATCTCCTTCTTTTACGTTCCATTCGCTTAACTGACCGTTAGCTGAAGCAATAACTTGTGAAAGCGGTGCTTCTACCTGCGCTTCATCGGTTTTAACGTAATTTGCTTTTTCGTAGAAATAATATCCACCAAAACCTACTAGTAATAAAATCACAATGATTCCAACAATGTTAGTAACCAATAAACGACTTTTACTCATCGGAATTCCTTCTTTCTATAGTTAGTATATTATACAGATGTTTCTTCTGTTTAAGGTGCGGGCAGCATTTTTCTTTCTTCTTGCGGCTCAGCTTTTTCTTGCACCTCTTCTTTTTGAACAAGAATTCTATTTTGACCGCTCCACGCTTTACTTAGTGAAGCAATGAGCATGATTACGCCTAAAATACCAAGCATGAAAAATAAGTTGTGATACGCATGTAAAATCGACGCTTTTTTAGCGCTTGCTACAACAGCTGTCACAGCCGATGTTTTTGCGTCCGCTTGACTCATTCCCATACCCATATAACGTTTAATCATTTCAGACAGCTGCAGCTTCACCTGAGGATCTACTGAGCTAATTTGTCCTCGGAAATCTTCATAATAAATCGCGTTTTGTCGAACAACAAACCATCCTATTACAGGTGCTATAATGGCTCCTAGTAAATTTCGAATGGAGTGCAGTGAAATCGAACGCATCGAAGCTTGATGTAAATCTCCGGCTAATGCCGCTCCTAGCGCACCAGATACCAGTGCCATACTAACACCCATACCAAAGAGCATAATGTGAACATATAAACTTACTAGTGATGTATCGGCTGATACGTTCACCCAGCTAAATCCTACAATGACAATGAGAAGTGATCCAATCGCTCCAAGGTAACCTGGACCAAACTTGTCATACAAGAATGTCGTGGCAAATGCTGAAATCAGTACCCCAATAAAGAAGTACAAATAAAAATAAGAAAGCGTGGTGTACGATGCATTTTGCACATTTTGCATGACGCCATTAATACCTGCGATTGCTAAGATGTATGCCATATGACCGCCAATTGCCATAATTGTACCCGCAACTGGTTTTACGGCTAGCAGCGATTTTAATGGTACTAATGGATTTTCAGCCGCTAAATCAACTAAAACAAAAATGATAACTAACCCTGCTGCAGCCAATAAGAACGGCCACACTTGAATAGAAGCAAATCCTTCATATCTTAGTTCATACAGTGGATATACTAGTAAAATCATAATAAGACTAAGAATAAAGATACTTTTCTTATCTACTGGACGCTCTTCTTGCTGAGTTGGATCATGAGCAGGTAATACCTTATATCCAATAAACAGACAGACAAGAGAAGCTATTATTCCTAAAACAAAAACCCAGCGCCAATTATCCATGCTAAGAGATACAGCACCTAAAAAGGCTCCAATCGCCGTTGAACCGAACAGTCCGCCGATCGCTAACACTAAAAAGAAGTTTCGGATTTTATTCGGAAACGAGATCAGCGCAGCTGGAATAATGGTTAAAAACAGCATTCCTGAACTTAAGCCTTGAATCAGACGACCAAGGGATAAAAACGCAACGTTTTCGGAAAAAACGTTGATAATCGAACCTGCTAAAAAGACTAAAACGAACGTTAAGTATGCTTTACGCACGCCATATTTTTTCGTGAGCATCGGACCAATAGGTACCCCAAGTCCAAATGCTAAATTAGAAATAATAGATGGCAATAGTAAGCTTTGTGTACTCGCATCAAATCGATTTTGAATCAATACTTGATTGACCGTGTAAGATAAATTCAAAAAATACTGAGGGCCAATTGAAAATAGCGTTAAAATCGCCATAATCAAGTATTTAGGTACGCTTAAACCTTGTTTGTCGGAGGCTACTGCTGGATTATTCTGACTCATATTTATTCCTCCTTTTATTAAATTCTTTTCATATGACTAACAATTCCTTACATATTTTATTGTACAAGTTGTATCATGCAAGTTATAGCAGCACTACATATTATACATCTTTTAAAGAAGAAATCAACTTCTTTGTTTCAACTTAAAAAGACTATTTTTCAATAGCCTTTTTGTTCATCTATATGTATTCGCTTTAACATCCATTGCTGCGCCATTTTTTAAAATTATGATTCAAGCGGGATAAGCTTTTTTCCAGTACTAAAATCTCTTCTTCCGACCAATCTTCTAACACTTCAGCATAGGCCTGTTTACGCTTGCTTTGTACATGCTGCAAAATATCTCTTCCTGAATCCGTCATTTCAATTAAACTAATCCGCCCATTTTCTGGACTTGGAAAGCGGCGAACAAACTGTTTAGTCTCAAGCGCAGATACTTGCCGGCTAGCTGTAGATAAGCTCAGTTTTAAATTTTCAGCTAATGCATTAATCCCGAGCGGACTGCGCTGATCTAGCTCGCTTAACAGTAAATATTCAGAACGGTCCAAGCTTCCAAGCTTGGGGCTGTGCGTCGTTGTTAGACGAACAAGCAGCGCAATTTCGTGCTCAATGGTTTGCAGCGAGTCTCGCTTCACCTCTGTCTCCCCCTTTATCTCATAGAACATTCTGTACTTTTTAATATGTTTACTATACCGCAACCGTTCGCGTGAACCAACCTTTTTTCCGTTTTTCTTCTATTATATAGAAAGATATCATAGATGGGGTACATTTAAGTCTAGCATCACAGGACAGTGGTCGCTTCCCATTACATGCGGATGAATAGCAGCTTCTTGAATAACGTCTTTGATTCTCTCCGATACGATAAAATAATCAATGCGCCATCCGATATTTCGTTCTCGCACTTTGTTCATATACGACCACCAGGTATAGGATCCTTCTTGATTCGGGTACAAATAACGAAATGTATCAAGAAATCCGCTAGCAAGAAGCGTCGTCATCTTTCCTCGCTCTTCTATGGTAAAACCAGAATTTCCTCGGTTTGGCTTTGGATTGCGCAAGTCAATTTCTGCTTGGGCTACATTTAAGTCTCCGCACAAAATCACCGCTTTACGGCTATTTAATTTTTTTAAGTACACGAGCAGATCATCTTCCCATTGAAGCCTTTCTTCAAGCCTTGCTAAATCTCTTTTAGAATTTGGCGTATACACATTTACTACATAGCATTGTTCAAACTCGAGCGTAATAATACGTCCTTCGTCTTCTGATTCTTTATCCACACCGTATGAAACGGATAAAGGCTTTTGCTTTGTAAAAACAGCCGTTCCGGAATACCCTTTTTTCACGGCATAATTCCAGTACTGATAATATCCTTCTAGCTGCAAATCAATTTGGCCTTCCTGCAGCTTCGTCTCTTGAATACAAAATACATCCGCATTCACTTCTTGAAAATAATCTAAAAATCCTTTTCGCACACACGCGCGAATGCCATTTACGTTCCACGAAATCAACTTCATAAACTCTTCACGTTCTCCTCACTCGATTTATGTATCAGTGTTTAGTGTAGACAATTTCTTGCATGAGTTCAAATAATTTAAAGGGTACCCTTCTTTTTAAGGTATTCCTGATATTTCTTCTTATTTTATTTTCTGTACCTCAAACAATAGATACAAGAGGTGAAACATAATGTCAACAAACTACACGTATGAAAATAACGAAGAAGTTTCTACTGTTTCTAAAAAAGAAGAGCACCCTACTAAAGAATGCGAAACACAGAATCAAACGGCGCTTACTAAAGAAGATTTTTCTTTAAATGATTCTGCCATTAAGCACTTCAGCAGGTAATCCATAAAAATAAGAACCCGTTAACTGGTAGCAAGACTTGCTGTCTCAAGCTCTTGCTATTCATTTCTTAAAAATAAGGTGATCATATGCTAAAAACCAATCAAATGATAGAAGCTATCAAAGAATATTCCATCCCTTTTGCTAATATTGATGACTTACTGCCGCTTATTAACACAGCAAGCCGCGCTCGATACGTACTTCTCGGCGAAGCATCTCACGGCACATCTGAATTTTACGAAATTCGAGCAGCTATTACGAAAGAATTAATTCAGCATCATGATTTTTCTTTTATAGCAGTGGAAGGAGACTGGCCATCGTGTTTTGAACTTAATCGCTATATTAAAGGATATACAACTCAGTACGCCGATGCCGAAGATGTCTTAAAATCTTTTAGCCGCTGGCCTTCATGGATGTGGGCCAATCAAGAAATAAAAGAATTGATTGAATGGCTTCGTGATTATAACAACAACTTGCCAGCACATCAGCCAAAAGTAGGTTTTTACGGTTTAGATGTATACAGCCTGTGGGAATCGATGGAAGCTATTATTGAGTACTTAGAAAACAACCACGCTTCTGATGCAAAGAAAGCGAAAAAAGCCTTTGAATGCTTTGAACCTTTTCATCGCGAAGCACAGATGTATGGAATTTCTTCTGCCTTTTACGGAAAAAACTGCATGGTAGAAATCTTAGAGCTTTTACAAACCATTCAGCAAAAGAAAGATACCTATACTCATGAGCCTGAAGCTGCGCTTAGTATGCAGGTAAATGCGCTGGTAGCAAGCAATGCTGAAGCTTATTATCATACGATGATTACCAATGACAATGAATCGTGGAATATTCGCGATCGTCATATGGTAGAAGCTTTAAAATATATTCAATCTTACTACAAAGATAGCGCGAAAGGAATTGTATGGGAGCATAACACTCACATCGGAGATGCAAGAGCAACGGACATGAAAAGCAGCGGCATGGTGAATGTAGGTCAGCTTACCCGTGAAGAATACGGACCGAAGCATGTTTACGCCGTCGGATTCGGAACTCATCACGGCACGGTCATTGCTTCTGATAGCTGGGGTAATCCTCAGCAGGAGTTAACCGTTCCTCCAGCTATGGAAGGAAGCTGGGAAGATACCATTCACCGAGCAGGTGCTTTTGATCAATATCTCATGTTCACAGAGGAAAACCGAAAATTTTTTCATTCAACGATAGGCCACCGCGCCATTGGTGTTGTATATGACCCAGAGGTTGAACAATACGGAAATTATGTTCCTTCTCGCTTGTCAAAACGATATGATGCTTTTATTTATGTAGAAAAAACACACGCCTTATCGCCACTCATCTTTTAATTAAATAAGCGGACTTCCAACGAAGTCCGCTTATTTTTATTGCAAAAAGCTAAGAATCGTATCTGCCACAAGTGCATGATCTTCTTCTTGCGACATACCTGATACGGTAATGGTTCCAATTACGCCGACGTTTTTAACCGAAATCGGAAATGACCCTCCTACTGCTTCGAATTCCTGAGGGTTCGCTGCGTAAAACTGCGCGTAAGAACGATCTTTTAACTCGCAGTACAGCTTCATATAATACGAGCTGTGATGGTGACGAAGAACGGTGTTTGATTTTCGTTTAATCCATTCTTCATGATCGGGAATAGCCCCTTCCATCGCATGTTGAAAGAGAGTTTGACCATTTCGTTTAATACTTACGGTTACTGCCTTACCCTTGCTTTTTGCTTCATTAATAATGGCCATTCCGAGCTGTAGAGCCTGGTCATTTGTAAATTGATGAAAGATCAGTTCTTTTTCCTGTTGAACTACTTTTTCAAGCAGCGTCTCTGCCGAATGATTACTCACTGTTTCTCGCTCCTTAGTTAAAATAAACCGCTCGTTTTTCTTTGCTGCTTTCAAATACCGCTTCAATAACTTTAACCACGTCACGAGCTTCTTCTGCTGAAACCGGAAGTTCTTCTCCTCGAAGCAGGCTGTCGGCAATTTTTTGATAATACGTCACATAAGAACCGTGCAGCGTTTCAATTTCTGTTGTTTCTCCTTCGCCCGTTGTCAGCTTACCGTAGTGTTCAGGATGATCTGCTCCCCACGTATCATTCACAGGCTTCTTGCCGGCTCTTAGCATATCTTCCTGGCCGTCAATCCCGTATTTGATATAGCTTGCTTCTGTTCCGTGAACTTGAAAGCGCGGCCCGTTGCTTGGCACAATAGCGCTTGAATGCAAAATAACGCGAAGAGAACCGTATCCAAGCACTACGTGGAAGTAATCATCCGTACGTGCATGATCTCGCTGACCAAACACATCAGCTTGAACAAATTCAGGCATTCCAAAAAGATGTAAGGCTTGGTCAATTAAATGAGAGCCTAAATCGTAAAGCGCTCCTGACCCAGGTCCTTCATTTTCTCTCCAGCGGTCTCGAACAGCCGGACGATAGCGGTCAAAATGAGCTTCATACATTTTAACGTCGCCTAATTTTCCTTCTTCAATCAGCTGTTTCACCGTCAAATAATCATTATCCCATCTGCGGTTATGATAGACGCTTAGTTGAACATCTTGTTCTTTTGCTAATTGAATTAATTCATTTGCTTCTTTTTCCGATACGACCATCGGCTTTTCAACAATTACATGCTTGCCTGCGCGAAGTGCGTCTTTCACCATTTCATAGTGCATGCCGCTAGGCGTTGTAATAATAACTAAATCAATGCTGTCATCTTCTAGAAGTTCAGACAGATTGCTTACTACTTCAACACCCTCTAGGTCACTCTTCACCTTTTCAGGATTTGAACTCATGACTTTTGAAATATGAAATTCGTCTAACACGCTTAAAAGAGGCGTGTGAAAGACCGTTGCTGAAAATCCGTATCCTACTAATCCTACTTTTATTTTTTTCATCGTTTTTCCTCTCCTTTATCAAAATCTGTGACGATAAGCCGCACTTGATTTTGTTCTATTTTTTCTTTTACATCCGCTTCTGGCTCTTTATTTGTAATCAAGATATCAATGTCGCTCATATCACATACTCGGTGTAAAAATTCACGTTCAAACTTCGTATGATCCGCAAGCATAATCACTTGTCTTGCACATTGAATCATCTGTCTTTTTAAAAACGCTTCTTCTTCACTTGGAGATGTAATACTCTCTGCCCCAACGCCGCATGTCCCTAAAAACAGCTGATCTACTTTGTATTCCTGCAACGTAGAAATCGTTCTTGGCCCGGTGACGTTACGGTTTTTCCCGTTAAACTTGCCCGGCAGCAAAAACGTATCACACGTCGTATATTGATCGAGCAAATCCACATTATCAATGGAATTCGTAATAACAGTTGCATGCTTTACATCCATATACTTCGCCATCAGTGCGATGGTAGAAGACGTATCTAAAAGTACATCATAGCCCGCCGAAATTAACGAAGCTGCTTCTTTAGCGATTTGTTCTTTCGCTTTGGTAGGCGTTCGTTCACTATAATCAACGATGTGACTTGACGATAGCGTCGCCCCGCCTTTGACTCTCATAACCTCACCGTGTTCTTCAAGCTTGACTAAATCACGCCTCGCCGTATCTTTTGAAACGGTAAACATATCGCAAATTTCGTCTAACGTAATCGTACGGTGTGTATGAAGGTATTCAACAATCGCACTCATGCGCTGCTCTTGATACATCCGAATACCCTCCTTTTTTACTTTGATATGAGCTAATTGTAGCGCAAACAAAAGCTAAAAGCCAGAAAAAACTTAAAAATATTAAGTTTTTTACGTTTTTAACTTAAATTATAAAAGTACACAAACGCCTTCTGGAAATAACTATCTTATTTTGGATAATACTTCTTTTATATCTGATACCCTTTCATGCTTTTGACTAATCTCTTCTAAACAATTCAGACTTCTAGCAAATGTATATGAAAAAAAAAGCGAGAATCGTAAAGATTCCCGCTTTGTCGTTACATCTTATGCTCAAGCGCCTTGAAGTTTTCTTGAAATTGCTCCAAGCGAACAAGTCCTTCTTCACGCAGACGTTTGTTTTCTTCTTCGATTGCTTTTGTTTCCTGCATTCCTTTCATAATAATATTCCACGTTTGCTCCATCGTTTCTACTTTTACGCTAGGAGCACCGGACATTTTGGCAATTTTAACGCTTTGCTGTGAAATGTTTTCTGCATTTCGAATGAGCAGTTCATTTGTGCGTTTGTCTAATTCGTTCATTGACTCGGCTACTAAATTTTGGCGTTTTGCTGCAATTGCGTTAATAAGTCCATTTTTAAAAATAGGAATCGTTGTAATAAACGCAGAATTGATTTTTCCGATCAGCTTTGTATTTCCTCGCTGCAGCATACGGATTTGAGGAGTAGATTGATAAGATACTTGTTTTGCCATCTCTAAGTCATATAATCGCTGCTTCATCAGCTCAACTGCGTTTTTTAAGGTTTGAAGCTCCATTGCCGCCAGCTGGTTTCCACTCGACGCTCGTTCTTCAAGCACCTTTAACTCTTGTTTTAATTCTTCTACTTTTACTTCGCCCGCTACAATATATTTTTCAAGCTCCATATAGTACTGATAGTTTTGCTCGTAAAGCTGTTCAAGCGTTGTGGTCGAATGCTTCATTTCCGTTTCATATTTTGTAATCTCTACATATACTTTATCAATTTCAGAGCCCATCGTTTCATATTTTTGAAACAGCTTATCCACTATTTTTTGACCGCGTTTAAAAAGCTTAGAGAAAAACCCTTTATCTTCAACAAAATCCTTTGCGTCAAATTTATCCATAATCTTTCCAAGCTGCTTTAATAATTGGCTTGACTCTTCCATGCTGGACGATTTAATTGTACTAAGCACCTTTCCAGAAAACGAGGAAATTTCATTGGCCGTTTCTTTCCCATATTCAAGCAGAGCCAGCTGATTTTTATAATCAATTTGTTCTGCTAAGCGACGTACTTCTGGTTCTTCTCGCAGTTTTGCTTTTACTTCATTAGGCTTTGTTTCTAAAGCTTCTTCCGCTTCGTTTAGATCTAAAGGCTGTAATTCATTTGTTGCCAATTAAAAACCCTTCTTTCTTTAAAAGATTCGTTTTAACCATTTTTGAATGAGCGACGGCTCTTTGAATTCTTCATTAAAGCTAATATCTTCTAGCCAGTGCATATCGAAATATTTTTCTTCGACGAACGCTTCTACATCCAGTTGACCCGTCGGATTAAAAAGAACAATATCAACGCCGAATTCATTTAATAGAAGCAGTAAAGCTGCATCTTCACGCGTAAACGTTTCATGTTCATTTCCGTGATAAATAATGAGCCGGGGGACGTGCTGCGTATAATCAAATTTTTGAAGCATGCGAAGCACGTTGTTTGGAAGCTTCAAAGACTGATTAAACAAGTACATTTGATGCTCATACGCATCTTCATGATCTAACCGAAGGAGCTTTGAATGTATACAATACCTGGAAATAGCTGCAGCGAGCCCTTTCTGAAGCCCGATAGGCAGCTCTTTATAGCGCCACCAGTTGCTTTCAATCATTTTATCTGGGCTGAGCGTACCATCACTTCCGAGAGCTCCTTGATAGTGAAAGTGATTATTCCCCTCTATCTTTTTGGCAAAAGGAACAGAATCAATCGTCAGAGCTAACTCATTTTCCGTTTGCATGAGCTCATGCACTTTACTCCAGTACTCTTTTCGATTTCTAGAAATGCCAAGTACTTTTGAGAACAAGACCGGCACGTGTACATATGGCTTTGACACTCCAAAATTAGGACGAATAAACGCCCGTTCTCTCATTAATAAAAAAACCTCATCATACGTCGTTTTAAGAGTAACTGAAGTTGGAAAATACGAACGAAATTGCCACGGTTTATACAGCATGGACTCCTCTGAATGAAGCACTTGCTCAATTTCTTGAGACGCTCTAAATGCTACCGTACCTTTTCGAACCGGTTTATCCGTTGGAAAAGGAAAAAGCGAGCTAGTAGAAGGAAACGTATAAACCGTTGTTAAATGTTGATTCTTATCTACTTCTTTTAAATTATCCTTTCCCTCTGGATGAAAGGTGAGGACGTCAAAACCTAGTAAAATCAAATAATGAAGAAAATACTGCTCGCTTTTATTCGCATCTCCGTACCACATGATGCGAGGCGTGTGCTCGGGAAAGGCTTTATCCAGCATCCAAGATTTCACATGATTCCACTGCCACTTTATTAAATCGATTAATACGCGTTGAAACTGTGCATCCATAAAGCCCTCTGCGTGCTGTTCTTTAAAACACGTTAACGTTTCAATAAATTTTTCACGTACTCTTCTATGTATAGCGGGATTTTCTGACTTCACGATCAGCTTTTTTCCTTCTAAAAAAGCAAACAGCCGATTGACAGAAAGACCGCGTTCTTCTTGATTAATTTTAAGAATCGTTTGGACTTCTTTTAATCTATCATTTGAAATGGACTTATCAAGCTTATCGTGCAGGACAAGGATCGATGATGATGAATGCGCAAGTTCATAAAGAAAAGCTGCGTACTCGTCCGCATCAAGATGAGTGCCTAAATATCTGCCTGCCACTTGCTTATAGGAAGTTTGCTGCTCATTTTGTACAAAGTCACCTCGCAAAGAAACATCTTGAGAAAAAAGAGAAGTTCCATCCTGCTCGTTAAGATTAATTATATGAGGATCAATTAGTTTATTCACGCCTTACAGCTCCTTTCTTTTCAGACATATACATGCTAAAAAGAAAGGGTACTCGTTAAAGCACCCTTTCTTTTTCATTTATCCCGCGTCTTTTTTATACGGATAATCCGTAGTTGCGGCAAAGGTCGGCCAAGCCACCGGAAAACCCGCTGCCAATAGCATTAAACTTCCAATCGTTTCCGTGCTTGTATAGCTCGCATACAACGACAGCTGTTTCAATCGAAAAATCTTCGCCTAAGTCATATCGAAGCACTTCTTCATTTGTTTCAGCGTCAATCAAACGAACAAACGCGTTGGATACTTGTCCAAAGTTTTGTCCTCGAGCATCCGCGTCGTGAATCGTGACGCTAATTCCGATTTTTTCAACATGGTCAGGAAGAAGAGAAAAATCAACGGCGATTTGCTCATCGTCTCCATCTCCTGCACCTGTACGATTGTCGCCGGTATGCTCCACAGCTCCATTTGGACTTTTTAAATTGTTGTAAAAAACAAACTCCTCGTCATTTACAACTTGGCTTGATTTATTGGCTAAAAATGCACATGCATCTAAATCGAAATCTTGAGATCCAGCATATTTATTTGTATCCCACCCAAGACCTACTATTACTTTTGTTAATCCTGGGTTCGTTTTGGTTAGGTCAATGCGCTGACCTTTTGATAAAGAAATTGACATAAAAACATCCTCCGTACATTTTCTTACTTTAATGATTAGGCATTTAAACCGAAGTCGTTTACAAGTGCCGCTAAGCCGCCTTGATAGCCGCTGCCAATAGCATTAAACTTCCATTCTCCACCGTGTCGGTACAGCTCGCCTACCACGACTGCTGTTTCAATAGAGAAGTCTTCACCTAAATCATAACGAATTAACTCTTCGTCATTTGTTGCATTTAAAATACGAACATAGGCGTTGCTTACTTGACCGAAGTTTTGACCGCGTGCTTCCGCTTCATGAATCGTAATGGTAAACGCGATACGTTCAATAGATTGAGGCACATTTTTCAAATCTACTTGAACCTGCTCATCGTCTCCTTCCCCTACGCCTGTACGGTTATCTCCGGTATGCTCAACCGCTCCGTTTGCACCCGTCGTATTATTGTAAAAAATAAAATCAGATTCTGAAGCACATTTTCCTGCGCCGTTTAATAAAAAAACAGATGAATCTAGATCAAAATCGTTTCCACCGTCATACTTATTTACGTCCCATCCAAGACCTACCACGACGTTTGTTAATCCTGGATTCGTTTTTGTTAAATCTACTTTTTGTCCTTTTGAAAGATTAATAGCCATTTCGTTTCCCTCTTTTCAAGTTGTTTATTTTGTATATTTATTTGCAATTTCACCTAATCCAGTATCTCTCGTTGCATCTCCAGTTGCGGAAAACTTCCATTCTTTCCCGTCTCGGTAAATTTCACCTGCAAACAAAGCGGTTGCTCCTGAATGGTCTTCAGATAGATTAAAGTAGACAAGCTCTTCGTTTTTAGCGCTGTCTACAACACGAATAAACGCATTTTTAATCATACCGAAATCTTGGTTTCGCTCAACACACTGATAGATGTTGACCACAAACACAAGTTTATGTACGTTTCCAGGAACCTTTTTTAAATCAACAAAAATTTGTTCATCGTCTCCTTCACCTGCTCCGGTAAGGTTATCGCCTGAATGCTTAACGCTCCCGCAGTTACTGTGACGATTTCCAAAATACACAACGGCTGAGTTACTTACAAGCTTATCGTTTGAATTTAGCATAAGAACAGATGCATCACAGTCGATACTTGGTCCGTTTCCTCCGAAACCAAAAAAGCTGCGTTTTTTTACAGGATCCCATCCTAATCCAACTGTAATAGAAGATAGGCCTTCTCTTCCTTTTGTTAAATCAATTTTTTGACCTTTTTGTAGATTAATAGCCACTTTTATTTACTCCTTTACTGTAACGAACATATTCTATTTCAGGTTCTATATAGCTCTATATCATAGCGCAAATAAATGAAAAAATAGTGAAATCTTTTATACCACTTTTAACGTTTACGTAAATCTTCTTTCCATGGAAAGAATACCACAATCTGGTGATTGTTTCAAAAATTAAGCTGTCTGTTATGTCGTAAATTAATTGATTTAAAGTTTGAAAGTGAAGATAATCTACTAAAAAAAGACTGTCTCTAAACCGGAAATCCGAGTTATGAGACAGTCTTTTTTGGCTTATTGAGCTATTTTTAAAGTAGGTTCTTGCTGTTCAGCTGTTTTAGCAGCTGCTACGTTTTGAATGCGTCCTTCAGCTGTGTATTCAAACGGGCTGTTAAGGGTTTTAATATAGTTTACCGTTGCTTGTAAATCTTCTGGTCCCACTTCCATACCTGACGAAAGTGCACCAATACCGTATTTTTCGTTTCCGTACATATAGTTATTGACTACTACTGTATATTCTTTTTCTTTGTCAATTTTACTTCCATCTGGAAGCGTGATATCGACTACTTTATTAGTACTACTGTCCCACTTATAGTTAAAGCCTGCAACATGGAAATCTAGTCCGGATGATGTAATTTGATTGTTTAACACCGTTTCTAAATCTGCTCCGCTTAGCTTTACTTTATTTAAGACGTTGCCAAACGGCTGAATCGCAAATAAATCACCGTATGTGACGTCACCAGAATCAAGCTGTGAACGAACGCCTCCGCCATTCATTAAAGCAAAGTCAGCGTTCATTTCTGCTTTCATGCCGTCAGCAATTAAGTTTCCAAGCGCGATATCGCCTGTTGGTCCGCTAGAAGGATAGCCTTTTGCCAAATCTGTAGATGACTTCCCAACCACTTCTGCTTTAATAGGCGCTGCTAAGTCTTCGTACTTTTTCATAATGCTTGAAACTTCAGGATCTGGCGTGTAGTCTTTTTGATATACGGTCACAATTTTTGCATCTTTTTTCACGATGTCACCCGTATTATCGATTTCAACGTCTACGTCAGAAAACGCTGAGCCGTATGAATAAGCTTGAACAATTAGTTTGTTATCTACTACTTTGTTGTTGTATACGTGATTGTGAGCTGAAAAGATAACGTCAACTTCATCATCAATTTTTTTAGCGATATCGGCTGCATCAAATTCGGTAGACGTTCCATTTTGATTAGATGGATTATGTGCAAGTACTACAATTGCTTTAATACCCTTCTTTTTCAACTCTTCCGTATATTTATCAATTGCTTCTGCTTCGTCCGTAATTTTTAAGTTTTCATTTCCTTTACGAACAATCATGCTTGGCGTTTCTTGTGTTACAACGCCGATGAATCCAATTTTCTTGCCGCCTACTTCTTTTATCGCGTAAGGTTCTGTAATTAATTTATTCGTTGAAGTATCATAAGCATTTGCCGCTATAACCGGGAAATTCATGCCGTCGTATCCTTTTGTTCCTTTTGGATGGTCTCCCCCTTCAATCATACGGTGAAGCTCAGCAATGCCTTCATCGAACTCATGATTTCCAAGCGTGCCTACATCAAATCCAAGTGATTCCATCACTTCAACCGTTGGCTCGTCTTGAAACAGCGCTGAAACTAACGGGCTTCCGCCAATCATATCTCCAGCATGAACTAAAAGCGTATTCGGATTTTCAGCTTCTTGTTTACGAATAGCTGCTGCTGTATACTTCATATTTCCAGCTAACAGCGATTGGCCATTTGACGTAATTTTTGTATCTGTATCGAGCTGACCGTGCAGGTCGTTCATGCCCAACAGCTGTACCTTTGTATTATCTTTGGATTCACCGTTTAGGTTGATTTTGTAAATGCCAAATCCTTTGTCATCCGTTTTATTTGTATACGTAATGTTGCTTCCTTCAGTTAAATAGCTTTCTCCGCGCGGTGAGCTTGTGAACGTCACGTTAGCCGTTCCGTTAATTGGTGCAATAGACCAGTTATCGTCAGCTGTAGGCGTAATTTCTTTTTGCTCGGTGATGTAGTCCATTAGAATTTGACGGTTTTCATCCGCTGAATCCACCACAAGCTCGCTTCCTTTTAGACCAGGGAAGTTTCCGCCTCCGCCAGCTCGGTAGTTATTTGTCACAACGATAAACTCTTGATTCGGGTCAACCGACTTGCCGTTATACGTTAAGTTAACAACTCGGCTTGAATCCGCATGAATCACGTTTCCATTCACATCGTATTTTGCTGGTTTAGTGACGTCAATTTGATATTGAACGCCGTCAATGACGTCGAAGTTATAAACAGGGAAACTTGGATTTAATAATTCCTGCTCTTCTGTTTTATTCGGTGTAATTTGATTAAACTTACCGGCAGACATATCAATCCAGTCTTTTACAACGGAACCTTTTACTTTGACCGCTTTTAACGTGTTGTCATATAGATACAGGTCACCTGCGCTTCGAATCGTTAAGTCACCTTTTTTAATTTCCGTATATTCATCTACGCCGTTTCTTCCTGCTTTAAAAGGTGCTCCGACTGATAAAATCGGAAGGTCTTTATATTCCGGCTTGTTTTGAGAAACGTATTTTTCCACGTAGTCTTTTTGTGCATTTGTTACAACTTGAATAGACGGGTCATCTTTCACAAGAGAAAAATAGCTGTGAATATCATCCGTCGTTTTACCGATTGGTGTGTTCACGTATTTAACCGTTGCATCGTGATCTTTTTGAACCGCTTTAACAACACCTTTATCCGGTTCTACCGTACTTTGCGTAACCGTTTTCCCTGACGCGTCTTTTATGTCTTTATACGTTTCACGCGTGGACGATTGAGAGTTTACTACTTTCCATTTTCCTTTTTCTTCTTTTAACGTTAAGTCAATTAAGCCAAGTGATCCTCCGCCGTAACCTGCTTGGACAGCCGGAACGCCGTTGATTGTTCCTTTTGCATTATCGACGCCAGGAAGAGGCTTTTTATCTGCTCCGAGGAACAAACCGTCTAGCGCAGCTTCCGTTTTAGCAGGGAAGACTTTATGCGTGTGTGAAAACGTAATAGCATCAATGCCTTTTACTTCACTTAATGAGTAAATCACATCTTCCGTGTTTTGCTTATTGCTGCTAAACCCAGAGTGAGCCATCGCGACAACTACGTCCGCACCTTTTTTCTTCATTTCTGGAATGTACTTGTTGGCTGTTTCTACAATACCTTTTGTAATGACTTTTCCATCAAGGTTTGCTTTATCCCAATCGTTAATTTGAGGCGGCACAAAACCAATGAAACCAACTTTAATCGTTCGTTTCTTTCCATTTTCATCAACGACTTTTTTATTCATAATTTTATAAGGCGTAAATTTATTTTTATCGTTTTTCGGGTTGTTGTCATGATCATCAACGTAGACATTAGCATTTATGTAAGGAAAGTTCGCGTCGTTATACGCTTCTGTTAAGAAGTCTAATCCATAGTTGAACTCATGATTTCCAAGTGTTGCAATATCATAATCCAGCTGATTCATTGCTTTAAATACAGGATGAACTTCGCCTTTTTTCAGCGGGTCAATCTTAGCTTTATACGTGCCTAGGGGCGTTCCTTGAATGAGGTCTCCGTTATCTACTAATAAGCTGTTTTTTACTTCTTTTCGAGCATTTTTAATTAAGGTAGCGGTTTTAACTAAACCCACTTTCTCGTAAGAGGCATCTTTGAAATAGTCATAGTTTAATAGATTCGTATGAACATCGGTTGTTTCCATCAGGCGTATGTTCACAAGCGCATCTTTTTTATTATGGCCTTGATGCTTGCTTTGCTGTGAGCTTTGTCCAGGATGACGTTCTTCCGCTCCTGCCTGTGTAGTTAAAAGAGGCATAGATAATAGAGAAAGTGCCAGTGATGTGGATAGGATTTTTTTCGTTTTACTACTTTTGTTCTTTTTCATCTACCATTCACCTTTCAAGTAAGTTATCATCGCTATAAATCTAGCAACTGTTCAAAAATAGTATAGCAGAAAAGATTTATAAAGGATGTAAATTTTTTGATTTTTTAGTAAACCATTTGTATGCGTTTTATTAACTTTTTGTAAACCGAAAAAATTTTTTTTAGTTTCTCTCTTTAAAACCAAAGACTATAGTTTTTATTAATTGGATGAACCCTCCTTTTTAAATGAGTCTTATTACCTAATACATCAACGTTCCCACGCCCTCTTTTAATTTTAAAAAAAATTTATTTCAAGCGGTGTGTATATATGTACTATACATAGGATATGAAAAGCAGACATTAAGTTTGTCACAGCTTCTAACAAAATTTCGTAGATGTAAAAAAGAAAGAGAAGGTTTTTGCCTTCTAATAAATAGATATATTTATATAATTTTACATTTATAACAAGAAAACGATGTTGAGTCATAAGACATAACTACATCAATCGAATCTAAAGGCGAACAAAGAGGATCAATGAGCTAGTATGAATCGCTTGTGACACCGCTGTGGATTTCCGTGCAAGACTTCGCTTTCCGCGGGCGGCCGATGAGCCTCCTCGTCGCTTGCGCTCCTGCGGGGTCTCATCTGTTCCGCTTTTCCCGCAGGAGTCTTCGTCTTGCCCTCCAATCCACAGCTAGAAGCACCTATACACGTGAAGCCTACGTTCACCTTACAAATGAAAAAATCCGAACGAAGTTGATTCTCCATCAAGAACCTTGATTCATCGTTCGGATTTTCTTTAGTTAACATACTTTTTTCTCAGTTGCGTTTTCTTACTGACCTAATTCTTTAATTTGTTTCATAATACTTGATACATCTTGAATTGATTGAAACAATTCACTGTTTTTTAGCGCTTCTGGATTGAAGCTGCCATCCTTTATATTGGCTTCATACGCTTCAATTCCACTAATGATTTTTTCGTTTTGTTGAACAAGCTGATCGTGCACATCAGAAGCGATGTCAGGAGCTTTTGTTTTATTAAATTCTTCAGCTTTCCCTTTCATTTGCTGCAGCTTTTGCTCTAGCTTCTTTATTGCCTCGTCGTCATTAACAGCTTTTTCCGCTAGAGGCGGTATTTCTTCAGCAAACTTTTGTGCTTCACTCACGTAATCTTTCGCATCGTTTGCGTAGTTCAACGTACTGCTTGTATCTTCAAGAAAAGAACAGCCGCCGACCATAAAAAGAACAGCAGTTGATATGACTAGCATCCACTTTTTCACTTAGCACTCAACCTTTCTTATTTTCTTTTCTGCTATCTTCTTTTCGATTTTCGTTTCTTTAACTCTTTCATAATAATGGGTACAGCTTTTTTTATTCCTTTTTTTACAGCGGGGCTTTTTAACAGTCTCGATAGTTTTGACATTTTTAAGCTCCTCTCTCATTTTGAAATAACAAAAAACACCTTTACCACATGTGGTAAAGGTGTTTGTATCCAGACCTTTACCAATGGCAACATTGGCAAAGGTCTCGCTAACAATTTGCATTGTCAATAAAGCCGGAGATAATAATCTCGAAATGACGACTTTACTGCAAGAGCTACTCCCCTTTGAGCAAAACAGCATTTTTTGTTAATACAATCATAACGTACGTTCCTGATTATCGTCAACTTATATGGAATTAGTACACGTCTTTTTTGGTAAATACCAGAAACGACACGAGCAGCCCGGCAAGTCCCCAAATGGTTAAAACACCCAAGGAAAACCCTAAGGTCATTCCTTCAGTCGGAGGAGCTGTGCCTTGCAGATAAGAAGTTAAATTTAAATTGACCATAAACAAGTACTTAGCTGAATTCCACGAAGAAACCATACTGCTTAAAATCGTACCTGCAATCAAACAAGCAAGCATCACACCCATACCAGCAGCCGTACTTTTAATTAAAACGGACAGCATAAAAGCAAGCGTTCCAACAACAAGTGATACAAACCAAGCAAGGCCAAATTCCATTAAAATATATCTCCACTGCGAAATTAAATGAACGTCCGCTGTATTCAAATCATTGCCCTGCACGCTAAATCCCGTAAGAATAGGCGCTGTCCAGCCTTTAAATCCAAATACAACACCAGAAATGAGATACGACAAAACGCCAAACATTAAAATTAAAAACGAGACGGACATGACGAGCGTGATGTATTTACTAAGCAGGATTTTCCACCGTTTCACAGGCCTCGTCAACAATACCTTGATGGATCCCAAGCTGTACTCTGAAGACACTAAATCCGCTGCAATAATCATAATCATCAGCGGCAGCAAAAGCTGAATGGCGTTTTCAATGAACCCTCGCACAAACGTTGGGGCTCCTGGTTCTGAAGGATTGATATCGTTATCTAAGTAATACTGTTGCTGCGCCACGCGAATTTCAAGCTGCTTGCGCCAATCATCTGAAATTTGGCTTCCGCTCAGCCGGTTTTGCGTATCGATAATTTCTTGCTGCAGCGTACTGCGCCAATCGGTCGTTCCTAGCTTTTCTTGAAGGCGCTGTGTTTCGCGAAGCTGAGCATATGTGAACATGGAAATCAAAACGCCCATAATAAGGGTAACGATTAACAGGCGCTTTTTTCGAACGAGCTTGATCATTTCATTTTGAACCAAACTAATCAATCGATTCGCCTCCTGTCATTTCGATAAATAAATCTTCAAGAGTTGGAAGCTTTCGATTCATTTCTTTTACCGTTACTCCTGCTTGAATGAGCTGTTTGTTCCACTCTCCCACTTCAGATTCTTCATAAAACGTCGTGACATATTCTCCCTGCACTTGCACAAAGTCCGTCACTTGTTTTAAGACGTCTATTCCCACAGGCTGCGGATCTAGCTTCCACAGTAAGCGCTCTTGCTGAGTTAACAGGGTCTTCACCGATTCTGTGTGAATAACTTCTCCTTTTGCAATAATCGCTACTCGGTCACACATTAGCTGAATCTCACTCAGCAAATGACTCGATACTAAGACGCTTAGACCTTCACTTTCAGCTAAAAAGCGAATGAATTTACGCATGTCCCGAATCCCAGATGGGTCGAGTCCGTTCGTTGGCTCATCTAAAATGAGCACTTTCGGTTTTCCAAGAAGCGCTTGCGCAATTCCTAAACGCTGCCTCATACCTAATGAATACGTGCGAACTAAGTCGTGGATACGCTCTTGTAAGCCAACTAATTCCACCACTTCATGAATGCGTTCTTCCGTCATAGAAGGAATCATGCGTGAAAAGTGCTGCAGATTTTCCCAGCCGCTTAAGTATGGATACAGCTCAGGATTTTCAACAATACAGCCGATATGCTCCATCGCTTTTGTAAACTGCTTCGATACGCTGTACCCACAGATAGAAATCGAACCAGCCGTCGGGCGAATCAAGCCGACAAGCATTCGGATCGTTGTTGTTTTACCAGCTCCATTTGGCCCTAAAAAACCAAATACTTCGCCTCTTTTTAGTTCAAAATCAATATTTTTGATGATTTCACGTTTTCCTATTACTTTTCTCAGTCCTTTTACTGAAAGCGTTACTTCACTCATATCATTCCCTCCCTTACCATGTAATAAGTGATGCTACACGTTCTGCGATCAGCTTGTAGCCTTTTGCATTCGGATGAAACTTATCAGTATATAAGTAATCATCTACCTTTAGCTGAAACAAATCAAAGGTCGGTACAAAAACAGTTTGCTTATAATTAGCACTTAATTCACTGCTTCTGTAATTCCATTCTCGTACAATAGCCGTTGTCGTTTTTGCATCTTGCAGGTTACTAAACGGATTGTATAAACCAATTAAAAAAATTGTTGCGTATTTATTTGCCGACCGGATGCTTTTTAAGATGCTGTCTACGTTTTTTAAATAGTCATTTTCTAGCTTTTGAATATTGTTTTTATTTAAGTTCTGCAGCGTTTGTCCGCCTTGAAATAAGTCATTTCCTCCAATGGTGATCAGCACGGTATCTGCCGACTTAATCTGCCGCTGAATTTGCTGCTGCTTTACTTGACCTGCCAGCTGCGAAGACGTTTGACCTTTTATTCCAAAGTTACTTAAAAGAATTTTCTTCTTCGTTTTTTCTTCAAGATTCTCTTTTAAATACCCAACGTATCCTTTTCCCGCTGCATCTCCTGTTCCTCTTGTCAGTGAATCTCCTAAAGCGACAATCGTATAATTCTTTGTACTTTTGTTACTGCTGCTTGTTTCCTGCTTTGGCTTTGGCATTTCTTTTACAGTAGCTTTTGAGGCGCTAACATAATCATAAATAGACATTCCAAGCCCTGCTGCAAACAGCAGACACGAAATAATCGAAATAAAGGATACAATCCATACCCACTTTCCTTTCGCTTTCACTGGCTGCACTCCTTTTCGTCTTTTTAGTTATCTTTTTTTAGAGCTTCAACTGTTTTTAGTAAAGCGGACCAGTCTAAATGACCCCAGCCATTTTCGATTCCTTGTTCATAATGACCTTTCACAAGCTCTCCTAACGGAAGCGGAGCGGACACTTTTTTGGCTGCATCAATAGCCAAGTTTACATCTTTTAGTCCAAGCTCCAGCTTGAACCCGGCTGGTTCAAAGTCTCTTTTAGCAATTAAATTGCCGTAATTTTTATACACAGGAGATGCAAATAAGCTATTAACCACTTCAAGAAACTCCTCCGCTTGCATGCCATACTGTTCTACCATGACTACTGCTTCAGAAACAGCTTCTAACATCGAAACTAATAAAAAATTATTGCCAAGCTTAGCTACATTTGATAAGTAAGGCTCGTCTCCTACAGTGAAAATAGTTTGACCAATCGCTTCAAACAGCGGCCAAACGTGCTCTCTTGCTTCTTTATTACCTGCAACTATTACTTTGAGAGCCGCAGCTGCTGCTGCGTCGGGGCGACCTAAAACAGTCGCTGCAACAAAATGCTGTCCTGATGCAGCATGTGCACTTGTTAATTTTTCCGACAAATCTACGCTAATAGTACTCACTGAGACGTGAATACCACCTTCTTGAAGACCTGCAAGTACACCGGCTTCTGAAAGCGTTACTTCTTCTAAAGCCTTGTCATTGGAAAGAATCGTAAAGACAAGATTCGCTTCTTGTGCTGCTTGAGCAGGTGTCTCCACAACCTTTGCTCCTTTTTTCACAAGACTTTCCGCCTTCGAAGCAGTGCGGTTATAAATAACAAGTTCATGACCCGCCTTTATCATATTTTCCGCCATCGGTAATCCCATATTTCCTAAACCAATTAAACCCACCTTCATCTTTACCACTCCATTTCAGCACTCAGTATGTACGTTTCTTATACTTTTCGTCTATCTTTAGAAAAAGCACATTTTCATTATTATATAACTACAGTAAAAGCGAATACAAAGAATAGCCTTTCTATAATGTTCAAAATGTGACATTTTTTAGACATGATTTATGAAAAACTTGTCAAAAAAATACGAATGGTTTTTAAATAAAGCGCTTGCAAACATAGGAAATTTCTGCTAAGATGTAAGAGAATTATTTTTGTTCGGTGGGGATGTATGAGTATTGTCACTTTTCGTCTTTAGATTTGAGCAAGAATAGTACCACAATGTGCGAGTCCGCACGAGGAGGCAACAATTATGGAACAAGGTAAAGTAAAATGGTTTAACGCAGAAAAAGGTTTTGGATTCATCGAGCGCGAAGGTGGAGACGATGTATTCGTACACTTCTCAGCAATCCAAAGCGAAGGCTTCAAATCTTTAGACGAAGGTCAAGCTGTAACATTTGACGTAGAACAAGGTCAACGCGGACCTCAAGCTGCTAACGTTCAAAAAGCATAAGAAACACAACATATCAGAAACAGATCCTTTAAAGGATCTGTTTTTTTGTGTACAAACATAAAAAAAAGCCCTGTTTTTCAACAGGGCCAGTCGGTACAAATACAGAAGTAAAGTTAATGGTACTCTTAGTATAGCACAAGATCATAACAATCTATACGAAATAATAAAATAAAACTTTCATCCGGCACGTTTACCTATGTTTATAGCTATTCCAGACTCTCTAGGGCGCTCGCAAATCGTTTAATTCCCTCTCGAATCACCTCTTCTTCTCCTCTGCCAAACGTAAAGCGAATAGCTCCGCTTTGAGAACTCAGCACGCTTCCTGGGACAAAAGCCACTCCTCTTTTAAGCGATTCTTCCAATAGACGATAGTCATCGACCGGCTGATTCACTTTGCACCATAAGTGAATCCCGCCTTGAGGCGAATCGAAAGATACTTTTGATCCGAGCAACTCGTTCAGACTCGACGACAGGGCATACTCTTGCTTTTTGAGCTCTTGTCTAAGCTTTTCAATATGCGAAGAAAACGTAGGAGAATCTAAGAATTGATAAGCAATCCACTGCGGAAAGATGCTGTGACCAAAGTCAATTTGCTGCTTAGCATCTGCCAGGCGCTGAATCACTTGCTCTGGCCCCACTATCCAGCCAATTCGAAGGCCCGATGCCACGATTTTAGAAAGCGAGCTGATATAGAGGACATTTCCGTTCTCGTCCATCGATTTCAGCGTTTGATGTACATTTCCGTCAAATGCCGTGAGTGAATAAGGATCATCTTCAATAAGCGGAATGCCGTATTCTGAAGAAAGCTCTAAAAACCGCTTTCGACGCGCTTCTGATAACACAATACCGGTCGGGTTTTGATAATACGGATTTAAAAAAACCATACGAATGCGATGCTTTTTATGTAATTCTACTAAGTCGTCCGGGTTGGCTCCATTTTTATCTACAGGCAGCAAAAACGTTCGTAAACCTGCTGATTGAAAAAGCGGCAGTGAATAGCTATAAGACGGATCTTCAATCGCTACTGCGTCTCCTGGTTTTAACAAACACTGCACAATCAAATGAAGTGCTTGCTGTGCACCTGATGTGATTAAAATGGAATTAGCATCGGTGGAGATTTTCCGGTACTCATGAACATGAGCAGCAATAGCGTCACGCAGACGTTCATTGCCGTGCGGATGATCATAGCCTAAATGCTCATTAAACGGCATGCCCGCTAATATTCGCTGAAAATCTTCACTTGGAAACAAGCTAGGAGCTAATTCTCCGCTGGCTAAGTTTACAAAATCTGTTCGCAAAGCTTCGCTTCTTATTCGCTGTACGAGCGGTAAATTAGGCAAAAATGAACCGTCTTCTACATATCTCCCCCAGTTTGGAATACGTTTACGGGAAATTCCCCAGATGCTCGAACTAACTCGCGTGCCGCTTCCTTTTTTACGTTCTACGATTCCAAGTGCCTGCAGCTCTTCATAAGCAGCTACTACCGTGCTTCTGTTCACGTTTAGCTCAGCAGCAAGCGTTCGTTCTGATGGCAGCATAGAATCCGGCGGAAACGCTCCCGATGAAATACAGCTTTCAATATATTCTGCAATTTGTTTATAAATCGCTTTTTTGCTAGCGCGATCTGGTCTCCAGTTCATGCGGCGTCAGTCCTTACATTTAAACTTTCTTATTAGTAGTTTATCCTTTATCTCTCTTATCTTAAAGCAGTTTTATAAAAAAAGATCATCCAATTCGGTGTTTTTTTGCTCATCCACTTTATCAAAAATTATAATAGTAGCTATTTTTCATTTTTAGGTATTTTAGTTTACATAATAATTTTATAGTTAATCATATTGAATAAATTTCACCATAAAAAAGAGATTGAGACATAACCACACCAGTCCAATCTGAAGACGAAAAAATGGGATACATGAGCTCATATGGGTTGCTTGGTACACCGCAGTTGATTTCCGTGCAAGACTTCGCTTTCCGCGGGCGGCCGATGAGCCTCCTCGTCGCATACGCTCCTGCGGGGTCTCACCTATTCCGCTTTTCCCGCAGGAGTCTTCGCCTTGCTCTCCAATCAACTGCTAGAAGCAACGAAATACATGAAAACTACATTCACCATGCCAATAAAAAAAACCCAAACGAAGTTGATTCTCCATCAAGAATCTCGATTCATCGTTCGGATCTTTCTTCAACTAAACTACTTTCGTCACGGCCTCTTTTTTATAGAGGAGGTAAATCTAGCTTGCCTTCTTGAAACAATTCTTTCACCATATGCTTGGCATAACCCGTTGCTTGCCCTAGCGTAATCTTAGCTGGCATAGGGGCTTCGTTTGCATCAACGATTACATCGATAATACACGGCTTGTTTTGTCTAACAGCACTTTCAAAAGCTGGCAGCAGCTCTTCTTCTTTTTCTACTCGGTAGCCAACACCTCCGCAAATATCTGCATACCTGGCAAAGTTCGGATTTGTTAAGTCTGTGCCGAATTCAGCATTTCCCATTACTTCTTGTTCAAATTTAATCATACCGATTTTATGGTTATTAAATAGCACCACAACTAGCGGAAGATTGTATTTAACAGCTGTAATAAAATCTGCCATGGTCATCGCAAAGCCGCCGTCTCCACAGACCGCAAACACCTGCTTATCCGGATAAGCAATTTTTCCAGCAAGTGCGCCCGGCAGCCCGCATCCGAGAGTCGCTAGCCAGCTTGAAATCACAAACTGCTGATTTGTCATACGAAAATGACGCGCCATCCATACTGTGACGTTTCCTACATCTACGGACAAGACCGCGTTATCAGCCGCTACGTGCTGAAGCGCTCGAATTACTCGCTGAGGCTTGATAGGTAGACTTTCTTTTGCCTCTTGGGTATCAAGCTGACTCCACCACTTTTTCATACGTTCTTGACTTTGCTCTAAAAACTGGCGATGCTCTGAGCGGCCAACGTTTTCTAAGAACCACTGAATTGTTGTTTTTGCTTCTCCGGCAAGCCCTGCATCTACAGGATATCTTTTGCCAATTTGTGCAGGATCAATATCAATATGAATCGTTTTCGCATGGTCTGGCAAAAAGCCTGTAAACGGATAGGACGTTCCAATCATGATGAGCGTATCCGCTTCTTGCATCGCTTCATACGCTGGCTTTGTCCCGATTAATCCAAGTCCTCCAAGACAATACGGATGTTCATCCGGTATTGCGCCTTTTCCAGGAAGCGTAAGAACAATAGGTGCTGCGATTTTCTCTGCAAACGCAAGCAGTTCTTCTCTCATTTCATGTGTGCCTCGACCGGCTAAAATAACCGGACTTTCTGCTTTACCAATCAAATCTTTTGCCTTTTCAAGGTCTTCTCTGTGAGGAAAGACGTCTTGTTTAACGATTATGCTTGATGTTTCTCGTGCTTCTGATCCGATTTCAAAACGAGGGATATCATCGGGAATGGTTAACACAGCCACACCTTTTTTAGCATAAGCTGTTCGAATCGCTTGATTGACAACAGTGGGAAGCTGTTCAGCGGACATGATTCGCTGGTTATATACAGCCACGTCATCGAACATTCGCTCTAAATTAATTTCTTGAAACGCATCGCTTCCGATAAGATCAGACTCCACTTGCCCCGTAAGTGCTAAAACGGGAGCTTTGTCTAACTTTGCATCATACAAACCATTCAGTAAATGAATCGCTCCCGGTCCGGCAATAGCCGTGCATACACCGATTTTACCCGTTAGCTTTGCATATGCAGCCGCTGCGAGAGCTCCCGCTTCTTCATGCCTCACTTGAATAAATTTAATTTTGTCCTGGGCTTTGCGAAGCGGTTCAATAATTGAATTAATGGAGTCTCCTGGCATGCCGTAAATATGGTCAACGCCCCATTCAATTAACAGTTCAATCAGTTTTTCCCCTGCTTTTTGTTTAAACATATGACTGACCCCTTTCTTCTTATATATAGAGATAGTGTGACCTGATACGCTCTTTCTTACTTATTTTCACTCGTATAATTTTCGTTTTCTTTCATTAAATGAATGACCGTTTTCGTTAAATTTTCTTCATTCCTTGCAATTATCATTAACTTTTGCTATTCTATAAGAAGAATTATTTTTGTTCGGCAACAATCGATAGGTGAATACTTTCGTCTTAAAGATTTTGATCATGAGCAAGGATAGTAATACAATGTGTGCATAGCACACGAGGAGGCAACATTCATGGAAAAAGGTACAGTAAAATGGTTTAACGCAGAAAAAGGTTTCGGATTTATCGAGCGCGAAAACGGCGACGATGTATTCGTACATTTTTCAGCAATCCAAAGCGAAGGATTCAAATCTTTAGACGAAGGTCAAGCTGTAACATTCGACGTTGAAGAAGGTCAACGCGGACCTCAAGCTGCTAACGTTCAAAAAGCATAAGTAGAAAAAGACTCTGAAATCAGAGTCTTTTTTTTATGTAGAACCATGCATAAAACCTTTTTAACGTGTAGTTTGTACACGTTATTATAAATAATAAACTAAAAAAGTCTCTTCATTCCGAAGAGACCTTTTGTGGAAGAAATAGTTGAAGAAATAAAGTGTGGATGTTGCGTCGTCATCATTTTTTAATAATTAGCACCAGCCGCCGCCGAAGCAAGAAGCGCCGATGATGATTAATAAGATGAAAAGTACAATGATTAAAGCGAAACCGCCGCCGCAGCCACCGCCGCCATAACCACAACCGTATCCGTAACCTCCGTAGTATCCCATGTGTTTCACCTCCATTTGCTATACTTTAAGATATGTGGATTTAGTTAAATTGCTCCTAATAATTCCATAGAACTTTTGAAAATGTTTGTCATACACTAAAAATACTGCGTTTTTCAAACATGCCCCACAAAGAGATAAAACATTTGATTTTGTGGGCATTTACTCCTCTTTTCTTTATCTTTTAAAAATGTAATCGCTCCCTTTTTCATGAATGTACACCGTGCTGAATACGTTTAGTTATGTACACTCAAACGGGAGGGATTTAATATGTTAACACTCGAAATTTCAAAGCAAATCGTTAAAAACGTCTACCCTATTGTCTTATCGAATCGCAGTAAAATCTTTCAAGAGGAAGTGAGCGTCGCCGCGTTGCAAGACTACTTTGGTCTTGATCATGCCTTTAGCGTGTATGCAGCTGCCACCATTATTTATCAGCTAGAAGCCGACGGGTATGTATCCAAACCTCTGAAGCGCAATGAATACAAGCGAATTTTGCTCAAATAAAAACAAGCATCCTCGCAAGGATGCTTGTCTTATTTATAGCTATACCTGTCGAATAACTGCTCGACTCTTTTGTGGTAATCGGCAAGGTAGTCAGAAAGCTCAGTTTCACTCAATTTATTTGCCTGTTCCTCAAATAGTGACAGCAGCGAAATTTTAATCATTGCCATTTCCGTTTCCGAGCGATTTTCATTTCGCAAATCTTTTTTTAAATTCCACAGGCTTTGCTCCATTTCATGCTTTAATTGTTCTAGTGAGTGTGTTTCTTCAGATCCGGCACGAATGTCTTTTTTAAATCCACTCATCTTATCACTCCTCGCATTTGCACCTGCTAGATAGTATCTAATGTATACTATACCATAAATAACTATACGAGGCTTAAGCATGCCTTTTAAGCAATTGGTCACAAAATAAAAAACATCTCTTTGGATGTCTTTACGTTACCTTTTATCTTACTTCGTCTTCTTCACCTTTTACATATTTAAAAAATGAATCAATCATTTCGTTTAAAAAATCATTGCGATCTTCAAAATTCATAATTTCTAAAAATTCCACAATATCCTTATCTAAGCTAATAGAAGCGGGAACATAAGCAGCCGCTTCCCTTCTTTGCGGGAATGGAATCACATTATTTTTCTTCTTCATAAAACACCGTCCTTTTTCTGTGCTTTACTAGTGTAAGCTTTCAAGGAACGATTTGCAAGTCCCTCTGATGTAAAATTTTATATAAACCTTCTTCTGAAAAGACAGGGTATATCTTTAGCTGCTCAAGTAGGATCATTTGACATTAGCTTTTCCATGTTCTGACGTCATATTAATAATTCGCCGCTGTTTTCTCTTTTCCTTTTGGCACCTTTCAGCAAATTTAAACACAAATATTTTAAAAGAGGTTTTTATTTCCTTCGTATAGGCTAAAGAAAGGAAACAACATTTTTATATGGAGGGGTTACAAATGATTGCATTAACTGGGAAAGTTGCGCTTGTGACGGGAGCGGCGTCTGGAATTGGACGTGCTTCAGCCATTACATTAGCTGAACAAGGAGCGCGCGTTGCTCTTTTAGATTTAGAGGAAGAAAAATTACAAGAAGTAAAAGAGACCATCATGTCGAGCGGCGGAGAGTGTATAGCCATTAAAACAGACGTATCTGACTCTGAAAGTATAAAAGAGAGTATCGAAACGATCAGCAGCTTATGGAGTCAATTACATATTGTTTCTATTAACGCAGGCATCAACGGTACGTTCTCTTCTATTGAAGAACTATCACCAGAAGATTGGACAAAAACAATTGATACAAATTTAACAAGTACTTTTTTAACCGTAAAGCATTCTATTCCTTATTTGAAAGCTCAGGGAGGAAGCATTATTATTACTAGCTCGATTAACGGCAACCGTACATTTTCAAATATCGGCATGAGCGCATACAGTTCCTCAAAGGCTGGCCAAATGGCTTTCGGCAAAATGGCAGCTCTTGAACTTTCTACATACGGAATACGGGTAAACGTCATTTGTCCAGGAGCAGTTGATACAAATATTGAAAGCAATACATTCCGTCAAGAAGACAAATTAAAAGAAGTCGCGATTCCAATTGAATATCCAAATGGCAATCAGCCGCTTGCTAAACGCTCGGCTAAGCCCGAAGAAGTAGCAGATTTAATCTTCTTTTTAGCTTCTGACGCGTCCAAACATATTACCGGAAGTGAAATGTTTATTGATGGCGGAGAATCACTGCTGTAACGTACAAGCCCCTGCATCAACGTCAGGGGCTTATTTTTTTACTTTTATGAAAAACGTTTACTCCACCCGAAGCGGATATAATGCTGCCTGTAATCATATCTGAGTTTTCATCACAAAGAAACTCAATAATACGCGCAATGTCTTCTCCTGTCCCTGATCGACCGACAGGCGTTTCCTTGTCTTCTAGTAATCTTGCTGTTATGATATCATTTTCTTTCATGTCTCCCACAATATCTCCGGGACAGACCATATTGGCCGTAATCCCGTATTCGGCTACTTCTAGAGCAAGCGATTTGGTCAGAGAAGCTAGCCCTGACTTAGCGGCACTAAAAGCCGCACGGTACATCCATTCAGGGGTATGCTCTACATCTTGAAAACCGTATGTAATAACCCTTCCAAACTGCTGTTTTTTCATAACTGGAACAACAGCTTTTACAAAATGAAAAACGGAGCTTAAATTCCCTTCCAGCATTTCATACCATTCACTGTCTGTGTACTCTATTAATTTTTTTCTTTCAAATACATACGACCTGCATTATTAATTAAAACATCAATACGTCCAAATTGCTCCATAGCCTGCGCAACGACATGTTCAATATCTGCTTTATTCGTTATATCTCCTTCTACAAACTGTACGTTGTCTTTATATTGATGCCATTCTTCTTGCAGTTCTCGCACTTTATTTTTATCACTTCGAAAATGGACGGTAACGGAATACTGCTTTTTTAAAAACTGTTCTGTTACCTTCTTGCCAATACCTTTATGACCCGCTGTAATCAATGCATGTTTCATCTACCTTCACCTCTTTCACTCTACTTATCTACTATATATATTAGACAGTTCCTTAGTTTCTCCTTTACTAACAGAAAAAAGCCCTTGACTAAAGGGCTTTTCTTTTACGGTCTTAACAAAATTTTCCCTGTACTTTTCCGGCTTTCAAGCAGCTCATGTGCTTTTGCTCCGTCTTTTAAATCAAACACCACGGGATCGGTTAGCACAAGCTGACCTTTACTGATCCACTCAAACAGCTGCTGTGAACGTACTTTACGTTCTTCATATGACACAAGCACGTTCCACAAGTCTCCGCCTGTAAGCGTTTTAGAGGTATCCATCAGCATACGCGGGTCGACCGGGGCCGGATCGCCTCCTGCCATTCCGTAAAATACCACGGTCCCGCCTGTTTTTACGGCTTCAAAGCTTTTTTCTAGCGTAACTCCTACAGATTCGTAGGCAACATCTGCGCCTCGCTTCGTTACATCTTTCACTTGTTCCACCCAGTTATCTTCGTATAAAAAGACATAGTCAGCGCCTGCTTGAGCCGCTGCTTTTGCTTTTTCAGAAGATGACGTTAAGCCAATGACTTGTCCGCCTAATAGCTTGACAATTTGAACTAAAAGCTGACCTACGCCTCCAGCAGCTGCGTGAACAAGCACATAATCGCCAGGCTGAATGCCGTAGCTGTCTTGTGTTAAATAGTGCGCCGTTAACCCTTGTAAAAGCACAGAAGCAGCTGCATCAAACGAAATATCATCGGGTACCGCAATGATTTTATCCTGTGGCACGGCAACAAGCTCTGCATTTGCAAAAGGGACGTCAGCAAAAGCAATACGATCTCCTACGTTAACGTGACTTACTTCTGCTCCTACTTCTTCTACCACACCTGCTCCTTCATATCCTAAAATATACGGAGGTGTACCCGTTAAGTGGTAGTTCCCTTTTCTTCGGTACACATCAGCAAAATTAAGTCCAATTGCTTTTGTTCTTACTAGTACGTCTGTTGGACCAATAGAGGGGTTCGGTATATCTTGATAGTGAAGAACGTCAGGTCCTCCAAACCTTTCAAATACTAATGCTTTCATATATAAGTTACCTCGTTTTCTTTATGTATTCCCTTTCATCGTAATTCAAAGAGATAACAAACACAAGTTTCTGACTCAGCAGAAACACGCTTTATCTCGTCATGAGACAAAGCGTTCTTTTACTTTGTTTGCTCTACAATTTTTCGCATCGTTCCATTTTTTTGATAAGACGTATGAAAAGAAAAGGCTTTTTCAAGAACGTGCGGTGTTTGTCCGCCTCGTGTGAGCGCTTCTTCGTAATACGTCATAAGCTGGTCGCGGTACATTGGATGGGCACAATTTTCAATGATGCGTTTTGCTCGTTCTCTCGGAGCGAGTCCGCGCAGGTCTGCGTATCCTTGCTCTGTTACAATTACATCCACATCGTGTTCAGTATGATCAACGTGCGAAACAAATGGCACTATACTTGAAATATCGCCGTTTTTAGCAATTGATTTTGTTACAAAAATACCAAGGCGCGCATTTCGGGCAAAATCCCCTGAACCTCCGATTCCGTTCATCATTTTTGTTCCCATCACATGCGTTGAATTAACGTTTCCGTAAATGTCTAGTTCTAGCGCAGTATTAATTGAAATCAGTCCTAAGCGACGAATGATTTCGGGATGGTTTGAAATTTCCTGCGGACGAAGAATCAGTTTATCTCGATAGGCTTCAAAATTAGAGAAAACTTGTTTCATTTTATCCGCTGAAAGCGTAATTGAGCAGCAGGAAGCAAACGTAACTTTTCCTGCGTCAAATAAATCAAACACGGCGTCCTGCAATACTTCTGAATACACCTCTAAATCATGAAACTCTGAATCTAACAAACCGTGGAAAACGGCATTTGCCACAGATCCAATTCCAGATTGTAAAGGAGCAAGCGATTCAGTTAATCGCCCTTCTTTAATTTCTTCACGTAAAAATGAAATCAAATTTTGAGCCATCACAACCGTTTCTTCGTCAGGTGCTACAATCGTAGACGGTGAATCTAGCTGATTTGTAAATACAATACCCTTTACTTTATCTAAATCAATTGGTATGCCTAACGAACCAATCCGGTCATCAGATTTTTTCAAAGGAATTGCATCTCGCTGTCCTTGAACGCCTGGGTCATACAGGTCGTGAATGCCTTCTAACAGCTCTGGCTGCGCTGTGTTAATTTCAATAATAATAGATTTTGCATGCTCGGCAAATACCATCGAATTGCCAATTGACGTTGTTGGAATCATCATTCCGTCATCCGTGATAGAAACCGCTTCCAAAATAGCGAAATCTATTGAATCTAACACGCCTGAACGCACCCATTCAGAAGTATGCGATAAATGTTGGTCAATAAACTGAAATTCACCTTCATTAATTTTTTTACGCATCGTCGGGTCCGCTTGAAACGGAAGGCGTTTGTTTAACATGCCTTTTTCTGCAAATAGCTTATCCACATCTGACCCAAGTGAAGCACCGGTATACACGCTTACTTTTATCGGTTCTGTTTCCGCTCGTTTCGCTAGTGCAAACGGTACAGCTTTGACATCCCCCGCGCGTGTAAAACCGCTTAGACCAAGAGTCATTCCATCTTGAATCCAAGACGCTGCTTCTTCAGCAGAGACAACGCGATTCTTTAGTGCTTCATGCTTAATTCGACTGCAAACGTTTTCCATTCTGTTCACTCCTTATTTTTGCTCTTTTTTACCATTTTACTGTAAAAAGAGCGTTCACAAGAGTTTTTGGAATGAAATGGACAAAAATAGCGATAAAACAGCATATTTGATGATAATTAAGCAAAATGACGGTTAAAACCCAAGCAGCTTTCGAAAATAGCTGGCGTACGACTGACTGACCGGAATTTTTTCTCCATTGCTCATCACTAATAAAAAAGTTGAATGTGTATCAGGATAAATTTCTAGAATTTGCGTCACATTGACGATAAAGGAACGATGACAGCGCACAAACTCTTCTTTTGGAAGCACATAATCAAATTCATTTAACGTGTATTTATGCGTACCCGTATACTTCTGTGCGTACACATATGTTTTTCGGTCACGCGCTTCCACGTAGATAATTTTTGAGAAAGGAACCGGTATCCATCCCTCGTTCACCTTTAACGTCACAACTGACTTTCCGCTCGTTAACGCAGGAAAAATCGCCGTCACGCATCCTTGAACTTCTCCTTCATCTAAAAAAGGCACGGCCATGCCGTAGTAAGGCGTGCCAAACACGTCTCGGTGAATAAATTCCGATACTTTTTGCTTTCGTTCTAATGCTTTATATGTAATCGTTCCTTTTTTGATTTGATCTCCAGGGCTAATTTTTAAATTAATTCGTTTGCTTGCCCGGTAATACACGTACGTTTCTAAATCTGAAACAGCAATCGACGCTTCATCAGAGAACAATTCGCTGATAACGTCTAATAATGCTGAAGCTTTAAATGGTTTCATCTTTTCACCTTCTTTTGTCTAGTCAAACACGCTGCTTCTTTATTGTAGCGCAAAAGCAAAAGCGAGTGGGAAAGAAGCATGGAATTTATCTTTTCAACTGCATAAAATTTCTATTTTTTCACAACATAAAACAATGAAATGAAGGAAGGGTGAAATGTATGGGCTATGCTGAATCGACGTTTCGAATCGCCTGTTCATTTTTTGTGCTGCTTCTTTTAACGCGGCTCATGGGAAAAACAGAAATCAGCCAGTTAAATGTATTTACATTTATTACGGCAATTACGATTGGTAATATCGCTTCTTCCCTCTCCACTGATGAGCGAGTAGAGATTGATAAAGGGGTTTATTCACTGCTAGGTTGGACATTTTTAACGATCGCTATGGGCTATATTGGAATGAAATCGAAAAAAGCACGGCATCTTATTACCGGCGAACCCAAAATTGTGATTAAGCAAGGAAAAGTGATGGAAAAGGCATTAAAACAAGTACGGCTAGATATTGAATCTCTTTTAGGCATGCTGAGGCAGCAAAACGTATTTTCCATAAAAGATGTAGAATACGCCATATTAGAAATCAACGGAAACCTTTCCGTTATGCAAAAACAAGATAAAAAGCCGAACTCGTGGTCAAAAACGCTTTTATTTCCCACTTCAATAGGCGTTATTTACGACGGAAAAGCGAATGAAGATGCGTTGAAGGACCTGCATTTAGATAACAATTGGCTTCATAAGCAGATTGAAAAAGCTGGAGTCAAATCAATTGATGAAGTGTTTTATGCTGAAGTTCAGTCAGACGGATCCCTTTATATTGACTATAAAAAAGACAAGTTTAACTCATAAAAAAATCCGTACCAAAAGGCACGGATTTTTTTATTAGCTTGCTTTTTTCACACGATTTGTAATGGTATCTTCTTTTGGTGATGTTTTGCGAATAAAGAAGGCTAAAACAAACGCGATCACACTTAAAATCGTTGCGATCATAAACGCATCGTTAATGCCCATTGCCGTACCTTGATTCACGGCTTCAGTCATACTGCCTTTATCTGTCGGCAAAATTTGCTGATTCATCACGATGTTTTTCACGTGTTTTTCACCTTGATTCATCATAATGGAGACAAAGAACGCCATTCCTACAGCTCCAGCAACCATTCGAAGCGTATTAACCATCGCTGTGCCGTATTTATTTAAGCTAAGCGCAAGTTCATTTAACCCTGCTGTAAAGATTGGCATCATGAGCAGCGACATACCAAACATACGAACAGTATAAACAATCATTACATACATAAATGTTGTTGTCGTTTCAAGTTTTGTTAATTCATATGTTGTCACAACAGTAATCGCTAAACCAATAACAGCAAGCCATCTTGCGCCGAACTTATCAAACAGCCGTCCTGTAATCGGAGACATAATCCCCATTACAATTCCCCCTGGCAGTAACAGCAAGCCTGAAAGAAACGGTGAAAAACCGCGTACGTTTTGCATATAGATCGGCATTAAAATCATACCTGAAAACATTGCCATTGTCACAATCACGTTAATGATTGTTGTTAAAGTGAACATACGGTAACGGAAAATACGGAATTCAAGAAGCGGCTGATCGATTTTCAACTGACGGAAAATAAAGAACAGAATTGAAATACCGCCTACAATGAACATGGCTAGTACTTCAGTGCTGGTCCAGCCCTTTGTACCGCCCGTAGCGAACGCATACAGCAAGCCGCCAAATCCAATTGTTGATAAAATAACGCCAAGCACGTCTAGCTTAGGTCGGCTTGTTTCTGTCACGTTTTTCACTAAAATAATCGCCGCAATTACGTTAATAAGTGCAATTGGAAACATCATAAAGAATAAAACGCGCCATGAGTAGTGCTCAACTATTAAACCAGAAAGCGTCGGACCTACTGCTGGTGCGAAGTTCATCGCTACACCAAAAATCCCCATCGCAAAACCGCGTCGGTCAGGCGGGAATAACGTAAAGATAACGTTGGTAATTAACGGAAATAAAATCCCTGCTCCTGCTGCTTGCACGACGCGTCCCACTAAAATAACGGAAAATGTCGGTGCAATACCGCAAAGCAGTGTTCCTACTGTAAACAGACCCATTGCTGTAATATACAGCTGCCTTGTAGTAAATCGATTCATTAAAAATGCTGTAATTGGAATAACAATTCCGTTTACTAACATAAAGATGGTTGTTAACCAGTTGCCCGTAGCCGCCGTTACATGGAAATGATCCATCATTTGCGGAAGCGCAATGTTAATCAGCGTTTGATTTAAAAAAGCGACGAGCGCTCCCATTATCATTACGCCAAAAATAGACCGAGTTCGGGCTTGATCGGACTGTTGTGTTTGTGTATTCATTTTAACAAGACCTTTCCCTTTAAAATTATCTGTATGTAAATCTTCAGATGACGAACAGGTTAAGAATATATTTTATGTGTTCATTCTATTAATTTATGTCACGAATATTTAATGAACTTAATTATATACCGGATAAATATATCTGTTTCCGAAATATTTGTCAACAAATATGATCATTTTCGTAAAACTTTTCCATCAGTATATATAAAGTAGCATGCCCTTTAATGAAGAAAAAAATGAGAGCCCTTCAACGAAGGCTCTCATTTCCTTAAGAAATACTTATTTTAAGATTTGAACTTTTACTGTTTTTCTTCCCCATTTTAACGCTTCTTTTTGAGAAGGAAGAAGAACGTCAATTTTATTTCCTTTAATCGCACCGCCCGTATCAGCTGCGATTGCCGTGCCGTAACCTTCTACGTATACTTTTGAACCAAGTTTAATCACTTTTGGATCGACAGAAATCACTTTTTGATTTGGATTCTTTTTCAAGTCAATTCCAATCGCTGTTTTTCCGCTGCAGCCTTTGCAGTTCGCTGTGTACGCTGTTGCTGTTACTTTAAATTCTTTCACAACGTTTGAAGACTTCGCAGGCGCTGCTTTAGCAGGCGTGCTTGATTTTGCTTGAGATACTTTTAATACTTGTTTTGGATGAATGCTGTCTGACTTTAAGTTATTCCACTGTTTCAGCTGACTAACCGATACTTTATATGTCTTTGCAATTTTGTATAGCGAATCTCCGCTTTTTACTGTATATGTATTTGTTGCAGCTGATGCACCACTTGCCACTCCGAACAGTGACATTAGAACTAAACTGAACGTAATCATTGTCTTTTTCATGTGATTGATTTCCCCTTTATCTACCAATACATAAAAAATAACACATGAATATTACAGTTATATTTCAGTAACATGTCAATAGTTTGATAGTTTAGTTACATTAAAATAAATATTCTTCCTTTTAAACTAGTAAAATAATCACATTCACACTTTAAAAACATACGTATTTAGGCATATAACGGGGGTTTTACACACATTTATACGTAATTGTTTCATTTGTAACATTCAACTGGTTCTAGAGACTTATGCTTTATTTTAAATTAATTATTTAGAACATAGTTTATTTAAAAATAAAAAAATGAAATAAAGGATCTAATATAAATCACTTTTTACACCGCTGCTGATTTCCGTGCAAGACTTCGCTTTCCGCGGGCGGGCGATGAGCCTCCTCGTCGCTTACGCTCCTGCGGGGTCTCATCTGTTCCGTTATTCCCGCAGGAATCTTCGTCTTGCCCTCCAATCAACAGCTAGAAGCCACTACATACATGATTGTCATAACAATGAAAAAATCCGAACAAGTTTGATTCTCAATCAAGAATCAAACTCGTTCGGATTTTACTTCAATTAAAATACTGTGGTCCCAGCTTCTTTTATCTTTAAATTATAATGGTTACACTAATTTTCAATATGGCTGCCACTGAAGCATTTTAGCTGCCTCAAACCTTTTTTCTACATTCGGCCAGTAAATTATTTTCCACCAGTTGTCAACGTACGGATCACGTTCATTTTTGTACTGCAAATAATAAGCGTGTTCCCATACGTCTAATACAAGCAGCGGAATGGTGTCCCACTGCGTAAGCAGCTGATGACGCTCCGCTTGCAGAACTTCGAGCTTGCGCGAACGCGGGGACCATACTAAAATTGCCCACCCCACACCTTCTACTTTTTTAGCAGCTTGAGAAAAGTGCATCATAAATTTCTCATAGCTGCCAAAGTCTTTTTGAAGCTGCTGCAACAGCTGTCGTCTCGGTCTTCCTCCTCCTTCTGGACTCATAATTTCCCAAAAGATTGTATGCAGATAATGACCAGATCCATGAAAAGCAGCTTCCCGTTCCCAGTGTTTTATGAGGTCAAAATTATTTGTGTTACGGGCTTGCTGCAGCATGAGCTCTGCTTTATTTAATCCATCGACATAGCTTTGGTGATGCTTGCTGTGATGAAGACGCATAATTTCCCGGTTAATATACGGCTCAAGAGCTGAATAGCTATAGCCAAGCGGCGGCAGCTCGTGTCGTCCCGGCGCTATAGATTCCCGCTCCCTGCCGTCATCTCCAAGTCGCTCTTTTAAAACTTTATCAATATGCCGCACCGCATTGTTGATTTCTTCTAACGTATATTCGTTAACATCTTCTTCACTTAAATATTCAAGAACGTCTTCTTGCGTGCGCGTGATATATGACGTTATATCTACTTCTGTAATGGCTTCTTCAAATACAGGGTCACACACTTGTTCAAGCCAGGTCTGAACTTCCATCAAGTATCTTTTTCTCTCATCTTGATCGGCCATACTTCCCCTCCTTACACCTCATCTTCACTATCATATTCAAAAGAAAAAGCAACATAACTGCCTACTTGTATCTATTGAGTTAGAAAATTCGACATAAAAAAGGCAAAGGTTCCTTTACACTTGAACTCTTGCCTTTTTTCTTATATATTCTTTGCCATATTCACATAATCAATCGTTTCTTGCTTACTAACAGCCGCGTGCTTCAGCTTTGGATTGTAATAGAGCTCCACTTTTACATTATTTATTTCACAGTCGTCAGGCATATCCTGCATATCCGTTAAAAACGGCAGCAAGTGATTGTTCATATCATACTCGAACGCTCCGTTTTGCAAGTAATACACCTTTGGCACATAGTTAATATGGCGGAAAAACTTCACTACGTTGATTCGCTCACCGTATGAGACTATCACTTCCTCTTCAGTCAGGTCGGGATAAGATAAATTAAACACTTGTCGAACCGGCGTTTTCAGCCACTTTGTCAAGCACGTCTGCGGATTATTTACAAGCGCTTTTGCTCCTTTTACGTACCCCGCTAAAAACATTGACATAAATCCTCCGCCCGAAGAGCCGTAAAACAATACGTTAGACGAATTCATCTGCACTTTTTTCATGAATTTTTCAATTAAAACCGCAATGTCTTTTAAATAAAAACGGTCGCTTGTCCCTTGTCCCCACGCAAGCGACACTTTTCCTAAATAAAGCGTGGGGTCGTTGTAATAAATAATCGAATCTTCAAATTCATTCATCCACGAATGCCGCTGAAAATATGGAGGTCCTGCCGGCATTTCCTGACTTGCTCCTCCGCCTGAACCAAACACAAGCAAATGCGAAGACTCTTTTTTTAATCTGACTAAAAACTCAAACAGCACTCCGTTCCAATCGATCGCCACTAAAACAGGCTTATCAAATGGCAGCTGAAGTTCATCTATCTTATCATACGTACTATTTATTTTTTCATATTGATCAAGCAACAGCTCTGCAACTCACTTTCCTTAAAATGATACGTCATATGTGTCTGACATTGATCATGGTTCTGTGAAAAAAGAACCTGTCACAGTATATGAAAACCAACGGGCAAATGATTGTACACTTCCTCCAAAAGAGGCGGTTACCTACATCTTCCTGGGCTTTTGTCACGAAATAAAACTCTCTACATACGATACAGCATCATAAAAATTTAAAAATAGGAGCTGAAGAGCCTTGTCAACGTCCTATATGGATTATAACAATCCAAATGTACAGTACTTTTCTGATGTGAATAAAAACAGACTTAACACGAGAAACGATCAAAATTACATTAACCGATTAGGCCGGGATGTGCTGAATACACTAGGAAATGTGTCGTTACTTGATATTTACTTAAGCAAAAGACGCGTAGTCGAACCGCACTATCACCAAAATGCTGCTGAGCTTGTCTACTGTATTTCAGGTTCAGCTGTCGTTTCATTAATCAACCCGTTTAACAATGAAGTGACAAATATTCCAATTGCCCCGGGGCAAGTAGCCAATATCCCTCAAGGCTGGTGGCACTGGGAAATTGCGTCTGAAGACAATACGCATTTACTTGCTATTTTTGACGCTCCGTATCCGGAATACATTTTTGGATCGGATATTTTAAATAAGACGCCTATTGAAGTACTTGCTCATACGTACTGCTTAGATCCGGAGCAGCTAAAGAAAACGCTGGCTCCGTTAAAGAATCAAACTATCGTGATTGGACCAACGGACGAATGCGTAGAAAAAGGGCCTTACAAACAGAAAAAACAAGCAGGCTCCGCTAGCCACGAGACGCCTCCTTATAAGTATCCTCCGCCTCAGAATCCTTATTACTCCCCTCAAAACCCCTATCACTATCGATATTGGTAAAGACAAGAAAACCCCGCTGCCAATGCAACGGGGTTTCTTAACGAATACATAACATTATTGTTCTTCTATATACGTGCTATGAAAGGCTGCTTCAATATATGCAACTTGGAAATGATAATGTCCAATTAAATATTTCACAATGTCCACCTGATCGATTTTGCCGGGCTTATCGACCATCGCTTCTTTTACCATTTCTTCGAATGTACCTTGATCAAACTGTTCTTCATGGACAACAATTGTCTCAGAGTACATTTCGTCTTGTCCTTCTGAAATGCGATAGTAATACAATTTTTTCACCTCGATTTGTCTTAAGTGTATGTATACCCTTAACTAATCATTTTAAAACATTTTTTCAGCGTTCTTTTTCCGCTGTACGATAGGCTGCGGCTTTTGCTTTCACAAGCAGCCTTGTAACCCAGTACGCCACTAGCGTTATTCCTATATCAATAAGGAAAATATAAAACAAACTCATTCCTTTTCTTGAATCAATAAATTTAAAATGATGTTCAAGAGGCGCCAGTCCAAACGAAAAAACAGCGCTCAAAAGAATTGTATACAGATAAAAATTCTTTTGATGATTTGTACAATATTGATAAAGCAGCAGAAATCCTACCGGCAAAATAGAAGCCGTAATATTTGTTGCGTTCGGAAGCAGAGGCGTTAAGAAAAATGTATGCGTCAAATAACCGCTTCGTCCAAGTGCAATATCAATATATGCCCAAAGGATATGCACTGTGTAACCGAAGAAAAACACCTCAAAAATCCGCATCCGGTCTACGGTAAAATACAACAACACAAGAGGAAGAACGAGCGAAGCAAGCACCACCCAAAACTGCCAGTTTCCAAAATCTGAATACTGATGCCAATACGACGATAATAACTCCTGCAGCTTATCGCTTTGTTCATATATGTTTCCCCAGTATCGTTCATAACTCACTGAAGTAACCTCCTATATAGAGTCTCTGCTTATGTATGTACGAATAAGCTCCATTTTATACAGAGAAACACAGGAAGCGGCCATTTATTGCTTGCCATCACCTAAATACGTCACCGGGAGTTCATGCTCAATGACTTTACTTGCTTTTCGATTAACAGCATACGCTTTTGCTGTTGGTCTTGAGCTAACTGATGCGGATAGCTTCTCATCTTTAAAATGCAGCGCGACTCCATCATCTACAGCATAGCCTTCTTTCATTTCCCCGCTTGCAATTAATTCATGATACGAAGGTCTTCGATTGCTTTCTCCGTCATAGTGAGGACAGTTGCTTCCCGTTAAAAACCCTAAACAGTCGATTTTAGACAGTTTGTTGTTCATTGAATCGGTGACGCCTTCTTCAAACCAGCAAATTGAACCTGCGCTTATTCCTGCCAAAATAATTCCTTTTTTATAAGCTGCTTTTAAAATCGTATCCAGTCCCCATTCTTTCCATAAAAGAAGCATATTCCTTGTATTACCGCCGCCTATATACAAAATATCTTGCTGCAGTACATATGCTTTTAAATCTATAAAGTTTTGAGAAAACAGCGATAAATGAGACGGTGTGCATATTAACTTCTCAAACGCTTCATAAAACCTTTCTACATAATTATCCGCATCTCCGCTTGCTGTAGCGATAAAGCAGATCTTTGGTACGTTCGTATGAGCTTGTGAAAGTATGTATTGATCCAGCAGCAAATTATCCGGCTCCATTGAAAAGCCTCCGCCTCCCATGGCTATAATTTGTCTCATTTCCATCCTTCCTTTCAAAAAGGTCATAGATAAAAGGTAAATTCATACTATTTCTCATCGATGACTTTCCGTATAATGGAAGAGTGACAAAAAGGTGGTGCAAAGCTTTTGAAAATAGTACGAACACTTATACTAATACTAGGCATTTTTATTATATTGTTTTGTATCTTTGGCTATATCGATTATAACGGTCAAAAAATGGATTTAGGAGCCAAACAAGAAAAAGACATCCCATCTTTCATTAACACTGACGGGGGAACTATTACGCTATCTGCTGTCAGTAAAAAATACGATAAAACGCAGTTTGGCTTTTTTGTTATTCAAAACAATTCGACGCATACCTTAACAATTCCTTACGAAAATACGGCGGATCACTTAAAAGACGGCAAGTGGTACAAAGTTGTGCTAAACGGATTAGAGTTTCCTGATAAAACCGTCACGCTGAAGCCAGGGAAATCATTCAAACAAGATATCGCAACTCCTAATTACAAGGTAGGAAAATACCGTTTTGTGCAGCACTTTAAAGATGAAAATGGAAAAGAGTATGTATTAGCAGCTCCTTTTGAAATTGCCTGGCCGAGTCTTAAAAATGTTCTCGGGCAGTTTGATTAAAGGTAAAAAAGCACTTACCCATTATGAGGTAAGTGCTTTTTATCAGTTCTGATTTAAAACGCGAAGTGTAACTTGCTTTGTTCCGACTTTTACCGTCTCTCCGTTTTTGATAGTTTCTTTCACACTGAGACTGTGCAGCAAAAGATTTTCTTGAAGCAGCGTTTCAAACTTCGCCACGGCTTCCTTCACTTCTTCGTCTCCACTAAGCTCCAAATCAATACGTAAATTCACGGGTAAGTCCAGCTTTTTACGATAATCTTGAACCGCTCGAATTACTTCGCGAGCGACCCCTTCCTGCACAAGTTCTTCGGTTAACGCCGTATCCAACACGGCCGTATACATGCCGTTCGATGCAACCGCAAAACCTTCTTTCGGAACTTTTTCAACGAGTACGTCAGCCGTTTCAAGCGTTAAGCTTTCTCCTGAACCAAGCGTAACACTTAGCTTGCCTTGTTCAACAAACTCTTTTCCTTGACCTTCTGAAAGGTTCTTTAATGCTTGATTGACCTCATTTACTCGTTTTCCAAACTTCGGTCCAGCCTGTTTAAAATCAAGTTTTAACACGTACGAAACAAGTTTGTCGTCGTCTTGCTCCACATTAAAGCTCTTCACATTAAGCTCATCTTTGATGACATCATGGTATGCTTCCCACTCTACATCTTCTTCTGTTACCACAAGCGAAAGACTTTGCAGAGGCTGCTTTACTTTTAACGAATGCGTATTTCGGATGCTTCGGCCTAGTTCAACTACTTGCAGTACCGCTGCCATTTCTTTTTCCAGCTTTTCATTCACTTTGGTTTGATCATACACAGGATAGTCTGCCAAATGAACGCTTTTTCCTGTCAGATTTTCATGAATATCATCCGCAACAAACGGCGTAAACGGCGCTAACAGCTGACTAAGCGTGACTAACACTTCATGAAGCGTATCGTAAGCCCCTGCTTTTTCTCCCTCCATCCCTTCTGACCAAAAACGATCGCGGGAACGTCGTACATACCAGTTGCTTAGCTCTTCAATAAATGCCGTGATTTCACGAGCGGCGCTTGTAAACCCGTAATCTTCAAGATGTACTGTTGCTCGCTTAACCGTGCTGTGCAAACGTGAAAGAATCCACTCATCCAATTTTGTTTTTTTCAATTCATACGTTTGCTCGGGATTATAGCCGTCAAGCTTAGCGTACAGCACGTAAAAGCCGTACACGTTCACGAGTGTATCGATGATTTTTGACTTCGCTTCTTGCACAACGCGCTCTGAAAATTTCTTCGGATTCCAAGGCGCACTGTCTGCTAAAAGCGCCCATCTAAGCGCATCGGCACCAAAGGTATGAATAAGATCCACAGGGTCCAGCGCATTTCCTTTACTTTTAGACATCTTTTGACCGTTTTCATCTAACACATGCCCAAGAGACAAAACGCGCTTATAAGGTGCCTTTCCTGTAAACAGCGTTGAAACTGCCATCAAGCTGTAAAACCAGCCCCGCGTTTGATCAATTCCTTCTGCGATGACGTCTGCTGGAAACTGCTTTTGAAACAGCTCGCTGTTTTCAAACGGATAGTGATACTGCGCAAACGGCATCGAGCCGCTGTCAAACCAAACGTCAATTACTTCCGGCGTTCGCTTCATTTCTCCGCTGCAGACCGGACACGTTAACTGTACGTCATCTACATAAGGCTTATGCAATTCAATGCTGTCATCCACGGAATGAGACGCATGTTTTTGAAGCTCTTTGATGCTTTTTGGCGCTACTTGATGCTGGCATTCCCCGCATTCCCATACGTTCAGCGGTGTTCCCCAGTAGCGTTTTCTGCTGATGTTCCAGTCCACTATATTTTCTAAAAAGTTGCCAAAGCGGCCGTGTTTGATATGATCCGGGTACCACGTCACGCTTTCATTGTTTTTCAAAAACTGTTCCTTTAACGCCGTCGTTTGGATAAACCAGCTTTCATTTGCGTAATAAAGAAGCGGCGAGTCGCATCTCCAGCAAAACGGATAGCTGTGCTCATGCTTTTCTTTATGATACAGCACGTCTTGATTCGCTAAATAACGCACGATATCAACGTCGCAGTCCTTCACAAAACGTCCTTCAAACGGCGGCAATTCAGCCGTGTACTGTCCTTTTTCATCCACCACGTTCACAAACGAAAAGCCGTTTTCTTTTACCACTCTGTAATCATCTTCACCGTATGCAGGTGCTAAATGAACAACGCCTGTTCCGCTTTGGTCGGTTACGTAATCAGCCGTCACCACTTCATGCCCTTTTTCCACTTTCACAAAATTAAACGGCGGCTCATACGACATCCCTTTTAACTCATTTCCTTTATGTTGAGATAAAACCGTATACTCTCCTTTTAACACTTTGTCTGCGAGCGCTTCTGCCACTATATACACGCTGTCGCCTTGCTCAGCGCGAACGTAGTTCATCTCTTCATGCACCGCAAGCGCCACATTTGACGGCAGCGTCCAAGGCGTTGTTGTCCAGCCTAGAAAATACTCATTATCGCGGTTTTTCACTTTAAATTTCACCGTTACCGTTAAATCTTTTACATCTTTATACCCTTGCGCTACTTCATGCGAACTCAGCGACGTTTGACAGCTCGGGCAGTAAGGTGATACGCGGTGGCCTTTATAAAGAAGTCCTTTATCATGAATCGTGCCAAGCACGTTCCATACACTTTCAATGTATGAATTCTCCAAGGTGATGTAAGGGTCTTCCATATCAACCCAATAGCCAAGCTGCTCCGTGAACGTGCGCCACTGCTTTTCATACACAAACACACTTTCCTTACACTTGTTGATAAAAGCTTCTACGCCGTATTTTTCAATGTCATGCTTCCCTGATATTCCGAGCTGCTTTTCTACACCGAGCTCCACCGGCAGTCCGTGCGTATCCCAGCCTGCTTTTCGAATCACTTGATGCCCTGTCATCGTCTTATAACGAGCCACCACGTCTTTAATCGTCCGGCCTAGCGCGTGCCCAACGTGAGGCAAACCGTTTGCTGTAGGAGGCCCTTCATAAAATACAAACGAAGGATGCCCTTCTCGATTTTGAACCGACTGCTGAAACACATTTCCTTTTTGCCACTGCTGCTGGATACGCTGTTCGCGCTCTTGCGAAGACTCCCTTACATTCACTTCTTTCATGTGATACCACTCCTTTTAAAGTTAAAAGCACACAAAGAAGCCCGTCCCTATGACTAGGGACGGGTTTTAAACCGCGGTACCACCCTGGCTTCTATTGATCCGTTCATCAATAGCACTCAGCAACGTACAATCATACGCGTTCTTTTTAACGGTAGACTACCGTTCAAACTTACTTATCGTTCAGTTTGACTTCTCAGAGAGGATATTCCCCTGCGGCTTGAACACCGGCTTTCAGCTATCACCGGCTCTCTGTGGAACAAACTTGCAGCGTACTGATTCTCTTCAACGAATTTGTGTGCTTTTATTAGTAGCTATTGTATGCGGTTTGGAAGGGAATGTCAATGTTTTGAAATACTTATTGAGATCAAAAGGTTTAGATCTAGGTTATTTTGTTTCTGCACTTAACATTTGATCGATTTTATTACGCGCTGTTATCCCGTTCTTATCTTTCCATTCAGAAGTTCCACTTCTTCTTCGCTGTGTAATAAATATGGCTGCGGCTGAGACGGTACAGAAAACCTGGTCTTGTACAAGTACATATTACACATCTTTGCTTTCTAATACACTACTCCCATAAACATCGCGACGTTTACAAAATAAATTATAAGACACCTTTTATAACTAAGGAAAAGCTAATATAAAAAGTAAAAATTTTTACCTATGAATTATTTTTCTTCTCTTTCCAGCGCAAAAGAATATCCTCATCTGTTTTTTGTCTTGAAGGATCCTCAGAAAAACAAAAACTTATTGTAGTATCATCCTTTAGTTTCTCAAATAATTCTGGTCTGAATATTGCTGCTTTTTGATTATTCTCAGGACTCCTTTGTCCTGATGTACCATCTTTTTTGGTTCCATTTCTTTTTACACCAATACAATAAATGCCCTTAGAAGAATCCGTGTCCGTTTTATTCAAGTACTCTGTTATAGAACTCTTTAAATCTATCTCTTTATCAACTATTAATTGGTTTGGAATAAAAGTGGAGAACTGCTGTGTAAATTGTTGAATAACATCTCCCAAGTTTTCTTTATATTCAATCCCAAAAAAATTTCTAAATGATTTCATATCAGAGATATGTATCTTATACAAATCTGCATAGGTACAAAAATTTTCGTTCCTCCCCCTCTTTTTAATAAACTCAAGCTTTACAATTGCATACTTACTGTCTTTCTTTTCGCGTTCTGAATAAACTTTCACTAGAACAATATATTCTTGCTTTTTGTACTGAAATAGAAAAACGTCTACAGCCCAATTTCGTTTTTTTAATTCATCTCTTATAATTTTCAAATTTTCTAAAGGTGCCTTTTGTTTATTCAAAATATTCCTCCTATCCCTTTTCTTAATCTCCGAAAAATATTTTTTATAATTATAAAAAATATTTTTACAGAGTATATCAAAAAAATGGAATTTTATGAAGTCTAAACTTATTTTAAGATAAGTAAAAAGTTAAGACAAAACTAAAAGACATAAGCCTCTCCTAATTACTAAACTCGCATCCTATAAGCTTCCTGAAGAACTGATAAAAGAGATTACTCATACCTCTCCAACACATCAAATAAACATATACAGAATAATACCTCTCATGAGATTCGAAAGGAGAAATCACCTTTGACAAAATATCGGATTATGACCTTTGATGGAGGCGGTACTTTAGGTGCTTTAAGTTTACAGCTTTTGAATAGGTTGGCTTATCAAAATCCCAAGTTAATTAGTGAAACCAATGTTTTTTCAGGAAATTCCATTGGTTCATTCACTGCTCTTGCACTAGCAAGCGGAAGATCGCCAGAAGAGACGTTTGATTTTTTTAAAGATCAAATCTTACCGGCATTCAGCGTTTCCCGACCAGGCGGACCTGTTTTTAATCAACAATTACCCTATTCTGGTTTTATTAAAGCCATACGAACGTTTTTCCCCCGGGACCTTCGCCTTGGAGACTTAAAGAAACGAATTGTTGTGCCTGCCTTTCACTTGTTTGCACCGGAACTGAGTCGTTGGAATCCTGTGTTATTTAACAACTTTACAGGTTCCCCTTATCTTAATGAAAAAGCGAGTGACGTAATACTTAGGAGCAGCGCTGCTCCCGCAACGCAAAGAGCTTATCAAAACTACGTAGATGGTTATACAGTAGCAACTAATACCAGTACAGCTAGTATCGCGTTTGCAGTGGGAAAAGCAAAGCAGCCGTTGGATCAAATTGCCGTATTATCCATCGGAACAGGTGAGCAGCCAACTCAATTAAGAAGAGATACCAAGGGATGGGGAATGGTTAGTGCCGATAACATACGTCCTGAAGATATGGAGGACCTTCCCCCAAGTTGGGGAGTACTTTTAGACCGTTCTCCTAATGAACCGTTGCTGCCGTTTCTTCAGATTATCTCTGGTGGATCAAGCTACTATGAATCAATGGTTAGCTCTGAGCTTCTTGGGGATCAGTTTTTTCGGTTGAATCCGCGGATTCCTAATTTCTCTAAAACAGATCCTTCAGTGGTGCCCGCTCTTGTTTCAATTGCTAATAAAACGAATTTACGGCCTGCGTTTCATTTCATTGAAAAAAACTGGCATTGTTAATATTTTTCAAGGAGAGTATTAAAACATGGAATTTGTCGTCTTATGAACACAAATTCCTCTTTCAGATAACTCCTTACCCCCTTATACTCCAGGTCGTTTATTGTAATTCGTGAGTATCCGTTTGGCACCGCTTTTTCGTAACACCGCTCTTCCTCCGTTTATATGTTCTTTACTGTATTTTAAATGACACCAATATATGTAAATTATTTCCTGTATATAAACATACCAAACTATCATTTACAAAAATCAGTTTATATCACTTGCTTGATACCGGGCAGGACCTCTAAACACTTCTCTAACATGCCACCCAAGAAAATCTTCACTCGGCTGATACGCAGGATGAATAGGCTCTCTAAGATTTTGTCCGTGAAACTTCATAAGCCACTCTTCAAATCCATTTGTGCCGTGCGCTTGAGTCGCTACTAACAGCTCATTATGATCTGAAAAAGTAAAAACTCCCCGATCAAATAATTTGTGATGCATCGAACATAACGCGATGCCGTTACTTTCAATATCTGGTCCCCCCGCTTGATGCCACTTAATATGAGCAGCCTCTACACCAACTAAATTATGTCCAAGACGAACGTTAAAACCACAAACAGCACAGCTATATCCGTAAGCTTGAAGAATTTTCTCTCGAAACTTTGGATCTCTCTTTCTCTTTAACTGTGTTTCAAAATCCAAACCTACGGCTCTTAATATATCTTCATGGATCGTATCCGGAAAATGTTCATTTAATAAAAATTGCGCTGCATCTTGAAGCAGCGTAGGATCATTTGCAAAAAGGTTATAAACATCCGATTTAAAACCGCCTACTATATTTGTACTCAGCAAATATTTATCCGTAAAGCTACGCTTATCAACATCTTCACTTAGCTCCCATATTCCATCTCCTGTCAAACGAACAAAAGGATGCTCCGGATGATAGGAACTCCGAGAAGGTCCAAACTCCATAAGCAGCTCTTTTAAAGGAATTTTCACCTCGCTATACGGCAGGTGCATTTGCTGCTTTGCTTGCATCTGACCTAAAGCATACAGTATTAGTAATGGTTTGTGCGGAGCTCTTTGATCTCTTTTTTTCCAGATGTTTAAGTTCTTTATTTTTTGAAGTACTTCTTCTCTGTTCATGTTTATTTTTAGCTCCTAACTCTATCATTTGAATGAAACAAGTCCATTCGACACTACTTTTTATAACACGTTAAATAATGCTATATTGCTAACTTCAATATAATATATAAATTGAATATATTAAACTTTTTAGAAGACCAGATGCGGTTTCCTCATGAAAATTTGAAATACATCTAACCTGCACTCTCTACTTAGTTTTATTTGTAGTAAACTCGACAAAGTAAAAACTTAGAGTTCTTTTTTACCTACTAACCTTTCAATCAACGGTAAAAAAGACTCACAATTGTGAGCCTTTTCCGTTAAACACTTAGCTATTTATACAAAATAGATTTTCATTAATCGATTAACCAGTACCTCATGACGCTTCTCACACTCTGAAAGAGTCCATTCTGATATAGGTTTTAACTCTTTAGTTAGTTCAAAGTCGGTGATACCATTTGAAAAATATTTATCCAACTTAAATTGAAAATCTTTGTTGTTCGCCGATGAATTTTTCTTCCTACTCAATAAAACTAAGTTACCTAATTTATGAGTCCAAATTTTTCGATCTTCTTGAGCGAAAGCTCCTTCCCAAGCGCTTTCTTTCGGAGGATTCTGAGGCAAGATGTGTTCAACGCTGATTACTCCGCTATAAGCCTTTTTAATTGTAGCATTTTCACTTAAGTTCATATCTAAGCGTAGCAATAAATATTTAGCAAATTTTTTCCGATAAAAATCTTGTACATTAATATTATATGTAAAATCAGAAAGACTGTTTTCTGTGTTAAAAATATCAGATGTTATAACTTCTTCTACTGATAAAGCCGTATCAATTGATTGAATCATCTTAACTGTTTCCGTAACACGTGCAGTAGGTGATAACCCTTTAACCCAGCTAGTCACAAATTTCTTTTCTAGCAATTGTAGAAATGGATATACTTGCTCATTATCATTAAATTTTTGAACAAAATGAATGAATACAGGAATCCAATCAGATCCAGGAATGAAGTCTCGCATTAACGTTAGCAAACCATAATACTTTGCTTTTAGATCTGTATCTCTACTAGCCAGCTCTGCATTTAATACTTTTTCACGATAAATCTCAGCAAATTCTTTTACATATTCAATAAAATTCTTTCCTTTAAAATCAGAATTCTGTTTGAATACTTTTTCATTATACTCTTCTTGAATCGTTTTCTTAGCTTTTTCTTTTACGTAAATTAGTCGAATAAAACCAAGAAGTTTCTCCAATTCTTCACGACCTAGTTCTTCCTCCATTGTTTCCCAAACATTTTGGTAGTAATGGCGCTCTGTATCATTTACCGCCTCCAAGTTCATGCTTTTCAATAAATCGGCATTACTTAACGGCATACCCCGATCATTTAATACAGAAAACAAGCGAAAAGCAGATGTAAACGTACCAGTTTTCACATAGACAAACATACAATTATTTAAAACAAAAACAACCATTTTGTTTAATAACTCTTCATCTACTAAACCTGTAGCTGCATCTCTAAATTTATCTTTGAACCGCTCAATAGCCTTACTCATTCTTTCTTGTGACTCTGTGACAAATGAGGATTCGGGCTGTGACGTGCCGCCTTCTTCTAAAATATGTTTTTTGAAATACGCAAAATCTCGATCTCTTACTTTTAAACGAAAGGTTTCAGGTTTATCTTCAAAAATATCAGCTTCTTGATAAATTTTTGATTGAAGTGTAGTTTTAGCTTTTGGAGATGCAATCAAATCTCGCATTACAGCTAATAAAATTGTTAAGGTTGTTAGGCGCTGCTGTCCATCTACAACATCATAAAGACCACTTTCATCGCTTTTTTGAGAGATTACTTGTAAAATTACACTCCCTAGAAAGTAACTATTTTCTCCGTCTTCCATCGCTTCTCGAATATCATCAAACAGCTGATCAAGCTGGTCTTTTTCCCATGAATATTGACGTTGATACCCTGGAATTTGAAAAGCAAACTTGGAACCAAATAAATCCTTAAATAAAATTTCTTTTGCTTCAATTTTTGTGTCAATTACTGTTGTCATGTTATCCTCCAAAATATTAATTATATAGCATGTCAATATACCTGAAATTATTATAATATAAATAACTTGAACATGAGGGAATATTGACCACAGGTACTAGCTTATAATACCTTAGACTTCTAAATCTTTATCTCTTTCTTCATCTATTAGTTCAATACTTTCCCATTTACCTGCACGTTCAAGTTCACTTTTTAAAATATCAAATAATGTACGGTGATATCGTACACTATCAGGGTTATCACTTACACTTGTCAACCTAGCATTGGTAGAACCAACTCTCATAGTAATTTGACCTACTTTATTTTTAAAAATACGTAGTGGTACTTCAATGGTTTTAGTCGTTTTGCCTTCTTGCATTTAAATTCATCCCTTCTGTTATTACTTTTGTAAAATTACTGGAATGTTTGCGTTCATATATTTTATATTCAATTATCCTTTTGTATGATTTTAGTTATAATAATTTAGTTGAAATTAGTTCGTTTTCCCATACAGAATACACGTATACCGAACTTTTTAGCTGCTTTAAATCCTCAAAATGCTTTTTTGATAAGTTAATATTTTCTTTATCGATTACAATAATAAACCGGACGTTCCCTTGCTCGTCTTCACTCATGAAGTCCACTAATCCCAAAGCTGGATACAACGCAACGAGTTTTCGCTTATGCTCATTTTCATAAGATTGAATCTTATCTTTATAATCTGTTGGGAAAACACGATAACTTTTAATTGCATCAGATATAACTTTGATCTGAACGATTTGGACGGGTGGAACAATATTAATGTTACGTTCTCTTTCTACTTCTTGTAATCGCACTCTTCTTTTATCTTCAATATCAATTAATTGTGCTTTCGATTGATTGATTAATGCTATATTTTTATTTTGATCATTTTCCATACGGTACTTATTTAACTTCTCCGTTGTTTGTTGATATTGGCTATCAAAGGCTCTTCGTAAAAACTGTAGTTTTTTGTTTAGTTGTGCTTCGTTTGAAAGAAGAAATTTTTCACGTTCTTTCATGATCTTTGTCATCGCTTCCATAAACATTTTGTTAGCTTCTACTTTTTCTTTTTTTATAGGCTTATTAATAAATGTATGGGTGAATAACCAGTAAGGGTCTATTTCAACTATTTCACCCGAAGATCGCTTAGCTAAATAAATGATATCCTGGTATAATTCTCTTCCTGTACCATCTGTTAATTTAATTTCATATCCTTCTATTTCCAACTCTTCATTGATAGGAAAGTTAAGTTCAAGTAATGGTAACGCAATTTCTTCTATTCGACTTTTTTGGAACTGTAGAGCTAATAAAAATAATGGATGATCATTTAACATTAATGACACATGATTGTCCACCAATTGATCATTATGTGAAAAACGATATGAATTTTCCTTTCCATTAAGGTAAATGTGGTGCTCTCTTGCAAAATCACGTACTGACTTTGGAAGTCTATCGATTCGAAATACTTGATCACCTTGAGATGAATTCACTTTAACTCGGTTTGCATTTAGGATTTCAACTGTAAATTCACTGTAAGCTCGTGCAGGTATTCGTTGAATTAAAAGATCATATTGCTCTTTTTTCATACTAGGTATATCAATACTATCGGCGGCAAGTGATTCTTCTTGTGCAATACGAAGCAATTCTTCATATTCTTCGGAGAGCGTGCTTTCTAATTCTTGTTTCATATCCTCAATACGTTCTCGATTTAAAATAGCCTTCTGCATTAAAGTAGGAAGATCTGCTAATTTTTCTTCAATTCGATCTCCTATAAAATCATAAACAAGATCATGGCCTAAATCTTTTCGCATTTGTTCCATTTTTTGTAGTAATGTACTTAACACATCGCCTTCTCGCGTATTGCTCGCTACTAAGTTAAAAACAAACACTTCATTTTTTTGCCCTATTCGATGAACACGTCCCATCCGTTGCTCTAATTTGTTAGGATTCCAAGGAATGTCATAATTAATCATTTGATTACAAAACTGCAAGTTAATTGATTCCCCCCCAGCATCTGTAGCTAGCATGATGGATACATCTTCCTTAAACATCTCAACTTGCCTTCTTCTTTCATCCATAGAGTACTTACCAACAATCTTTGCAATACGTAAACCATGTTCGCTCAGCTTTTGTTCCAGATAATAAAGAGTATCAGTCGATTCAGTGAAAATTAAAATCTTTTCTCCATTTTTCAACAAGCCCCCTTTACCAAATAAAGTGTTCTCTAATTCCACGTATTTACGTTCAACATAATGGTGACGAATATAACTTGCATGCGCGATTAAAGACTCCAGCTCTTGAATTTCTACTATTAATTCTTCTAGGTCAACTGTATCAACTACTCTTTCACTTTCTGTTTCAATAAGCTCTTGTTCTTCCAAAGTTGCTTCATCATAATCTTCCCATATGCTTGGTTGAGCCGCAGTCTCTAGATGAGTTACATCTTCTAATAACAATGTTAACCTTTCTTTTCTTCTATTTAACGAAGAGTAAATGGCCTCAATAGATGAACTCAAACGTCTCTGTAACAACATCATCGCAAATGCAGTACTGTTATTTCCTCTATTCATTGCACGATTAAAATGATCTTTCACATACTGTGTTACATCTTCATATAACTCCAATTCTTTTTTTGATAAATGATATTTTATCGTACTAGTCGTTCGTTTTGGAAACAAAGGTGACCCATCAAACTGCTTCAAATTTTCTTTTAAGCGGCGAATGATAAATGGATTTGCTTTGTCTTTTAATGTTTCATTTATACTAATAGATGAAAATATATCTCTATCAACTAATTTCATAAGATGACGAAAATTCTCCATATCACCTTTATGTGGAGTAGCAGTTAATAATAAACAGTGCTTACTATTTCGTAAAATAGATTCTCCCAATTGATAGATTTTTGTACGCTTTGTTTTTTTGTTTTTGCCACCTGTTGTATAAGCGGCCATTTTATGAGCTTCATCAACAATTACTAAATCAAAATCAGCTTCAATAACTAGACTTTTAATATCATCACGAGCAGCCCAATAAATAGATGACAAAATAAAATCACGTTCAAGAAACGGATTTTTAGTACTGTCTTCTTTTAATGTTGAACGTGTAATAATCGTAAATGACTCACCAAACTTTTCAAATAGTTCCTGCTGCCACTGTTTCAATACAAGGGGTGGGACAAGTATTAAAACACGATCAGCACTGCGACGTGCTTTTAATTCTCGAATTAACATCCCTGCCATTATAGTTTTACCTGCACCAGGATCGTCCGCGAGCAAAAATCGGACTTGAGGCATTTGAAGCATCCTTCCATACACTGCTTCGATTTGGTGTGGCAAAGGGATTACATTTTTATTTCCTAATGCTCGTGTCTTGGAAAATTTTTGATCAATTAAAAATTCTTTATATAATAAATAATGCTGGACATCTTGTTGAGTTAGCTTATACTGGTCATTTGATCTGTTTAAAATCTTTAATTTCTCTACCTGGTCTTCTAACATCATTACTTGATAATAATGATTTGTATCTTTACCGTAAGCTTCCACCCGATAAAAAGTATCTTGTATGTGTTCATATTTCTTTATTTCTACAATTTCCGGCCATAATGGACCTTCTACAATATCTCCTACTTGTAACATGAAGATCCCCCTATTTTCATAAATTACATCATTACATTATACCAAAAAAAGCCTTTCTGTCATACTTATTCCAGAAAGGCTTCGCTTTAAACACTATATAGTTTTAATTCAAATTCTTCTTCACTATATAACTCCGTCGTTCGTCCAGAGGCGTCTTCTAAAAGCAATAAACATATATCTCCTGTTTTATACCGATCTTCTAGCAAGTGAAATACTGCTTCTGTTTGACGAGTAGAAACATCCCCCGTTGCATCGAATGTAATGGTTAATTCATTAGAAATACGTTCACCGTTTCGATAAAATGCAGCTCGTAATGTGCGCTCACGTAATTCATTGGATACCTTCTCTTCTTGGAAAAACGGGACAATAAATTGGTAACTTGTAATCACCTTTTGAATTGATGATACACGTACATTCACACGAGCTTGTTCAGATTTACGAGCTTTTCCTTTTACTTGGCGATATTCTATAACTGGAACAATACTTTCTTGTGGCATCGCTCCTCCGTGAACAAAACGCTGTCCTCCTCGTCTCGTAAAACGATTTAATCCTTTTGCAATAACAGCTTCCACACCTGTTAATCCTAAATAATCAAGAGACACTTTCACAGATCCTTGCGGTACATTTAGTCCAGTGCCAATCGCAAAACGCCGGTTAGAATCAAAGATTGTTCCTTTTATACCATCTGTTTTTTGATATTTTTCCACTTCAGACGCCTGATACAAAAATCCATGATCGGTCGTCATAAAAATACGGGCAGCTTCATACGTACCTGTTAATTTTCGAACTGCCGCTTGAATTCTTTCAATTGTACTTTCGACCGCTTCAAACGTGTAGCGTTCTGTCTTACTTGAATCCCCAACTGCATCAATATTATCATGATATAAGTACACAACACGTTTACCACGAATATACTCTTGACCACTCTCTTTATTTAAACTAATAAACTGTTCCATATTTAAGGCGATTGAGTCTGGCTCATTCATTTGTAAAATTTTATTCCGATTTTGGATACCTTTTGTCGATACGCCATCTACGAACACTTGTCCGTCTGATGATATATCTGTGATTTTCCCAGGTAGTAATGCGGCCATTCCTAGTTGTGTATATGTAGGAATTATAGCTTGCATAGAACTAATTTGCACTTCAGCGTTCAGACGTTGACCAAACTTATCAGCTAATTCTTTTCCTGCCTCATAGCGTAACGCGTCTGAAATAATGACAAACACACGCTCTCTGGTTCCTTCTATAATTGGACGAATATAGGTGCTATAAAAATGACGCTGTCCTACAACACCCGGCACTTTCCATTTCGTCACTAATTCTGCATCTAACACATCATCCGTATATTTACCCATAACCGGCAAATATTTTGCTTCGTACCAAAACGTTACCCGCTGCATCAATTCTTGATATCTATCTAAATTTGTACCATTTACAAATACTACATAAATTTGACGATACAATTGATCAATTACATAATATTGATTCGTATACGTCTCATACCATTGCTGTGAGTTAGAAAGAGGGGAGTTTTTTTCAAACAATGCTTTTTGCTCGTAAAACTCTAACACTTTCTCTACTAACTCATACTCTTCATGGAAACGAGTTTTATACCAATAGCTTTTACTCCGTTCTGCCAAAATACCTTTCCACTCAGCAGGTAGAACCGTTTCACTGATAAACAGATCATACAATGCATCTAAAATTTTACGTTCAATAACCGAGAAGGTATCACAACGAATAAAAGCTTGATACGTATGTTGGTCAACTGAATAACTTACTCCCCAATGACGTTCGAGTTCATCTAAAACATTTTCTAAAAAGATTCGTTCATCCGACTTTAACCAGTCATCAATAAACACTTTACAAATGTTTGGAACCTTAGAAGGGTATGTACCTGGAAGCATTTTTTCGTCTACATGAAAAGCATAGTGCTGAAACACAATATGCTCCATAATAGAAAATAAACGATTATCTTCGCTAGGCCTAATACCAAAATAGTCTTCTACAAGATCGAAGAATAACTCTGAATCCATGTACTTTTCAATTTGTACGAAGGCCTCATTTGATTGTTTCGTACCACCCAATAAAATCACACTTTTTAATAAATCCTGAGGATGAATACTTTTAGCATTCACAAGTACTGCTAACATTGTTTGTTCGATATGATCAGGATTAGGCGTATTTGGCAATAATTTCTTAAACTTTGCTATACGCTTCTGACTCTTGAAAAACGTCCAATGTTTTTCAATAAGCGGACGAACAGATAAATGGTCAAGACGTAGCTCTTTCATTTTAATAGCTACTTCATCTGCTTGAAACTCGCCAAATTTCCCACCATAGAGTAGCACATCAATTAAAAAATTATCTTCATCTTTTGGTTTTGTAAAAGGAGCATACACCAAATAAGAGTTTTCTGTGTCTTCTAGCTCTAATAACACCTTTGTACGAAATACATTACTCTTATTTAACTCCCAAACACGAATGCCTTCATTATGTAAAGCTTGCTTTATTGCTTCTAAGTCCCTCTCGTTGCTTTGTGTATCATACCAAAACACAATTGCACGACTAGAAGCTTTATTTTCAACTAATTGTTCTTGGAACAACTGTAATAATTCTTCAATAATATTCATTTGACACCAGCCCTCAAAATTCTTACTCCTAATACTATAGAATATGAAAGATAAAAGTCAATGTAAAGAAAAAAGAGAGAAAAATATTCTCTCTTTTTTAAATCTATTTAATTTTAGCCAGTACATTTTGTAATTTTGCATAGTTTACAACTACGCCATCATCTAAATCTAATGCAATGCGTTGATTGGCTAGTTCTGCTAAACTCTTGTCAAATTCAACGAGTTCATCTTGTTGGGCTTTGATTGTATTTAACTGCTTTTCATAACGTTTCTTGGTTGTAGCTTTTAAATCTGGATTTACTAAATCTTGTTCTAAACGTTTTTGCTCTTGTATTAGCTTTTCTTGCAAGTTTTGCACATAAGAAAAACGCATCGTCGCTAGTGTTTCCGGCGTATAGCGATGTAAATAGAACAGTGCACGGAACCCTTTTTTCTTACCGGACTCTGCCATCCAATAAATTGGACGCTTTTGATAAACCTTGCAGTGATCTTGATAAAACTCATCAAAGAAGTAACGACGTAAACGCTCATTTGGTGTCTCGTTATTTTTCATCGTTAAAGATTCTGCTAACCATTGAAGATTTTCAAATAACGTGTCTTCCCCAAACATTAAAGTTAGTAGCTCTTGTAAACGCGAAATAATATCATGTTCAAAATAAGCAGTATCCGTTAATGGAATAATACCATCTTGATCTGGTCGGAATGATTGGTACTTACTTTCATCCCAATCTCCACCTGCATAAGCTAGCCCTTCAGCGTCTAGGGAGTAGCGTCCCATTATTAACCCTACGCAATAGGATAAGAATGACCTTGTTTCACGAATACGGTCCGCACGCCTAATAGAAATTTCTTCTTCTTTTACTTTAAAGTTTAATTCATTTCGTAAATTATATAGATCAATAAAAGTTTTGTTGATTTCTTCTTCATTTTCTTTTAATTTCAAAAAACTTTTCTTCGCCATATCATTCCAAATAAAATATATATCTTTTAATAACTTCTTTTCATTTTTATATATTAAAAAAGGATGCTGTTTAAAATCCCAAGAAATCTCAAATGAGTCCCAGTCTATTTTAGCTAAATTAATATTTTCTTTGCTAAGTTTAACTACTTTTTGCTCAATTTGATTATCTATTTTATTCATTTTAGCAGCTTTTCTAATATCTCCTATCTGATAGGATACTGTAGGGTTAATAAAAGTTAAAATGTAATTAAATACTGAAGAATTAACTTCTCCTAGTAAAAACTCTGGGCTTTTTTCGTTAATAATTACTGGATTTGTATCATCAAAAAAAACATCTCCTTGATTTAAACGAAAAGATATTTTACCCACAGTGACACGTGACCAGCAAATGTATTGACGTCCAAAATATTTTGAAGCTCCTAATCCACTATTTTTTGAATTTCTCAACTCTTCTCCGTTATTAAACCACTTTAATACGTGCACCATATTACCATACCATCTTCTAAAGGGACCTCCTTTAGCGAATTTTTTCCAGTTATTAAGTTTTACATTCTTATACCCTACTTCGTACCAGAGTCTTAAAAAATAATCGTTATTTCCAGTAAATATTCCTTTAGTAATAACATCTACACTTTCACCAATACTTGGTAAGTTAGCTATCGTAGTTAGGAACGCCTTTGGTATCCAATAAGCTAGTGAATAGCTAGGTATCTTTTTAAAATTCATACTACTTGTTCTGTATCGATAATGAGTTTGACCTGTAATAGCTTCTTTTAATTTAATAGGTTGTAAACTAGCTCCTTTAAATTCTTCTAATTTAACATAGTCACCTATCGTGACTTTTGTCTGTTTTTGTATTACAAAGGTGCAAATTGGAACATGAGCGATATCATAACAAGCATGGTATTCAGGCTGGACTAACGAAGATATAGTATGATTATTAATGATATATTTTCTCAAGTTCTCATGAGAAGAAATAAACATCCACGTAAATGGGGTCATCATTCCTATGAACGCATCCTCTTTTCCCATCTGTAGGCACTTATAAATAAAAGCAGCATAAAGATCTGATTTATAATCTTTATAGTTTTGATCCATGAATTTTTTTAATACAGGATTGTATTTATTATGATAAGGTGGATTTGTGATAACTATTTCATATTTCAAAGATAATAAATACCTTTGTTGTAATAGAGGTAACAATTTATCCTGTAATTCAATAATATAAGTTTCTTCTAACAAATCAACTTCGTTAACATTAAGAGATTCAATTGTCTTGATTATTTTAAGGTAGTCCACGTTTTTGTTTTCAACTTGAATTAATGAACCAAACTGTTTTGCATCCCAACAATCTTTATATAACTCTAAAGGTAATTCAATATTTTTAAATTTTTTCTTCAAAAATTGTAATGCTTCTTCTGAAACTATCTCACCATTAAAAAACTCATAAATATTTAATTTTAAATTGATGGATTTTTTCAAAAACCGACGATGTTTTTCTTGTCCTTTCATCATTAATGCAAAGCTAGCCATTTGAATTGCACGTTTATCAATATCTAACCCATAAATATTCTTTTCTAAAATTAATCTCGGAATTTCTCTTTCCGAATATCCTGCTTCTAGATACATGTCATACAATAAGTCAAAAGCATAGACAAGAATATGCCCCGATCCACATGCTGGGTCAATTATTTTAATATCTTCTACAGAATTAACATTGGGAATTGGCAGCTTTTCAGATGATTTGAGATAATATTCCCATCCGCTTACTAACTCATTTTCTGGATTCCATTCATCATATAACTTACCTAAGGAATTTTGCACCATATATTGTACAATCCATTTTGGTGTAAATAATTGTGTTACGATTGGTAAGTTTTCTTTTGATACCGCTTGATTTTTCAATCCTCCAACTTGTTCTTTTCTTTCAGACATATAATATTGATATAACCAGCCAATAACTTCTACTTCTTCAAAATTGTCTTCTTCTAAATCTTGAACAAGTCGATTAATTAACGAATCTGCATGAAGCAAAGATTCTGGTAAAAGTAACTCAGTATAATCTGCAACTTTTTCAAAAAGAAACGGCATAATTTCATGCAATTCATTACATTGCGCTACTAAAAGTTTTCGAAATCCTGCTTCACGATTTCCTTCTGCTATATTTCTCGCCACTTCTTCTTTATTGACTGGTAAATCTGCATATTCGTATTCCGTTAAAATATCCGGATCAATTTTCCCTTTTGTTTCGCTAGACAATACACGGATTTTAGATGGTAGGTAGTTATGTAGCTCCATAAACCGAATGGCAATTAAACGGTTAAACCATGTGTATGCAACTTCTTCGATAACGTTATCATAGCCCTTTGTTTCAATTTCTTTTAATAACTTTTGTAAACTGTTTCGATAGATTAAGTCTAATTTCCCTCCATTAATTTCAAGATAATCAGTACCTGTTGTAAGCACAGGAGAGCCTTCGGAAGTAATTCCAAAGGCTTGTGCTCGTAAGGCAATTTGATTTCGTAGTTCGTTACGGGCGTAGACCGCAAATTCTTTTAATGCTTTATTCTTCATTGCCTTGACTCCTTTTATTTCTTAATAATAATTTTATGTCCACTTCGAATATTAGCTAGTAGTTGCTGCTTCATTTTTTGAAGAAATACATCAATATCATTTTCACTATGCAGCTCTAAGTTACTGTTCGATAAGGCTTTATTGATTAGTTCATTTGCCTGAACTTCAATTGGTGGAACTACTACAATTTCATCCTCGTCACCTTTATTCGAAGCTAAATATTCTTTATATAGCTCTTGTACTCTATTTTCTACTCGACGTAAATCATTATTAGCAATCTGTGTGTACGTATAGACACGTGAGATGCTTTCTACTTCTGTCAATTGCTCAATACGTCTAGAGAGTTCTTCCATTTCTTTTTGCAAGAACAATTTAACTTCCTCAACGTCATAACGGTTTTGAAGAGACTCCATTTGTTTGCGAATGTTTTCCATTTGCTCTAAGTGTATCCCTAACTCTTCTTTTACAAAGTTTGTCAACTCCGATTTCAATTTTTCATTTAATACGGGTAAATGAGGGATCTCACGATATGGATTATCCATTGTTAATATTGTATTAATTTGATTTTTAATAGTTTGTACTTCGCTTCTATTTTTAGCTACATCTAAATCATCAGCACGGTCTTTAAGCAATTGAACACTTTCATCAAAATGTCGAATGGCATTTCCTTTATAAAATGAAACATGCGTGCTTAGCTGTTCTGACCAATCTTCTAAGTCTTCATCAAGCTCAATGAATTCATCTACAAATTCCTCACGATTAGAAATGGCAAGCAAATCATCAATTCCATTTTTAATTTTACTGAGTTCAATTGTACCTGGATACGGATAATGTGTGTTTTCACGTGATTTCAATTGCTGAATTTCTTTCATAGGCTGTACGAAGTACCTGTCAATTTGCGAGCGGATATTTTTAGAAATATCGTCGTACGTTTCACTAATCTCATAGCTATTAAATATCTCTCGCATAATCTCAGTTACTTCTTTACGAATCCGCTGTGGTACGATCACTTCTGCTTCTACAATTATTTTTTCACGTTCAGATGCTTTTGTAATGCGTGATACGAATTGTGCATCACCTATTCCAAAATCGTTATTCATATAGGTAACTTTGATTTTACCACCGTGAACCAAAGCTGCAACAAGACCAGCAACATCATTTTCACTCCAACCATATGGAACATCTCTAAATTTATCAACTACTGTCTTCATTGTGACAATTTGACGATTGCGACTTTCTTCTAAGTAGCGGAAAAGGGTATCATACGCTAAATTGTTGGTAAATGTACCATCTAAATTACCTTCAAGACCTTGAGTTGCCCATTTATAAATTGTGTCATTCGCATTTTTCACTGGAACTGGCTCATCCATATAACTAAGGTAATTATATGTGTTACGAACTAACGACTCGAACGCTCCTTGAAGTTGATTATCAAGATTACCTTTAAATGTATGCTCTTGACCTTGAATAAAATATTTAGCATGGAAAGCTGCTTCGGCTAACGCTTCTTCAGCTTTTTTCTCAAACTCACTAATTTGTTGGCGTTTTTCGTTTAAGATTTGACGCTGTTTATCAGTTAATCCTGAAGACATTTTTTTGTTTGCGTACGCTTGTATTTTTTGTGCATATTGCATTGGTTCAAAGAATCTAGCAGAGTACTCTTCAGGAATAAACATAATAAGTAAGCCAGAATTGGCTTCTAAACGCGCCTGCTCTTCTGTCATATCCGTTGTAACAACTTGCAGTGTTAATGCATTTGTCTTCCCACCACGGTTGTACGTATCAAAGCTTTTGTTAAACTCAAAATCATGTGTTTTTTGATAGCGATAAGACTTCATCGAGATGATGTCTTCATAAAACATCTTTCCTAATGCATCTGTTACATTTGCCTCATTCACATGTTCATTTTGAATTTCTCGGTTAATTTCTTGTTCGTCATCACTTAAGAATACAAAAGTTTTATCCGCATTTTCAGCAATTAGCATTTGCTGGCGAAGACGATTTAATGAGCGGCGTATATCCTTTTCTAGTTCATTCTTAATGCAATCAACACTATCAACAAGTAAGGTCGTAATATTATCAACTGTTGCTTTGATTTCATCGATTCCTTTAATCATAAACAGTACTTTTAATACTTCAACATCAAAATCTGTAATACCCTCACGTCTATGAGCTTCTGAAATAGTAGCTGCAACAGCTGTACTTAAGAATCGGCGAACTGTTTCATAAAACTGTGAAAAGCGCGCTAACTGATTTGTATCTTCTTCTTTTAATTGAACAGCTACTTCTTGGAAGGCATTTAAAAGAGAGCGCTCGCCTTGGGCTAATGACGCGCCTGCTTCTCCTTGACGGCGTACCTTATTAAATACACGTTGTAATAAAGGTACTTGATACGGTACAAATGGATAGATTTCAGCATATTCATTTCCATTACTAAACCCGTTTTGTAATACGCTCTTATCTTTTTCAAATGTAAGTGTATTGTTTAAACTTTGACCTACTTGATCAAAATCAATTTTTAAACGATCCGCTGTCGCATTCGTTTTCTCAAGCAAACGACGTTTGATAACTTCGTCCGTGTTTGCACTTGTTAAATGAATTTTTGTAGCAAATCTCCCTTGGATTTTAGAAAAGGTGTCAAAACCTTTGACTTTTGTCACTGCATCAATTTGTTCTTGAGAAGTGACAATAACCCATACTTTCCCTTGACAGTGATTTCCTAAATCTTCAACAATCGTCTGCAAATTCAGCATTAAATTGATGTCATCACCAATATATTGACCCACTTCATCCACTAAAAAAGTTAAACGATAATTGTCACCTTTTTCTTGGACATACTTCGCAACCAATTTTGCTAATTCTTCTGAGCTAATTTCAAATGTTTTGTTAGCCCCTTTTAAAATAGTATCTGCAGTTGCTTCATCATACCCAAGTGGTGCTAAGGCTTCAGCAAAAGCTTTTCTTTTAAATGTAATACGAGGTCTTTCCTCAGTCCATGATTTCCCTGTGATCTCTTCAAAATTTCGAACGAACTGCTCATAAACACCTTCTTCAGCAAGTTGGCGCTCTAGGTTGGCAATCCAAAGGGTAGGAGAATATCCTAAATGTTCGTTAAACACTTTTAAGAACACTTCAATAATGGTAGCTTTTTCTTTTTTGCCACCGGCTGACTTAGAATCAATATTAAATAAAATCGCATCACTTTCATATTCAGCAGAACGCTTCATGTTTGCTAGTAATTTTTCGTTACCTGTTTTAGTTTCAAAGAAATCAACTGCTTTTTTTCCAAATACAGGTTCATTATTTAAAAGATAAGATAAAATTTTTAAAAAGTGGGATTTACCTGATCCAAAGAAACCTGAAATCCACACTCCCATTTTGGTTGTAGGATTTTCTAAGCTATAGCTGTAGTTTTCATAAAAGTAAGCCATATTGTTATTGATTTCTTTTGTCATTACGTACTCTTCAAGCTCATCTAAAACAATTCTCTCTTCTTTTTGTCCAGCTTGAACAACACCGTTAATTTCACGATCAATATCTTTTCTAAACAATTCTTTGATTGTAAATGTATCTTGCAGCACTACGTAATTTCCCCCTCAATCTTCAAATCGAAAAAGCACGATAATAACCGTTCGAATCAAAACGGTTGAACAAACTTAAGCCTTGACCTGTATATGTACCAGGATAAAAAACAATGACTGGCGTGTTTGTTACTTTGGCATGCAATTGATTTAATAGTTCATGCGTACGAATTAACTGAAATACACTTCCAATACCGGTAATAAGCAAAATTTGTGTATCTTCAGCTTCCTCTCCAATTCTTTCAACTAATGTTTCTTCTTCAAGTGTAGGACGCATAGCGTCAAATAGCTCTTCCGTCCCCTCATCTTCCTCAAATTGTTTTAATCCGTCCAACGAAATATCTTCAAAAAGACCAATCATCATTTCAAACAAATTTAATACTTTCACCTCTACGGGAAGCTTATCCGAATGATACTTTATTGACTTACGTATCATAATTTCATACTCTGGTTCATAATCAAACACAAAGTATGGTACTTCATTGCCAAGTCCTCTCATTTTCAAAAAATCTTCTTTTTGAATTTCTTCAAAAAAGCGATCTAATTTTTTTTGAATATCCACTCTATTCCTCCATTAATCATTCAACGTATAAGCGAGCAAATCTTGATATTGCTGATTTAGTTCTATATACTCACTCAGCTCTCTACTTAGTGGAAGTGGTTTAATCAAATAACCATCTTCGTTACGCTCAAGTAGTTCCGCTTCAATTAACAACTTAATCATGACTTGTTTTAACTTGTATTTCGTTTGTTCAGACCATTCTCTTACTTGTTCATACTGTTGTTCTTTTTCTTCAAAGAATGTACGAATGGCTCCATCAGTAATGGTTGCTTTAAAGTTATTAAAGTTATAATGAATAACTTCTAAGAAGAAATCACTAGGTAGCTTAAAACACTTTAAAAAGCTATACAATAAAAGCGCATTTTGATCAGAACGGCCACCGCTCAAAATCACTTGTTTTAAATAACCATCTAAAAATGGTGTACGTTTATATACACGAGGAAACAAATCCTTGATAGCTGCTTCGCTGCGGCATTGAAAAATATTCTCTTCAAACACCTTTTCTTTTATCTCTTGTTTAGACAAACCTTGTAACTGAAGATCTATAATTAATTTCATTTCATTTCGATATAAATGCTCCGCAGTAAAACCTGCTGAATATACTCTTTTCATTCTATCACATTCCTTAAACGATCTATTCCTTCATATTTTTCTTTAATTCAGCCCAGCGCTTCCATACTTTTAACCACGCATAAAAATCATAATATCGTTCACGGTCATCTTCAAATGCTTCTATTACCAAATCCTCTTCTTCGTCATCAAACAGGCGAAGTGTCTCTTCACTTGCCACAGCTTTCATTTTCTCTACTTGTGGCTCTACATGCGGGTTTGTAATGTCTGTAGTTAGCCAATCTTCAAAAGACTTTCGAGGCTTAGGTGGTTCATTTGGATCTCGATCCTCTAATAGAGGCGAAATGTTACCTCTATAGAACATATGCAAGCTGTGATGAGCACGCGTTACTGACATATAGAGCAACTTAGCGTGGTGAGTTTCATCTTTGAATGTACTATCGCTAACATCATCTAAAATAACAGCGTCAAACTCCAAACCTTTTACTAAAAATGAAGGAATAATCACAATTGGTTTTGTAAGTTCTTGATGTCCTTCTTTAATTACTTCCATATGGTGAAGGCCGCGTCGTTCCAACTGATCCAATGTATCAATAGCAGATTGTTTCGTTTCAGTTAAAATGGCGATTTTTTTATAGCCTTTTTCTTCAAAGTCCCTAATAGATAATACCATTTCATCATATAGTTCTCCAATACTCATTGCCTTCTTTATCTCGGGCGTGTCACCAACACGATTAACCGGGATAACTAAGGGGAAATCATAATTACTATTTAATAGAACGCGATTGGCCATATCCATAATTTGTTTAGTAGAACGGTAGCTGGTTTGTAAATGAAGTCTTTTATATTCTTTTTCCTTAAAAACATACGACTCGATCTCTTCCCAGCGATCCAACCCATAAAATGCAAATATTCCTTGGCCGATATCACCTAATACTGTCATTGATTTCGCATAATCTTTCATAATCGCAAGTTGGAATGGACTATAGTCTTGGGCTTCATCAATAAAAATATGTTCATATTCTAACTTTTTGCCATTTATTTTTGCATCCAAATAAATAAGTGGTGCTATATCTTCATAGCGAAACTGCTCTTTTTTTATAGTTCTTCCACTTTTAAGCATCAAACTGAGTAATTCTTCATCTAAACCGGGGTGAAAACGGTCAAATACTTTTTTTTGAAAAACGGACTTATACATTAGAATTGCAGGAATATGTTCCATCTTTTTTACATAAACTTGAATTTCAGATTGAACTTTTTCTGAGAGTAAACGCAAACGTAAAGTTTTTGCGTTTTCTAACGCTTCGTACATAGCTTTACGCTCTTCTCCCTCTGGAAGAGTAACTACCCATTTACGATAAGCTTCTTCAAAATCAGTATCAATTTTATCACGTAGATTTCCAACTTGATTTTTACTCCAATTTACAATGAAGCTTTTAACTTCTTTCATTCGTACGTTCAAAGGAAGATGTTCTTTTCCCTCATAAAAACTAATTACGTCTTTTTTAGGCAAAATAAAATCTGTTCCTATGATAATGTCACTGTGGGGAAGCATAGTTTGCCCAATTGACTCTACGAAATCATCCAACAACTTTTTGAAGCGCAAAGAGCCCTTATACTTCGAAACTTTGACTAAGTCTTCTTTATGTGTGGAGTTCTGTACTTTCACATAATAGTCATGCAAATCTGGAATATCATTCACATCTGTAAAGTAAGAAGATGCCCAATCATAGAACGTACGCTGCTCAATCCCCTCTACTTCAATTTCAGGTACAACCTGTTTAATATATGATAAGAAAATTTTATTAGGTGCCAAAATTAAAATATCCTGAGGTTTTAACTGCTCATGATATTGATAAAGTAAATATGAGATACGGTGCAAAGCAATAGTTGATTTACCACTTCCTGCCGCTCCTTGTACAATAATTGTATCCTTTAATGGCAAGCGAATAATCTCATCTTGTTCCGATTGTATGCTAGCGATAATATCTCGCAGCTGATGATCTTCACTTGTATTAGTTAAAATTCCCTCTAAATAGTCATCCATATATTTTACTTTTTGGCCATCTTCGTTTTCGATAATTCCACTTTGTCCAATATCTGTGACATTTACTACTTTTGCATTTTCAACAATTATTCCACGTTTCCCATGAATGACAATTTCACGCGGCACGTTTCCCTCTAAATTAAATGTAGACTGTAAACCTTGATATGCATTGTAAAGCTTACCAAGATTCGTCCTCCAATCTACAACAACTAGCTCCCCTTCGTTATCAATACCTTTTTTTCCTATATATATTGTATCTTGATCAAACTCATCTTCGAAATCTAAACGTCCAAAATATGGATTGTTTTTCGCTTCGTAAAGCTTGCGTAACTGTTTATCTTTTATATCTATTAACTGAGCTTCAACATCACTAGACGCTACAGAATGCTGAACGCCTTGCTTTTTCTCAATTAGTTGTTCAATTATGCTTAATGTTTTATTTAAATATCCCTGTTCTTTCTTTATCAACGGGTTACTCATATAACCTCACCTTTAACTAATTATTCACTGATCTCTTACAAGAGAAAATAGCTATATATCTGTAATTTTGTTATAAAAATATAGCCTTTTTACCCATTATCTAACTATTATTTTATCATAAAAAGATTTTTATTACTTTTATTATATAAAAATAGCTATACCATGATAATGGTATAGCTAAAGAGATGCTTACATCTTTTTATTTCAATATTTCACTAACAGCTCTTGCCATAACGTGTGAACCAAGCGGAGGAACAGCATTCCCAACTTGAGTGAACTGATACGTACGGGGCCCCTCGAATTTATAATTATCAGGGAAACTTTGGATTCTTGCTGCTTCTCTTACTGTTAACGATCTGGCTTGCTTAATGTCAGGGTGAATGTTGTAATGTCCGTCTTTAGCAATGTGTGCTACGATAGTATGTGGAATGTTTTCTGACCAATGAACTTTAAATCTGTCGAGAAATGCCTTTTCATTTTTATGCGTTTTTAATCGAGAAGGTAAATCAAAGTATTTGATCTGCTCTCCTTCTCTAGCTTTTTCGATTGCTAAACGGTAAATCTCTCTATCTCTATTTTGAAGTGGTCTTGCTTTATGGTTCATGATGCCTTCACTATCTTTTCGCATCAATAGCTGATAATCCGTTAAATGTCTACTGTGGTTATTCATATACTCCAAGACAGCATAGTCATCTCCGTTTCCGGGCTCAAGAAAAGGTAAATCAGAAATAATACTATTTGTATCTAATTTATGATTCCAATAAATCTTATATTTATCAAAGTCAGGATATTGATAATTTAATTCTTTTTTAAATCCGAATAAAATAACTCTCTTTCTCTTTTGGCCTACTCCTAAATCTGAGAAATTTAATACATTATTTTTATGTTCACCTTCTTTTCCAGATAATATCGTATAGCCAATACGGTCAAATTCTTCTTGAATAGCTTCAAAAACCTTTCCTTTTTTGGCATTTAATATTCCCGGTACATTCTCAAAAAGAAACGCTTTAGGTTTAAACTCTTTTACTAGATTTAAATAATAATAAAAAAGAAAATTTCTGTTATCTTTTTCTGCAGCTTCCTTCATGCGACTTCTTCCTATTAATGAGTAAGCTTGACAAGGAGGGCCACCTATTAACAGATCTACATGATTTACATTATTATATTTTGCTGATTTTTCAATTAGCCGAATAACTTGGTTAGAAGATGACGCTTCTGGATCGTTAGAAGGATTGCCAAACTTTTTATTTAAAATTTCAAATTCTATTTTCTCTTTCAGCTCTGGATATTTTAAATAAACCATTTCTCTAGAACGTTCAATCTCTTTATACGAATGAGTATTTCTTACGTATTGAAAGTATGTTTCTAAATCCCCATGTTTCTTTAGAAAATGGAAAAATGCTCTTGTTTTTAATGTTTCACATGCCCATTTATCCTTTTCTACTTGGGCAATCGTTTTAAATCTTTCACTTTGAAACCCTTCACTTAGACCACCGGCACCTGAAAACAAATCGATTACTATCAAATTTCATTACCTCTACTATTACTTTTATTCTAAAACTTTACTATACCTAATACTAACATTTGTTCCCCTGTCAGAAAACTATTTTCTAACCTAATTATTAGACGTTATTTTTTCACCACAAATATGTTAACACCTGATAAACAAAAACAGCTGGAAAATACTTCTCCAGCTATTTCTTTATTAAATTGTATAAAGTGGAATCTAAATCTTCAATAAACACTGAATAAGGTTTTACTGCTGTAATAAGCAATGTTTTTTTGGCCCGCGTCATAGCAACGTAAAACTTTTTCCTTTCTCTCGAAAGAAACTCAGCTTCGTCCTCTCCAAGTCCTGGAGTTTTATATGGCAGTTTCCCCTTTTTTAACCCTGTAACTATTACGTGATCAAACTCAAGACCTTTTGACGAGTGAAAAGTGGTAAGTTTTACACCTGGAGAAATCATATCACTCTCTCCGTCTTGCAAATTATAAACAGGTATTCCCTCTAATTCGATAATATCTTTAAGTTTTTTCAAAGTTGCATTCGTATTTGCTATGACTCCAATTGTATCTTCTGGGAAAGTATTTCTTACCTTCTTAATATGGCCAATGATTTGTTTTACCTCATCTTCTCCATTCTCACATAAGCAAAGGTCAGGAATCTTCCCTTCAATATCTGGTTCTTTTGCTTTTATATACTCCTCGTCTTTGGTGAAGAAAGTATCTTTCCCCTGAAAATAGTTAGCTAAGCGTACGATTTGCTTGGTAGAACGAAACGTTTCATTTAAAAACCTACTACGATTTCCGACCACATCAATACCCGCTTTTTTCCATGTAAATGTACGTCGATAAATTTGTTGTCCTTTATCAGCACCTATTGTCAAACTTTTTTTTGCAATAACCTTTATTGCTTTAAGTTGTATGCTATGCAAATCTTGTGCCTCATCAACTAATATATGATCAGGTCGTTTCTTTAGAGGAAGATCTTCCACTTTTTCTATTAAGATACGTGCTAGGTCCTCCCCATCTACTCCTTGATAATGAGAATGCTTTTGTAACAGTTCATTATATTTCTCTAAAACGTGGTAGATTGTTTCACGATGCTTTTTGTTCACTCGAATTTCTGTTCCTCTTCCTACACGTACAACTTTTAAGTATTCTTCTCTACTCTTAATATCACTACCTTTAATCCATTCAATTTCATCACTCAAAAAATCAATTAAAGCTTTTGACTCATTCTTCTGGTCCTTTATTTTCGGAAATGAGACTTTTTCTATTCTCTTATTCACGATATTTTTTGCAAATTGAATAGCTCTTTTTCTTGTATCTCCCAAAATCAGCTTTGTATGTGGATACGTTGTTTCTTTTAAAAGGAGTTTCGCCCAATTGTGGAACGTACATGCTTCAATAGGTTGATCTCCCGTTTTTAGAGCCAATTGTCTAACATAGTTACTTAATGACCGATTAAAAGTCAAGATAGTAAGTGACTCATTCGGAAATTCCTTTAATAAATATTGGGATCTAGCTAAGATGATTGTTGATTTACCGCTACCTGGAATGCCACGAACTAATAATGAACCCTCCGGCTTAAAATTTACACATTGTTTTTGTTTATCTGTTAAGATAATTTTTTCTTTTATCATCATTTTACATCCCCTTAATTACCAATCTTCCATCATATCTACAAGATGTTGTATCCTATTCTTTTCTTCCTCTTTAAGAGCCTCTGATGTTTCATTAATAAGTGACCGGTCAGCATCATCAAAATCTTCAGCGTTTTCTCGTTTATAACTGTACCGAGTGTGGTAATCCACCACATCTACATCAGAGCTTTTCATACAATCTCCAAGAAAATTTTCATGTTGAATCCCAGGTTCTCCAATAACGTACAATTGCTCCATCGCTCTAGTTATACCAACATAAAGCAACCTCTTTTCTTCTTCAATATTTGGGACGCTTCCATGAGGAAGCTGCCTATCACCAATATATAAAATAAAAACAATAGGATATTCTTGCCCTTTTGCTTGATGAATGGTCTTTAGAGTTACGCTTTCTTCTGTATTATTTTCTGGTAAGGAATCAAGATCAATTAAATAATCAATTAAATCATCTGTATCTGCAGCTCCTTGCACAATAGCATCCTTTATAATACATAGAACTTCCTCATTACATGTGTGGCACAAATGAACATCCGTCATTAAATCTTTTAACTCCATGGCTGGGTATTCATCACAAATCTCTAAAATTTTTTCTTTAATAGCTACTTCACTACCTCCAGAAAAATCCGCATTTCCCCAAGGTATTTCATAATTATCTAATTCTTTTATCACTTCATTAGCTTGAGGAGAATGATGAGAATTTTTACGATAAAGAATACACATATCGTTATAAGAGATACCCTGTTTGTGCTTTAATTCTTGAATTTTACTTGCTATATAAGCAGCAGCAAGGCTAATAGAATGAGTATTTACTATAATAGGTTTATTATTAAATGTATCTATTGTATTCTCAATACAATTCTTTTTAATAAAATGATTAGATAATTCAACAATACTCTTCCCTGACCTATAATTTTTTTGCAAATGAATTTTTTCTGTTTGTTTAGGATCTACTTTTTTAAAATAGGAGTAAAAATTCTCTAAATTACTTGGGTTGGATCCATTAAAAGCATAAATAGATTGATTTTCATCTCCAACTACAGTGATACCCTTATCCCAGCTAGCTAGTGAAAATAGAAATTTCTCTTGAGATGCTGAGGTATCTTGGTACTCATCAACAAGAATATGCTTTAATCCATTTGCTATTAAGTTATAAGTATCCGATTTTTTTAAAAGTAGTTTATTAGCTTCTGTAATTAATCCTTGAAAATCAACTATATTTTTTGTTTCCTCTAACTTCTCCACCCGTTGCCAAAACTCTATCATATCTGCTCCTGTAATAATTACACGGTCATTTGAATCTACGTTCACTTTATAAACTGCATGAGGGTCGACCTCTGACCAATGTGTATAAATAACCTTATCTAGGTGATGTCCCTGTCGAATAAGTGCTAACCCTTTGGATAGAGCAATACCCACAAGGTCTCGATTAGTGTAGCTCTTACATAAACCAGTTAAGATTCTGGGCTGAACCTTTATAAAATCCTCAGTATTAATTGTATGAAAACCGGACTTGAACCTAGATTCGTTAGTGTGTACTCCATACCTAAGAATGCGATGAGCTAAACTATGAAAAGTTAAAACTTCTATCACACTTCCGTAGCCAAGTTGGTCCGTATAAGATTTTACTTTTGTTGTCAATTGCTCCTTTGCAGTACGAGAGAATGATATTGCGATAATGTCACTTGACGTCAATTCATAGTTGTATTGTAAATTTAAGATACGTGCAGCAAGAGTTGAAGTTTTACCTGTCCCTGGACCTGCAGATATCTGAAGATACTTCGTAGAAGTACTCGCTGCTTGTCTCTGTTCTTCATTTAAATTATCTAAGATGGTTTTCACAATATTCACCCTTCTCTATAAAAAATTGGAAACAGCTTATATTTTACCATATTTTAAAAAAATTGCTTGATTTTCTATTTAAAATTTTACTGTTATTAGATATCATTGAAATAAATTAACAAAAGGAGAAATATGATGAATACTAAATCTGTCGAAGCAAGAGACGAATTAATTAAACGCTTACACACAGAGCTAGTTGGTCCTAGTTATATAGAGGAAGTAATAAAAACAAAACCTTTACAAAAATATTTATGCGGCATTTTATGGCCCCAAAACTCTTCTTTAGCAAAAGAAGAAGATGAACTAACTGTATTAGAAGGAAAAGAAACGAATAAAGAAGAAGTTGAATCACTCGCTCCATTAGCAAAAGCTATGAATCCCTCTGCGGTGGGCCTTTCATTTTTAATTGATAAACTTTCTGCAAAAGTCGTTCTGGATGTTCATTTTGGTATGTACCAAGAGTTAGGTGATAAAGAACACTGGGAACGAAAGGTATACAAATTGGAGAAGCATGAAATTGATTTTTCTATAGGGGTCGGAAAGAAACAAAAAGCAGCCATTCCAAATACCACTAACATTTATCTAGAGTGGCTTGTGCGTCCATTTGGAGACACGTTCGCCATAAGTATGTTTTTAGTGAATCGAAATATACAAGAGCCTGATGAACATGATATTGACTTTAAGTGCATATTTCAGCCTGAAATAATTGTAGAAAGTTTAGAATCTCAATCATTTGTAGTTAGACATGCCTTTTCCGACTCAAATGACGAATATAGGGATGCGGATACAAGATCAAATGATTTGCTTTACAGGAATGAAACCGTTTTTGCAGTAGGACACAGTATCTCTGTTACATGGGAAAACTTATCTTCAGATTCGAGAAGAGCCGGAAAGCTTATCACTAATATTATTCCTACTTATGAAATCCCGATGGTCATCCCACCTGACTGGGATAAAGGTGGAACTTTAGACATGAAAAAGCTTGCAAAATTAAAAGATGGTGAAGAGATAAAAGCAGCTCTTTCCCCTCTATGTGATGAATATGAAACATGGATTTTAGAAAGAGAAAATGAAATCCTTCATGTTGATGAAGTATATAAAGAAATTGCTTCGGAACACATGAGAAAGTGCAGAGAATCGCTGAGCAGAATTAGAAATGGTATTAATCTAATTATCAGTGACAAAACGATCCTTAAGGCTTTTCGTTTTGCGAACGAGGCTATGGCACGCCAAAGGTCTCAAAGTATATTTGCCCTAAACAAAATTCCACCTGAAGAGGTAAAAGCAGTTTGGAGACCGTTCCAAATAGCATTTATTCTTCAAAACCTTGAGGGAACAGTTGACCCTGAGTCTTCAGATAGACAATTGGCTGATTTACTATGGTTCCCTACAGGCGGTGGAAAAACAGAGGCTTATTTAGGTCTTGCAGCTTTTACTATGGGCTATCGCCGAATTAGAGAAAAACATGGTCTAAGGACAGATGTAGGAGTATCTGTTATTATGCGGTACACTTTACGACTATTAACCATTCAACAGTTTCAACGTGCTTCTGCATTAATTTGCGCCTGTGAATCTATACGAAAATTAGCGCCCAATCTATTAGGAAACACTCCGTTCAGAATCGGTTTATGGGTAGGTAAAAAAAGTGTTCCCAATGATTTTGATGATGCATCGGAGGCGTTAGAAGCGTTACGTGCCAGAGCGCTCGGAAGAAATGATATTCATATTGACCAATCAAAAGGTTCACCAATTCAACTTGTTTCCTGCCCTTGGTGTGGGGAATCACTATTTGACGAAGATAATCCACGTGTATTTTTGAAAACTTATAGAGCCGATAAAAAGAAGAGACGTTTGTATATCCGTTGTACTAATAAGAATTGTGAGTTTCATTCTACCAATACACTAGAAGGAATTCCAGTGGTTGTAACTGACGAAGAAATCTATCGTCTACTGCCTGATATGTTAATTGGAACAGTAGATAAATTTGCACAGATGCCTTGGAAACCTGAAATCCAAAACTTGTTTGGTAAAGTTAAAGGCGAAGTAAAAGATTGGGGTTTCGTTTCAAATGGAGATACTTCTAAAGAATCCGACAATATAAAAAATGTAGCAGGCACTCTATCAATTATGAGCTCTACCGAAGTGCAACCTCCTGACCTTATCATTCAAGATGAACTTCATCTTATTTCAGGCCCTCTTGGAACAATGGTTGGCTTATATGAAACAGCTATCGATTATCTGTGCTCCACTGAAATAAATGGTGTTAAAATAGGCCCTAAAATAGTAGCTTCAACCGCTACCATTCGAAATGCTCATCAACAAATTCAAGGTCTATTCAATCGTAAAGCACAAATATTCCCTAGCCCTGGACTTTCTCACAAAGATTCATTTTTTGCTAAACAACGTACTCTAGAAGACACTCCTGGAAGAACGTACGTAGGAATATTCGCTCCTGGTCGAAGTATGAAAACTGCCCTTTTACGTACTTATGCTAATTTACTTGCCAGCACACCAATTATGGAAGGTACCTATTCTAACGAGTCGTTGGATCCATATCAGACCTTAGTTGGGTACTTCAATAGTTTAAGAGAGCTCGGTGGAGCAGTTCGGTTAATCGAGGATGATGTTCCGAGCAGAATGAAAACCTTGGAAAAACAAAATGATGATGGACAATTATTTCTCTACAAAAAAAGAGATTACAGCAGAGATGTTCCCGAACTAACAAGCCGTATTGATTCGTCAGAGATACCTAAAATTTTAAAAAGGCTAGAGCAGCCATTTGATAAAAGTAGTTCTTCCACTCCAGTAGATGTACTACTCGCAAGTAATATGATCTCTGTTGGAGTGGATGTATCGCGTCTTGGATTAATGGTTGTAAATGGGCAACCTAAAACAACTGCTGAGTATATTCAATCAACTAGCCGTGTTGGACGTAGTCATCCTGGTTTAGTATTGACACTCTATAACTGGATCCGCCCGCGTGACATCTCTCATTATGAAGAGTTCTATGCATACCATGCAGCACTTTACCGCTATGTTGAACCTATCAGTGTTACACCGTTCTCTTCTCGCGCCAGAGATAGAGGCCTAGCCGGTGCTACCGTATCTATGGCACGACTCGGATATGCATCGTTAACTAAGAATAATTCACCTGCTAACTTTTTGGACGATTTGACCATAAGTGAAGAACTTCAACAGTTTTTACTTGACCGAGTAAGGTCTATTAATTCACCTGAAAATGAATTGTTACATGACTTACAAAAGCTTTATTTAACATGGGAAGAGGCTATTGAAAAAAGCAAACTCTTGTATAACTTTAAAAGAAGAAAAGAAGATAGTAACCTTCTGTACCCTCTTGGACAAAAGAAAACGGGGTATTTTAAAACTCCAAATTCTATGAGAGATGTAGAGGCAACAGCAGGTATTTACTTAAGGAGGGATTAATATGATGAATAAAACAGTTGGTGTGGTTCGTCCCAGTCAGCTAATTACCACTTTTGGTCCAGGCGCTATTGTAGATTTACCTGACTTTTCTATAATTATGGGTGGAATTAATAAATGGGATCATAACACAATCCTTCGCTACTCTAGTGAAATTGAAGAGCCAAGATTAAAACAAAAGTTAAAAATTAATAAGATCATGTCAATTCCTTTAAATGAAGATAACAGTATTGGAACGATACCAGCATATCGCTTCCCTGAATACCATGTATGTCCAACTTGTAGAAAATTAGGTACAACTCGGCATTTCATTGAAGAAGACGGTTCTTTGTATTGTCAAAAACCTTGTAAAAAAGTTAAAACACATCCAGTTCGTTTTTTAACAGCTTGTGAAAATGGTCATATTGACGATTTTCCATGGGGCTTTTATGTACATTCTAAACACCAAAAAAAATATGATTATAAAAAATGCAAACTTTCTCTTAAAGATACCGGAGAAACTGGTTCTCTAGCTGATTTAATTGTTCGATGTGAAACTTGTGAGGTTGAACGAAACTTAGCTGAAGCCTATAAGAATGAGAAGCTACTTCCAAGATGCCAAGGACGACGCCCTTGGCTTGGATCAAAAAACAAATCTGAAAATCAATGCGATAAAGAACGAAAAATTTTATTAAGAGGCGCATCTAACCTTTATTTTCCCGTGATTGAAAGCTCTATCGCTATCCCGTTCCAATCTAACCCATTAGAAGAACTTGTTAGCAATAAAATTGATTTTTCTAATGAAGAATTAATAAACAATAAAGATGTGTTTTTGTTCTTCGCTGGTATAGATAAAGAATTAAAACAATACGATCCTGAAGAACTATGGGCAATTGCCCAACGCTTGCATTCTTCCAAAAATAGTAGTGAAGATCTATTATTACCAGAATGGGATGCAATTACATCAGGACAACAATTTTTTGATGAACCAGATTTTGAAGTTAAAAACCAAGCTATACCTCCACGATATGCAAAGCTTGTTTCTAAATTAATTAGAGTAAAAAGGTTGAAAGAAGTAATGGTCTTAAAGGGATTTACTAGAATTCATCCTCTTCCTGATGCGACCTTAAGACTTTCGGGTGAGCAATTAAACGAGGAAGATTCTATAGAGACAACTATGGCACCGATTAGTGATTCTAAAAATGATTGGTTACCAGGTGTTGAGTCATTTGGAGAAGGTATTTTTATTTCTTTAAATGAAGAGGCATTAAGCGAATGGGAGAATCAACAGTCTAAATATGCTAATGCCATGAAACAATCTCATATAAACCAATTTAGAGAGCGGAATGTCCCTGAAGAGTTTATTCCACCTTTTCCCGGAATACGTTATGTACTTCTACACACCCTTTCACATGTACTAATTCGTGAACTGTGTTTACATTCCGGCTACTCTTCTTCCGCTTTAAAAGAGCGAATTTATTCAGATAAAGACAGAGGCATGTCAGGGATTTTAATCTATACTGCTACCGTTGACTCTGAAGGAAGTTTAGGAGGATTGGTTGAGTTAGGAAAAACTAGCCAATTTGAATCTATTTTAGCTAGAGCTCTTTCAGCAGCTTTTTATTGTTCAGGTGATCCTTTGTGCGCAGAACATGACCCGGAACACTTACATGATATTAACGGAGCCGCGTGTCATAGTTGTTTACTCATTTCTGAAACTTCTTGCGAAAATTCTAACCGCTATCTAGATCGTTCTATTCTTGTGCCAACTGTCGCTAGTCACCAAAGAGAGTTTTTTAAAGAATATGGGGATTGAAGATAAAATCGTACGATTTGTGGATACTTGTTATTTAAGAAACAATATTTTCTTAAATAGTTTTCTTCAAATGTTGGAAGCAAATAAAAATTCTGTTATAAAAAATTATCAAGCAGCCTTATATTCACTGGAAATGCCGTTTGATCTTGATTTTCTCGGTTACGAGCTTTTACAAGATGCTCATATTAAGAAACTAAATGCTAATGAACTATCTTTGTTAATGAAAGTAGCTATTAAAATGCATGAGCAACGAAAAAAAGATGAACCTAGTTTGTCTCCTGTTTGGACAGGTCCTATTTTTGAAGAGAGCCCTATTATTCATAAAACATCTGAAACTGTTCGCCATTTGTTTCAGACAGCAAAACATGAAATTTTAATCGTGGGGTACACGTTCTCCTTTGACCACGCCCAAGTGCAACCTTTATTTAGTGATCTTAATTTAGCAGCAAAACGTGGGTGTCGGATTGATATTATCTTTCATCAAAACGACTCCAACCTTTCTCGTATTAAAAATAGTTGGCCCAAGGATATTTTCCTTCCTAACTTATATTATTGGAACGGAGACCCACAGGATAAATGGGCAAGTCTACATTCAAAATTGATACTAATTGATCAAGCAAAGCTCTTATTAACATCTGCTAACTTTACCCTTCATGGCTTTCAAAAGAATATTGAAACAGGTGTAATGGTGGAGAACCATCCAATTACAGGTCTGTACTGGAGACAATTTCGCTCTTTACTTAACAATCAAGAAATGAGAAAGTATTTATAAAATACACTCTACATGAAACGGACCTAATTATTAAATTCTTAGGTCCGTTTTACCGTCTTTATAGGATTAAAGCCATTAAAATTATTCTTTACTTCAATTACTATCACCATCGCAAATTATAAAATACTTTCTTCTGTTGGCCCTTTGATATCTTTTTCTTCATAGATTCCTCTTAATAGTAAACTGGGCTGATTGTGATAGAAAACTAGTACCTCGTGATGTGCTCTTGTAATAGATACAAACAATAGCTTAGCATCTAACGGTTCAGCACTGTAATTACTCTCATTAGCATTAGGTATTATGACAGCGTCAAACTCTAGGCCTTTGACTAAATAAGAAGGTATAACTACTAACTGTGCGGTTACAGGTTCATTGGAATTCTCTATGAGTTGAATATTAGAGTATATTTGAGCCAAACGTTTATACAGTGGTGCAGACCGCTTCAAATCTTTATGAATTATAGCAATTTTTTTATATCCTTTTTGTATTAAGTGGTTAACTGAAGCTTTTATTTCGTCCAATAGCTCCTTTTCACTTTGAATTCTCGTTACCTTTACTTCCTCACCATGACGATTCACAGGCATAATTGGAGGGTACGATAAACATGCATTTTCCATAATTCGGTTAGCAGCCTCCATAATTTCATACGTGGAGCGATAACTAATGTCCAATTCCAACTTATTCACTTCTTCTTCAGCAAACACACTACCAATAAGCTCTTTCCAATCTTTCATTCCTATAAAAGAATAGATACTTTGAGCCATATCCCCTAACAATGTCATAGACCTACATAATAGTCTCAATACATAAACTTGAAGTGGACTGAAATCTTGTGCCTCATCGACAACTAAATAATCATACTTCAAGGGAAAACCATTTAACTGATATTCAATATAGAGAAGTGCCGCGCTATCTTCATAGGTTATACTTTCTTCCTTGCATAGTAATAAAGCTTGCTCTTCAGTCAATGAATCATCTAGGGCCAGTAACACTTCTTTAGTCAAAAAGTTAGAATATAAAGAGAAGGTATTAATTAAAGGAAGTTTTTCTTTGTAACTTTTCCACGCTTTATTAAATTTATCTTTTAAATCTTTTCGTTTAAATTTCATAGCTTGTTCTAAATTCTCAGACAGACCTCTTCTTAACGGACTACCTTCAGGAAGAATTTTTATCCAATTGAATTTAAATTCTTCATACTCTTCTTCCATCTGTTTAATACTCGTATCTAATTGTTCTTTTATCCATGTCTCTAAACTTTCTACTAGTTTTCTTCTTCTCAATCCAATAGGTAAATGACCGTATCCCCTATACTTTTTACCTACTTCAACAGGCAATAACTTAATTTTATCGTTAAGAACTAATGCATCGAATTTCAAGTTCTCTTCATTTAGTACTTGCTTTAAATACGTATCAATCATCTCTTTATATGTTATAGAACCTTTGTATCTTCCAACAAAATCTGCATTTTTTAAACCAGATTTTTTTTCTACGATATGTCCTAATAATGAGTGTAGATCTGGAAGCGCATTCATTTCAGGAAGAATCATCTGTGCTACTGAATTAAATGTAGATCTACTAACTTTTTCGAGTTGTAATTCTGGAACAATATTATGAATATAAGATAGAAACATCTCATTTGGACCGATTATTAAAATGTTTTCTGCTCTTAATTGATTTTCGAAACGATATAATAAATATGAAATACGATGTAACGCAATAGTGGATTTGCCACTCCCTGCTGCGCCCTGAATAATAATTGGCTTAGACATATCTAAACGAATGAGGTTATTTTGGTCTCTTTGAATAGAAGCAATAATATCCTTTAACTGATGTTCACTAGAAGATGCGGTTAATAGATTAGAAAGATAATCATCCACATAAGTGTCGTCTTCTGCTTTGGTAGAGACACTCCCTTTTTGACGGAGCATTTCACTCACTGTGTCCTTAAAACTTTTAATTTTTCTCTCTTTGATTATTAAATCTCTTTTTAATAATACAGTGACCTCATTATCTCCTAAAGGACTTTTTACTTTCTCTTTGCCAGTGCCGCCGTGAAAACCATAATACAAATCTCCAATTGGCGACCGCCAATCATATACAATGTCTTGCGTATGGTCCTTAACAACCGGAAACTTACCAATATAACAAATTTCCTTACCAAATTCATCCTCATAATCTAATCTACCTATGTAAGGTGTTTCTAAGACCTGCAGATAACGGTTAATTCTTTTTTGGTTGATCTTATCTCTTTGTATATCAATATTCTTATTAGAAGAAACGTGGCTCATTTCTTTGATAATACCCTCGATAGTACTTATTTTCCTTTCAAGTGTTTGTTGTTCGTGTTGTAAAATCTTCTCCCTCATTATGCCTCCCACCTTTTAACATGAGTGTTTAAGATTAATAATTTAAAGCATTTTTCTATACATATTATACCATTATATATTTATTTTTAAAATTCTGTATATTAATCTTTATTCTAAAAGGCAGGAAATAATATTTAGTTAAATTTTACATATAATACTTTCTTAAAAATAATGCATATTTATATCTCTTTTAACTTCTTAATTCTCTTCTACCCCAAAATAACCGAGCACTTTCTCAATTGTATATTGACTTCTCAACTTATAAGCACTGTTCTGGTTAGCTTTTAAACCTTTGATCCAAAATGCTTTTTCTTTTGGTACGTGTTTTATCCATTCAACTAACACCACATGTTCACACAGTTCATTATCGTTTAAATCATGTAACATTTCTTTTGCTTGTAGTGGTAGATCAATTAATTTTTCCTGTCTATCTTCCGTATTTATCAATAAGTCCTTAATAGGCTTTGCCTCTTCAATTACCCTGCCAATTCCTACATAACCCCGTTTTGGAATCATACAAAAAATTCTTGCTCCCACAAATAACTGATTTAATGTTCTACTGTACCACTTTCCATTTCCAGCCGAAATAAAGCCGTACTTAGTGGCATCCTCCCAATTCCTAAATTCCCCATCCTCGAAATTAACAACAAAATCTTGTGTATTCCATTTTTCCTTCTTACCATCTCTCTGTATATTACTTGTTTTTTCTTCAACAATATTCGGATCTAGAAGCCAGCTTCTTGTGATAAACTCTTGGTTATCTTCTTTAAAATATCGGAAGAAAACCGCATTTATAGGTAGGTCATAGTTATTAGAAAGATAGTTTATAATGCGTTCAGTTTCAGTATCTAGTTGAGCAGAAACTATAATTATTTTGTGTGACTCATTTAATTTATCTGGCAAATCTGTGTCAAACTTATTGACAAAACCTTCCTCTAAAGGAATACCATTTTTATCTTCAAAAACATCTAAAATTTGATCATATGACAAAGTTTGGACCCAAGATGCATAATCTAATGCTTGGGCTACTACCTCTCGAGGAGTACGATTTCTTTTTAGTTCTATGATAGATAAATTTCCTTCTTGGTCTACTGCTAACATATCGATAAATTTTCCATAATCCGTTTTGATTTGGCGACCAATTAATAGCAGATCATCCGATAAAATAGACAAATCCTTTACCAATATATCTTCAAGCTTTTTTTCAGATTCTATTGGTGAGTAAACTACCTTTTTAACTTCGTCATTAACTTTCCATATGCTAACCTCTATTGGCATATTATCCTCCCGTTTGATTAATCTTCTTTTCTTTTTTTATACCTTAACAGTAATTTTGTACACTCTTGAACTAACAACCTTTTGACTTTAGCTTTCATTGAAGTCTTCTCTCATGTAATCAATGAATACTTTTTACACTTATAAAATCACTCCAACGCCCTCTTACTCTAACCTTTCAACATTGAATCCTTTTACCAGTTAGAAACTTATATATCACCTTTCCCCCACTCCTTATCTATCCGCTCTCTATTTCTAATTATCTTCTCTCCAGTAGTTTCTCTCGATCTAACAATTCCCATCTCTACGCTTTGTTTAAAGAAATTAAATAACTGTGCAGTATTAAATGCCAAAGGGTTTCCTTGGTGAAGCATTATTTTCATTACATTTCCACTACTGGCTACTGAGTGAGCAATAAAGAGTAGTTTTTGCAAACGAATATTATTGTGTATCTTATTTAAATCCTTTGCATACAACGGAGAAAGTAATTCGGCTTCAGGAATAGTCAATTTAAAATATAGCTTTGTAAATATCTCAATAGTAGCAGGCATAGTCCCCATGGTTAATAAGTATCTTAAATCATAACCTTCTAGGTACATCCAGTTCTAAAAACCAGTAGGAATTAAAATAAGCCTTAATATCGGGATGCAGCTGAACGTTAAGTTCCTTTTCTACATCTTCAAAATTACTGTCCACCTCTTTTTTCAAAGGTTTCCAAGCTATATAGCCTTCTTCATCTTTTTCACCTTCAAAAATAAACTGTTCTGTTTCTTCCGTCCACTCAGTCATAGGCAAAGTACCGTTAAAAGCTTGCCATTCTTTTAGTAATTTGGTAAAGTATATTTCCATTGCTTGTTTCACATTTACTATTCCTTTCCTCATCTTCTCGATAAATTATGATTTCTTCAGCTTTATTTTTCTTATTAATTCCTCAAGTGAATGCTCCAATAATGTTAATTCGTTTGTTTCATAATCTTCTGTATAAACTTTTCCGGTCTTATTATCTATGTTAATGGCCATTTCGTCCGGAGAAATAAAACCTATCTGTATGTATCTAAATTCCTTTCCTTGACTTTCATCATAATGCGTAAGATGTTTAAAATAACTTCGTACATCCTTACTTGGTTCAACAGGCTCAAGGCATATATATTTCGAATGATAAAGACCTTCTAAGCTTAAAAATAAATAACTGTTAAAATACTCTTTAATTGAATGATGCAAAGGCATTTTAATTTCAGCTTCGATCATACTAAAGTTTTCAACAGCCTTTTTTTCTACTGGTTTCCAAAAAACATACTCTTCTTCATCAGGCTCACTTACATATAGCAGTGGATGTATCTCTTCATCCCACGGTGCCTTTGGAAATGTGTTATAGTTGTCATTCCAATAACCTAGCAGTTTCTCAAAATAATCCGTCATGGCCGCTTTTACACTCATTTTAAGCCTCCTATTCACACTTGCAAATCGGTCCAATTCAACAGCCCCCTGTGCTTATCTATCTATTAATTTTTTTAAATCTAAGACGGAATGAATGTTTGGAACAACCTGATTTGCTTCTGATTTATTAGCTATTCTCTCTATACTCTTCATAGTTCTCCATATAGTAATCGTATATATGCTTTTCTGCCTTATTCATTATGTTTTCCATATCTTGAATAAAGTTAAGAAATGCTTCTTTTTGTACATGTGAAAAATCAGTGTTTTCGTATGCATCAACACTTAAAAGAATTTCTTTTTCTACACCAAACATTTTAATCGTAGTTTTCCCTCGCCAAAAGTTGTTTTTATATTCAAGCTTTCCAAATGATTCATCATTAATCCTTGTCATTCTAATCGCTCTCCTAGCTTAGCTTTTAAATTACATAGCCTGTTTATTTGTAGCAGCTACCGTTTTTTCTACTCTTTAATTAAATCCATGTAATACTTATTATCGTTTATAAATTTCTTGAAAAAATCTTCTAATGAGTCTGCAATCGGCTTGTCCAAATAAAAGACTGGATTATTAGGTGATTTTAAGTCTAACGATATGTATACTCCTTCATTCACTTCAAAGAAAATAAGTTTATCTTCTTCGTCAAGTTCCTCTAAATCTGAATCGCACTCAAACATTCCTTTTCGTAATTTAACATCTGCTACCGTTTTTGGTCCCATAATTCTATTGATTGCCGTATTACTTGACTCCTGAATGAATCCATATCCAACGTCTACATATAACTTCCGTAAATCGTTAGGAAAACGAAAACCCATTTTGTCTTCGGCTTGTAAAATCTCCTGTTCAGATACAGGATAAATGTTATTTTTTCCATTATTAACAAACGCAAAATCTGCCATTACTGTTGCCTCCTATCTCCTATGAGATGCCGTTCATATGTTTTTTTATAATCAATTAGATTTACTCCAATGGTGAAGAAGGTGTACGATTAGCGAAAGTGTAACCTATCTATTTCACTTAAAATCAAGCTGAGAAATGAGCTCTTTTAAACTAGACGACAAATATTTATAGCTTTTATCTTTACCGTTTTCTACAAAAATCTCTCCAGACTGATTATTCATGACTACTAGCATGCCATTGCTTTCAAAACCTACCGGAATGTACGTGCTGTTTTCTTTTTCAAAAATATACTCCTTTACACGTTGACAAAATGCTTCAGGTTCTACACCGGGAATGACAGGATATAAATGAACGTTATACTGAGACACCCATCCAATCATTTCAAGAAACCAAAACGAGTTAAAATAAGCTTTTACATCCTCATGAAGTACCACGTTTATTTCTTGTTCAAACTGTTGAAAGTTTGTACTTTCATACTTTTCTAGAGGCTTCCATGATATATACCCTTCTTCATCTTGAGAACCTACATAAATACGTCCATCTGCTTCTTCATTCCAAGTAATCAAAGGCAACGTTCCATTGAACTCTTCCCATTTTTCCGATAGTTTCTTAAAGTATTGTTTCATTACAAGTTTCAAAAGCTTTCCCCTACCTTATATACAACTGTATTTCCAACTCGATACTCTCCGTCCTGTTCACTCGGAATATAACCACTAAAATCCATACCTAACAATTAAAATAGGATTTCAGAAAATCAGAAAAGGTAGGCCACGTTGCCTCTAGTTCTCGTTTTAACAGCAGCTCGTCTCCTCCTTCAAAATTAACTCGGTACACGTTATCGGTTAAAGTATCAAGCACTAGTACCGCATTAGCTGATATTTCACTTAAAATCAGATATTGTTTAGGAAAACCGTATTCTTTTCGACAAATAAGCGTATATGCTTCAATGTTATTTTCTTCATCTACTAAGTCAAGTAACTCAAAAGGTACGTATTCTTCCCAGAATGGTCCAGCATAGCGGTTATAGAATTCTGCAAAAGTATGAGATACCTTTACTTCTAGCCGCGCTAAAGCATTCTTTACTAAAGTTTTGTCTTCACGTATATATTTTTTTTCTTCAAGAGCTTGGTTCAATTTATTTGGCAACATCTTGATGTAACATTCCTCCTAAGTCTTGTTTTCTACTAATTAACTAATCAACGTTTACCGAAATAAATGTAGCCACATCACTCGGAAAATCATCTAAAAATACATCACAGGCTAACTTTTTTGTAATGATTTGATATAAAAAATCGGTCATGGACAGTGAATAAATATAATTTTCAGACGATCCAGATTCATACACCACCACTTTCCATTCGTCAAGGCTCCCTTCAGTTAGACAATATAATTCGTCACCATTCTCCGTGTATCCCCAAGGAAGAATCCCTCCAGTTTCTGGATAAACATCACGTTTATAATATTGAGGGAATTTTAATTTTGATTGACTATAAGCCCTACTCACTTCTTTTTGTCTAAGGAACAAATTAACATGTTCATCATTGACAAAAGGCGTTAATATCCATAAAAAATTGTCAATGCCACCAGTTCCATAAGTTTCAATAAATTTTATATAATCTGATGGAAGTTTTGTTTCTAGAAGGCTGAAAATAGTTGTCCATCGGGCTTTATCACCCGTACTATGTGGATTTTCTGGGGGCTGAAGTACGTTTATTAACTTATCCATAAAAACCTCCAACTTCAGTCGCCCAAAAACATTCGTTTCCCATACATTTAGGATCAATGTTGTTTAATCGTTCTTTTAGCCAGTTCATGACGGATTCTAGTATATCATTATCAATAAAAGCATCTTCACCATTTAGTTGAACTGCCTGATCAATCATTCTTGAATATACTAATAAGCATTCGGCAAATTGATTGATAGAAGAATTTATAACCAAGAATTATCTTCTTATATGTATCTAATAACTTGCTAGTAGCGTGCTTAACCATAACAATTCCAGAATTTAATTGTTGTAGTTCTCTCCTAAAAAAGCTAAATCTAGCTCTTTATAAGGATTACAAAACAAACTTTCTTTCATGCGTAGAAGGAGCAATTGATTCGATAATAAGAATCCTAATTTCTAGATATATGAAACCCCTCCTTCATTTAAAAAAATCCTTTCAAAAAATACATTATGTCCCCGAACATCATCAACAAAATCCCAGTAATCAAAAGTACCGTCTTCATTTAGAAAATAGGCAATTCTAAAACGAGGATATACACTCATTAGGCTTTCCTTGTCATAATATAACATATCTCTAAAACGAGGATTGATAACAAGTCTCCCTACAGCATAGGAACTAGAACCTCCTTCTTCACTCTTGATATTATAGTAAGTAATCGCAAGAAAATGAATAGAATCACACTGCTTTAATCTTTGGATAGCTACGTCAAGCTTTTCTCGTATTTCTGCCTCACTCTCTGGATCAATAGCTTCAGGCAAATCTAAAAATACTAACCCCACTGGTGAGCTCACATCGATTTTCCTCATCGTACTTCTTATTTGCCTGTTAGCTTTTCGTAAATTGCCATCTATAGCACCCTTAGCAACCCCAAATAGATTTTTACACTCAGTAAAGAGGCGTGGCTCTGTAAAATACTCACACAGGCTATCTGTTGTTGCTGAGCCGTCGCTTTCCATGTTACAAAAGAATATTTCTTTACTATCTTGTCTTAGTTGTGCACCCGCATAGAATTCATAACATAGACTGTCAAACTCATCTTCCGTATTTGCGTGAAATAATCCTTTCACTTTTTCTTCCCATGCCTCTTTTTCTCTATCAAAATATGCTAGAACCCCCTTAAGCTCGCTAACTGAATTGAACACAATGAATGCTTTGAGAAACATCCTACTCGTGTAAGGTGTAGCTTTCTGTTTCCCCTGTAAAACACCCATGGCTTCATTCCAAATTCCCCCATAAAATTTATCCCTAGTGAATTCATAATTATTATCATATATAGATTTCGCTAAACTTAATATATCTTCTAGTCGCTGAATTAAATCTAGACGCGACTGTTCCTTTTCCATCCCTTGCTCCTGTTTCATATTCCTCTCTCCCTTCAATAATCCTCTATTTATGCATTTGTACAACTTAATATAGAGAAATAGGCATAGTGAACTAGTTCACCTTCCATAAGTGATAATTTTTTCCTTTATGATTAATTATACCTGCAGTGGCCTATCCATCCCATCAAAGTTCATTCCATGATTAATTGTTTATACAAAGAGGTTTTTTAGAAAGTATTATTACAAAAAATCCAGAACTCTATTTAGCTTCTTTAACATTCCAACACCAGTTTAGCTAATAGGAAAAAAGCAACCCCTGAAGGGTTACTTTTTATTGTAATAAGTGCTAGTCTATCTGAAGTATTAATCCGAGCCACCGTTACCAAACTTATAATTTATTCAAAACTTAATCATGTGAATTAATACACCTGCATTAAATTTTTAAACTACACCCATTCTTATATTTCGGATATGTTTGAGTTAAATCAACTTTGGTTATCCCATTATAATAAACAACATCTTTAACTTCTGGGTCAATATGTATTGTAACATCTACGCCTTTCCACTCTTCCCTCTTTTCTGTAGTGAAGATATTAGGTCTTAAAGTGTTGTAAATATCTATATAAGCGAAAAGATTACCATCTTTTTCACCTTTGATTCGGATAATATGGTTCCTATTTTTATATAGCAGAGGCCCATCTTTATCTGTTACATTTTTTTGAACCTCTCCAAATAAACGACCATTAATATGAGCTCCTTCCGGCAAATTAAGTTTTGGTCTTGTACCATGCCACATTATTCTCCTTAGTTCTTTCGCTGTATCTGATGTGACAAAATTTGGGACACACATAGATAATAATCCTAAAAATAGCTTAGCATGCTCATACCTACAAACATCCTCTTTCAAGGCCGCTTCAACTGCTGGAAAATCACTATCTTGATGTTTTTTAAATAGCTTAATTTCAGACTTTGCTGAAAGTGTTCCAATAAAACTAAATTTAGATTTTTCAACGCAAAGTTGAACATTTTCATTAAATTTGGTATTTATTTTTATTGGTTCCAAAGGGCCCTTTTTCGTTTTAGTTCCAGTCACAACTGCAAGTATCCTAATAGCCAAGTTATTTAAATAAGGACTATCAACTTTCCCTGAAGCTTGCGTATTGCATACATTACAAACATCAGGATTTAGAATGGGTGAACCAATTCCTTCTGGAATAACATGTTCAAGTTCACTAGTTGGCTGATTGACTAATTCCCCACAGTATGGACAAATTACATTATTGGACATATTTAGTTTCTCCCTTTAATAATACAAAGTTTAATATTTTCACAATATCATATAGATGTAAATATTACACTTATTTTCATTCTTTTAGCACATCTTCTACTATTATCCTCAACCTAATTACTTTTATTTAACTATTATCTTATATTTTCATCTCGAATCAAAGCATACAACAACTTGTATCTAATTCCGAAATTTATTAATTAAAAAAATTCGATCCTATCCCTTTTAAAGGGTTATTTACTTACTTTTACATCTCCTATTTGTTGCTCCTTATAAGTAACAAACATTAGTCCACACGAGTTATACGCTAACCTCCTCTTCCCCATATTACTCATTCAATATGTCAATAACTATTAAGGTAAATACAGATTAGCTGTGACCATTATTAACTAGAATTTTGGTGACAAATTGGGGACACAAATAAATAAACTGTCCCCAATCATCTCCTACTCAATCCAATGAATGAAAAAAACAAGCTCGCTATATCAGTATTTTCAGACTCAACCTGTTACAATCCGAAACCATGTTTATCTCTGGCAGCGTAGCGGTCATCCTACGCTTAAACAATTCAACTAAACCTCTTCTCTTCCCCCAACCACAACAACCGCTAGCTCCAAAAAGGAACTAGCGGTTATTCATAATCTCTCAGAAACCGTTCACCCTTCCACCGGCTTCTGCTCATCTGTTAACGTATCAATTTTAGTAATTTGAAGTTTATCTTTGCTAGCAGCTTTCACATGATAAATTCTTTCTTTTTTAAACTGCGTGCTCGCGTTATACGAATCGGTAAACGTATATACTTCGTTTGTATAAATGCTGTAGGTTCCGTCACCATGTGACTCTGTTTTTGTCACTAAAAATTGATCGTTAGCAAACGATACGTTTTTTCCAGCGAGGGATGTAATATAGCTTTTTAGCTGCTTATACACTGGCTGACCCGAGTCAATATAAGGCGCCATCCCACTAAAGTCGCCGCTGTTTAAACTTGAAAAGTAAGCAGCTTTATAAGAAATAAAAAAGTTTTCAAGATCCTTTTGGCTTACAGAAGCTGGTTTAGTCTGTTCATTTTTTAACGACTTCGTGCTGGCTGTAGCTTTTATGTTTGAGCTTGTTTCTACCGTTTGATTATCACGATTCATATATACAATCGTCAGTAATAAGACAAAGGCGATAGCGCCTCCTATTAAAATAGGAAAAGTGCGTCGTGATGATTGCTGCTTTTTGAGCACAGGAAAATCTGCGTATGATGGCAGCGTAACAGGGTTTATATCTATCTTCAACCGAGCTAATGACCCTGTTATTTCCGTGCTTTTTACACTGGCAAGCGGCTGAAGTGCTAAAAATTCTTCATATGCAACAATAAACTCGTTTACTGCTATTCCTTTATACATACCGTAAATTCGATTCCACAGTTCTCGACACCGAGTATCCTTGATATCTTCACTCAGTTCGTTAAAAAATGGTCGTGATTTTTTAATAAAAGCCGCTAACCACCTTTGATGAACGTCAACTTTTTGGACTGCATTTAGGTCGTTAAGTGATTGCTTTAACTTGGCGTGTTCATTGGCATCCTGTTGACTAATGACTTCCATCCTACGTTCTGTTTCTTTCAGCACGGTAGAAAGACTTCCGCTCATTTTTTCTTGCAGGGCATCAAACTGGCTGCGGATATCAGGCCAGTGAAGTTGGAGTAATTGTTTTTGTAAATTCGTGGCTTTTCGAATGCTTTCATTTAGCTCATGCTGCTTTGTGCGAAAGGCGGTTGCTTTTTGTTTGGTCACCAATTTGTTTTTGCTTAGCTGATGCCACTCGTGCTTCAAGCTCTTGTCTTCTCCGAGTACTGTGGCTATCGCTTGTTTTACATGTTCATGCTTTTTTTGAAAGTCAACGAACGCCGACAAATACGTATTCCAGCTTTCCTTGATTCCTTTTAATGATGACGTGTTAGCGTGTTTTTCTGTTAGTTGAAAAAAGTCGTTTCTAAACGCTACCATATCAGCTTCACAAATGAGTTCTTTTCCGAAAAGCTCTGTAACACTTCTATGTATGCTTGTTAACTGTTGGAGCTGTTTCATATTGCTTTGACGCTTGTTTATGTACTCCGGATAATCGTTTGAAAGAAACGTCACCATTGTATATTCAATGTTGCTCATATTATACTCTGTACGTTCTTTTTCTAGTTCGTCATACACTTTCTGCAGCTGACGTTCTACTATGGAGAGAAATTTTTCTTTATCCATCCCGTCTACTTCTTCTTTTAGCATGTTTAAAGATTCCGTTTCTCCAATAAGAAATGTTTTTTCTTTATATAGCTGTATCCACCTTTCTAGTAAATGTGCTGCTGATTCATTCCAATGGCTTGTATTCATCGTTTGCTTCACCTGTTGTTTTTATTTTTATCCTTTCTTAACTATACAGGAATTGAACAGAAATTCTATTACAGTTTTATTACTCTTGAAAAATGAGGTTTAAGCTTTCTAGAGCCGCTTCTAACGTTTGTTTGTCTCCTTGATCGTAGCTGTGTGCCACTAAGACTACAGTTGTAAACACTGCTTTCCATTTTGCCAGCCTGTGCGTTTCTTCATCTACTTCTCCGTATTCTTTAAAAAAACGTGCTCTTCCTTTAGGAGGTAAAAAGCTGTAGGCAATCGCTAGGTCAACTGCCGAATGACCAATATGAACGTCTCCCCAGTCAATAATGCCTGAAACCATATTGTTTTGATCAACAATCATGTTTTTAATATGAAGATCTCCGTGAACTAGTACATGTTTTTCTTGATAGTGAATTTCTTGTATGTCATTTACATAGTCTTCAAGAATCTCTTGTTTCCAATAAAGACTACGCTCTTTCATTTGCTTGACATACTTTTCTAACGCCGGCTTTCGCTTCATCATATCAAGTCGATTCAACTCATCAAACGGCACGCCGAGCTTTTGGACTTTTAAATGAGGATAGTGATGCAGCGTACGAAGAAATCTTGCTAATACAGAAGCAGATTGTATACGTTCTTCTTCTGTTAATCTTGCAGGCGGAGTTCCTTGCACGTAGTGATAGCCCGTAAACGGCCAAGGATATGCTGCATTCGGCTTACCGAAAAAAATGGGTTCGGCAATGGATAGCGGCAGCTGAGAAGCAAGACTTGGTAAAAGCTGATTTTCTGTTTTTAATAGTCCTACTGCGAGTTCTCTTCTGGGAAACCGAAACACAAAGCGGTCGTTTACTTGATAAACCGTATTGTCAAAGCCGTAGCCAAGCAGTGAAATTGTAGCGGGCGCAAGTTCTGGAAACTGCGTCTCGATTAGCGTTTTGGCAAGCGGTGCTGATACAATTTGTTCTGCATCCCATGCATTGGGCACTGTGATCACCTTTCTTTAACGTGAAGTTTGTATGTAAAGTATACTATAAATAATTTTGACCATAAAAATCCTTTGACGCAAAGCCAGAGGGTTTCAGTGAATATATGTCACGCCATCTTTTTACATATTACATAAATAAGATAGAGGCCTTAGAACGGTACAACCAGCCTCTGAGTTAGTAGCCTCCATGTACGTTTACTACTTAATACGTACACCAAAACACCTCATTGACTGTTTCTTCAACGTGCTCCACCTTAATAAAGTTCAATACAAGATCCGTTTGGTCATTTCCTATATACTCATTTTTGTCAACATTATAAAATTGAATAAGCTCGAGCTTGTACATACCATTTTTAATATCAATTCTATACTTAGAACAGTTTTCATCAGGTACTAACTGATCTTCAAACTGGGCGGCCATCGTAAGGCAGTCATAATCTACGAGATAAAGCTGATGATTGGTTACATTTATATAACCTGTTGCTTCCCTAAAATATGTATCTATATCCGACTCTGTTCCAATCTTCACTTCTACATTCCAAGAGTGTTCAATTCCTTCTTCTGTCATTTGACAGACTAGGATATTTCTCTTTTTCATTTCACTGCCGAAATGGTTCAGAAGCTGGTCTAGCGCCCAATCCTCATCGACAAATGATTGGTACTCTTTTGCGTTTGCCACTCCGATAAAATTGGTATCGCCAAAATCCATAGAAAATTTCACTTTATCTCCTCCGAACTTTTGAGTAATTTTTATGATCCATTAACATATATCCGCAAACTTCTTACAAGCCTTCTCTAACTCTTCTTTTTTAGCAAGCTGACAAACCCACTCTTCAGGAATGCCATCCAGCTGATAATATGCTCCTGCCATAGTACCTGTAATAAAGCCTATTGTGTCTGTGTCTTCTCCTAAATTCACAGCAGTAAGTACAGCTTCTTCGTAGTCATCGCTTTGCAGAAAAGACCAAAGAGATGCTTCTAGCGAGCTGACGACGTATCCGGTTGACCCGATTTCATTTCTCGCTGCGTGCGGCAAGCTTAGGTTTAACACTTGTTCATACGCAGAAAACTCTGCTTCATACTCCGTACCTGTTAACTGCTTTTGACAGAGATTTACCGCGTTTTCATATGCTTCAAAAGGCTCGTTGCCGTCAAGAAGACGAATAAGCAGCTCCACGTATATAATGCAGCCAAGCGTAGAGCGCACATGGCGGTGCGTGACGTGCGCAATTCTTTCTATTTCTTCTTTTCTTTTTGTAAAGCTAGGTTCATCATATAGTGTAAACGCAAGCGGAGCAATACGCATAAGCGCTCCGTTTCCGTTGTCGTATTCACCTTTTCCTCCCCACTCTCCTTTAGGAAGTCCGCTTTTATAGCGGCGAATCGCTTCGCTTGTGGCGATGCCTATATCAAACATTTCTCCGCACGGCGTCCAGTAGCCATTCGCCCAATAGCTCTCAAACTTTTGCATTAAATCATATTCATCTTGTTTTTCTAGTAGATTATCAATCAAGCACATCGTTAAAGACGTATCATCTGACCACGTTCCTTCAGGCTGGTTATACGTACCGTAGCCAGTCATAGCCGTAATTCGAAATGAATCGCACTTTTTAAACTCAACTGGAACGCCTAAAGCGTCTCCGACAGCTCCTCCTAGAATTATAGAAAGTACTTTTTTATGTAACGTCATGTGATCAGCTCCTTTCTATTATTGTAATTGTTTGATTTTGGAATTTGCAAGAGATCTCTTGCCTAGATGCTTTTTCTTCTTTTTACAAAGGAATTTACAAGCCTTAATCTAATTTAGTAAGAGGTAAAAAAACATGTGAGGTGTGGTAGATGATTCATTTTTTTGAATATAATTGGCAAGTGAGAGATGAATGGTTTAGCTGGTGTTATCAACTTTCTAGAGAAGAACTGTTGAAGAAGCGGACTGGAGGAATGGGCAGCATTTTACAAACTCTGTTTCATATTATTGATGTGGAAGACAGCTGGATACGCGCCATCCAAGGTAAACCAGATATCGTTCTTTCTTTTGAAGAACACGATACGCTCGAAAAGCTTCAAGCACTCTCTTCTGCACATAGACCCGAAATTGCCGACTTTCTAAGTCATTTGAATTTTTCCAACAAAAGGTACGTAACAGTCCCTTGGGATTCTACTTCTTACACGGAAGCTGACATTGTGCATCACATCATCATTCATGAAATCCATCACATCGGCCAGCTTTCTATTTGGGCAAGAGAAGTGAATAAACAGCCTATTTCTTCTCACTATGTAGGAAGAAACATAAAAGACATTCCTTCGTACTTCTCTAAAAACAATTGATCAACAAGAACAAACGTTCTATATTAAATATATGGAGGTGAAAACGACGAGACCTGAACTTACAAAAGACTTACCTATCAAAGACTTTACCGATTTTTACTGGCTCAAAACCGAGCTGCAGCAATTTTGCCGAGAAAACAACATGAGCGCGTCTGGATCTAAAATGGAACTTTCAAAAAGAATTGAAGTATTTTTAACAACCGGTGACACTCAACAATCAAAATCACCTTCTAAAAAACGCTCGTTCTCTAAAACACAAGCGCCGCTAACATTAGATACCGTCATTGGGGAAAATCACCGCTGCAGTCAAGAAGTACGGGCTTTTTTTAAGAAAGCCATTCATCCTACGTTTCATTTTTCCACGTATATTCAAAACTACTTTAAAGAAAATGTAGGGAAAACCTATCGAGATGTGGTAAAAGCGTGGCATGAAGAAGAACGAAAAAAGCAGCCTTCTTATCAAAAAGAAATTGCGCCTCAGTTTGAGTACAACCGCTTTATTCGCGATTTTTTTAACAATCCGAAACACAATGGAAAAAGCCATGATGATGCAATTGCAGCGTGGAAGCATTTAAAACTTCAGCCTGGAAGCAATCAATACCGCTCTTAGATCAAACTTTACATATAAAGACCACTAAAACACCACCTCAAGAAAAGGTGGTGTTTGTGCACGCCTGTAGATTTCTTCACATACACATGTGCTGTTTGTTACGGCGTAAAATCTTTAGCTATAAACGGATTCTTTTTTAATTAAACCGAGCGTCTGTGAAGTAGACGCATGAATTTCGTTAAAGAAGTCTGGATGATCAACTAACGACATGCCATAGGAAGGAATCATTTCTTTTATTTTTGGCTCCCACTTGTTCATGTTTTCTGGGAAGCATTTTTCCAATACTTCTAGCATAACGTGAACCGCCGTTGATGCACCAGGAGAAGCGCCAAGAAGTGCAGCAACAGAACCATCAGCGGCACTTACAACTTCTGTACCAAACTGAAGCGTTCCTTTCCCACCGGCTTCCGTGTCTTTGATTACCTGCACACGCTGGCCTGCTACGACGATATCCCAGTCTTCGCTTTTCGCGTTCGGGATAAACTCACGCAGTTCTTCTACACGTTTTTCATTTGATAACAGCACCTGCTGAATTAAATATTTTGTTAACGCCATTTCTTTGACGCCTGCTGCTAGCATGGTTAAAATATTATTCGGCTTTACAGAACTGATTAAATCCAAGTTTGACCCTGTTTTTAAGAACTTTGGTGAAAAGCCGGCAAATGGACCAAACAACAGCGTCTTTTTATTATCAATATAGCGTGTATCAAGGTGCGGAACCGACATTGGCGGAGCTCCGACTTTGGCTTTTCCATATACTTTCCCGTGATGCTGCGCAATCACTTCAGGGTTATTGCATACCATAAATAATCCGCTTACTGGGAATCCTCCAATATGCTTGGATTCAGGAATACCTGTTTTTTGAAGTAAAGGCAAGCTTCCGCCTCCACCTCCGATAAAGATGAACTTTGCCGTGTGGTACTCAACTTTGCCGCTGTCTACATCTGCGACTTTTACTTCCCACATACCGTCACTTTTACGTTTGATATCTTTTACGCTTCGTTTGTAGTGCACATTAACGCCTTTATTCTTCAGATGGTCAAACAACATGCGTGTTAAAGCACCGAAGTTTACGTCTGTTCCCGAATCAATTTTAGTTGCGGCAATTGGTTCATTTGACGTGCGCCCCTTCATGATTAGCGGAATCCATTCTTTTAGTTTGTCAGGACTGTCGGAATACTCCATTCCTTGAAACAACGGATTGTTTGACAGCGCTTCAAAACGCTTTTTCAGAAACGATACATTTTTTTCCCCTTGTACCAAACTCATATGCGGAATTGGCATGATAAAATCTTGCGGATTGCGAATCAACTTGCTGCTTACCAGATAAGACCAAAACTGTCTTGATAGCTGAAACTGCTCGTTAATTCGGATCGCTTTTGTTATATCTATAGATCCATCAGCTTTTTCTGATGTATAGTTTAGTTCGCACAGCGCAGAATGGCCCGTCCCTGCATTATTCCATTCGTTCGAGCTTTCTTCCCCTGCGTCTGCGAGTTTTTCAAATACTTTAATGTCCCATTCAGGTGCTAACTCTTTGAGTAATGATCCCAAAGTTGCGCTCATGACTCCGGCACCAATTAAGATAACGTCTGTTTTTTTCTGTACGTTGCTCATTATAACCTTCCTCATCCCCTATATTTGTAAAAAGATGTAGGCGCTCCTGCTTACGTAGTAAAAAAATTCAGGTGCGACCTAAGAACACACCTTTTTCTGTCTCACTTATAACTATATCACAGTATAATTGTCTGATGATTATAAACTATTCAAAAATGATAAAAAAGTGAGAAAATCGCCCACAAATTCCAAAAAACTTATTAAATTCCGTCTGCATTTTCTTTTATTAGGAAACTGTTATACCTACTTTTAAGTATCAAAACAAGAGTTTGAAAAATAACAAACTATTCCAAAAATTCAAATTAAAAATCAAAATAACTTTCTTGAAAATTTCACCTACTATAACTATACTCACTCGAACGAACAAACAGCACTAGAAATAGAAAAGCCTTCATTCTTTTTGACTAGTTATACGTAGACGTATATATGTATAGAGCACCGGCTCGTCCAGGTGCATTTTTAGAAAAATAAGTATATATTGCAATGACTAATTTTCAGCTCATATTGCAAGTTACAATATCTATGTCATATAACATACCATGAAATAAGTGAATAAGTAAATGATTATTCAGAAATTTATGTTATAAAACCTAACATGTATGTTGACTTTTACATAGGACATACTTAACAGTAATTTACATGCTCCTTTCATTTTAAATTTGTTTAATTACTTTATTTATGAGCCATGGTTGTTGATGAGTTCAATCAAAATAAGCCACGATTAGCACGTGACTTATTTTGATTCTTATTGAGCTGGTTGAATATCATCTTGTGTAAACGTCCAAACACCACGATTTTTACTAAAACCGCTAAATTCAAACTTAAAATCGCCTTCTTTTGGTATATCAAACGTTGCAATACCGCTTTGTTTTTCTCCTGGTGAAATGTTTCCGTTCAAATGATTCTCTGTGGCACCAGAAACAACCGTAGCAAAGTATTGAGTGTCTCCTTTTTGAATATCAAAATGAAGTAGCTCACTTATTTTATGATTTTTCTTTCCTTTATTCTTATATTTTGTTTTCTATTCATATTTTTAAAACTATATTAATCTCTCTTACTTAACTCTTCACTTACTTCTTTTTATTCAGTATCATCATCAAACATTAAATTATCCATTTCTTCCCTGTCTCTTGCAACTCCTTCTATCGTCTCAATTAAATTTTTTACCATTTCAAGTGTAATCTCTTCTTCATCTTCGTAAATTTTGATACTTGCTCCCATTAGAAGCAATTCCTCAGCAGACGTCACTAAAAATTTCAATTCTTCTTCATCATAATAATCACATTTAATCACAGGATTTCCCATACTGATATTTTGTTTTATGTCACTTATAGATTTAGATGTTTTTTTTCTTAACAAAGGAATATATTTATTAGCATTCGAGTCATTAAGAACTACTAAATTAATTGTTTCCATATCTATCATTCCTTCCGTAATAATTAAAATTCTATTATTTCCTTAATCGGTTTTCCAGGCAAACTATTTTTATAATTCCTTCCATGCCATCCATAAAAATGTTCTTTATATGTTAAAGGATATATAACCTCTCCTTTATCTGCTAAATGAGGGTATTTTGCAGCACTATATGTGTGATGCCCTTGTAACGTTTGTCCATTAAATTTAGCTCTCTTTTTATTTAAAATATCCTCTATTTGTTCATTAGACCAATTCCTTGTAGGTGTTTCTCCATTTAGAATTTTTATTCTTTCCTGTTTCCAGAATTCTACTACACCCTTATCCCTTCTTCTCGCAAACTTTTTATTCCAAATATAAGATTGATATTCCTCTTTTGTAATAGTTCTATTTTCTATTTTTAATTTTAATTCTTTCATCTTCTTAGCACTAAGTTGCTTATATGAAACTGGATGTTCTCTTAAGTCAAAATCTTTAACCCTTTCGGCTATAACATCCTCTGCCTTCAGTGTATCCTTCACCCGTACCCTTAGAAACAGCTTCCTGATCATAAACCCCTTCAACATTCGCTTTACTATCAGGCTTTTCCACTTTCTCCAAAGCTTTGGACTGACCTTTCGAAACATTCCCCATCTTATACGTCGTTAACCCATTTAACGCTTTACCAAAGGTCTGTCGAGGTAACGCCTTTCCTATCCCTACCAGTTGAGGTTGAGGACGTAAAGTCGGTATCTCCCCATCTAGTAAAGGTTTGATCTGCTTTTGAAACGGTTCATATACCTTTTCTGACTAATTGCTTGCTGCTTTTGGGCTAAATCATTTGTTCAAGACCTACTTCCTTTATCACGTTCCCTTGTTTTTCTTTTCTTGTCAAGGTTAGTTAAATCCAGACTTACTCCTAGTTAGCTACTCTCATTACTTCTTGATCACTATATCTATTCTTCTTCGGATACCTTTTTATCAAATCCAACTTTATAAAAAAACCTTGAAAGGGTTTAGCCAATCAAGGAATAAATAATATATTTGTTAAATTTCCAATCTACTAATAAATCAAGGTAATACTTATCATTTTCTTCTATTTTCTTTAAAAATTAGCAATCTTACCTATATCCTATATTGTATGTAATCTAATAATAAAAGCACGTGTTGCCTACCGTAGACAATCAAGTGCTTTAAGTTCATATGTTTTTAAGTAGCATAAATTTGTAAGTTTTATAGTAACAGTGTGTTACCTTTTGTAGATCACGACAAATACTATATTAAATCTTACGAGTTTGTATGAGTTCGTTAGTTTAATATACATTCCATGTGTTTATATTTATCACCCGGTAAAATGTCATCTAGCCTAAGCTCGTACTTTGTTTTCTATTCTATCATTGCGCGTAATACTCTATGATGGTACAAACATCATGAAGTACGAACTTCAAAATGACCTTTTCTTTTTTTGTACACTTCACATATACCTTGTTTTTCATATATATGTGTATCAAACACTACAAACTTTATCACTTTTGTAAATTGCCATTATACACCTATCTATCTTTTTCATCCTCTTCATATGCTAATGCAATTGTTACTATTTCCTCTGTTGATAACTCTTCATCATGTCAAAAAATTAAGTCACTTGGAGCTGGATGAGGTACATTACTTTCTAATATATCAATATATTCACTATATTCACTCACTTCTTCATCAGACAACTTCGGATTACATATTTTGTCTACAAATTCAATTAATTCCTCTTTAGATAGTTTATTTTCCGTAACATTCATCCTTTCCTAAATCAATGTCCTTTTTTCCTAAAATGATATGCTGGATCTAATATGTTTTGATGCGTTTTTGGTGAAGTAATTATTAAATTATCAAGATTATATACTTCTCCGCCTTTATCTATAGGCTGTTTATGATGAAGTATATATGACTTGTGTTTACCATAATGTTCAAGCTTAGGAGCAATTGGTGCATTTCCCTCTAACATTCTTGTAACATTTCGGCTATTAAACTCTTCTGCAAAACTTGAGTTTGCAACTGACTTCCAAAACTCTATATATTTCCCAATATTAACCTATAAATAGTTATAAAATTCTTTAAATGTGAGATATGCTTGACTATCTTCATTTATAGTAGAAGCTATTGAATCAATTTAAATCAAGACATGGTAATCATCCAAAGAAATTTTTAACTGCGACAAGTCATATTCATCTGAATCATTTTTGAATAAAATAGCTTTTATTTCACCAACACACCCTTCCCTCAAGCTAAAATTTTGCAATACTTCTTTCATTCTCTTTCTCATATTTATTTCTGTAAAAATATCTTCTAATAGAATTTCTATTTCTTCATACTCTTTCATCAGTTTGTATTCCATATTTCTCTCCTTAGTCCGAAACGTAATTATAATCTGTATCATCTATTTCTTTAATAAATACTGCAATTTATAAAATTACGAGCCCTACAGGGACTCTTTCAAGTATATTCACTTATTTTTTATGTATTTTTGGTTGATTGATAGGTTTCTCAATTTAATGTGGAGTTTTCACAAATTTAAAACAGCCTTTCTTCTCTTGCCTATCAGTAAATACACTTGGACTTTCCCTTCTCGATTTTCATCAACAAATTCCACACACGTTTCTTTCAAATAACCATAAAAATCTGAACTGTGCATGATGATTTCGTTATGTGCTACTATGTTAATAAATATTATGATTCTCCCCTTAAATTCAATCCCTTCGGAATACTCTGGAAGTTCATATTCCATCATATGATTTTACCACGGCTCTCTATTAGACAAACACTCTAGTACATTAAATCGATCACTCTTCATCTAAGAAAAAAAATCTTGAATGACTGGCTGTTTGTCTATTAACATGAAAAACCTCCTAATAGCCTAGTAATATACTATATCCCCTAAGAACGTACTTCTTTTTCTATTTTATCATTGTATAAAGCACTCCATGAGGGTACACTCATCATGAGTTTGCTATTTCACACAACCACGTTTACTTCGTCAAACAAATTATAATACATGCAAAAAAGCACCTTTTGTCATTAGACAAGAAGTGCTTTTTTCTTCAGATAATATATTAATAAATATACTTAGGTTCTTTAATTCAAACTCTAATCTTCATAAATAACAGAACCCATATATTTAAGCTTCCTACCATCAAGTTTTGCTTCCTCAACAAGTTCTTCATATTCAAAATCATACAACCGAATCACAATATTGTACGGTTCTTCTAAGCTTTCACCATAAAAGTCTTCAAGTTCACTTATAAGTGAATCAGAATACGAAGCATTCTTTAGTAATTCGGACAAAGAAGATGTAGGATATTCATTGTAGGTACATTCTAATAAGTCTTGATTGTACTCAAGGAAATTTATTTGAAAATCATTCATGAAGCTCGAAGGGATTCTATCTCCCTCATCATCATATTTTATTTCTACATACTTGCTTAACAAATCCTCATCACTACAATTTCCAAACCAAAGAGAAACAGCTCCTGGGTTTTCCATCATAATCCCCCTTTTCTATTTACCTAAGTCCTTCTGGCAATGAATCAATTCCACCTTTTAACCTATAATGTGCCCAATTTCTTAATTTTCTTTTAAATGTATCGTAGTTAAGTGAGTAATCAATTAAATTGAGAAGCTCTCTATGAGCTTTGCCAGAACCATCAAACCCATGTCTTCCTACCGGATTAACAAATTCAACATCTTTCGTTAACGTTCTCATTTCTGCTATATCTTCAGCCGTTACACCCCACCGCTTAAAAATTGGCGCTCGTGATACTAAGTGCCATTCATGGTACCCACCAGGATAACGAATTCTACTCTCAATAATAGTCCTTAATTTTGGAGTAGACCAAGCTAATTCAAATTCATCTACGCTCAATTCATTAAACCATTTTGCAAAGGCTTTACTTCCGGGCATAGTCTCTGATGTAAAGGTTCTAGTCCTCGCGGTTTCTTTTACAAAGTGGTCTTTTACCAGTTTATTTAATTGCGCATTTGATAATTTTTTTCCTTCTGTTTTTTATTAGCAGAAGGTTTTTTTCGAGTGTCAGGTTTCACTCTACTTGCTTTAGGTCTTACCGGCTTCGGTATACTAGTGTTTGATCTGCTTTTGAAACGTTTCATACACCTTTTCCGACCAATTTATTACCACTTTTTCACTGACGATATTATACCTATCACTTCATATTTTGGTCGTTTTAGGTGTATATATGCCCGGAACTTCTGTTACTTTTGAAACAGATTTTATGGCACCTGCAGATTTTGCACACCCTACATTTGTAAACCGGACGAGTTTATTAAATAAAAGCAAATAAGCACCTATTGTCTAGAAGACAATCAAGTGCTTTAAGTTCATCTGTTTTTAAGCATCATTAAATTTGTAAGTGTTATAGTAACAGTATTACATCAAAACTTACTAGTTTGTACGAGTTCATTAATTTCATGCCCATTCTATGTGTTTGTTTATATTCATCACCCAGTAAAACGTCATCTCGCCTAATCTCGTACTTCTTTTTCTATTCTATCATTGCACATCATACTCCATGATGGTACAACCATCATGGAGTATGCACTTTTTAATAGTCTACTCTTTTTCTTTCGACTGCAAATACACTTTATTTTCTACTCACCCACATATATTTGTTATCTTTGACTACAAACCACATTTTTTGGCGTTCTCCTGTGTAAATTATAGTTTTAGCATTTATAAAGTCACTGTAATCCATTTCGTATATTTGCTTAATCTCTTAAATTATTAATTACAACATATAAAATTTGGTAACTAAGGATTCTTCAATCCATTAATAAAACCCTTAAAGCTATCAGCTATTTTATACGTATTTTCTTCTTCACTAGACTGCGGAAAATAAAAAGAGTGATCCCAATAATATACACCATGGTTTTCAGTATCTGTAATAAGTACAATTAATCCTGAACCTGGATCATCTCCTATTATTAAACTATTCGGTAACATATCTTCTTCAAACTCTTCATAGCATTCACTTAAATCAAAAGTTCTTTTTACACCTATACCATACAAGACATCTAAAGGGATTTCCTGATTTAATTCTTTAACAAAAAATTTACTATACCTAACTTTCGAAGTCCCCCCATTATATTCACTTAAAAATTTTTTATAATCTTCCGGAAGTAAAAATCCCAAAAACTCTTCTAATTCTTCAATCGATTCTTCAGTTGCTTTACCAAAAGCATTTAAATTCATTTATTTCACTCCCATTTAATCTTTTAACTTCTTAGCTAATGACATTCCACCCATATGTCGAAATCTTCTGTGCATCTCTTTATTAACTTCTTGCATTGTTGTTAAATCTTGATGATGGTGCCACGTGTTTTCATCTAATTTCGGTCCATTTGGAGCTAATTCATCAGCCTTAGCAAAATCAATGTCATATCTATTAAATTCACCTATCGGAACTTCTTGTCTTACCAACCCAGCAGATTTAAAGTCCGGAAAACCTCCAGGATAAGAAACTTGATTTGGAGGAATATCCCAATCAATATAAGTCCATATTCCTTCCTCGCCAATTTCGATTTTCCCACCTTTTTTCTGCCATTTTTCAGGATCTCTAGAATATAGGGGTTTAGTAGATAATTGTTCCTCTGTAAACTTCACTATTTCTGAATTTTTACCCGTACCCCAAGCAACAGCCTCCTGATCATAAGCCCCTTCAACATTCGCCTTACCACCAGGCTTTTCCACTTTCTCCAACGCATTCGACTGCCCTTTTGAAACACGTCCAATCTTATACGTCGTTAACCCATGTAACGCTTCACCAAAGGTCTTTCCAGGTAACGCCTCTCCTATCCCTACCAGTTGAGGTTGAGGACGTAAAGTCGGTATCTCAGCATCTAGTAAAGGTTGAAGCTGCTTCTGAACAGGTTCATACACCTTCTTCGACCAATTGCTTGCTACTTTTGGGCTGACGACATTTCGCATATCGCTTAATGTTTTGGTTGCTTTATATGCAGGTACACGCGGAACGTTTGTTACTTTTGGAACGGATTTTACCGCTCCTGCGGGTTTCGCTCCTCCAATGACACTCGCAAACAGAAACATGCTGTTTTCCCAGTGCTCTTTTGAAAGAGGTTTGTCCGGATTAAGTGCCTGCTGCCCTACATCTAAGAGTCCCATCGTTGCGTGATTGACAAAGTCATACGGTGAATCAAACGATTTTTCTCCTCGTTCATTCAACCCCTCTTTGAAGGAAACAGCGCCATCAAATCCGCCCATCGTTATATAGTTTCCAAAGTCATGCAAGGAGTTGTACCGTTTATCTGCTCTCTCTCCCATACCGGCCCAAATGTCTTGTGCTACGCCTTTAGTACCCGTAACTGTGCCTTTTGCTAAAGTTATAGCACCTTCTCCTACGTCCTTGACTACAGCTTTTATACCGGTTTCTTCTTTTTTAGCTTTAGGATTTTCACAGATTTCTGTAAAGTCAAAGGATTCAGCTGTTTTTTTAGTCCCAACACTCCTAACCTGGCCCTGACGCACCACCGACTGCATAAGCATTCCCTCAACGCCCGTAGCGTTTTGAAGAACCTGTTGAGACGCTAGCATGCCCACAGTTGAAGAATCGTTGAGCGCCTGCAGGTATGGGCTTTTTTCAAGTTCCACTGCTTGCTCTGCAGGTGACAGTTCCGCTAGTTTTTTCATGTTAGCAGGTGCTGTATCCTGCTGAATTTGCGTTAGCACTTCTCTTATGTAAGGCGAGTTTTTTTCAAGCTTGTGAATTTCTTTTAACTGTTCAGCAGGCGTCATCGCCTGAAGCTGAATCAGTTTTTCAAGGCCTACTTCCTTTATCACTTTCTCTTGTTTTTCTTTTCTTGTCAAGGTTGTTTGAATGCCTTTTTCAAAAACCGAGACGCCTCCTGAATGGGTCATCGCTTTTTTCGCCAACGCACTCAGCTCACTTACATTGCCCGGCTGAATGGAACCATTTTGAAACCCAGCTTTCACTTTAGAAAGCAGCGAGTTTAAAGACGTCAGCTGATCTTGAATGGCTGAAAGGCTTTGCGTTTGCTGTTCGTCAAAACGGACTAAATCGTTCATCGTTTTGTCCGCTTTGTGTTTTGCTTGTTCTACTTCTGTTAAAAAACCTTGATCGTTAAGCGCTGAAACAGAAGCAAGGTGACTGACTTTTTGAATCGCTGCATTCGCTTGATCGACAAGCGAAACGGTTGTATTTCTTGTTTGATTTAAATACGCAGGAATAGTGTCTTGTAGAAACGGCTGCGTAATGTAGCCGTCTTCGCTCGGTTCAAATGAGCGCAGCGCATGTGTGATTTGAGTTAGTCGAGCTTCATAGGAAGTGAGTAATGAATGATACAGCGTTAAAAAAGAAGCATGTCCCGTTTTGTAAAAAGACCGAATCGCTTCTCCTCCTTTTCCTTTAAACGCATCATCTAAGCTTGAAAATGCCTGAACCTGTGAAATCAGGCCCTGAATTTGTTCTTTTTGACTTTTAATAGAGTCTAAGATAGCTTGAATATTTTCGTGAAAAGCATCGACATCAAGTGTTTTCAATAACCTGTAACCTCCTAGCTGTATCGATGTAGAAAAACAACGAACGGTTAACGAACAATGGCCCGTCGTTTTTCTAAACCTAAGCGGACGCTCCTCTTTATAAGGCTTGCATCATCCGCTAGATAAAACCTTTTTATTTGAATGCCAAATCTATGCTGGTTGAAAGGTTGTTTTTGATAGCTTTATATGAAATATGAACATTATTTAGCAGCGTTTGCAGCTTTTTCATCTGCTTCTTTTATGGACTGCACGGATTTTTTGGTGGCGTTCAAATCATCGAGGAGCGTTTGCTTGTAGTCCACAATTAACGTTTGCAGCTGCTGGTTCAGCTGGTTTAATTCATCGAGCACCGCTAGTTCTTGTCCGCTTCCTACGTGAAACGGAAAAAGCGGCTGAAACTGCTGCGCAGCAGCGCTTAGGTCACTAAGCGTTCTATTAATTTCACCATCTATTACTTTAATTTCGTCTGCCATACTGCATCACACCTTATCTTTTGCTTCGTCTTCTTGCATTTTAATGGCGCGTTCCATCCCTTGTATATCCGATTGAAGCGCCGTAATTTTTGCATCAATTGTCGTAAGGGCATCTGTCAGCTGACGGGTCAGCAAATCATCGTATTCGTCTAACATAGCGGTCCGGATGTCTTCAAATCCAACAGCAAGGCTGCCTGACCAAGTGGCGGAAGTGAGCTCTGGTTCTTTTACCTTTTCCTTTGCACGTTCAAGCTCTCCTTTGACTTCCGTTAACGTGTTTTTACTAGCCGTAAGCTGCTGGATATCTTCATGTGCCTGCTTCACTTGGGTATACAGATGAGCAACAAACATCTCATTCATATGATGACACTTCCTTTATATCTATCTCTTGGTTCTTCTAACAGTAATTCCCTTTTATAGCTTATCAAATAAAGAAAGAGAGCACATCGGCACGTTTTCTTATATTTTTTGGGAATAATGTAGGTTTTTAGTTCAATACCCACTCTTCAGGATAAAATAACCAAAACTATCTTACCATTGACAATTTATCAAGATTTTTGGACTACTTCGCTTGTTATTTCCACGCCACTAAAAGGCCTTTTTACACATTTTTTTTGTTAAAACGCATTCATTCTTTCTATTTCCAAATATTTAAACATGCGCTAGTATATACATAATATAAAGAGGAGGTTGAGTATGAGAGAAAAGCTCGTAAGACTCGGTTATTTACTGGGGTTGGCTCTTGTTTTGTCCGGCATTTTATATTTCTTTGCATCGAACTGGCAAGGCTTTGACCGCTACCTTAAAATTGCGCTGAGCGTGGGGCTGATGCTGCTGTTTTACGGAAGTGCGTTTGCGGTGCGAAAGCTGCTTCCTCAGCAGGCGTTTTTAAGTCACTGGACGCTTTTGGCCGGCGCTCTTTCATTTGGATTAAGCATCGCGCTTCTTTCTCAAATTTACAACACGCACGCTGAATCGTACTGGCTGTTTTTAATTTGGCTTGTGCCGGTTATTTTGTTTAGCTTTTTTACAAAGTATCAGCCGTTTTACGTGTTATCGTTTGTTTTATTTCAATTCACCATGGCTTTTTTTATTTCACCAACAGGCGCAGTTTCACAGCGAGGCGAACACGAGACGCTTTTACTTTACGCAGGAATGGCGTTTGTGAACTTACTCATCTTTTGGATCATAAAAAAGAAACAGCGATCGTCTCCTGTGATCATGTATGCGGCGTTTTGTTTGTTTCACTACATTTTTTTAACTGTTTCCCTGCCGGATTTTACAGGCAGCTCTAGCTTACGAATTGGTCTTATTATTTTTTATTTGCTGTTTTTACTAAGCTCCTTTTTTTATTTTTCAAAAGTGGAGCCGCAAAGGTCGTTTTTAGGGATTTCCATTGTGGCATTTGCTTTATTTGTTATTGAACAGTTTTTCTCTTTTATTTTTAAACACTACGCTGAATGGTCACTGTTCTTAGCTTTAGGATTCGTGATTTTATTTATTGGTGCAAGCGTATGGTTTGTCAAATGGCTCACTGCTAACACTTCAGCACAAAAAACCTCGCTCCGCGTAATCAAACGAATAGCGGTGATTGGGATTACGGCCATTGCATCGGTGATCGGCAGCAGCTCTTTAGGAGGTCTCATCACACTTATTACAGGAACATACCCAACAAACGGAATGCTTGTGATTGGCGTTTTGCTGATTGTGGCATGTTATTTGATTAAAGCAGATATTCCAACGGTAAAATATACGCTTTTAATGATGGGCGTATTAATTAGCGGCGGCGCTTCTTTTTTTGTGAACGACATTCTGTTTTTTATCTACGTCATCGCACTTGTAGCGCTTTTAGTATTCACGAAACATACGCCCGTTCGCCTGCTGCTTTTTGTGCTAGTGCAAGGGCTTCTGTTAATAAAGGTTCCGACTACTTACTATGACACTATCAAAATAGATTATGTGCTGCTCGCTTTGTTTCTATTAAATGCCGCTGTATACGCGATAAACGTACACCACGCGTTTAAAAAAGCAGCGCTGCTTCTTGCTTTTATCTTTTTACTGTCGCTGACTGAATTAAGCGAACCTTCTTTTTTAAATATCATTTACTGCACGGTGTTTTTTGTGATTTCGACTGTCTTTTTATTTGTGACGGTACGAAAAGAGCCAAAATATGATTTTATTGTCGGCATGATTTTCTGGTTTGTTTTTTTAGCGATGAAATATTACGACTTTGTGTGGGATTTATTTAATAAATCACTTGTGCTTGTTATTTTAGGTCTTATCTTTCTTTTCCTAAGCAGGAAATGGGACCTGTCAACGCCTGATCAGCCGCAGCCTTCGTTTCTTGACCGCAGCCGAACCGCTGTATGGATCATCGTTCTCGCTCAGCTCATTATTCTTGGCGGCATTTTCACCAAAAACGAAGTGCTTCTTCAAAACGGAAAAGAAATTAAGCTCGCTTTACAGCCGATCGATCCGCGCTCGCTGCTGCAAGGCGATTACGTTGAGCTGAATTACGACATTGCGCACGTTACATTACCTCATGTAAAAGACGGTGAAAAAGTGAAGCTCGTTCTTCGCCCTAACAAACAAGGCGTGTATGAATACGCAAAAATCTATCAAGCGGATGATGACTGGAATAAGCCGTATCCTTCTAAAAAGAAAGACGTTGTCATTACGGGGACGTATCACGAATGGGGAATTCAGTACGGAATTGAGCATTACTTTATTCCAGAAGGAACCGGCAGCAAAGTGGAAAGCGAAGCTCGTTTTGCTACTGTACGAGTTGGAAAAAGCGGAGATGCGATCGTTACAAAAGTAGATAAATAAAAAAACAGCCGCTTCAACATTGAAGCGGCTGTTTTTTGTTTTAATTGATAAATACGCCGATGATCATTGTTAGAATAAGGATCACAAAGAAAATAATGATTCCATAGCCAATCCATTTTATTCTTTTGGGCGTTCCTTTTACTATCCGTTATTTTTCCTTCAATACGCTTTTGATGTTCAGTAACGTCATCGTATTCATTATTAGGCGAAGTGATATTATCCTTTCTTTCTATTTAATCGTTTTCTTTTTTCTAACAGCTCTTCATATCTTTTTTCAAGCCGCTGCTTTTCTTTTCCTTCTGGCGTGATAGAAAGCTCGCTAATTACTTTTGTTAATTCTAGTTGAAGCGCAAGTTTCTCGGCTTCATTTTGCTGCTGTGACGCTTTTTTGCTTTTACCCGTATCTTCAATCGCCGCGAGCTCTGCTTTAGACTGTTTTAACGTCAAAACATGCGTCGCAAGCTTTTTAACAAAGTAACGGTCGTGCGTCACAAATAAAATCGTCCCTGGATAAGCTTTTAACACTTCTTGAAGTGCTTCTTTTGTATGAAGATCAAGATAGTTGGTCGGTTCATCTAAAAGAAGAACGTTGTAGTTTCCTAAAAAGACTTTTGCTAATGCCGTTTTCACTCGTTCTCCTCCGCTTAGCATCTCTACTTTTTTATACACGTCTTCACGTTTAAAAAGTAAGCGCGATAGTACCGTCCGAATAAACTGCTCGGTGTACGGGCTGTCTTCTTTAATGTTTTCTAAAATGTTTTTAGCGGGATCTAGATTTTCAAGACGCTGATGGAAAAAGCCAAGTTTTACAGGCTTCGCAACCGTGATGCCTTCTGTTTGCTGCTCAATCATATTCAGCAGCGTAGATTTTCCGGCGCCGTTTTGACCGACAATCGCTACTTTCGCGCCTGGCTTCACACCGCCTTTTAGGTTTTGAAACAAGATATGGTCACCCGCTGATGCCGAGACTTTGTCAAAGCTTAGTACCTGCTTGCTGTGTACTTGGTGAAATTGAGATAAATCAAAATGAATTTCTTCCATTTCTTTTGGCTTTTCTTTTTTCTCTAGCTTTTCAATTCTTGTTTCAATCGCTTTTGCGCTTCTATCTAGCTTGGCTTTTTGTTTTCCGACCGCTCGTTTATGAAGTCTCGCTTCAGAGTTCCCCATACGGCTCGGCGCTTTTTTAAGCGACTTTGATTTTTGGCTTTTTTCTTCAGACGCCAGTTCAAGCCTCTGCTTTTCTTTTACATACTGCTCATACTCAAACTGCTGTCTTTCAACTGCATGTTTTTTTTGCGTCACATACTCTTGATAATTGCCTTCATAGCAGTGAACTTTGCCGTCTTCTACTTCCCAAATAGACGTACAGAGGCGGTTTAATAATTCTCGATCATGTGAAATCAGCAGCAAACTGCCTGTAAAAGCCTTCATTTCTTCTTCAAATTTCTCTACGCCTTTTATATCTAAGTGGCTCGTTGGCTCATCGGCTGCAAGTAGTTCCGCGCCCGATGAAAGAGCAGCAGCAATTTTCTTTCTGGTTTCTTCTCCTCCGCTAAGAAAGTTCGCTTCATTTGGCACGTTCCACTGACTTTTCATCTCGGGAGATACAGCTCCTGTAGGTTGAACGTCAAGCTGCGGAATCAGTGAGGAACGGCCATACGTTTGCACAATTCCTTGATCCGGACTCATTTTTTTCATTAAAATATGAAGCAAAGTCGATTTGCCTTCTCCATTTTTTCCAACAATTCCAATTCGCTCTCCGCGATGTACTTGAAGCTTCTCTGCTTGAAACAGCAAGCGGTCTCCATAGCTTTTTTCAATATTTATAGCTTCTAACAATAACATAAAAAAACCTCCCTAGGATTTCTAGAGAGGATTAGAGGTCATAATTAGGCATACGCAAATATGCACCCTTTTATAGAGTAAAAAAAGGGAGAAATCAATTCATATAAGACATATAGAAATGGCACCTAAAAATGTACAGACTAATCCTATCTAGACAAATGTTCATTTAAAATAAAGTTTTAAAAGAATGTCTAAAAAAATAGGATTACTTATCCATTGTCTACGGTACCTTTCCTTTCTTAGTATGAAATGACTTGCTTCTTACAGTGTATGATGAAGTGTTTTAAATGTCAATATCCATTTGGATGATATTCCCTCCTTTTCCTAAGCACAAAAAATCCTCAGCCGATCACAGCCGAGGATTCTTTTATTACACGTATTGGTTCACTTTACCTGTAAAATCAGGCAGCCACTCACCGTGAGCTTCAATTAAATCATCGCACATACGAATGATGTCATTCATGGATAATTCCGCATTTGTATGAGGATCTAGCATCGCAGCTTGATAGATGTGCTCTCTTTTTCTAGTGACAGCTGCTTCAATTGTTAATAATTGAGTATTAATATTCGTGCGATTTAACGCCGCAAGCTGCTCAGGTAAGTCTCCTACATAAGTCGGCATAATACCGCTGCGGTCTATGACACAAGGAACTTCTACACACGCTTTTGTCGGCAGGTTACTAATTAAGCCTCCGGTATTTAATACGTTACCGGCAAATTTAAACGGCACGTTTGTCTCTATCGCTTCAATGATTCTAGAGCCGTACTCATGTGAACGCGTATGAGTTAGCTGACTGTTGTTGACCATTTCTTCTCTCATTGATTCCCAATTGCTTATTTGCTCTTCGCATCGACGCGGATATTCATCAAGAGGAATGTTAAACTGATCAACAAGATTTGGATATTTATGTTTAATAAAGTATGGATGATACTCTGCGTTATGCTCAGACGATTCGGTAATATAGTAACCGAACTTATCCATTAGCTCAAAACGCACCATATCGTGATGCTTTGTCTTTTGCTTTTCTTTTGCTAGACGCTTGATTTCTGGGTATAAGTCTTGTCCATCTCTTTTTACTTCTAGCAGCCATGCCATATGGTTAATGCCTGCAATTTTCTCTTGTATTCCTTCATGATCCATTCCGAGAGAATCAAATAAATCTTTTGTACATACTTGAACACTGTGACAAAGGCCTACCGTCTTTACATTGGTATAGCGCAGCATTGCACCCGTTAGTGTTGCCATTGGATTGGTGTAATTTAAAAACAGCGCATCTGGACATACTTCTTCAATGTCTTTTGCAAAATCAAACAGCACTGGAATCGTGCGCAGTGATCTGAAGATTCCTCCAATTCCTACTGTATCTCCAATCGTCTGACGCAAGCCGTATTTTTTAGGAATTTCAAAATCAATGACGGTGCTTGGCTTGTATCCGCCTACTTGAATCGCGTTAATCACATACTTTGCTCCTGTTAAAGCTTCTCTTCGGTTTAAATAGGCTTTAACCGTAATATTCACTTTATAGTTTTCTTTTAAATTGTTTAGCATATTTTCCGAATCTCTTAAACGCTCAGCATCTATATCGTATAGCGCAAATTCAAAGCCAGCTAAAGCAGGCACAAACATGCAGTCTCCTAAAATATTTTTTGCAAAAACTGTACTTCCCGCTCCGATAAATGTGATTTTAGACATCGTCATCTTCCTTCCTCGTATTGGTTTTATCCTTTTACAGATCCTGATGAAAGCCCTGCAATAAAGTATTTTTGTAGCACTAAAAACAAAATAGTCATTGGAAGCATCGCAATAATTGCAGCTGCTCCTACTAAGCTAAGATTATTTTGATTTTCGGCAAAAAAGCTTGCTAACGTAACGGTTAATGTATGCATTTCCTTATCTTGAAGGAAGAATATTGCAAACTGATAGTCGTTCCAAATATAGACGCTGGCAATAATTAGAATGGATGCAGTAACAGGCTTTAGCAGTGGAAATACGATTTTAAAGAAAATCGTTAACGTACCGGCACCGTCAATTCTTGCTGCTTCCTCGAGCTCTTTAGAAATAGTGGAGCGAATGAAGCCCGCATACAAAAAGATCGTTAGCGGCAAAAATGCTGCGACATTATTTAAAATGGCAATTTGGTACGTGTTCATCATTCCCATATTCACAACCATTTTGTACAGCGGAACTAGCGCTGTTAAAGGCGGTATTACCATCACGGCAATAAAGATAAAATAGACGTACTTATTTAATTTCGTTTGTCGGCGCGCTAAAGGATACGCAGCCATTGATCCTAAAAAAATAAGCAGAATCGCCGAAACGAATGTAATGATAAATGTATTAACAAAAGAGTTTCCTAAGTTCGCTTGCTCCCAAGCCGCTGTGAAATTTTCAAGGTGTATGCTTTTTGGAAATACCCATTTGGAACTAAAATCCCCGGTTGCTTTTAAAGAAGTCGTAACAAGAATATAAAAAGGGACAATATGAACGAGCGTTATACAAAGAGCTAGAAAGGTAAAAAATCGTTTTTTCCGTTTATTTGTATAGTCCATCACGCTTCTGTCTCCTTTCGTTTAAAGTACACAAGTGCTGATAAGCTAATGACTAAAATAATGAGCGCCATGCACACACCTTGAGTTGCTGCATAGCCGGCGTCTTGTCTTCTGAAATATAAGTCATACATAAAAGTAGACATCGACTGTGATGCATCTCCAGGTCCTCCTCCTGTCAGCGCAACAATTACGTCAAACAGTTTTAACCCCCCGATAATATTTAAAACGACGTTAATTGTAATAGAAGGCATAAGCAATGGAAGGGTGATATTTTTAAACTGCTGAAGAGCAGATGCTCCGTCAAGCTGTGCTGCCTCGTAGTAATCTTTTGAAATACTTTGCAGCCCCGCTAAATAAATAATCATCGCAATTCCAACGAATTGATACGTATTGACGAACACGATAATCCAAGAGTTAAGCTCCGGAGTTCCCAAAGCATTAATCTTCTCAAAGCCTAAAAATACAAGAAGGTCATTGAAAGCGCCTCCTTGGTAGGCAAAAAAGAAGTACCAGATATATCCCATAATAATTGGGCTGATAATAACCGGAAGATAGACAATTGTTCTTGTTACAGCTTTCATTTTAATGCTTTGATTCAGAAGCAAAGCATATAACAAGCCAATCATATTTTGAAAAATAGTACTGCCTATTCCGTAGAGCAGCGTGTTTTTTATCACAAGCCAAGTCGTTGGATCTGCAAGCAAACGTTTATACTGCTGAAGTCCAATCCAATCGTACGTTTGTGAAAATCCATTCCAATTAGTAAAGGAAAGTCTAATTCCGTTAATAAAAGGATAGATAATAAAAACGGTGATAATTACTAAGCCGGGAAGGTACATCCACCATAAAGAGGATTCTGTTTTTAATTTTTTCTTTCGTTTTTCCGTATCTCTTACTACGGAAACCGGCTCTTTCCTGACTAATTCATTCATCGTGTTCACTCCTATTTCAGCTTGTGTTGAAAAGAAGCAGAAGCCTATCTCCCTGCTTCTCGGCGAACAAGGAAATTTTGCACACTATTTTATTGTTTACTGAGACGCTTGTACTCTTTTTCCATCTCTTTTGATAATTGCTTTGGTGTTAAACTTCCGGCTAGCAATTCTTGACCTGAAGAAGACATCACTGCCCACATGCCGCTCGGTAAATACTTTCGGTCGAAGTATGGCTCAACTTTGATATCGCTATACTTATCGTAGTATGCAGAGTAGTAGTTTTGTGTTTTATTGTTTGTCAGAGCCGATGCTGAAGACGTTCCTTCGGCAATCTTTTTAGCAACTTCCGGCTGTGACACAAATTCAATAAATTTCTTCGCTTCTTTAAGGTGCTTAGAATCTTTCCAAGCAGCAAGGGTAAAGCGCTCTCCGCCAATCCAGCTTTGCGTACCGCCTTTATGAATAGCAGGCACCGGTACCGTTCCTACTTTTACTTCAGGATTTAATTCTGTTGCATCAGGTCCAAGAGATCCTCCAACAAATGTAAAAGCAATTTTATTTTGAGCCATTAATTCCGTTGCTTGAGATACTTTTGCGGTTAATACATCTTCATTCAACAGCCCTTTTTTCTTCATTTCTGCCATTGTTTCCGCTAGCGGCGTGTAGTTTGACCAATTAAATGTTCCTTTTTCTAACTGCTTAGCATAGTTCTTATTTTTTGCTGTAATAAGCTGAGGTGTAGCCAGCTGATCAAACACTTGAGCAATATTGCCGTTTTCTCCTCCTGGAATCCATAAAGGCGCTACTTCTCCTTTACTTTTCTTCTTTACTGTTTCTAACGCTGTTATAAATTCATCCATTGTGTTAGGAGGCTTTATTCCGTACTTTTCTAATAACGTCGCATTATAGCTAATTCCGTCTTTTGCTTGATTTAAAGGATACGCATACACTTTGCCGCTTTTATCTTTCAAAATTTGATTCAGTGCCGGATCTAAATGCTGAACCCAATCCATATCTTTTAAATCTGCTACATACTCCCCGTAGCGAAGCTGAGACCAGCCGTGCGTATCAAATAAATCGGGCATATCATTTGCACCCATTTTCACACGAAGCATATCTTCATAGCCGTTACCAGGAAAATTCGCATCAATTTTAATATCTGGATTTTGTTTTTCAAATTCTGCAATCGCGTTTTGAAGCGCTTTTCTCTCGCCTTTATTACTCATCGTAGAAAAAAGCGTTAACGTTGTTTTCCCATTTTCGCCTGTTGCCGCTTCTTTATTTCCGCAGCCTGCTGCCACAACAGAAAAGACTAGTAATAGAACGAAAAGATACGTAAGCTTTTTCATTTATCTTCTTTCCTCCTTATACTCTATCAAGACACAAATAACTGAATATTCAGTCATTTATACGTAGACAAATTCATTGCACAACGAAATAAAGTCACTTATAATTTAATCCTATACTTTTACAAAGGTTCAAAGAGTCCTAGAGATGAAAAAGCTTTTTCATTTACATACTTATCTGCCAATAAGTATGTAGTTTCTAGGGCTTTTTAACCTGCTTTTTCTATGTTTTTTTCTATTCTTCTTCCCCCTTATCACTCTTTATGTATGAATTCTTCTTTTCTATCACCCCCTTTCAAGTTATAACTTTTAGGCTACTGTTTTTTGAGTAAGGCTCCGCAGCTTTCACGATAAATTAATTTAGTCGGCACCATGACTTTTAAAGGAACGGATCTGCCGCTTAACCGATCTACTAGCATTTTAACAGCCTGCCTTCCCATTTCTTCAGTATATACTTTAACCGTGGTGAGCGGCGTGCTCGCAAATGCTGCGATATCCACATCATCAAAGCTTACAATCGCTACGTCTTCAGGAACCTTTATATTTGATTGCTGTAGGGCACGCATTGCTCCTATCGCCATTGCATCACTTGCGATAAAAAATGCCTCAGGAAGATTTCCTTGCTTAATCGCTTGTCCCATTAGCTCATACCCTTCAGTCATTGAGTACTCTCCTATATAAACTTTCTCAGAATCGAGCAGGCCTTTTTCATGCATAACGCGTTCAAAAACCGTTTGACGCTGATCTTCAATAATAGAGCTTCCATTTATATAATGTTCTCTTTCTGTCCCTCCGATATAGCCAATTTTTTTATAACCGAGGCCAAATAAATGATTTAATGCGTGTTTAGTAGCTTTCTCAAAATCAATCATGACCGAATCGTACAAATCCTCATCCGCTTTGTGATTAATAAAAACAATAGTATCTAAATGATCGCTCACTTCTTGAACCGTTTCTGGACTAACTCTTCCCACTACAATCACTCCATCAAGATCCTGCAGCAGCTCTTCTTGCTTCATGCCTTTTAGCCTAAATGACTTTACTGTAAAAATTTCTTTTTCTGAGCATTCACTTTCTATTCCATGGCGAATAGAGGAGAAAAAAGGGTCTACTAGCTCTTCTTCAAGGGACTGAGCAAAAATAATACCTATTCTTGGAGCTTCGAGGTCTTTTCCGTTTGCCGTTCCTTTTCGTATCTTCACAGGCGTATATTGCAGCTCCTTGGCTGCATGCAGAATACGTTCACGGGTAACCTCAGATACAGAAAGCGTATGATCATTATTTAGTACTCTTGATACAGTTGAACTGGAAACATTAGCGTACGCCGCTATATCTTTTAAAGTTGCCATCTTTTTACCTCTCTATTATAATCTTCTATTTTTACTAAATATTTATCTCTTATATTGGAAGAATAGCACACTAATAAAACGCTTTCAATAAAAATTTTTAAAATTTCAGTAAATTTATTAAAAAATTCTCCAAAATTCTCATTTATTTTGTTAGTTCCGCCTTTAAAATGACAAAATCACTGCTATTACTACTTTGTTTTTATCACACCGCACTAAAACTTGAGTAAACTTTTAGTAAATATTAATTTTCATAAGAATTTGTTCATATTTGATATAAAACGGTTTGTTGGGGAAAATAAAAGAAGAAATACTGATAAGGAAAGAGAGAGCCTATGATTAGCCAACATTCTTATTTCCAACAATGTCTGCCTGCCATTCAACAATTGCATAACATAAATTTTACGAAAGAACAGCTGTTGCAAAAAGACTTTTTAATCGGGCAAGAACATGAATTAAGCATGTACTACTCGCCTCATAACGACTACATAAATCCAGACGCTCATATTGTTATTGCCGGCATCACACCCGGCTGGTTTCAAATGAAAACAGCTTTTCAGCAATGCATTTCCAGCCTGGCTCATTACCAGGTTGAACAAGTGCTGTACGAAACAAAAAAAACCGCTAGCTTTAGCGGGACGATGAGAGTCAATTTAATAGACATGTTAGATCAATGCGGAATTGCAAAAGCCATGGGTATTAACAGTGCCGCTGAGCTATTTGCTTCACAGAGAGATTTACTGCATACAACGTCTGTACTGAAATATCCCGTCTTTTATAAAGGAAAAAACTATACGGGTCATCAGCCGCCAATTGAACGCTCAGCGCTTCTTTCACACTATGCTTTTAAGGTATTCCCGCATGAATTGAACGAAATAAAGAATCCATGCTTAATTGTTCCACTAGGAAAAGCTGTTGAGAATGTTTTAAGAAAGCTTTCGCGTGAATCTTCGTTTTCTCAGCATACGTATTTATTTGGCTTTCCACATCCATCCGGAGCAAACGGACATCGAAAACGGATATTTGAAGAACACCTAGGTGAATTTACGGAAATTGTGGAGGATTGGGCTGCAAAGAGAAAGAGCTAAAAACTAATTTTGGCTCTTTCTTTTTATAACATCTCCTTCTCTTTCTTTTATTTCCCGTTCAGTTTGTTCTTCATGAAACTCCTCTTCTGTTTGTGCAGCAAGATAATCAAACGGCGTGTAGTAATTACGAGGAAGCTTTCGGTGCCAAACCGTTTTAACGATAATGATCATCAGCGGAATACTAACCATTAGAATAGCCACTAAAATTAGTAACGAAAAGGCCATGGGTTATTTCCTCCTACTCTAATACGCTGCTTACGTTTAGTTATTGCACTTTTCTTCTAAAACGACAAAGCAAATCCCCTACATTCTTTCCCTTATATTCAATCTATATTTACCGTCATCAATATACGGGATTTATGGATGATAAAACCCTTCTTTTCAAAAAACGTGCTGGTTTGCCTTGACCTCTTTCAGTAGACACATATGCTTCTTTTACCTTCCTTTGTACAAGCAATTCTTTCAGAAAAGTTAAAAGGCTTGTTCCTACTCCAGTCTGCTGAATGCTGGTTAACACACAAATTTCATTTAAATAAAACGTCTTATAGTTCGCCCATTGTTCTTCATTTCCTACTATAAATCCTATGAGTTTATTATTTTCACTATGGAAGTAACCTACCCCTATGTACCCTGGAGTTTTACTAATATCATATAAACGGGCATAAACAGTGTTCCTACTCCAAGGCTCATTCCACGGTGAACCACTAAAAACGTTTGTATAGATAATTGCTGCTTCTTCTAATTCTTTATCTCTCAGTAAACGAACTTGATTTTTCATCATGTTTCTCCTTTTCCTATCAACTTTTTTGAAACTCATTTATATATAAATCATTTTAACAATTGGTTAATTATAACATTAAAATTTCAAAAGAATGATAGCAGCCTACTTCAGCCCTAAACGAAAAAAAGGTCCCTTCTGATGGAAGAAACCTTCTAACATTTATTAAAAAGAGAATAAGAAGAACTTTAAGTCCTTTATTTTATGGCTAAACGTATAACTGACGCTACGTTTTTAGCCGTTCGTTCAATATTTTCATCGGCTTTTTCCAGCGCTTCTGACAGAGCCACTGCACCGGGCACGACGCTGAATAAAGCATGAATACCGTGTTCATATACAGCTTCGCTTCCCGCTCCAATGCTTCCCGCTATGGCTATCACGGGAACACTGTGTTTTTTTGCTGTTTTGGCTACGCCGATGGGTGTTTTTCCGTAAATGGTTTGACCATCTATTCTTCCTTCACCCGTAATCACAAGATCAGCATTCTTAACATAGCTTTCTAGCTGAGTTGCTTCAATGACAATGTCTACACCTGGCTTTAGCTCCGCAGATAAAAATGCCAGCAGGCCGCCGCCAAGCCCTCCTGCCGCTCCGGCACCAGGGACGTTCTGAATATGAATATCCATTTCTTTTTCAATAACCGCTGCGTAATGAGCTAGATTACGGTCAAGCTGTCTAACCATATCAGGAGTTGCGCCTTTTTGAGGCCCAAATACGGCGGATGCTCCGGTTTCACCTGTTAACGGATTGTCTACGTCGCACGCCACTTCTACTTTGACTTCAGCAAGCCGAAAATCCAAGTTTGTCAGATCGATAGAGGCTAACTGATCTAAACTGCCTCCTCCTTCTTTGATTTCTGCTTCGTTCGCATCAAGAAGCTTTGCCCCTAAAGCTTTTGCCATACCGGCTCCCCCATCATTTGTAGCACTTCCTCCGATGCCAATGATGATATGCTTCACTTTATGATCTAACGCTTTAAGAATCAGCTCGCCTGTTCCTCGCGTTGTTGTGATAAGGGGATTTCGTTTATCGACAGGGACATGATGAAGACCTGAAGCGGCCGCCATTTCAATAACAGCCGTTTTGCCCCCGCCAAGAATTCCGTAAAAAGCTTCCACCGTTTTTCCTAACGGTCCGGTTACCTTTGTTTGTATAATCTCTCCACCCGTTGCGTCCACAAGCGACTGAACGGTTCCTTCTCCACCGTCTGCCATAGGTACTTTACTAATCTCCGCGTTAGGAAAATGAGCTTTTATTCCTTTTTCAACCGCTTCACAAACGTTAAGAGCCGTTAAGCTTTCTTTAAATGAATCAGGTGCAATCACAATTTTCATGTGCAAACACTCCTTTTTATTTTTAGCCGTATAGCTTTAATACACCAAATATAAGCGTGGATACAATTGCCATAATAAGTCCAATAAGCGATTCGTAAGGGATTAATTTTAAGCGTTCTTTTATTTTCATATTTACACTTCCGCCCGTTGCGTGGAAAAAGCTTCCGTGCGGGAGGTGATCAAGTACGGTCGCTCCGGCATGAACCATAGCAGCTCCGGCTAAAGCAGAAACGCCTAGCTCTAAAATCGTCGATCCAAAAACTTGGCTTGCGACTGCTGTTCCTGCAGTTGTCGAAGCCGTTGCCGCTGACATAAAAATACCTGAAACCGGAGCTAAAACGTAAGCGGGCAATCCAATGGCAGACAAGCCGTGAATAATAACGTCTTTTAGCTGGGAGTTAGCAATGATTCCTGCTAATGTCCCCGTTCCAAGCAGCATAATGGCTACACCTGACATTTTTCCTAACCCTGAAATAGCGTATGTATTAAGCTGTTTTCCTTTTTTCATTACGATGGCACCAACGATCCCTCCTGCAGGAAGCGCAACCATTGGGTCAATATTAAGATCAAAAAGCGGTCGCAGCGCCAGCAGCACGATGGTAACAATTGGTGCTATGATGGCTGTTAAAAACAGCGGCAAGCTGCTTGCATCCACTGTATCTATTTCTTCAGCCTGAACCATTGTTCCTTTTTTCACTAATCGTTTGGCTACTAGATAAGTGACCGCGACGCCAAATACAGCGGGAATGATGCCTTGCGCTCCTTCAATCATTAAATTAACAGTATCAGCAATATTAACTCCGCCAATCAGTCCTCCCATTAAAGCTCCGGCTATCATTCCGTATGCGGGAGCCACTTTCTTTAAGATTAATATAATAGCAATTACCAATGCACAAATCGCGCCTAACGCGCTTACTTGAACGTCCATAAAGCCATCCCCTTTCTTGTTTCTCCTGTCCCTAACGTTAATTGTAAGCGCTATCTTATGTTCTTTCATTAGTCACTTCAACAGAAAAAGACCTCACTATCGCAAGATCTTTTATGCACGTGCACAATTATGAAATTTTAGATAGCAGTAGCGCTACATACAGTTCGAGAAGGTCTTTTACTTTCCTTGGATCTTTTCCTGTGATGCTTTGGATTTTATCTAGACGGTAGCTTAGCGTATTTCGATGTATAAAAAGCTTTTTAGCTGCCGTGCTTCCTTCGCCATTTTCTTCTATGTAGACCGTTAACGTTTCGATAAGTTCTTTCTTCTTATCGTATTCCTTAAGCTTTTCATAGTGATGCAACAGCTCATGATTTTCTTGAAAACCGGCGCTTTGACGTAACAGCACGGGAATTTGATAATCCGAATAGCAGTAGAAAACAGCTTCTGGGTGAAGCTTAGAACCGACGGCAAGCGTATCTTTTGCCTGCTGATAAGATATATGAAGGCCTTTAAAGTCAGCTTGAACAGATCCTGCCGCTAACTTACACACCATACCAGACGCCCGAAGCTGTTTTTCCAGCTGTTCCGCATAGCTGCTAGCGCTGCCTGCTTCTATAGATTTTAATATGACCACTCCGTCTGGAAGCATAGCATATAAGTCATTATTAGTTATATATTTCTTTACACGTTTCATGACTTTATGACGATTTTCAGCTGTAACAATGAGTGCCATTCGTGGAAGGTATAAGTTAATATCAAAGCGATTCGTCCGGTCAAAAAATAAAGAGTCAAGCGGCTCTTCTTTTCGAAGAAGCTGATGAACCACCTCTTCTTTTAATCGTTCGTCCCATTGAATTTCCTCTATTAAAATCATTTCTTGAAAAATCATTTCAGCCGCCATGCGCACAAGCTCTCCGTAATTACGAATCTGTTCTGGCAGTCCTGTTAATCCCACGACTCCAACAATTTCTCCGTTAAAGAAAATAGGTAAATTCACGCCTGGTTTGGCCCCGCGCAGCAAGTCGGCCTGCTGCTGAGTAATTTCGTAGGAACTGCCGCTTTTTAATACCATTAGCGCTCCTTCGTGAATTTGGTCCATTCGCTTTTTGTCACCAGAACCAATAATGACTCCTTTTTCGTTCATTACGTTAATGTTGCAATCAATAATCTCCATTGTTCTATACACAATTTTCTGAGCTAATTCTTTTGTTACGTATCTCAAGCCTGCTCCTCTCTTTCTTTACATTCCCATCTTTTTAGTTTCTTTATCAAAGTAGAATGATCGATACCTAATTCTTTCGCTGCTTGCCGGAGTGATGAACAATGTTGAATAGTTTCTTTAACGAGTCGCTGTTCAAACTGCTCCACTTTCTTTTTTAGAGGTAAATAATCACATTTTTCATCTTCATCATAAGTATGAAAAGGTAAATGATGGGCTTCAATTGTTTCTCCAGGAATAGACACAATCATATTCTCCACCATATTTCGAAGCTCTCTTACATTTCCTGGCCATTGGTAAGCTTCTAGCACTTGCTTCGCTTTATTTGATATGCGCTTTTGGACGTAATACAAGCTGCAAAAGTAGGAAACATAATGATCAACCAGTAAACTGATATCCTCTTTACGTTGAGATAGAGGCGGAAGGCTGATTTCGACTACCTTTAAACGGTAGTATAAATCTTCACGAAACCTCCCCTTTTTAATAAGCTCTCCTAGATGTTGATTTGTTGCCGAAATGATTCGTATATCGATACTTTTTGTTTTAGTTCCTCCAATTTTCTGTACCTGCTTTTCCTGTAACACTCGAAGCAGTTTCACTTGCAAGGAAATCGGCATTTCACCAATTTCATCAAGCATCAAGGTTCCGCCATCAGCGAGTTCTAACAGTCCTATTTTCCCTTCTGTTCGAGCGCCAGTAAAAGCTCCCTTTTCATAGCCGAACAACTCTGATTCTAGCAACGGCTCAGGAATGGCTCCGCAGTTCACTTTAATAAATGGCTGATTGTTTCTATCGCTTGAATCGTGAATAAGGTTAGCGACTACTTCTTTTCCGGATCCTGAGGGACCTGATAGAAGAATACTTGTAGGAAACGGAGCTACTCGTTTGGCTTGCTGATAAACCAAGTTCATCCTATTGCTTTGAAACACTAGGGGCTGTTCCGCCCCATTCACTTTTACAGCGTATTTATTTGCATTCATATGTGAAAACTCTTTTACCTTTAACAGCTCTTTTTTAAGTGCGTTTAACTGTGTAATATCCTGTACAGTGGTCACAACGAGCTCTATTTCACCTTGTTTGTTAAACACTGGATTTCCTGTTACCATAACGTCTCTTTCGCTTGAAATGGTTTGCATAATGGAGCGCTGCTGTTTTTCTACTAACACAAGTAGGGAAACAGATTGATCAATATATCCTTCATCGATAACGGTTTGCATATGCTTTCCTAATACGTCTCGTTTATTTGTTCCTGTGATTTTTTCATAAGCTTCATTTACATATATCGTTATTCCCTTTTTATTTACTACATATATTCCGTCCGTAGAGAATTCAATGATGGCCTGTAACGTTTCGTTCGTCAAACCTTTTTTCCCTTTAAAAGAAGTCATTGTTTCGCATTCCTTTCTTATGGTGAATTCCCGCCAACATATGGTGAAACTTTTCACCACTAACCATTCAACGCACAATAGCCTTTTTCCTTCTAAAAGCGGTGAATTTTTTCAGCACTTGGTTACAAGAACCAAGGAAAACTGCGCTAATATTTACTTTTCAAATACTGGCATAAAAATTGCAGTCTAGTATGTTGAAAGAATAGGAAAGAGTCTATCCATTTTAAAAAGGATTATTCTCTCCAGCATATAGGGTAAATGTAGTATAAAGCCATTTTGAAAGCGCAAACAAAAATTCAACTACGTTTAGGAGGCTATTATATGTGTAATATTATCAAACCTAACCCAAAGCTTTATGTGATGGACAACGGCTCGATGCAAATGGATAAAAACTGGATGCTTGCAATGCATAACCCAGCAACTGTTAAGAACCCTCATGCACCCACGGAATTTGTAGAGTTTCCAATTTATACTGTATTAATTAATCATCCTGAAGGGAAAATTCTGTTTGATACAGCCTGCAACCCTGAATCGATGGGACCACAAGGGCGTTGGACTGAGGCAACTCAACAAATGTTTCCTTACTCCGCTACAGAAGAATGTTATTTACCAAATCGATTAGAACAATTAGGAGTTGACCCTAAAGAAATTAAATTTGTTGTTGCCTCCCACCTTCATCTTGATCATGCCGGCTGCTTAGAATTGTTCACTAATGCCACTGTTATCGTTCATGAAGATGAGTTAAACGGCACTCTTCAGTCTTATGCACGCAATCAAAAAGAAGGTGCTTACATTTGGGCTGATATTGACGCCTGGATAAAAAATGACCTTCGTTGGAAAACGATTAAACGAAACGAAGATACCATCAAACTGGCAGAAGGAATTAATGTCTTGAACTTTGGAAGCGGACATGCTTGGGGTATGCTTGGCCTTCATGTTCATTTGCCTGAAACAGGTGGCATTATCTTAGCATCTGATACAATCTATACAGCTGAGAGCTATGGTCCTCCTGTTAAACCACCCGGTATTATCTACGACTCTCTTGGATATGCAAACACGGTTGAACGTATACGCCGTCTAGCCCACGAAACTAATTCGCAAGTTTGGTTTGGTCACGATGCAAATCAATTTCAGCAGTTCCGCAAATCTACTGAAGGTTATTACGAATGAATTTGAGCAGCTGCTTAAAATAAAAAATTTCATAAATTGGAGGACAAACAAATGACCATCTCAAAACTAGTTTTTACCCCTATTAGCTACACAGGATGGGGATCACTTCAGCAACTGCTTCCGGAAGTAAAAAAATATGACCCTGCTCATATTTTAATTGTCACAGACCCCGTGTTAAAAGACATTGGACTTGTAGATAAAGTTAGTACTCCTCTTATCCAAAATGGATACGAAGTAGATGTATACGCAGATACGGTACCAGAGCCGCCTTTAGCACTCGGTGAAAAACTCGTATCCTACGCAAAAAGCCGAAAATTTGATTTAGTCATTGGCGTTGGCGGCGGCAGCGCATTAGATTTAGCAAAACTTACGGCCGTTTTAGCCGTTCATGACGGAGCTGTAGAAGAATACTTGAACTTAACTGGTACGAAACAAATTTCAAAAAAAGGTCTTCCAAAAATTTTAATTCCCACTACTTCCGGCACGGGTTCAGAAGTAACAAATATTTCTGTGCTGTCTCTTGAAAGCACCAAGGATGTTGTGACCCACGACTATTTGCTTGCGGACGTTGCGATTGTAGATCCCGAGCTTACGCTTAGCGTGCCTCCTAAAGTAACGGCGGCTACAGGGGTTGATGCATTAACTCATGCTGTTGAAGCTTATATATCAGTAAATGCAAATCCAGCAACCGATGCCTTAGCACTAAAGGCTATACGCATGATTAGCTCTTCTTTAAGAACAGCTGTAGAAAATGGCAAAGATAAAGAAGCGCGAACTCAGATGAGCTACGGAAGCTATTTAGCAGGGCTTGCGTTTTTTAATGCAGGTGTTGCAGGTGTTCATGCACTTGCTTACCCATTAGGTGGACAGTTTCATATTTCTCACGGTGAATCAAACGCCGTATTGCTTCCATATGTGATGGGTTACATACGCAGCAGCTGCGTGGCGAAGATGCGTGATATTTTTGAAGCACTAGGGGGAAACGTGAGCTCTTTATCAGAAGAAGAAGCTTCTTATCAGTGTGTAAAGCAGCTGCAGTCACTTGTTGAAGACGTCGGCATCCCTCAAACCCTTCGCGGCTTTAATATTCCAGAAAGTGCCCTTCAAAAGCTGACAGCAGATGGCGTCCAGCAAAAACGAATTCTTGCTCGCAGCCCTTTGCCTCTTCATGAGAAAGACATAAGAGCTATTTACCAATCGGCTTATGATGGCGCTATAGTAGAACCTGTCCACTAAAAAACTCCCCCTTACCTAAGGGGGAGTTCTAATTATGCTGCTTTGGCCGTTGTACCGAAACGATTTTCTTTTGGATCGCTAGGCTGACAGAATAAAATAATCAGCCAAATACCGCCAATCAGTGGAACCAATGTAATAAGCTGCCACCATCCGCTTTTTCCCGTATCGTGGAGCCTTCTTGCTCCTACCGCTAACGAAGGGACTGCAACCAATAACGAGTAGATTACCGGCAGAAAAAGAGGCTTATCAATCACGAACTGAATGAACGAAAGAATAAATGAAATAACAAAGTTAACTAACACAAACATCCAGTATTCAGTTCGGCTTGCTCTGCCAGAAAACGTCCCGTAATTTTTCAACACTTTTATGTACCACTTCATATGCAACATCCTCCTTTTTTGGCATAAAATTGTAAATTTATAGTTTATATATCCTTTTTATTCAAAAAACAAACCGTTAAACGAACAAATAACGACATTTTTTATGCAAAAGAAAAAACTTCTTTCACAAAAAGAAGTTTTCGTAATGTATTATGCTTTTCTATTTAATCAAATCATTTCGGTCTTCCATACTTGGCGGTTCCTCAAGCCATCCGTTTTTGGCCATGATTTTCCCCCCGTCTTGCCCGTATGTTAAAATGTCTTTGGCCGTACTGACAATAGTAAGAGGAAGATCTCCACGTAAACTAAACGCAGTGCCTAAAGCGTTGCTTCCTAGCCCGAAACTGCAGAATAAACTCACACAATACATCATTAGTTTATCTGAAAAAGGTGCTACTTTTGACTCGGTCGCTTTCGCTCCCCACGTCGCAGGCGTCTGAATATCGCTCTCCAAAAGAATTTTACTATAATCACTTACAACTTTTTTAGCCAGCTCTTTTCCTTTTACAAAGTACTTCTTCACTTCAGGCTCACTTGCTACTTGAGCAAACCCTGTGATCATTTGCATGCCAAGAACGTTGGTTTCAATAGCGTAGTAAATATGTGCTACCTCTACAGTATTTAATGCACGTTTACTGGAAAATAAATGGATTCCATTCATGTAATCTGTACCTTCAGCGAACTTCACTGTTTTAGGTACTGAAACAGCTGGAGGCCTTGGAAGCACGTTTTTTTCCTGAAGATAATCTACACTACACATTTGTCATAGCCACTTTGCGTGAAAGCGGTAAGCTCTTTATATAGAGAGATCATGTCTTTTCTGTAGGACATGGTTAAATGAAGCGTATGTAGCCCCATGCTAATTTCTTTTAAAAGGCGAAGAAACATAATATCAAACATCTTATCATAAAGCTTAGGAACACCGACATTTACGTCTTTTTCTGTGTATCCTAACGGTATGGCTTCCCCTTCATTTTTTAGAATCGTATTGATATCTTCAATATAATTCACCACTTGCATATGGGTATTTTGCATAATTTCTTTTGCTTGGTCATCTTCTGCGTGCGCAATAAAATATTCTAACATTCTTCGGATCATTGTCTTTTGCTGATAGGTCATCCAAAGAGTAGCAATTTCACTTGAACTTAACGGTATTTCTTGACTCATATACTAAACCTCCTGCTAGGGCTACATACGTATAGCTTTATTTATTCAAGAGTGGGTATTTGTACAAATGAAGATTGTATTCTACTTTAATGTTCATTTACGTAGTCAGATACAAAACTCTGTCTCTTCCTCAATTAATTCTGCTTCATTTACTATGCACAAACTGGAAGAATTCTATGTATTTGCCTTCGCTTTTAAATGGAGGAAACAAAAAAAGCCCCTTTCCATTAAAGGCGCTTTTTCAAAGAGAATGGTTTTATTCCGTCGTATCAGAAATTCTTTTGTAGCTTCCGCACTTTTTTAGATATTGAATAATATCTTGATCTTTTACACGCTGAATAGCTGATCCGAACAGTTCTGCTGCTACCTGCATACGTTCATGTTTATGTTCAATGGTCATAATATATCGAAGCGCATCCACAACCGGTGCATTGTGACGTGTACGACGAGTTATGTACTCGTGAATGGCTTCATTTAACCCTTCCGATTCCGCTTGTTGAAACTCAGGTTTTCTTACCACTTGACTATATACCACTTTTTCGCCACTCCTTCTCCTCATTTTTAATCATTTTTTTCTTTCTTTCATTTCCATTTCCCTAACAAAAAGGAAACAAAACATGCAATCTTAACTTTTTTTATAAAAAAACAATTATTTTTCATGAAGCTCTAACAAGCGTTTGTGTATCCAAATAGCGGCTTGTAAACCTTCTCCCATCGCTACCGTAACTTGTTCAGAATGAGCCACAATGTCTCCTGCTGCCCACACGTTTGAAACATTTGTTTCTTTTGTACGCGGATTTACGATAATGTGCTGATTTTCTAGAAGTTCTACTCCGAGCTCATGGGCTAATTCTGTTCGAACTTTATTTCCTCCAAACGCTAAAAAACCTCTTTCTCCATAGATAAATTCATTGTTTTCGAGGATGACTCCTTTTAACATTTCTGCTTCAGCTATGACTTTTTTTATTGACGCTTCTTTATAGGTAATTCCTTTTTGCATCAAGGTATCTGCTAAAGGTCCAATCTCTTTTTTGTCATGATTAATGTACGTAATGTCATTTGTCCAATATGTTAACGTAAGAGATAAACTGGCTCCTGCTTTTCCCGACCCTAGTACTAATACCCTTCTATTATTTACTTCATATCCGTCACAGTCGGGACATACATATACTGTTTTTCCCATACAGGGATATAGCTCTTGCTGAAGTTCAGGCGGAACCCGGTCTACTACTCCCGTCGCAAACAGTAAAGTAGCTGCTTCGTAGTTAGCAGAGTTTGTAATGACGCTAAACCCCTCTATTTCCTTTTGACATTGAATAACACGTTCTTCTGCAAATTGAATACCGCAGCTTTTTGCTTGCTGCCTTCCCGCTTCTCTTAGAGTTTGCCCGCTTATTCCCTCAGGCCATCCCAATATATTTTGATAATTTTTGCAAAGATTGGAACGTCCATCGTTTGAATCAATAACCAATACACTGCGCTTATATCTTCCAAGCTGAATAGCGGCTTGAAGTCCTGCAATTCCTCCACCTATAATAACGCAGTCATACTTGTCTGCCACACCACATCACCCCAGCTTTTACTATTTTTTAAACGAAAGCTTCAGTTTTTCATTATCTGTTTTTCTATTATTTTTATACGCTTTATTGTCTTTATTTTTTGAGATCATTCTACATACAAAAAAACCGCCTCGGCAGCTGCCCTGCCTAGAGACGGTTTTTTATAAAATGAAAAAAGACGATATTACTCATTTTTCTTTCCTGCTTCTTTTTCATTAATTTTAGTAATCAGCTCTTCTTTATATACTTCACTATCTTTCCCGTAGCGTAGACGACTATAACAGTTGGGACATAGTGCCGCAGCGTCCTTTGGCTTAGCGAGCCCGCTCTCTGAAAGCTTTGAAAGATAATACATTTGCAAAAAGGAGCTTCCATCTTTTGCGATAAACGGCGCGCTTTCTCCGCAGGCTTCACAAATACCTGCTGCGCGTTTGTGAACACATTGTTTAAGAGCTGCCGTTTGTTCGTAAACACTTGTCTTTTTTTCTTCCCCTAATGCTATATGACGAAGCTGTTCAGTTGAATAAGGTGAAACGTCCAGCTTTGCTGCTTTTTCCTAAATTACAGGATTTCGTTCAAGTTCAAAAATAATGGCTTCACGAAGCTCTCCGTCTGAGTCCCACATGATTTCTAATTGATGATTAATATACGTCACTTCATCCACAAACTCGACCACTCCAGGCTCCACGTAGTGAAACAAGTAAACGGCTTTTCCCGATTGGAAATGTTCGCGAAGCGCTTTATTGCCTTTAATGAGCTGCATCGATCCTCTTTGACCTTCTCCCGTATAGAAAAAAGAGGTTTTATCTCTGTTCCACCCATGTCCTGTTCCGTATTCACTTCCGCTTTCTTTTGTGAAAATAAAAATATATGGATGCGCTTTTGGCGTTGATATTTCGCTTTGTTCTTGCCCTTTATAAAGCTTATGAATTTGTTTTCTGCGATAACGATGTCCTTTTTGAAAGAAATCTCCGCGCTGTAAATCCGTAATCAATGAATTGCCTCCTACTGCGGTCCTGCTTTTATAGTACTTATAGCTCTACTATACACTAATTTTTGTTTTCTTTGCAGATCGTTTCTTCTATCTATTGGATTTATATCATACAAAAAAAGCAGCTGTATGGGCAGCTGCTTTTTTGCTATAGTCAATATTGCACCGTATAGTCTTCTCCTAGCCATTTTGTGCTGAGTTTTTTTAACGTACCGTCTTTTTTCAGCTTTTTAATCGCCTGATCGACTTCCGACTTTAACTTTTCGTCTTTTTTGTTAAACATAAAATATACTTTTGAATTAATCACGATATCTCCAACCGTTTTTTGCTGAAATTTCAGCGCTTGATTGCTAAAGTCGATGGAAAATGGTGTCGCAAGCGTAGCATCTGCTCGGCCCGTTTTTAATTGAGTTGTGGCATCATCCGCACCTTGACCGGCGTAAACTACATCGATTTTATTGCCGTGTTTTTGATTGTATTTGTCTAGATAAACGGCCGCATTGCTTGTAGCTCCTACAATCATTTTTTTACCTTCTAAATCTTTTAAGGAATGAATATCATTTCGATTTTTAGGAACCGTTACATAAAGCGGAGAATAATTATATGTTTCATCATTAAATAAAAACTTTTTCTTTCGCTCAGCGTTTTGAGCCATATTATGAGCAATCATATCAATTTTATTACTTTCTAAGCTGAGAAGCAGATTTGAAAATTCCATCGTTTTAAATTCAAATTTATAATCCTTTAACTCTTTGTCGATTGCTCTTACTACTTCTACGTCATAGCCGGTCAGTTTGCCTTTATCATCAATAAAGCAAATATTAGGAAACTGAGTGCCTGTTCCAACAACAATCGTTTGAACATCTTTTTCTTTCTTTTTTCCTGCACTTGAAGATACGTTTGTTCCGCAGCCTGCCACGCTAACAGCTACTACAATTGAAAGTAAAAACAGCCAATATTTTTTCATGCGTTCCTCCCCTAAATCCCTATATTATGTAATAAAAAGAGGCTCTTGATGAAGCATCCGCTTCATCAAGAGCCTCTGGTTAACCAGTGGGCTTACTTCGTGTAAGATTATTCACATCATAATACTAGTTAACCGATAAATCAAGTAGGTTTTCAGAAAAAGATTATCTTGACAGCTTGGTGTCTACCGCTTAAGATACAACTAATAAAACAATGAAACTACATATCTACCAGTCAACTGGAGGCAAATGGACACGATAATGAGTGTACGTTTGCTTTTTTTATTGTCATCCACCAATTTATCTTTTGGAGGTAAAACGTATGAAATTTGCTTTATTTAGTCTTATTCAAAACATCCCGAACCCGGTTACTGGAGAAACATTAACTGCTCAAGAAAAATTTCAGCATGTGTTAAATCAAGCAGTGCTGGCAGAAAAATTAGGTTTTGATGCTTACGGAGTCGGCGAAAGACACGGAGCTCCTTTTTTGTCTTCTTCTCCTCCCGTTGTTTTAAGTGCAATCGCTGCTAAAACGTCACACATTCGTCTTCTTACTACTGTTACGGTTCTAAGCATTTTAGATCCTGTACGAGTAGCTGAAGATTATGCAACGCTTGATCACCTGTCGGGTGGACGCCTTGAACTGATTATTGGAAAAGGCAACGACCCGCGTCATTATCCGCTTTTTGGCATTACAGAAGAAGAACAATGGGAGTCTCTTGCTGAAAGATACGCTCTTTTGAAACAGCTTTGGACAGAAGAAAATGTCACGTGGAGCGGCCGTTATCGACCGCCTTTAACTAACGTTACGACTCAGCCTCGCCCGTTTCAGCCTTCTATTCCCGTTTGGCATGGAAGCGCGTCAAGCCCGCTGTCTACAGAACTTGCGGCTAAATACGGAGAGCCGCTATTTTCATCTAATTCCTTCCATCCTCAGGCTAAATATAAAGCGCTGATTGACCATTACCGGGAACGTTTGGCTTATTATGGCCATGACCCACGCAAGGCCATCGTCGGTTCGGGGGCGAGCAGCCTATATATTTCTAATACAGGGGAAGAAGCGATTCGCCGCTATCGCCCGTACTATAACGCCTTTAGCAATACGGAAGCAGCCAAACATAATCAATCGCCGTTCACGTCACTCGAAGATATCGTTCAACACGGTCCTGCTTTAGTAGGAAGCCCGGAGCAAATCATTGAAAAAACAATAGACTATTACCATGCTTATGGAAACGAAGTGCTGAGCATCAGCGTAGACGGTCTAAGCGAAGCAGAACAGCGCGAACAGCTAGAGCGCTTTGCAAGTGATATTGCACCTGTTCTTCGAAAAGAAATTCCCAGCAGCGTGTGGGAAAATGAAAAAAGAGGCCGGGACATAACGAAATGAATCTAACCTAAAGACGAACAAATCAGATACATGAGCTGAACCGCTTATGACACCGCCGTTGATTTCCGTGCAAGGCTTCGCTTTCCGCGGGCGGGCGCTGAACCTCCTCGTCGCTTGCGCTCCTGCGGGGTCTCATCTGTCCCGCTTTTCCCGCAGGAGTCTTCGCCTTGCCCTCCAATCAACTGCTAGAAGAACCTACATACATAAAATTTACGTTCACCATCACACTATGAAAAAATCCGAACTAAACTACTTTTGTCCCAACCTCTTTTTAATTAGAAACAATTCGCACGTTTAGTTTACTAACTTTTTAAACTAATAAACTACTCTGGTTAAGATGCCTGCGTGTCTGTGTCGTAAATATTGGCTGTTACTTCGCTTCTTTGACAAAATAAGATAAGCAGCCAAATGCCTCCGATAACTGGAACAAAGTTAATTAAATACCACCAGCTGCTTCTTCCTATGTCATGCAGTCGGCGTGCCATCACAGCAAGAGATGGAATGAAGACTGCAACAAGATAAACTATACGCATAAACGGAGGCATATCTGTTATAAGTTCAATAGCTGAAAGCACACACCACATAATAAAATTAAATAAGACAAACATCCAATACTCTTTACGCGTTGCTCTTCCTTGAAACGTTCTATAATTTTTTAGTACATGTAGGTACCATTTCATACAAAAACCTCCTTTTCCAAAACGAATTTTGTAAGACAAGCTTACTAGCAGTAATTGCCTTAGCATACAAAAAATTAATTTCACATCCTATTTTTTGAAAAAATCCCAAATGGTAATATAGATATAGAAGATAAATGGATAATATTTAGTAATAAATACCCAAAACTTTTAGATCAAAAACCATTTTATTACTATAATTACTTTTAATTAATAAAATGTTCTTTTATAGAAAAAACCTGCCATATTAATAAACACGGCAGGCTCTATCTTTATTATGTTCGGTAAAAGTAAGGTCCACATGAGCTTTCATGGGTAATCACGTAAGTCCATGTGAAATCTTCATCAACCACATATAAATCTTCTAAATACATGTTTGTATTTTTACTTAAATCAGCGCTTGTTAGATGCTTACATTTAGATAGCTGCAGCACCCGTTCATCATGCTCAAACAACAAATAACAGTCGTTCTTTATTTGCTGTTCGAACGCTTGAATCGCTTGTTCTCCTTGTAAGCAAGGGAGCTTTTCATAGCTAAATGCATGCCACAGAAACTGGTCCATATAAATTTTCTTTTTTTGCGATGCGCTTAAAGCACTTGCAAATTCATTTTCCCACCGCTTTCGGAAGAACTCACCTTGATTCGGTAATTTTTTAACAAACATTCCTTTTTTCTTTAACGCATCTTTCATTTTCACTGTGCTTTCTCATCCTTTATTCTGTATTCATTTCTTTTTATCGGCTTCTTAACTTATTTGTCCACTAGTACCCGTGCGTTAGATTCCTTGCTTTTTGATCAAATTCACTTTATAAAACGTAGGCTTTAACGTGCACAAAAACAATATAATCGTACTTAAAAACATAATCAGGCTTCCACCAACTACAGCTCCTTGAATTGAAAAGATGTGCGCAGCCATGCCGCATAAAAAAGTCATGATAATGATCAGCAGTGACTCAAGCAGTCCATAGATACTTCCTACTCTGCCCATCATGTCAATGGGAATGCTGTTTTGATAAAAGGTTTGAAAACCAGCACTTGCAAAAGCTAACGCAAAAGATAAGCTAAAAAATCCTGTTCCAGTGGTTTGAAGAGAAGACGAACACGCATACAGCAAATAGCCAAGCGATACTCCTACACTGCCGGCACCTATTAGAAAGTTCGTGGACAGCTTCTTAGCAAACAGTGTATTAATAACTGCGCCAATCATAATGCCAGCGCCTGCTACGCTTAATAAAAATCCGTATTCGCTTTCGGACAAATGAATGACTTTTGTTGCAAATGAAACTTCAAGTGAATCAATTGCCGTGGCCATGACCATTAAGAAACTGAATAATACATAAATGGTCATAATATATCTGTTAGCTCTACTGAAACGAAACACCGCTTTCCAATCTTCTCCAATTGTGTTTACAGAGAGTTTATTTTCTTTAGCTTCTGTTTTTATATCTAAGTTCGGCATTAATAAAGTAACCATTCCTGACACCACGAGCGCTGCAGCATTGGCATACATAGCAAACGCAGGCGTTCCAATCATAAATAACGCACCGGCTGCGGCCGGACCAAGAAGAAAGCCTCCTGAGTCAATCAAACTGCGCAGTGAATTAAATCTTTTTCGTTTTTCACTTGGAATAAGCTTTGTGATATAGACCATCGACGTCGGACGAAACATCGAACTTGCCATACTGATGATAAATACCAGCACATAAATGATAAGGATGGATGAGAAAAACGGAAGGCAAACAATAATTCCGGCGCGCATCCAATCTAAAAACATCATAAGCTTCCGTTTATTCATGCGGTCAATTAAGCTTCCAGACCATATATTTGTACAGAGCGCAGCAAGCGGCTTTATCATGTATAGCCCTGAAACCGCAAGCGGCGAATTCGTCATATCAAGCATCATGACATTTAAAGCAATTAAATAAATCCAGTCGCCGATATTGCTAGTGCCAATTCCGAACAGTAATAAAAACGGGTATTTCCAAGACAACAGCTTATTTTTCATAAAACAAAGGCCTCCGCTCCATTATTGATTACAGTCAATAAAAAAATCCCACCCCCAAGACATGTGTCTTAGGGGCGAGATTATTAATCGCGGTGCCACCCTAGTTTGTTCATATGTCGCCATATAAACCTTATCGAGTACGGCTTTCGCTTATACTCTAGCTTTGTAACGGAAGCAGCCGTCGCACTATCACGTTAGATCCAATGCGCTGCTCAGAGGCTTGCTTCAACAGCGTTTCTCTTGCTCCTTTTCAGCTTCCGGAGCTCTCTGCTAAGAATACGCGCTGTCTACTTTTCTCTTCACGGCATTTAATTTCTAACATCTTACCATTATTATCTATTTTTTGTAAATACTTTATTTCAAAATCATTTTTTTCGGCTGAGAAAAGAATAGTCGATATCCTACGTATACAAAATAAATGATGGAAGCTACCAGCACGATTCCCCACATATTGTACATATCTTTATTTCCCCATACGCCCGTTAGCGAAAACAGCGCTGGAATTGTTAAGGTCACCCAAGACTGTACAATCGCCACTTTCCCTACATATGCAGATACATCTTTTTTGCTCGTATTAAGCACATAAAATAAAAACCATAAAAACGACCAAAGAATCCATGTAATAGCGTTAACTACGTCATGATAGTGAACAAGAGAAACCGTAACGTACACTAAAGCGATAATGGATACCCAAAGTGAGTAATAGCCAAGCCCTGTTCCCTGCATTCCTTTTAGTACCGTCACGCCTACATATAAATACGTGAGGCCAAATAAAAAGATTGCCGTTCTTTCATATAAAATCCAGTTGCTTTGGTCTGACGTAATAATTAAATAAAACGGAGCAATAACTTGAAAAGCTCCAACAAATAGGTTAAATACGCCTACATTTTTTTCATCTGCTTTTCCAAGCAGCATCAGTCCGTTTAAAAATAAAGCTGCACCTGACAGCAATAGTCCAATTTGATCCATTTTTCAGTAAGAAAAGCCCCCAGCTTTTCTTGTCCTCCTCTGTGTCGATGTTTTTCTTTAGGATGTGCGGAGTTACGGTTTACATGTAAAAAAGAAAAAGCAATTCCTTTTGAAAAGGAAACTGCTTTTCTTTTTGTTTCTATTACACTTATAAAATAAAGCTGACAACAATCGCTGACAATACGCTTACAAGCGTAGCTCCGTACAGTAAACGAAGACCAAAGCGCGCTACTGTATTTCCTTGCTTTTCGCTTAAGCCTTTAACAGCTCCTGACACGATTCCGATTGATGAGAAGTTAGCAAATGATACTAAGAATACAGATACAATTCCAAGTGTTTTAGCACTGAATGTTGATGCCATATCCGAAAGACTCATCATTGCCACAAATTCATTTGTTACAAGTTTTGTTGCCATAATTCCACCGGCTGCTACTACTTCTGAAGCAGGAACACCCATAATGAATGCAAACGGTGCAAACACATAGCCAAGCAGATGCTGGAACGACAGACCAAATAACATTTCAAACACGTTATCAATCGCAGCCATCAGCGCAACGAAACCAATCAGCATCGCGCCTACGATAATCGCTACTTTAAATCCATCCATAATATATTCGCCAAGCATTTCGAAGAACGTTTGCTTATGACCTGTTTGTACCTCTAAAATATCTTCTTGATCCGTTACTGTGTAAGGGTTAATGATAGAAGAAATAATAAATCCGCCAAATAAGTTAATAACGATCGCTGTTACTACGTATTTTGGTTCAATCATTGTCATATAAGCACCGACAATTGACATAGAAACAGTCGACATAGCTGATGCACAAAGCGTATATAAGCGGTTTGGCGGCAGTTTGTCTAGTTGCTTTTTAACCGTAATGAATACTTCTGACTGACCTACAATCGCAGAAGCTACTGCGTTATAAGACTCTAATTTTCCCATTCCGTTAATCTTGCTGAGAACTAAACCAATCCATTTCATAATGAAAGGAAGAATTTTAAAGTGCTGTAAAATCCCAATCAAGACAGAGATAAAAACGATTGGAAGCAGGACGTTTAAGAAAAACGGCATTGATCCTTTGTTCGCAATGCCTCCAAATACGAACTCTACTCCTTGGTTTGCGTATGAAAGCAGCTTTCCAAAAACGCTGGCAATCGCATTGATAATAATCAAGCCAAACTTTGTATTTAGAAGTAAAGCTGATAAAAGAACTTGAATCACAACCATAATAATGATTGGTCTATATTTGATTTCTTTGCGGTTATTACTTGCAAGATACGCTAATCCAAAGACAACGAGTAACCCTAAGATGCCAATTAAATATTTCATAGTATCCTCCACTGCTTACTTATTTTTGTAAGTCTTTTGATGAAAAATAGCCCGGTAAGATTTCGTTGATGTTGGTAATCACAAAATCTCCTTTTAGGTTTGCTAAGATAATTTGTGTGTGTTCATCACAGAACTCAGCTAATACTTGTCTGCATGCGCCGCAAGGAGAAATTGGGCCGTCCGTATCTCCTACAACTGCAATAGCTGAAAACTGCTTGTCCCCTTCTGAAACAGCTTTAAAAATAGCCGTTCGCTCAGCACAGTTCGTCAATCCATAGGAAGCGTTTTCAATATTGCATCCACGATAAATCTTCCCATCGGTTGTTAAAAGAGCTGCACCAACATGGAAATGAGAATATGGTACATGTGCTTGTTTGCTTGCTGCGATTGCTTCATCTATTAATTGTTTTGGCTCCACAGTCATCATCCTTTGCTTAGTTTACAGCAGGTTAGCTAGTACTAACCTGCTGTCATTTATTAATAATCAGAGTTGCTTAATTGACCTTTTGCAATTGATACGCCAGAGCTTGCACCAATACGTGTTGCACCAGCTTCAATCATTGCTTTTGCATCTTCTAAGCCTCGAACGCCTCCAGAAGCTTTTACACCTACATCTGGTCCAACCGTTTTTCTCATAAGCGCTACGTCTTCTACCGTTGCGCCTCCTGTAGAGAAGCCCGTTGAAGTTTTAACAAAATCAGCTCCAGCTTTTACAGCTAGCTCAGAAACTTTTGCTTTTTCTTCGTCTGTTAAAAGAGCTGTTTCAATAATTACTTTTACTAGCGCTTTGCCTTTTGCAGAATCTACTACTGCTTGAATGTCGCTTTCCACTAAGTCATAGTTTTTATCTTTTAACGCGCCGATGTTGATTACCATATCTACTTCATCTGCACCGTTTTCGATTGCATTTGTTGTTTCGAATGCTTTTACTGCTGAAGTAGTAGCTCCAAGAGGGAAACCGATTACCGTACATACCTTCACTTCTGGAGCATCTTTTAATAACTCAGCTGCTTTTTTTACCCACGTTGGGTTTACACAAACCGAAGCGAATGAATATTCTTTTGCTTCTTGTGCTAAAATCGTAATTTGCTCTTCTGTTGCGTCTGCTTTTAATAATGTATGATCAATAATACCCGTAATGTTTTGACTCATTTTGTTCTTCCTCTCTACTTCTTAATGAATTTCTTTATAAATTAACGTTGGAGCTTCCACTTTTTCAGCAACCGTGCTGTAAGAATCATAAACGATATCCATTACTTCCTGTACATCTTCGCTGTTGCTGTGGATGGTAACAAGAGAGTCGCCTTTTTTCACTGAATCTCCAACTTTTTTATTAAGCATGATACCAACTGCTAAGTCGATTTCAGATTCTTTTGTTGCGCGTCCTGCACCTAGCTTCATTGCTGCTACGCCGATTTTTTCTGCAACGATTTCTGAAATGTATCCATCTTCTTTTGCTGGCACTTCAATTTTGTGCGCTGCATCCGGTAATTTAGACGGATCGTCTGCAACAGAAGCGTCTCCGCCTTGTGCGCTTAAGAATGTTTTGAATGATTCTAGTGCTTTTCCGTTTTTAATTACCTCTTGAAGCATTGCACGCGCTTCATCTAAGCTGCTTGCTTTTTCAGCAAGTACAACCATGTGACTTCCTAACGTTAAGCAAAGCTCTGTTAAATCTTCAGGTCCTTCGCCTTTTAACGTGTCGATAGCTTCTTTCACTTCAAGCGCATTACCAACCGCAAAACCTAGAGGCTGGCTCATATCGGAAATGATTGCTTTTGTGTTTCGGCCTACGCCTTTTCCGATTTCAACCATTGCTTTTGCTAATTCTTCAGCGTCTTCAAGCTTCTTCATAAACGCGCCGTTCCCAGTCTTTACATCCAGGCAAATTGCATCTGCTCCAGCTGCAATTTTCTTACTCATAATTGAGCTTGCAATTAACGGAATCGAATCAACTGTTGCTGTTACATCACGAAGCGCATAAAGTTTTTTATCCGCTGGCGTTAAGTCTCCGCTTTGACCGATAACGGCAATTTTATTTGTATTTACTAAACGAATGAATTCTTCGTTTGTAATTTCAACGTGGAAGCCAGGCACTGCTTCAAGTTTATCAATCGTACCACCAGTGTGTCCTAAGCCGCGGCCAGACATTTTGGCAACCGGTACATCAACCGCAGCTACTAAAGGTCCTAATACAAGTGTTGTTGTATCACCTACGCCGCCTGTGCTGTGTTTGTCTACTTTAATACCTTCAATTTTTGATAAGTCGATTTGATCGCCTGATTCAACCATTGCTTGCGTTAAATTCACGCGTTCTTCCTGTGTCATTCCTTGAAAGTAAATTGCCATCGCAAATGCCGATAGCTGATAATCAGGTAAATCCCCTTTTGTATAACCTTCAATAATAAAATCAATTTCAGCTTTATTTAATTCATGTCCATTACGTTTTTTTTCAATTAAGTCAACCATTCTCATGACGTTTTCCCCCTAAAAGTATCTGCATATTGTGCATCCACTAAAACGTTTTCAACAACTTACACCCTTACTATATAATAGCTTTGAACAATTGTAAACATATATATTTACATTTGTTCAAAAATATTTATAGCCGCTGTTTTAGTGAATAAAAAAAGACTTCCGCACTCAGAAGTCTTCCCTTATTTTTCAGCTTTTATCACAAATGACAACATGATTCGGTACTTATTCTTTACCTTTTTATAAGGAATTAATACGTATGGCTGATCAGGCGGCGTAAACCGTTCAATTCCTTTTTGATTAGCATAAGGAGAAAAATACATTCTTCCCCACCGTTTAATGATATAGCCTGTGGTTCCTTTGGCAATCACTCCGTCTTTTGAGAAGTCTGCTACCGATTTCGCTGTGCCTGCAGAGATGACGCCGAATAAGATACACTATCTTCTACTATTTCAATCCGATGAAGCTTTTGCTCTTGAAAAAACAGCGTCTTCATCTCCCTTACTCTTGTTTATCTAACAAAAAGCGGGCCGTGAACTGATCAGTAACGAGCACATTTGCAAATTTTCCTTGCAGCGCTCCATAAATGCTGTCAATTTTCTGATCGCCGCCGGCTACTAAAATGGCGTACTCTTTCTTCTTTAGTTCTTCCAAATCAAGTCCAAGCGTCCGTTCATCCAGGCTTTCATTGCAAATTTGTCCATCTTTATCAAAAAAGCGTGAACAAATGTCTCCTACTGCTCGCGAGGAAATCATCTCTACATCTTGTTCGGAAAAGTAGCCAAGCTGAAAAAGCAGCGAATCGGTTTTAATGGGTCCCGTAGTAAAGACGGCAATATTGGCTTGTTTGCCTAAATCTAAAATGCGCTTAATATGACGATCCGTTTCCATTGCTTTTTTGACTACTACGTGATCGACAATTACAGGCAGAGGAAGATGCATAGGAGGCGTATTGTATGCCTTTCCAAATAAGTACATAATTTCAGAAGCATACGTGCTCGTTTCCGAATGGCTTACTCCGCCTTTTAACTGCACAACCTGCACGTCATTCACATACTTTTGTTTTAAATCGATGGCCACTTGATAAAGAGTTGTTCCCCACGTCACCCCAATAATGTCTCCATCTTTTACGATGTCATAGAGATAGTCAGCTGCTGCCACGCCTAGATGACTTTTAATAATGTGATTTTCATATTGAGGCACCGGTGTGACGATTGCTTTTTTTAAATTGAATTTTTGTTCAAGCTGAGAAGACAATTTTTCACTATTGATAGATGAATCCACAATTTTAATTTGAACAATGCCTTCTTCTTTTGCTGTCTGCAGCAATCGAGAAACCGTAGGCCTTGATACACCAAGCTTTTTTGCAATTTCACTTTGATTATAATCAAGAATATAATACATCCTTGCCGCTTCAATCACTTTATTAAATTTCTCTTGATCCATCTCCATCGATTTGTTCTCCCTTACCTCATGAATTTCTTATCCCTATTTTACCAAACTTATGTCTTTAGTTTACTTGTTTGGTGAACAAAATTTCAAGAGGGGATTTTGTAACTGAGATGAAAAGAGAAATGCTCGGGGTTAAGGAGACCAGTTTTCTATGTATCCATTCATTCCAGCATAATCATAAAGAGCTTCTAACTTACGCTCTGAATAATAGTTAAAATCATTGTGAACTGCTGTTAATTTAAGATTATCGTTACGAACAAACATCTTCTCGAGGTATACACTCTTAGCAAGTTTATTGCTCTTTTTTGTGTTGCAACTTTGACAGCTTAACACTAAATTCCACATATTATCTGATTGGATATAACTCCATGGAATGAAATGATCTACATGAGTAGCGATGCGTTTATCAGAAAGACGTTTTCCACAATAAAAACATTCTTTTGTTTCGTATTTCCAAAGTATGTTATAGAATGCATGCAGCGATTCGCGTTTTGAAATATTTTCCACTTTCAACAAGACATCATCTAACTTATTTTTGTCATTATGCTTTTCTAAAAATTTCGCCAAATGATAATTGGTTAAATGAGTAACAATTTGTCTATATTTTTGTAAAAAAATATACATACTGCTATTAAACTTTATGTATTCTGTTCTTTTATCAAACTCATAAATAGAACCTTCCATATCTCTGTATAACGCCCCTACTACATATCTTGCCCCCACTTTTTTAGTTCTTTCTACTAACTGCAATTGAAGATTACTTGGTAAACGATCAAATACTACTTTATTGGGGACACCATGCATTAACTGAAATTCCTTTAACTCTTTTTGAATTCCAGCTTGTCTATTGTGTGTATTTAATTGATTTAAATCATGATGAATAACCAAATTCCAATATATTTTAGCAAATGAAAAATACACTTGATCAAACGTGAGTACTAACCGATTGTCAACGTTATATAGGTTTTCAATTAAAGCTTTCATTAATCCATATTTATACGTTGTGGTAAAGTGACCATTAGCGAAAAATTGATTAATGATCTTCCAAATTTCTTGTTCTGTTAAATAAGCTTTTTTTATTTCTCCTACTTTTAAATTAAAACTCACCTGCCACCGCTCGCTCCCTCCACTATTGCACCATCAAACTACACTTCCTCTGTTTCCACTAAATAAACCCGATCATCAAACTTCCCGCGCTCCTTCGCCTTCTCCTCACGCACTTTCTCAAGTTGTTCTGGCGTGGCCCCGTGCACAGCTGCTAGCGCGTGCATAACTTCCAGTAAATCTGCAAGCTCTTCAATAGCCTCTTGATGCGTTTGGGCTTCTATGTACTCTTGAAGCTCTTCTTTTGCCTTTTTCGTCAGCTCATGTTGATATTCCTCTCGCTGGAGCACGCGTGATTTGAAGGTTTTTCCGCTTTGTTCAATAATCGTGGGAATTTTATCTCGCACTAGCTTGTTGTAAGTAGGCATTATTTTTTCCTCCATCTCTTACCTTTCTAGTAAACTAGTATTTTTCAAATTCTGCTTTGTTTCCGTTAAACACATTTAAATCAATAAACGTTTCTTTACCTTTATAGCCGCTTAACCGCCCTTTGTCCGTATACTGCCAAAACGTCCATTTCTTCTGTTCTTCAAGAGTAGGCTTTTTCACAACATCGCGAATCCAAATATCACACTCAGGATATCTGTTTTTAATATACAAGTCATACGCTTTAGGCGTCGTATAAAGAATGACGAGCTTGTCATAATGAGATTCAAGACGTTTAATCATGCTAGAAAGCTCCTTGTATACATGTTTCTGAGACGGAAGGTTTTGTTTTTTATCTCCGTAAAATTCTACATCAATCACTGGAGGCAAATCGTTATTTTTAAGAGAGACCGCTTTGATAAAATTAGCCGCTTGTGTGGAACCTTTGCTATCGTAGCTAAAAAAATGATAAGCTCCGATCCGCATGTTTTTCCGATTTGCTTGTTCCCAGTTTTGTTTAAATAAAGGATCTTGAAATGAACTTCCTTCCGTTGCTTTGATAAAAGCAAACTGAATATCTTGTTTACTCAGCACACTCCAATCAATCTCCCCTTGATAAGAAGATACGTCTACGCCTTTTACATCATAGCGGTTGGCACTTATCGCATTAGGAATTACCCATCCTTTACTCCATAGTAAAAATATAAAGCTTACAAGAGCGACTAATATGAGTCCTGCTGTAAAAAGTCTTTTGTTTTTTTGATTGGCTGTGTCTATTATGTTTACCCCCCTTCTTTAGAAAACACTTCCAATATTCTAACATATAAAGGATTTTCCAAAACAATATAGCCTCCAAGTCTGTGGTAGTAAATACAAAAAACCACCTAAAGATCAGGCGGCTTTTCTTTTATGCTGCGTCTTCAGATGGTTCGTTATCTTTGGCTGCTTCTATCAGTAAGAAAATAGCCGTTAAGATATGCATGATCATGCCGACAATTGGAATCCACGCAATAGCGGAACAGACAATTCCCATGATATGCCCTGTCCGAACTTTGTTTGTTTTAATGGCAAATACTAAACCTACAATATGCAATGCGAGCATTAGAATGAGCGGCGTGTAGGCTAGACTTATAACCAAGGTGCCGCCTAAGAGGGGAATCCCCCAAAGAGCCTCTAAACCTCCGCTGACCCATTTCAATATACGACTTGCTTTTCCCATTGTATCCTCCCCCTTTGTCTTCAATGTATGCACAAAAGTTTTGTTTCTGAACGTTTGTATATGAAAAAAGTGGCAAAAATACGCGTGCTAAAATAAGCTGATAGTCCCAAACAAAAATAAGTTTTTATGTAGAAATAGTTTAATAGTGGAAAATAAATGAGAGGAAAAGCGTCGTTTTACATGTAATAACGAGGAGCTCTTCGTAAAGAGAACTAAGTAAACTTAAACAAAAAAAGCCGAACTCAAAATGTAAGCTCGGCTTTTTCTTATATAACAAATAAAAGGATTATAAAACGTTTTTAGTATTAGTGTTCTCGACTCTTCTCAAATTTTTCAACAGCCTCAAAATCAAGCTCGGCTGATATCCAATCGCCTTTTTCCGGGAATTCTAGATTTCGAACGACTATTTTATTCGGCCCCTTTTTTTCTAAAATTTTCGCCTGGCAGTTTTTGTACATAACTACTTCTCGTTCTTTGATATCTGTCCACAACAAGTGCAGAACCCCTTTCAACTTTAAGAAGTTAATATTTCGAAACACTGTTTTACATTCTATTATATTTTTTTTGATTTGTTAATTTATTTGTCTTATTTTTTATAAAAAAATATTAAAAGATATTCCTTCTAATACAATATACCCAAAATATCTTTTAATCCTTAAACATTTATGTTATATTTTAAAAATTGTATTACAAGTTCTTTATTTTTGTAGAAAAAATCAGAACGGCTTATGCGCAAAAAACTTCGCTGGTGTTGTAGCAAGTTTTTTATTTTTGCCTTTCCGCCTACTCTCTTTTCTTTTTTTACATATTTATAATGGACATGTGGATTCGTCCTAATACGTAGAAAGGCTTGAAAATTCAAAAACATCTTAGCATAAAGTCATCCCGCTAAAAATACAGTTGAATTTACACATACTCTACCGAAACAGCCAGAACCCTCTATCCATAGAAAAGACTGCTTTTACCGCTTTTATATTTTGTAGAAATATAAAAGCTACCTTCCACTGTTTAAGAAACCACAATTTACTCACTGGGAAGCATTACATACTGATAGAAGTGTTCAGAAACAAAATAAACTTTACTCTTGATATCTTGCTATAAAATGAATAATAACAACACAATTTGAGGTGCCAACAATGAACGTATTAACAAACGCTATAATTATCTTATTAGCTTATTTAATTGGGTCAATTCCTTTTGCTTTAGTCATTGGAAAGGGCTTTTACAAAACTGATGTTCGCAAGCATGGAAGCGGTAACTTAGGAGCCACTAATACCTTTCGCACTTTAGGAAAGAAAGCAGGTATTATAGTATTGATCGGCGATATAGCAAAAGGTTCGCTAGCTGTCTGTTTACCGCTTATGATGAATAGTCACTTGCATATGCTTGTCCCTGGATTTATCGCTATTCTTGGACATAGCTATCCGGTTTTTGCAAAGTTTAAAGGAGGAAAATCTGTAGCGACTGCGGCTGGTGTATTCCTTGCATTTTCACCATTAGCTTTCATTCTAGGGATTCTTGCTTTTTTAATTTCTCTCAAAATTTCTAAATACGTATCCTTATCTTCACCTATTGGCGCATTGGTTGCCTTTTTAACATCAATTTATGTAGGCGATGCAGTATTAATGGTATTTGCAGCCGTTATTTTTGTTTTCATTACATGGAAACATATTAAAAACTTCAAACGTATTAAATTAGGTACAGAACCAAAGGTTAATTTTTAAACGTAATAAAGTTATTTACTATTAATCTTTAAATATTTTTACTAAAAAGGTGTTCATGATTTGAACACCTTTTTTTATTATTTTAGTACGTCTCGTCCTAAGATAGACGTAAATTATAAAATTTCTTTTTAAAAATGCTCTTGATTATAAAGTAAATCATACATCCCGCTACTTTTTGTATCTCATTTTGTAATTTGATATTTACTATTTAATAACTTAGCATAATAACCTTTTTAATAACTTTGAATAAATAAATGAAACCTTTTCTCTCCTCCAACCGTATACCTATCATGCACGTATTAGTTAAAGGAGGAAGACTTGTGCTAAAACGAATTTCACTGTTTATTTTCGTTAATATTTTAGTATTAATCACAATCACAACGATTACATCTTTATTAGGTGTTCAAAGCTATATGGGAAGCAGCGGTTACGGCGGCCTGCTGGCATTTAGCGTAATTGCCGGCTTCAGCGGCGCGATTATTTCTCTTATGATGTCCCGCGTGATGGCAAAGTGGATGATGGGTGTTCAAGTTATTGATGAACGTTCCCCTCAAGGTGAATACGAACGATTTGTTCTCGAAGAAACGCACCGACTTGCATCTGTTGCAGGACTAAGAAAAATGCCTCAGGTCGGAATTTATCATTCAGCGGAAGTTAACGCTTTTGCAACTGGGCCAAGTAAAAGACGCTCACTTGTTGCAGTTTCAAGCGGAATGCTTGAACGTATGGACCGCGATGCAATCAGCGGCGTTATCGCTCACGAAATAGCGCATATTAAAAGCGGTGATATGGTCACAACTACGCTTCTGCAAGGAGTATTAAATACATTCGTTATTTTCTTCTCTCGTTTAGTAGCCAAAGCGGTGTCAAACTTTGTGCGAGAAGAGTTTGCGATGGTTGTTTATTTCCTTACATCGATTATATTTGAGATTCTCTTTAGTATCTTAAGCAGCCCAATTATCTTCTGGCATTCAAGAAGACGTGAATTCAAAGCCGATGAGCTTGCAGCTAAACTCGGCGGCAAGGAAAAAATGATTTATGCGTTAGAATCGCTTCGTCATACTACTTCATTAGTAGATGACCGTCAAAAATCCATTGCCGCTTTTAAAATTAGCGGTAAAGAAAAATTCTCACGCTTATTTTCTACTCACCCGCCGCTTGAAAAACGCATTGAGCGCTTGCATTCACTATAAGCAGACAAAACCAGCTTCTTTAAAGAAGCTGGTTTTGTTATGTTATGACTGGGGAGCAAGCACACGTGTAGTTTCCCACAGCAAGACGCCGTCTTCATTTTTTGTTAATTCAACGTATCCTTCTTTCTCTAAATACGTAAGCTGGCCGTACACTTCTGAGAAAATAAAGTCCGGTGCTTTTTGATACATATCCGGGAAAAAAGCAGCGCTGACTTCCAGCGTTGTTTTCTTTCCTTCCCCCATCGCTTGTAACACGCGCAGCGCCCATTTATGCTGCTTTTGAATACGTTCCATAATTAAAGAATGAATGTCGCTAAGCGGTTCACCGTGACCGCTGTAAATCAAATCAATGTCGTAGTTCAACGTTTTTTCAAGAGACGCCAAGTAGTCCAATAGCGGCGTTGGCTTAGGATTTTGAATGGTTGGCTCTAAATATGGATTTGACGGTACTTTTGGCAAAATATGATCTCCGCCAAACGCGACTTTTTCTTTGCGATTGTAAAACATCAGCTGACTTAAGGAATGTCCCGGCGTTTCAATCACTTCCCAATCGCTCGCATAGGGAAGTGTATCTCCTTCTTTTAAATACCCGGTTAGCTTTTGCCCTTTAGGTGAATATACTTGAATTGCAGCCGTGGCTTTACGAAGCCATTCTTCCATTACATCATCACTGACTCCAAACTCCATAAGAAAATTACGGTATAGCTCGCTATGCTGCTGTACAAATTCTTCATCTTGGTAAATCCAAGGCTCCACAAACTTATGACCGTAAACCGGTATATCACTCGGCAGCCACTCTAAAAATCCAGTGTGATCCGGATGCTGATGAGTAAGAATAACTTGTTCAATATCTGTTACTTTATATCCTTCTTTACGAAGCGCCTCTTCAAAAACATTCCACGCTTCTTTGGTTTTCATCCCTGCATCAATTAACGTTAACTTGTCTGCTTTTAATAAAAACACATTCACTGGTCCAATTGGAAATGGCGTAGGCAGCTCAATGCGTATCACTTTATGATTTAAACTCATTTTACCAAACCCCTATATCTGCATTCTTTTTACTGCTTTATACTGTTAAACGTTTTATTCTTTTAAATAGTCCCTTTACTACTAACTTCTACCTTTTGTAAAAGTGCACTGAGCATCAATAATTGGATGACTCTTTGTACTCTTACAAACGTTTTATAATGAATTCATACTATTAATAGTTTAGCAGGTTTGAAGACAAATTGATAAAGGAATGCTTTCCAGTACACTTATTTAAAACGAACAAATGGTCCATCAAACGAAAAAAGTAAGATAGAATAAAGAGAAGAAATGATGATATAAGGAGTATAGTTTATGATTAAAGCGATTTTTCTTTTTATCCTAGCGGGTCTCGCTGAAATTGGCGGAGGCTATTTGATTTGGCAGTGGCTGCGCGAAGGAGCATCAAGCTGGTTAGGGCTGCTGGGCGGTATTGCTTTGGTGCTGTACGGCGTCATTGCTACGTGGCAGTCGTTTCCGGACTTTGGACGTGTATATGCAGCTTACGGCGGCATTTTTATTGTTTTAAGCCTGTTTTGGGCGTGGTGGGTTGATAAAAAAATGCCCGATACATATGATTGGATTGGCGGGTTTGTGTGTCTAATTGGCGTAGCCGTTATGCTTTGGCCAAGAAGTTAAGTGATAATACAGCTATGTTTCTGGTTTGTGTACCCACAAAAAAAGACAACCCCAAGGTTGTCTTTTCTATTACTTCAATTCAGCCCATCTTTTATCTAATGATTTTAATAGCTCATCTTCAGATGTTTGGCCGCCGATGTATTCTTGTAAATCCGCTCCGAATTTTTGCGTTACGCCTTCAGGGAACTTTGTCCATTCCCAAGGAATCGTTTTTTGATCCTTAGAATATTTAAGAAGTTCTTCGCCTAAAGGTCCGATGTCTTTTGCTTCAATTGATTTAAAGGCTGGAATGTACTTAAAGTCTTCTACTAACGCTTTTTGGCCTTCTTTAGATGTGACCATCCAGTTTAAGAAGTCTTTTGCTGCTTTTTTATCTGCTGCCGGTGCTTGTTTGTGAATAACCCAGTTGCTTGGAACGTCGATTGCAAGCTTGTCAGCTACAGCCGCATCGTCGCTTAGCGGCATAGGTAAAATGCCTACATCCATGTTCGGCGTAATTTTATCAAGCATTGGCTGAATCCAGTTTCCTTGCTGAATCATCGCTGCTTCACCGTTCGCAAATTTTGTTACTTGCGTGTTGTAGTCCGTCGTTAAAGGATTTTTGTTTCCATATTTTACTGTTAAATCAAGCAGCTTTACATACTGTTTAAACTGCTCATTTCCTGCGATTTTCGCACTGCCGTCATTTAATCCTTTAATAAATGCATCGGGATCTTTTTGACTGGCAAATGGAATATTTAAGCCGTGGTTTCCAAGCACCCACCACTCGCCGTAGCCGATAGAAAATGGCGTAATGCCGGCAGCTTTCAGCTTTTTAGCCGCTGCTTCTAGTTCTGAATACGTTTTTGGCAGTTCTTTAATGCCTGCTTTTTTGAACAGTTTTTTGTTATATGTAAATCCATAGCCTTCAAGACTGATTGGCTGTCCATATACTTTACCGTCCATCGTCATTGGTGTAAGTGTGTTTTCGTACGCGTCATCAATCCAAGGCTGATCGGATAAATCTTCTAATTTATTTTTCCACGTTTTTGCCTCTTGATATCCGCCGTTTGTGAAAAGGTCAGGTGCATTGCCTGAAGCAAACTGCGCTTTTAAAGCAGCTGCACCGTCAGCTCCTCCACCCACCGTTTGGATATTAAATTTTACGTTTGGATGTTCTTTTGTGTATTGATCAGTTAGAGCTTTTAGCTGATCAGCAATTTCTACTTTTCCTTGAAATACATCTACTACCACTTGATCTCCGCCGCTTTTTTTATTACCAGATGCGCTTTCGTTTGAACACGCAGTTGAAAATAAAAGCGTAGCCGATAAAACACCTACTGCTAAAGGCCATTTTTTCATTTTAAATGCCATTTTCCGTTCCTCCCTATTTGCTGCTGGTTTTGACGCCTCAGCCTCAAAACCAGCCCTGTTGCCGATACTATTATTTAATTGAACCGCTTGTAATTCCTTTAACAATGTGTTTTTGCATTGCAAAGAAGAAGATTAATAGCGGAATAATACTGATCACAAGTGCTGCTAGTGCTAAATCCCACTGCTTTGTATACTGACCAAAGAAGAAGAATGTCGCAAGCGGAATCGTTCTTAGTTCAGGATCTTGCAGAACAAGAGACGGAAGTAAGAAGTCATTCCAAATCCATAGGCTGTTTAAGATAACTACGGTTACTGTAATTGGCTTTAATAACGGGAATACAATTCTCCAGAATACGCCTAGACGCGAGCATCCGTCGATGATTGCCGCTTCTTCTAGCTCGACTGGAATTCCTTTAATAAATCCGTGGTATAAGAAAATCGTCATACCAGAACCAAAGCCTAAGTACATAATCACAATACCCCAAATGCTGTTTAACAGATTTAAGTTTCCTGCTACTTTTACAAGCGGAATCATAATAGATTGAAACGGAATAACCATTGCCGCTACGAATGCCATAAAGATAATGCTGCTGATTTTTTTCTTTGTTCGAACCAGCATGTAAGCTGCCATTGAACAGAAGATGACTAGAACTGCGTTACTGATGACTGTAATGATTAGCGAGTTGCTAAGCACTTTTAAGTAATTCATTTGGTTGAATGCATTAACAAAGTTTTGAAACTGAATCGTTGTTGGCAGTGCCGATGTGTTTGACAAAATTTCTGCAAATGACTTCAACGAGTTTGAGAGCACGTAATAAAATGGAACCAAGAACACCAGCCCAAGCAGGACTGCTAAAATTTCAACAATAAAGGTTTTGCTCGTATATTTATTTCCCATCACGATTCAACCTCCTTCTTCTTGGTGTATGTTACTTGAATAATCGTAATTGCTGCTACGACGATGAAGAAAATTAAGGCTTTTGCTTCACCTAGACCGTATCTGTTATTAACAAATGCTTCTGTATAAATGTTAAGCGCTAACATTTCTGTTGATTTGAATGGACCACCGTTTGTTAATGATAAGTTGACATCAAATACTTTGAATGACCATGAAATCGTTAAGAATAAACAAACCGTTACTGCCGGCGCTACCATTGGAATTGTGATATGACGAAGAATTTGCCATCTGCTTGCTCCGTCAATTTTTGCTGCTTCAATCAGCTCTTGCGGTACGTTTTGCAGTGCTGCTGTGTAAATAAGCATGATATAACCTGCTCCTTGCCATACACTTACAATCACGATGCCCCAAAATGCTGTTTTTGCGTCTCCCAACCAAGGAAGTTCAAAAAGCGAGATTCCCGTAATTTGTCCGATAGATGCAAATCCTTTTACGAAAATGAACTGCCATACAAATCCTAGTAAAAGTCCGCCAATTAAATTCGGCATAAAGAAAACCGTACGTAAAATGTTTCGTGTTTTTAACATTTGAGTAACAAGGATTGCTAACACGAATCCAACCACATTCGTTAAGATAATCGCAACGACCGTATATTTTGTTGTGATCCAAAACGATTGCTGAAACTGCTTATCTTCGGTGAACAAGTACTTAAAGTTATCAAGTCCCACCCAGTTAATCGTACCATTTACTCCGTTCCAGTCTGTAAATGAGTAATAAATCCCTGTAAAAAATGGTATAAGTACAATCACACAAAACGCTAAAAGTGCGGGCCCTACAAATAGTGCAAATAAACCTACATTTTTCAAATTTTTACGTTTTTTCGTATTAATCGATGGTTCTCTTTTAAGTTCTTGCTCTAAAGGAACATATTCTGTCTCCTGTAATTTACTTTGGCTATTCATCTTACTAGCACCTCCCTATGTCTTATTTTAGCGAAATCCGCTATTTATGAAACCGCTTTAATTGACGAGTAGGGTGTAAAATATTGACCTGTGTGCAACATTTTCTCTCCTGTGCACATTTTACGCCCTTTTTTAAAACATGAAAGAAATAAAAGAAAAAGCTAGAAGTGGACGACGTATCTTCTTATCTTATACACTAGAAAAAAGATGTAGTTGGGAGGGACATACTCATGACAGCAAAACGAGCGTTAATTACGGGTGCCAATTCAGGAATGGGGCTGGCTGCAACGATTGAACTAACCAAAAAAGGATTCGAAGTCATTATGGTTTGCCGAAATGAAGAAAGAGGAAATGCCGCTTTAGAAGAAGCGAAGCGCCAAAGTGGATCGGATTTCATATCTCTTATGACCTGTGACTTAGCTTCTCTCGACAGTATCCGAGCTTTCAGTGAAGACTTTACGTCTCGTTACAGCGTGCTTGATGTGCTGATTAATAACGCGGGCGTGGTGACAATCAAGCGTGAAACAACCCAAGACAGATTTGAAATGATGCTTGGTGTCAATCACTTAGGTCACTTTTTGTTAACTAATTTACTTTTAGATCCGCTGAAAAAATCTCAGCAAGGACGCATTATAAACGTTGGGTCCGGTGCTCATAAAGCTGGAAAAATAGACTTCAACAACCCTCACTTAACAACAGGATTCGGAATATGGCGAGGATACTCTCAGTCTAAATTAGCGAATAACTTATTTACGATCCATTTAAGTAAAAAGTTAAAAGACACTTCGGTAACCGTAAATTGCCTTCACCCCGGAGCAGTTTCTACCGCTATCGGCGTTAACCGTCAAACGGGCTTTGGAAAAAGCGTTCACGCTGTGCTTCGCCCTTTCTTTTTAACACCTCTTCAAGGGGCCGAAACAGCTATTTATTTAGCAGACAGCCCTGAAGTAACGCATATTAGCGGCGCTTATTTTTATAAAAAACGCGTGACTCCCCCTTCTTCAAGAGCAAAAGATGAGCGGCTCGCAGAAGAATTTTGGGACTGGAGTGCCCGCGAAGTTGGCTTATAAAGTAGATAGATACGCTTGGAAAGAAGAAAATAATGAAAAAAGGTCAGCTTTTCAGCTGACCTTTTCGTATTAGAAAAACGTTAGTCCTATAGCAAAAATAAAGCCTGATACAATTAAGGTCGTCACGCAGTAGCCCATTATATCGCGTGCTCCGAGCCCTGCGATAGCTAGTGCAGGCAGTGCCCAAAACGGCTGCGCCATATTCATCCATGCTTCTCCGTAGGCAATGGCCATCGCAGCGACTCCCGGATCTACGCCGAGCTGTTCAGCTGCCGGCATAATAAAAGGTCCTTGTACAACCCAGTGTCCTCCTCCTGACGGAACAAAAAAGTTCACAACGCCAGAACTTAAAAACGCAAGAAACGGAAATGTCGTTTCATTTGAAATCGAGATAAATGCGTTCGTTAGCTTCCCGCCTAAGCCTGATAGCTCCATCATGCCTTGAATACCTGCGTAGAATGGAAACTGAATCACAATCCCAGCGGTTCCTTTCGCAGCATTAGAAACGGCATTCATATAGGATAAAGGCGTGCGGTGAAGCAAAATACCCGTCGTGAAAAATAATAAATTCACTGTGTTAATATCCATTTTAAAGCCGTTTGTAGCAAAATAATAAATTAAATATGAATACCCAAGCAGCGCAATCGTCAGACTTAAAAACCTGCTGTTCTCCATGCGTACAGCAAATGTTGGCTTAGAAGAAGTTGTCTCAACAACTGTAGCCGGAGCCATTTCATCTTCTGCCAACAGTCTTGGATCAATTTCTACCACTTCTTTTCCCGTCGGCATCATCAGTCTTGTCATAATAGGAAGGACAATTAATAATGCGAGGGTAATAAATAAGTTGTAGCCTGTAAAGATCGTGTCTGACAGCGGAATAAGTCCAGCCGTTTTTTCCATTGGGTTTCCAGGTGTAGCAGCGACAAGAGGAATCGAACCTGACAAGCCTCCGTGCCATGTTAAAAACCCTATGTAGGCACAGGCAATTAAAAACCGGTAATCAGATCCCGGCACGCGTTTCGCTACTTCTTTCGCAAACAGCGCACCTACAATTAAGCCAAACCCCCAGTTAATCATACAGGCCATAGCTGCGCCAAGCGTGACAAGAATTACCCCTTGCGCCGGAGTTTTGGCTAACAGTGCTATGTTCACAAGCCACTTCTTTACAAGCGGCGAGCTGGCAAGCGCATGTCCCGTGACAAGCACTAAACTCATTTGCATCGCAAATGCCAACAGGTTCCAAAATCCACTTCCCCAAAACTGAACCATTTCAATCGGCCCGTGAGGAGTAAAAACAATACCTGATACAAATAAAATCAGCGTCAGGATTAAAGCAAATACAAACGGATCAGGTAAAAAACGCTGCACAAGCGCCGTGAAGAAATTAGATAACGCTTTCATTTTACTCCTCCTTTACAGGAATACTCCTGTGAATAAATGTCGACAAGCATCTTTAATTATACATAATTTGTTGAAAATTGTTAATATTTAGTTTAATAAAAACCCTTCCGTTTTTCAGAAGGGTTTTACACACTAAATGTTTGAATAAGAGTTGGCTCTCCGTCAAGTTCAATTTTCTTTTCTTGAAAGGAAATATGTAAGCTTTTATAAATATGTTTCCAAAATGAAATAGCCCGCTTATTGCCTGCAAGCTCAATAATCATATATGTTCCTTTTCGATGAGAGAAAATGTCTTTTACCGTTTTGGAAGCGATGCCCTGCCCTCGGTATTTGTTTAAGATAAAAAAATCATTGATGCAGTAATCTGCTTCTTGCTGAAGTGCGGGCTGTTCAAGAAGTAAAAAAAAGCCCGTCAGCTTATCATCTACTTTAATAAAGTATGGCGAGAGGCCTTCTACTTTCCAAAACAGAGGCAGCTCTTCAAAATGGAAAGCTCCATCTTCGCGAATATCTAAAGAAGGTGTATACGCAGATAAATCGTGGAGATAAAGAGAATACAAATTTTGCAAAACGCCCGCTTGGTTTTTAGGTACTTTTTCAATCGTAAGCATTCTTAGTTCATCCCCTTCTTTTCCTATCATAAGGGTTTTTTGTGAAAGTTTACAGTAAAAATGTTTGGGCAAAGTGAAGATGGATAGTCAAAAAGCTCTTTTTTCATTTTGCAGATGTATGACACGCAATAAAAAAAACGATCATCTCCGGTACTGTACGCTCCGTCTGATAATCGTTTTTTATGTTTTGTATGCTGGTGCTGAAGTTTTTCCTTCTTTGTTTTGGTTTTGCGCGTGTCCATGTCTGCAAATACAAACAGGCTGCGGTTTAATTCTGGATTTCGCTTTCCTTCACGCGTCATTTTATCACGCATTTTTTTTGCTTTTGACTTTGCCATGTAACTTCCTCCCTATATGAATGATGTATACATATCTTACTGCTTTTTTATAAAATGTCAAGTGCAGAAGCACTGATGGATTGACAGTGCTTCTGTATAGTCAAGACTCTTTGTTTTTCAGCATATCATCTAACTTTTGCTCCATGCGCTGAAGCCTTTTTTCATTTGCCCCCTGCTTTTGAATCAACCTTTTTAAGCCTATAATAAATGCAATTATTACTCCTGCTATTCCTATCAGGATAAGCAGCATAAGAATTTGAAAAATAATATCACCTATATTAACCATAATTCCACCTTTAATCTATTTTTTTACACTATATCATTTTTTTGGTTATTTTTGCTTTATTTTATAAAAAAAAGCTCTCAATGCTGAGAGCTTCATTTACTATCTTCATCGTAAACCGTCCATTTTTCCTGTTTGATTTGATTGGAGACATCAATCAGTTTATTTTTCACTCGGTCCTTTTCCGCTCCTGTTAAAGGCGTAGGTCGGTAGTCGTTTCGCGCCATTGTGGAAGAAATACGGAATGGAATGACGTTGATGTCTTTATTAGTCGTTAGCTTTCCATCTTTAATCGTAAACGTCTGCTGAAATACAAATGTATCTTTATCACTTGGATTTTTGTTTCCGCCAAACATAAAGTTTCCTAAGCTATAGACAATAAATTTATTTTTGTACTCTTCAATTCCTTGAACAACGTGAGGATGATGACCTAAAATCAAGTCTGCTCCGTTATCAATTGTATATTTCGCCAATGCTTGCTGCGCTGTATCAGGAACATAGTGTCGTTCAGATCCCCAGTGAAAATGCACAATGATAATTTTAGCGCCTTTTTCTTTTAAAGACTTAATTCCGTCTTTAATCTGACTTCTTATTTCTTTGGTGTCATCCCAGCCCGGATATCCAAGCAATCCTACTTTGACTCCTTTTACCGTTGTGATGTATGTATCTTCATAGCCAAAATAGCCTATTCCGCTTTTCTTTAAGTTCTCTCTTGTATCATCATATCCTTGCTGTAAATAATCACGTGTATGATTATTAGCTAAGTTAACGGTTTCAATACTTCCTTGTTTTAAAATATTCACAAAAGAAGGGTCACCTTTAAAACGAAATGTTTTACTTGCTTTTTCGGTCGCATTTGTCAGCGTCGTTTCTAAGTTAACCGTTGTTAAATCATCTCGTTCAAAAATCGACTTTACATTTTGCGTAAAATACGGAAGGCCATTTCTTGCCGCTACGTCATTAAAAGTAGAATCATAGCTGAAGCTTTCATCATTTCCTAAAGTAAAATCTCCCGCTGCGCTAATTTTAATGGTTGTATTAATGCCCTCTTTTTTTTCTTTTTTTGTCGCTTCTTTAGATTTTACAGCTTCTTCTTTTTCCTGTGGTTCAGAAGATGTTTGTTCTCCTGCTCCTCCGCATGCTCCCAGTAAAAAACACAAACTTCCATAAATAACAGCTTTTTTTAAATACTTGTTCATGTAACGTTAAAACCCCTTTTTACGTTTTAATAACTGTGTTTGGACATGGTGTTTAATGTACATTTCGCCAAATACATACAATCTTCCTGTTATATCGGCAAAATAAGTGAAAATTTCATAAAAAAAGGAAGTTTTTATATTCTTTTTGGGTTAGAACAAGAGATTTTAGCTAAGAGAAAAGTAGCGCAAACGCTGCGGAGAAAACTGATGAGCTGTACTAAACTTCAAGTGATTCACAAAATAGCACAGCGATTCCAAACATCACCTAAAATAAAAACCTCCTTTGCTCATGCAAAGAAGGTTTTATCTACACTTAACAAATCGAATCATTAGATTTAGGGTTTTTGAGTCCAAATAACGGTCGGATAAATAGTGCTACGCCTGTGCCAAGCATCGCCATAACCATCCATACCCATCCGTGAAGACTAAATGAGGCAATGCCGCCAAAGTAAGCGCCGATGTTACAGCCAAAAGCAAGACGCGCACCATACCCCATTAAAAGGCCGCCAACAACAGCTGCTCCTGCGACGCCGGGCTTAATTTTCCCTGGTTTGAACGTTCCTTGCGCCGTCGCTGAAATGAAAGCTCCTAGGATGATCCCAAAGTTTAACACGCTAGTAGAGTCCACTAATACACTTTGCGTTAGCGCTTCTCCATTTGCACCTTGGAAAAATCCCCAGCTTGATACATCTATTCCAGCTGCCATCATCGCTTTTCCGCCCCATAAAGCAAAGGCAGAAGTAATGCCCCAAGGATTTCCTCTTACAGCCAGCGTCAATGCATTTAATACAGCCAGCACAATCGCCGCAGTAAATAGAGGCCAAGAGCCGCGAATGATCTTTTTCCACCCTTTTGTCGTAGGAAGCTGCTTCATCATAGGCGGATTTTTCTTTTTCGCAATTTGAATCGTAATCCAGTAAATCGCTGCGAACGCGATAAGCTGTACAATCCAAGCACCAAAATAACCAAGGCCTGTCGATTCAGCTAATGAAATAGGGGGAAGCGAAGGTTGTTTTTGCCAAAATGGCAAATGATACGCCCCGAACATAGAACCTACAATAAAGGATAAAAGCGTTAAAATCATGGAAGAAGAGCCGCCGCCTAACGAATACAGCGTTCCTGAGGCACATCCATTTCCTAACTGCATGCCAATTCCAAACATAAACGAACCAACTATCACGCTGACTCCTACAGGTGAAACATATCCTTTTGGCGTTACGCCTGTAAAGCTAAAGCCTGTACTTAAAATGATAGCAAACAGCGTTGAAGCAATCGCTAGCATAAGCATATGCGCCTGTAAACCTTGAACATTTCCGACAGATACCAGTCGGCGAAATGCTGATGTAAAGCCAAAGCGTGCGTACAGAAGCGTCATCCCTAACGCTAGGCCAATAATAAATAGCACACCTTGCATCCAGTTAGTCGTGAGCACAATCGCAAGAAGCAAAATAACTGCTGCTATAACCCCTCCTGCAAATAATGGCTTTTGCATAGGGCTTAATTCTGTTACAACAGTAGTTGACTTCGATTTATATGATGAGTGCAACGTTTGTGCCAAATCATCCACTCCTTTTCTGATAGAAATACTAAGAATTAATATTTATCATCTTATAGCACTTCCCTTTCTCTGTAAACTATTTAGCAAAATGAAAGTGAATTGTTTATTTTTTGAGTATTCTTACTTTCATTCATACAAAAAGCAGAAGTTGCTCTTCTTCTGCTTTTTGTTACTAAACGTAAATAGAATGAATCTCTTTTAACGGTTCAGGATGAGGCTTTGCAAAATAATACCCTTGAAACAAATCATAGCCCATCTCTATCAGGCATTTTAAATCTTCTTCTGTTTCTACCCCTTCTGCAAGAGCCTTCGCCCCCATTCTATGGGTGATAGTTAACATCTCTTGGGCCACTTTTTTCTGTTTCTCATTCTTACTGACTCCGTTTGTGAATTCAAATGCCAATTTCACGATGTCAGGCTCCACTTCTAAAAGCCGATTCAGCGTGTTATAACCAACTCCTACGTCATCTAAAGCATATTTAAATCCGTGGGAGCGATAATAATTTAAAATGTTTTTCAAATGCTCAATATCTTGAACATCCTCCGTTTCAATCACTTCAAATACAATTTGCTCGGGCTTTATATTCAATTCTTGGATTAACGTAAATGTAGATGCTAAGCAATGCTCAGGATTATATATTGCTGTAGGAATAAAGTTAATAAAAATCAGCTGACGATCAATAATACTAGCATTTTTTACAGCTTCTAAGCGGCAGGCTCGGTCAAGAGCGAAGGTTTTATTTCTTATTTGAGCAGCTTCAAACATTTTAAAAGGCGGTATAATACTTCCGTCTTCTTCTAATCCTCTTGATAAAATTTCGTGGCCAACGATATGCACGCGTTTGTGATCAATCGATACAATCGGCTGATAATATGAGCAAATTCGCTTGTCTTCAATGAGCTCATCAATCCACAAGGCATCTTTCATTTTTTGAAAAACGGTGAGTGGCTCCATACGCCGCAGGTTTTCAAACGGGCTCCGCTGCTTGGCTTCTACAGCCCACACGTGCCGAGGGTCTAAATGCTGATGAACATAATCCGTAAAACCCCAAAAGATCTGTTCCTTCATCCAGAACATATCTTCTCCAAGAGTCTTCCATTGATTTTGAGAAATATCTTTAAAGTATTTTTCCAACTTCTTTACATCGTTTGATTTCTGAAAAGAAACCGTATATCCTGTCCTAATTGGCAGACACGCGTCGCACCCCATAGTTCATCTTCTCCCTCATTTATCATCAGTTTGTTGTATGTACACATAGATAGTTCTAGGAACTATACCATTTTTAAGAAATTTACAAACCCTATTTTCCCTTTAAAATAGAACGTACTAAAAAGTTTTGGTAAAATGGTAGACGGCTTTTATTATCTAGATCATAGAAGAACTTGATATAAGGAAGTGAACAATTCATGAGCAAAAACCCTTTTACTAAGTGGTTTGTATTTTCTTTAACATTCTTTGCCCTGAGTACTGGCGCAATGTATTATATGCTGTACATATCGTACTGGACGTATTCTATTAAGCTGTTTTTAATCGCGGTGCCGCTCTTTACCTTATTATCGGTTGCTTTTGGTTCGTTGGTAATCGTACATGAGCGCAAAAGAAAACGTGTATTTCAGCTACAAAATGAAGGAGGCAGTCCTAAAAGTACGTTTATTCAAGGATTTTCCGAAATAACGGTAGGAGCAGGGTGCATCGTGCTGTGCTTTTTTCTTTTTCTTTATTTTCTAATGGATTATTGAGTACATATAAAAAAGACGAGCAGGCAGCTCGTCTTTTTTATTTGGATCTTTCTAGAATATCTCGAACGCTTGCATAATCAAGCTCTTTATAAGTTCCAACACCTGGTTTTACAAAGGTCTTTTCAACAATCGCATCAAATTCAGAATCATCAATATCATAGTCACGCAAGCTGTTCGGGGCTCCTAAGTCATTCCAGAAAGTGCGAAGCGCTTTTGCTCCTTCCATTGCTGTTTCTTCATCGCTTTTTCCCGCTGGATCAATGCCAAATACATTTACAGCCAATTGTTTTACACGAGAAGGATCTTCTTTTAAGACGTGCTCCAGCCAGTTAGGGAACAAGATAGCAAGACCGCCTCCGTGGGGAATATCATATACGGCCGACAGAGCATGTTCGATACGGTGAGTAGCCCAGTCTCCCCCGTCCGTTCCGTTTGCTAAGCTTCCGTTAAACGCCGTCGTGCTGATATACATCATCGTTTCACGATACTTATAAGAAGTCAGGTCTTCAAGAAGCTTAGGACCTTCTTGTACAGCCGTTCTTAGTAAAGATTCAATAAAGCCGTCGATCATCGGCGTATTTTCCGTGCGATGAAAATAGTGTTCAAGCGCATGCGACATACTGTCAACAATTCCATAGACGGTTTGATCGCGCGGCACTGAAAATGTGTACGCCGGATCTAAGATAGAAAAGACGGGAAATACGTGAGAAGACGTCCATCCGAGCTTTTCTTTTGTTTCCCAATTTGTTATAACAGAAGTTGAATTCATTTCAGATCCTGTTGCTGCAAGTGTTAATACCGTTCCAAAAGGAAGAGCATCTGTAATCTCTTTTTTACGTGTAATTAAATCCCATGTATTTCCTTCATACACGGCTCCAGCTGCAATAGCTTTTGTACAATCGATTACACTTCCTCCCCCAACGGCTAAGAGAAAATCAATGTTTTCTTTTTTACATATGTCCACGCCTTTAGCTACCGTAGTCAAACGAGGATTAGGTTCTACACCAGACAGCTCGTGAACAACCGCGTTAATAGACTGAAGTTCAGCTTTCACTTCGTCGTATACCCCATTTCGTTTGATACTTCCTCCTCCATATACTAACAGAACGTTTACTTGTTTATGATAAGAAGCAAGCTCTTGGGATAGCTTCGTAATTTGATTTTTTCCAAAGTATAATTTTGTAGGATTGTGCTGCAAAAATATATTCATGTTCTACACCTCTAGTTTCATGTTTTATAAAAAGTGTAGCACGAAAACAACTTCATCATTATTGAAGATTCTCTATATCTATTATCAATATTTTTGATAACCTTCTTGAACAAGTGAAATAAATTGTTGAATGGGTGCCGTCAGCCACTTTTTCTTTTTGAATATGAGCTGTGAATAAAGATAAAACTCTTCGTGGTCAAACGGGATTTTAATCAATTTTCCGCTTTCCATCTCTTGTTTTACCGCTATTTCCGGTACAAGAGCAATACCTAAATTATCCGCTACGCACTGTTTAATCGCTTCAAGACTGCTAAACGAGATGACCGATTGCATATGAATACCGCTGCTGCGCATCATCTCTTCTAAAAGCGTGCGATAAGGGCAGCCGCTCTCAGTTAAAATAATGGTCTCTCCCTCAAACTCTTCCATTAGAACGCTGGTTCTTTTACTAAAAGAATGAGAAGACGAAGCAATCATAACCATGTTTTCTTTTCGAATAGGAATCACTTCTAAACTTGAAGATGTTTGAAGACGATCAAGCAAAACGGCTACATCATACTTTCCGTCAATAATTCCTTGTGTTAAATTTGGACATAAACCCGCTTCTAGCATAATCTTTAGAGAAGGGTGCTGCTTTTTTAATTCACGAATATACGGTGTAATAAAATAGGCGGCCAGCGACTCCACGGTTCCTATTGAAACGGTTCCTCTAGCATCTTCGTTCGTAGTAAGGCGCTCTTTTGCTTCATTTAATAACTCGGTTACTTGATTCACATAATAAAGCAATTCTTCACCAGGCTGAGTCAGCTTCATTTTTTGTCCAGTTCGTTCAAATAGTTTTTGACCGTAATGATCCTCTAATTTTTTTATATGAGTGGTAACGCTTGACTGAGCATACCCTAACTCCTCGCCCGTTCGTGTATAGCTCCCCCACTTCGCTACTTCTTTGAATGTATATAAATAGTTAATATCCATATGCTGCTCCTTATGTACTGCTGTTTTGTTTCGTTATCCATATGCTAAAGCTGTTCTAGTAATTAGAACTTATACGCAAATAGAATCACAGTACAGTATAAGCGAACTCGTTTTGCCAAGCAATTTTATCAACCTTAAAAATTCTTTTTATATTAGGCAATTACGCCGTTTTTTGTTCATAGAATGAAAAACAAACCTATGAAAAGAAAGGGTGTATCTCGTGACAGCCTACAAAGAAGTATTATATAAAGGAAAACGCTTTGTACTGATTCACGTATATGATTCAGGATACTGTGAAATCCGACGGATTGATCATGCTTTTAAAGTCGAACTTGTGCGATTAGATGAGATAGAACAATGTGGATAACAGTCATGAACGCAGCTAATGCAGCTGCTTTTTTGTTTGTATTAAAAACAAGTGGATGAGATAAAAATAGCTAAATTGGCTGGCCTTTTACATAATTTCTTCCTGTATACTTTGTAACTAAGGATATTCGCACTTATTTAGTTTCTATACTTATTCGAGGTGATTACATGAAAAAAGGCTGGCTGGAATGGATATTATTATCCGTTGCGTTAATTTGGGGAGCCAATTATACAATCGGAAAATTTGGAGTTGCTCATATGTCTTCCATTCAATTTAGCGCACTGCGTTTTATAATGGTTGCTCCTATTCTTTTACTTATTACAGGAATAATAGAGCGAGGTATTCGTATCGAAAAAAAAGACTGGGGACGTTTAATAGCGGTCAGCATAGTAGGCGTTACGCTCTATCAAACGCTGTTTATGGTATCTGTTAAGTATACAACAGCTACAAATGCTTCTTTACTTATTTCGATGTCTCCTATTTTCACAGGAATCTTAGCTATATTATATAAGCATGAAGCTTTTTCGTTAAAAACACAGCTAGGCTCTGTGCTTGCTTTTTTCGGGGCTGCGTTTGTACTGCTGTTTGGTCACTCTAGTCATGCACTGTCGCAGCATGCATGGTTCGGAAACATCATGGGGATTGTGGCAGCCATTGCTTGGGGCTGGTACCCGATTTTAGCAAAACCTTTAGTCGTAAAATATTCTGCTTTGCGCGTGACTGCGTGGTCTGCTTTAATCGGAGCTATTCCGCTTACTGTCTACTGTCTTTTCACCTATCAAACACTTATCTGGCCAACAGATGTAGACAGCTGGAGCTCTCTGGCATACTCTGTTTTGTTCGTGACGGTGTACGGACTGGTGATGTGGTATGTAGGAATTGGAAAAATTGGCTCTACAAAAGTAATGGTTTACATGTATGTTATTCCTTTGTTCGCCGTTGTTTTTGCTGCTGTAGCTATTGGAGAGACCATCAATGCCATGCAGCTGCTTGGAGGACTTATTATTTTTAGCGGTTTGTATATTGTTAAAAAAAGCCCTGCTGCTAAAACAGCTCTTAAACTTAAAAAAGCAAACTAAAAAGAGTAACGGGTTCGACTGATGCATGCTAATAACGCTCAGATTTTTTCTGAGCGTTATTGGTATACTATTTTAATGCCCTAATTGAATTAAACATCCAATAGTTTGATTAATGAACATTTTTCAGTTTATATTCATGAGTGATTTTATGCTGATTGTATACGCGTTTAAAACCGTTTCGTTCATAAAATAACTTCGCTTCGTCCGTATCTGTATAGAGAACGAGGCTGTCGTAAGAATTCTCCGCATAGTGAATGACTTCTTTTAAAAGTCGCTTGCTTATACCCTTTCTGCGAAATTGAGCTGAAACATAAAACCTCCTTACTCTTCCCGCGTTAGCATACTGGCTGTAAGAATTTTGATTAAGGCCGGCTACGCCAATTAATTTGTTTTGTTCACCGTAAACTCCCACAATCTTTCGCCTGTTTTGTTAAATACGTTTTGCCTGTTTTTATACTCCGCTACTAGTTTTGTAAGAAAGAAAAAGCCTTCCTCCTGGCTTTCCGTTAGCAGCTCTTTTATATCACGCTTCGCAAGGTACGTTAGCTTGATGATCTTCATATATTACCTCTCCGTTCAGCAGGTGATTTTGTTTCGATAGAATGCTTGTTATACATTAATGCTGCCATGCCTGTTAGAGCTGTCATCAGCAAAATGAAGCTTGAAAATAGATATACAAACCTTACCCCAAACAGATCGGCTACTGTCCCGACAAATGCGATGGAAAGTATAAACACAGCCTGGACAAGAGTTGATTTTGCCGCTATTACTTTAGGAAGCATCCCATTGCTGCAGGTATTTTGATAAATGGTTTCCTGAGCTACGTCTCGAAGCTGATAGGCAGGACCCATCATTATCAAAAGTACTAAAGCTAGATACGGGTTTGTTACTAGACCGTAAAAACCGGTTAAAACAGCATAACCGAGTGAGCCTAAGAACATAGAAAGCAAAAGCCTTCCTTTTACCCTAGAAGACATTCGGTACACAATAATTCCTCCGACTATGCTTCCGAAATAATACGCACCGTTTATATATCCCCACCATGCTTCTCCTTTTCCAAGCACTTCTTTTACAAAAGAAAGAGTAATAGCTCCAATCCAAATGGTTCCAAAAAGCGACTCGATGATGTCCATTATAACGAGGGCTCTGATGCGTTTATTTATCCATAAAAAGCGCCATCCTTCCATTAGTTTTGCCGTTCTTCGCTTTTGTATTTGTTTGTATATGTAGGCTTCTTTTATAAACAGTAAGCAAACAAATGAGAGCGATAGAAGACCTGCCGTTATAAATAGAGACTGAGTGGATCCCGTTAAGGACAAAACGAAACCACCAAGCGACCACCCTGCAAACAGAAAAGTTTGATCAATTGTTGAAAGCAAGCTATTCGCCTGCATTCTTTGACTATCATTTACTAAGCTGCGTACAACTGACGTTTTAAAAATGGAAAAAAAGCCGTTAAAAAAAGAAATGATTCCAACAATGATAAAACCCATCGTTAGTACTGTGACTGTAAATTCTTGTGTAAGCAGCACATACAATCCAACAAGCATCCCTATCTGCATCACTTGAACAGACCGCATAATGTGAATGGATCTATACGTATCGGCTAGTAAAGGTACGCTAAGGCCGCTAAGGAGCCGTGCAAGTAAGCTCGTCATCGTAATCATCGACGCAAGAGCTGTTGAACCGGTGTTTTCCTTTATATAGGAAGTGACGGCCATTGTATAAAGAACAAAACCTACATTTGCGGTTACTTGACTTGCTGCTAAAAGATAAAAACGCTGAGTCAATTCTTTTCTCCTTTCTGTTAGACGTAACATGCAAAAAGATAATTTATTTTTGTTAATTTTTCCCTTTTAAACTATAACACTATTTGACGAAATCCAAAACTATCTATAATTTAGTAGATGGAGGTTTTTATGTTTAAATATAGTTTTCTTATTGTTCTTATCGCTTTTTTACTTATTAACTTTAACGGTCAGGAAAATCAAATTGTAGGAGGCAAAATAAAAAAGGAACGAAGTGAGGTTTTCTTTGGAGAATACGACAGCTTTACGGGCCGCTACTCCCGGAGCATTAAACTCAAAAAAGGCGTAGCCTACGCTTTTACGCTATCTAAAAACACCAAAAGCGGAGACCTGTCCCTGTACGTAGAAGATCCAAAACAGACACGATTTTTTGAAATGACTAATAACTCTCTTTATTTAACACCTGAAAAAACGAGAAGATATCGTATTAATTTTGTAGGCTCCGAGCATAAAGGCTCTTTTCAGCTTCGCTGGAAAAGCAGTAATCAAAAAGAGAGCGAAAGATTTATGTAATACCATTTTAGACAACGCTTAAACGAGGAGGAATGGTTTATGATTATTAATCAAGCTGTCCTGTACACCCACTTATTGGACACAATGAAGGATTTTTATGTAAATTCTCTCGATTTTCCATTAACCGCCGCTTCACCGCGTTCTTTTTCCATCAAGGTTGGTGAAAGTGAGCTAACCTTTAAAGAAAGTTCTCTACATACGAAGCCCTTTTACCATTTTGCTTTTAATATTCCAGCAAACCGCTTTATGGAAGCAAAGCAATGGGCTACTCAGATAGTCTTCCTCAATACAGAAGAGAAGAAAGATGAGATTTATTTTGAAGCATTTGATGCTCATTCCTTTTATTTTGAAGACCCTGCTCATAATATTGTTGAATACATTTCAAGACATTCGGACTGCCCGTCATCCAAGGACCCCTTTTCTTCTAAGTCGATTTTAAGCATAGGAGAAATCAACTTGACAACTCCTCATGTCCACTCTGTAGGGACACAGCTTATTAACTCCGGTATCACCGTGCGCAACAACAGGCTATTAAACGAGACCTTTAATTTTTTAGGAAGCGGCAGTGCGTTTTTTCTTGTAGGTACGCCTAAAAGGCGGTGGTTTTTTTCGAACCGAGACTCTGAAGTTCATCCATTAATGGCAAAGGTCAATCATTCTCTAACGGTTGCGCTCGACGAAAAAGGAATGTTGAAGATTACGCAAGAATGATTGTTTTTTTAATAAAGCCACGTAACAAGCGAACTTGTTACGTGGCTATTTTTGTTCAAAATTCACCTCATACTCCCCCTATAGGTTTTGTATATAGTTCTCGATGTCCTTTCTGTTCATCAGCATAAAAACCTTGCAATCCTCATCATTTTTAAGCTTTTTAAACCGGTTTCTCATCTTTTTTTGCCGCTCTCGATACGTAGTAAGAATAAACGTAAAAAATGACCAATCTACTTTTTCAGGACATCCTTTTGCCATATCTTCACGCGTTTTTCTTGCATATACGATTCTCCGCTTTATTACTCGGTACACACAAACGATTAGCGGCAGCTCTAAATAAATAATGGTATCTGCACGCTTCACTCGCAGGTCATACGAATTGCTGTAGTTTCCGTCGATAATCCAGCTGTCTTTTTTTACAATGTGCTCCTGCAATTCTCTAAAGCTATCATTGTCTCTTTCCGTCCAGCCAGGCTGCCAATACAGACTGTCTAAATGATATACTTCTAGATCAAGCTTTTCCCCTAATTTCTTGGCAAATGTAGACTTTCCTACTCCTGGAGAAACGCCCATTACCAGTACTCTTTTCATCTCATCACCTTACCTTTTTAAGAAATAAAGCTGATTGAAGAGAAGGCAGCTGTTTATAGCTGGCTCGGTGCACTCAGTGTACTCGGAGCGGGCAGCTTTATAAAACGGTTGCATGTTAGGATTTTTATTCCCATGATTTTCAGACAACCTATAAATATTCATTATAAATTCCTATATTCCTTCTTGCTTTGTAGTAAATAGGTTGCTTTTATGAATCGTTTCCTTTACCTTAAATGTGAGTATATAAAAGTAAGGTGAAAAAAATGAATGCATCTATGCTAAAGAGATTTTTACGAAACCTCGGTATTTTTATTTATATTGTCATTGCAGCTATTAATATTTACTTAACGAGAAATGATTTGGGCGATATGCTTACCCGCCTTTTGCTGCTGACTATTTTACTTCCTTTGTTTTTTAGTTTTGTGTATGCGTTAGGAAAATCACATTTTAAAAGACAAGAAGAGCTCGCTGAACAAGAGAAGAAAAAAGAGTAATAAAAGCCTTTTATCGAGGGGGATTTCCCTTGATAAAAGGCTTTTTACTTTTTTTCATATAACTGAACATTAACTACATTAGGATTAACGTGATACTGTTTGGCAAGTAGATTTACCATCTGCTGAATTTCTCTTTTCTTATGGGAAGAAAGGTGTTCGCGGGGCAGAAGAACCAGAACTTGAGCTTCCGCATAGTTGTTCAGCACCCTAACTTCTTGAAAGCCATGCTGCGTCAAAAAAGCTTTTAACGCTTTTTCAAAGTCTGTGCTTTCTTTTTGAACAACTATAGAAGGCTGATCGTAAGAAAATAGCGAAACTTCTTTCTCTTCAGGCTTTGTATACACCGTCCAAGCAGTTATAAGCACTGTGACAGCAATACCCACATTTAACATCCACCTTTTCATACCAAGAACGCTCCTTTTAATTAAGTTTGTTCATGATATGAAAAAATTCGTTCATTCATGCGTTATCTTCCTAGCCAGCCTCCGTCTACAGCAAGTAAGTGCCCATGAATATAAGCAGATGCATCAAATACGGCTTGTTTCAACCATTTGTTTTGCTGTAATTTGGTTTCCAACTACTTCAAATACAACGTCTGCACCGACGTCATTCGTAAGCAAACTCACTTCTTTTACGACGTCTTTTTTCATTGCATCAATTGGTATAAAGCTAAGTTCTTTCGCTTTAGTTAAGCGGTAAGAACTAATATCTGAGATCATTACTTTTTTTGCTCCTGCTCGTTTCGCAATCATCCCGATCAGCAGTCCAATAGGTCCTGCTCCTAAAATGACAGCTTGGTCCCCTACTTTCAACCGCGAGCGTCGTACTGTATGTACGGCAACCGCTACAGGTTCTGCAAGAGCAGCATGCGCGCTAGACAGTTTCTCTGGCAAGAGGTGAAGACGGCTCACTGGAACAGCTGCGTACTGCGCGAACCCTCCATCTTGATCAATCCCAATTAATTTTAACTTCTTACAAACGTGAAACTGCCCTCTTACACAGGCTTCGCAAGTTCCGCAGCTAAGCGTAGGCTCAACTGCTACGCGGTCACCTAAAGAAAATTCCTTTTCCCCTTGGATCTCCTCTATAACTCCGCTGAATTCATGTCCCATAATAAGTGGCGCTTGTGCTCTAGGATGTTTTCCAAAATAAATCATCATATCGGTTCCGCAAATTCCAGCATGAGATACCTTTACAAGCACTTCTCCTTCTTTTATGACCGGTTTCGCTTTTTGCTGCATAACGGCTTTTGTTTCTGAAACGTAGACACCTGCTTTCATTTCTCCATCCCCTTTGTATACTTGTCGACAACTTAAAGATAAAAGCTCCAAAATCATTTGGAGCTTTTATCTCTTTTTTATGCTTCATTCAAAAGTGAAGCTGTTATCGTATTTCGCGTGTCTTCAAAGTGACGCTTCACTTCATCTTGAATACGTTCTATATTTTGAGACTTTAATGCCTTAATCATTTCATGATGCTGTTCAATCAGCGGCATCACGGCTTTTTTGTAATCTCGAAATCTTTTTTCAGTAGTAATTAAAAGAGCCGCTAAAATGATTTCACGAATGCTTTCCCACAATTTTAATATCCGCTTGTGATCTGCTTCGATAATCACGAGCTCATGAAACCGCAAATCTTGATAAGCAAATTCTACATAGTCATCGTATTTAGCTGCCATGTTCATTTGATCAATGCTTTGCTCCAGCTTCTTAATAAGCGAATCATGGCTGGCTTCAGATAAACGTTCTAAGACAAAATGTTCTAAAAGCAAACGAACATCGTACAGCTCGTTTAAATCTCTAGCTGTTAAACCAATAACAACTGCTCCCATTCGCTGTAAATCAATGAGTCCTTCGTTTGAAAGAGTCCGCAGCGCTTCTCTTATAGGAGATCGACTCATTGTAAACGTTTTCTTTACAAAATGTATATTTTTACAATTCTTTCTTACACTAAGAACTACTGATAAATAAAAGGTGGGAAGATGAATGAATCAAATTATATTATGGGGGATTCTTGTTATTCCATGGTTTTTACTGCTACTGCTTGATAAACAGCGTGTTAAACGATTTTTTACTGTAGGGTTATTTGCTGCATTAATGATGACAATCGCCTATCAAGTAGCGGAAAAAATGCACTGGTGGACGGTTCAAGAAAACGTATTTTTTCTTACTAGCATGGGAGCAACGATTTATTGCCTTCATATTGTGATTACTATCTTTGTCTTTTACCTTACATATCCCGGGTTTATCTTGTACATAATTGTTAACATTATTTTGGATTTGATTCATGGTTATGTTATTGTTCCTTTTCTCGCTAAAATTGGGCTTTATAATCTGTATGATATCAGTCATTTTGGGCTTTTCCTTGTCATGACTACCGTAGCCATTATCCTTTACTTGTTTCAACGGCTGCTTGACTTTATATTTGAGGAAAGCCTTGCATAAAAAGCCACAGCAAACGCTATGGCTTTTTAATCAATAGAAAAATGGAATAACCGTATCTCCGCGAATCGGTTCAACAGCCGTATGAAACTGAATTCGCAAACTTTTTGAAGTTTCGATATCAGAAGCATCCATGACGTGAAAATGAATGTGTGGCTCTGACGAATTCCCGGAATTTCCACACCTTCCGAGCAGCGTTCCTTTACGAACCACGTCTCCATTTTTCACAGAAACCGACCCTTTTTTCAAATGTGCAATCACACTGTATTCTTTTCCTTCATGCTCAATGATAACGTGATTTCCAAAAGGACTTTTTTTATTCGTGTGCCCAATTTCATTATCTTCTTGTCCATCAACTGCTGAAACGACGACTCCTTTTAGCGGAGCTACAACTTTTTTTCCATAGGCATAGTAATCTTCGTTTTTCATTCCATCATTTTTATAGCTTTGCTTTCCTTTTCGCACGACTAAATCATACGCATACCTTTCGTTTTCGACTGGATGGTGATAGTTCAACACCTCATGCTTTCCTCCCCAATAGACAAACCATTCACTTTGAATCGGCATCGTATATTTGTTTGTACTCCATCGATCTCTCTCTGAAAATGATTCTATAGGAGCAATCACAAGTGCTTGTATAATGTTATGTTCATCAAACATAACGCTGATGGCTTTTGTCTGCGTGGAATTTAACCAAATAAACTGCTCAATGTGAGGAGTTAAATAGAGATTTGTTTCTAGTCTGTAGAACTGTTCTCCTTGATTAAACAATTTGCTCTGCTCCAAAAATTGCTGAAGCGAAACTTGACGTTTAAATTCTTCGCTTACACAATCATAAAGCTCCTTAAAATCCCCTTGTGCAAATAAAGTTCCAAACTCTTCTCTGATGTTCACTTTTCTCTCTGTATCCATCATTGTAATCCACCCTTTTATATGTATTTCAATTTGTTTGAATTATCTATAAGTAATACGTTTTAAGTTGTAAAAAGGTTTCATTTTCCAATTATTTTATGTAAACTCTTTTTTACTATATTTACAATTTTCTCAATCCATTTTATACTGTTTTTACAAATATTTGAAAGGAGGTGCAGCATGATGAAAATAACGTTCAGTAAGAAAATCAAGCTGCGCCGAGTATATGTTTTTGGCGCTTAGCTTTTAAGGAGATCATACAATGAAAGTAGCATTAGTACGTCATTACAAAGTAAACAAAGGGCTTCCAGAAAACCACCGCTTATCCACCAATGAACTAGTGGCTTGGTTTCAGGAATATGATGAATCAGATATTACGTATGGAGAGACTGATTTGAATAATATCGAATGGAAACGCTGTTTTTCAAGCGATATGCCGCGAGCACACAAAACGGCAAAGCATATTTATAAACAAGAGATCACTCTTCTTCCGGAACTTAGAGAAATACCTATGCCTATTATTCCATTAAAATTTAAACTTCCTTTTATCCTCTGGGCCTTACTGTTTCGCATATCCGGACTTATCAACAAACAAGCTCGTAAAGATATGGCCGAGACTAAGAGAAAAGTAGCAGCAGTGCTAGATCGCGCTATTTCCGAGTCAGAAGACGATTTGCTGATTGTCAGCCACGGAGGCATTATGAAGTTTATGCGTAAAGAACTTATAAAACGCGGCTTTAAAGGACCTCGGTTTGATATTGCTGTTAATGGAAAGCTTTATCTTTTTGAAAAGCAATAGAATGAAGCTTACTAGAAAAACATTCCTAAAAAAAGTCGCAGAGATCAGTCCCTGCGACTTTTTAATAACCATTTTCTTCAATTGTTAATGCTTCACGCAAAGCGATATCTTTTCGGATATTATGAGCGATTTCACGCGTAATTTCTCCTTTTTCATAAAGCTCTTGCACCGTTTCCCGCTCAGTATGAAACGCTTTATAACATAAATCTCTCGTTGCTTTTTTACGTTTGCGTGAATTGTACTCCGTACTCTCTTTTCTAAGTCTTGCCATGGATCTATGGTATTCACTAATAATAGCAAGTGAAATCATTCGATTTTCTTCGTTCATATTTTCTTTAATGACCTTTATCGCTTCTTCAATCATTTGAATACGTACTTTGTTTACTTTGCTTCTTCTTCGCAAGCTTTGTTTTCTTAACGCCTGCTTATTCGGTGAAAAAATTCGGACTAGTAATAATAAAACTTTTTTAAACCTCATCCAGCTCACCAATAATTTGTACCTTACACGATTGGTTACAGCCATTTCAAGCTTGTGTGTATGTTCCAAACAAATATACGCTGTCTCACGGTCTATTTTTTCCTCTTTTAATAGCTTTTCCACCAATTTCCCCTTGGCCTGAAGAGCCAGCAATCGAATTTCTTCTTCATACTGTTTGTTTTCAGAGGCTTCTAAAGGATGAGTTTTAACGATGATGTTATTAATCGTTGTATTATACGTTGAAATTAACGAAAGGGCTGCTCCACGATTTTCCTCGTTCATTTCTCTTTTTAACCGTTGAATAGCAGCTTTGTGCACTTTAATGCGTGCTTTAACCTCTTTTGTATTGCGCTCAGGCTTCTTCGGCGCCTTTTCTGTTTTCGCAATAACAGGTAAAAGAATACTTGCCGCAACTAAGGTTAACAATATAACACCTGCTGCTAGAAAAATAATCAGAGAGCGTTCCGGAAAATCACTGCCGTTATCAAGCGTATATGGAATCGAAAACGCTCCGGCTAACGTAACAGCTCCTCGTACACCTGAAACCGTAATAATGCCAATAGACCGAGGCTCAGGTTTTAGATGCTTGTTATTTTTGTAATACCAGCCTACTGACCATGACACCATCACCCAAATAAATCGTAGTACAAGCAAAAAGACAGTAATAATCAAAATATAAAAAAGCACTTGTCCATTATTAAAGTTTGGATCTTGAATAATTGCTTTCGCCACTTTAGGTATTTGCAGACCAAGCAGTACAAACACCAAGCCATTTAACAAATATAAAATAACCGTCCAAGTACTTTTTGATACTACTTTAAGCTGCTGGTTAGGTGATTCCTCTCGGTCGCGCTCAATCGCATGCACAATGCCGCCTGCTACAACTGCCAAGATTCCTGATAAATGAAAATGTTCAGCAATGTAGAAGATAACAAATGGAGTTAGAATTTGTATTAACATATGAATCGTAATATCTTCCATTCCTAAACGTCGAACAAGTACACGCAGTCTGATAATCAAAAAAGCGATAAATGTTCCTACAAACAAACCGCCCAGCGCTACCCAAAGGAACTGAAATGTAGCATCTACTATCGAAAAGACGCCCGTTACGGTAGCAGCTACTGCTACTTGAAACGCTACAAGACCAGAGGCATCATTCATCAGCCCTTCGCCTTCAAGCAAATGCATAATTCGCTTAGGCAGCTTCACTCGGCTCGCCATAGCTCCAACAGCCACTACATCTGTTGGGGACAAAATAGCGGCTAGTGCAAATGCCGCCGGTAACGGAATGGAAGGGATGAGCCAATTGATTAGATATCCCCCTACTGCCACGGTTACAAAAACCAGTCCCAGCGCTAGTAATAAAATAGGTGTACGAAGCTTCCAAAGAGCAGCTCTTGACACGTTTTTCCCATCATTAAATAATAGCGGGGCAATAAATAAAATAAAAAATAACTCAGGCTCTAAATGTACATCTCCGCCAAATGGCAAGATAGCAAGCCCTGCTCCCAAAGCTATTTGAACTAATGGAACAGGAATAAATGGTACAAAATGATTAATGATATTAGATAGACCAATCAAAGCCAATAAGACTAATATCGTCAGAAAAAATTCCATAAAAACAATCGACTCCTACTTCTATTTACATCCTTTTAAAGGTATCACGTTATCTCTTTTCATTCATTTTACAGTGTTTAGTTTACGCTTTTTCTGCCAAAAAATGTTGCGGGTTATTAAAAAGTGCTCTTTCTTTTCGGTAAGTTTATTTCTACGGACATTAAGGGAACAGTATACATGATATTCTTTATTTACCATATAAATCAGCTCAGCAAACTTTTATAAGGGAGGTGTTCCCTTATCCGTTTCAACGGGGTAAGGAGATAAATTTGGAAACAGTAAATGTCATTTTATTCATCGTATTAATCATATTAACAGCCTTTTTTGTTGCAACGGAATTTGCCGTCATTAGGGTACGGTCGACTAGAATCGACCAGTTAATTGAAGAAGGAAACCGGAACGCTTTAGCAGCAAAAAAAGTAGTATCAAATTTGGATGGTTATCTTTCAGCAACGCAGCTGGGCATTACGGTTACCGCACTGGGTCTAGGCTGGATAGGTGAACCTACGGTAGGTCATTTATTAGAGCCGCTTATTGACATGCTTCCTTTTGCTACATCACTTTCGCATGTCATATCTTTTGTTCTTGCTTTTTCGATTGTCACATTTTTAAATGTGGTAGCTGGGGAACTTGCGCCCAAAACAGTGGCGATTCAAAAAGCCGAACAAGTGACGCTGTTATTTTCCCGTCCTCTTATTCTTTTTTCTAAGTTACTTTATCCGTTTATTTGGCTTTTAAACCACTCAGCAAGAGGCGTTGTCGGATTATTCGGCCTGAAGCCAGCTTCTGAAAATGAAGTAGCTCATAGTGAAGAAGAGCTTAGAATTATTTTATCTGAAAGCTATGAGAGCGGTGAAATTAATCAATCGGAATTTAAGTTCATGAATAATATTTTTGAATTTGATAATCGTACGGCTAAAGAAATCATGGTGCCTCGTACGGAAATTGTTAGCGTATCAGCAGATGAAACGATAGAAGAATTCTTAAAAATGGCTAGAGTAGAGCAATATACTCGCTATCCAGTAGTTGTAGATGGAAACAAAGATCAAGTGGTGGGATTAGTTAATATTAAAGAAATATTAGCGGATTACATAAAAGAAGATGATATTAAACCACGTACCGTGCAAACGTATATGAAACCCATCATTCAAGTCATTGATTCCATCGCCATTTACGACTTATTGCTTAAAATTCAAAAAGACAGAATTCACATGGCCATCTTAATAGACGAGTACGGAGGAACAACAGGGCTTGTAACGGTAGAAGACATTTTAGAAGAAATTGTTGGTGAAATTCGTGATGAATTTGATGATGATGAAATACCGGACGTACACAAAATTAATGAAAATCACTACGTACTTGATGCGAAGGTGTTGATTGAAGAAGTAAATGACTTACTCGGAACAAATATTGAACAAGAAGACGTTGATACCATTGGCGGCTGGATGCTGACCGAAAAGTTTGATCTTGCTAAAGGTGACAGCATCACAAACGAAAGTTTTTCATTTAAAGTCATTGATATTGAACATCACCATATTAAACGAATCGAAATAACAAAGGAAAAAAGTACGGATAACAGCTGATTATCCGTACTTTTTTTGATGCTCTTTTTTAAATGTCAAGTACTCTTTATTCTCTCGTACCTCCTTCCATTTTTTCATAAAAATAGCCGCCGATTCTGCTTTTTGTTCATCAATTTGCCGTTCATTACGCTCTCCGTCTTTGCTGTATTTCTTTCCGCCTTTGTAGTTCGCGTAGCGCCTAGATCGCGTGTATCCCATTTGGAGAAATTTCCGGGCCATGTCCATTCCAACAAAATCGCTTTTTTCTTTGTAGGTTAAAAAAAGCTGATAAATGGCGTCCGCGGATTCCTCAGCAATTTCAGGTGTTCGAAAACGCCAATGAGGAAGAATTTCACTTTTGTATGGCTCAACAAGGAGAACTCCTTGTTCTCCTTTTCCTACTCTATACTTTTCAGGATGTTTTCTAAAATCGATATGCTCAAAGTCAAGTGAATAATCAAATGCCACGGCTCTCCCCTCCTTTTTGCTCTCTACCCCTTACAAATGAATGATAAAACTTTTCTTAAAAAAGTTTTTCACATGCAGATGCGGGTAATAATAGGTGGATAAGTATGACTAACTTTTTTCTCCATGCTAAAAGAAGACCGAACTTATTAAATCATGATACGGGAGATTTCGTTATGTCAATAAAGCTACAGCAAAACCGAATAAAAGCTAATTTTTGGATCACTCCTTCTTTATATGGAATTGTTGCTTTTGTTTTAGCCACTATTAGTACATTTTTAGATCGATATTTAACAGCTCATAAACAATGGTTAAAATTAGTTCCTTCCGTGTTTCTAACGGATAAAGAGCTTGCTCATACTATTTTGAGTTCAGTATCAAATTCCTTATTAACGATGACGACGATTACCTTTTCTTCTGTTTTAGTGGTACTGACTACGTTTGTAGGTCAGTTTTCTCCTAGAACGATTCAAAATTTTAATACAGATGCCAAAACTCAGCGCGTGCTTGGCACTTTTATCGGTGGATACGTATACGTGCTTGTAATGCTCATTCAAGTTCGCAGCAACCAAGTCCGTAATACCTTTATTGTTCCTTCATTAGCCATCGTGGTAGCATTCATTTGCTTAGGGATGTTTGTGTTTTTGATTCACCACGTCATCAACTGGATTAAAGTCGGAAATTTAATTTCAAACATTGCAAAAAAAACGATGATCACTATTGAAGAGAGACGGCTAGAACAACAAAAGACCCCTGAATCAAAGAATGAAATACATCTTGATTTTGGGAGTAAAAAAACGATTCAAATTAAAAGTATCAAACAAGGATATATTCAATATATCGAACTAAAGCATTTAACAACACTAGCATCCAAACTAAATGTCATTGTTAAACTCGAAAAAGCACCCGGTGAGTATGTAGAAGCAGACATGCCGCTGTTAACTGTGATCAATCATAACCAAACGTTAGAACATGAAAAATTTCTTCATTGCTTGTTTATTACAAATGATCAAGAATCGATTCAAGAAGTAAAATTAGGTATTCAAAAGCTAAGTGAAATTGCATTAAGAGCTATTTCACCAGCTATTAATGATCCTGAAACAGCTATTAACTGCATTGAACAGCTCACGCAAGTGTTTATCAAACTCGGAAAAAGCTATTCTTCTTCTCCTTATTATTGCGATGAAGCAGGACGCATTCGAGTGATGCTAGAAAAACCTTCTTTTATGGATTATTTGTACAAAGCGTTCTATCAAATTCGCCATTATGGAAAAGAAGATGTTTCCGTGATGTCTGCTGTCATTAAGGCATTAACCGTAATCGCTGAAACAAATCGCTCTGCCAGCAAAAACGACGTCTGGGTTTTTTCTTCCTATATCGTAGAAGGGCTGCAAAAAGAAGAATGGCTTAAAATGGACAAAGAGTTTCTTAATCAGCTGCTCAAAAACCTTGCAAAAGCTTGTGAAAAAAAAGGCGCTTCTATGTTGATAGAATAAAAACCAAAAAACGCCCCTCATCAACTGAGCGGCGTTTTCTTACGATATAAAGTGCTCTATCTCTTCTCTCTTTTTCACTATTATAAGTTTATCGTTATATGACGTACGAAGGGTATGCAAAATTTCAGGTTTACTTTGCTTTTCGAAATCCGCATTCCACTGAAACATTTTAATGAAAATAGAAAACGTCGGTGCATAATTTGCTTTTTCTATTTTAGCTTTTTGCAGAACATACCTTTTTATAATAAACCCTATTCTTTTTAGATAATGGATGTCGAGAAAAATAATAAGGTCAGCTTCATTAAAACTTTCATTCACCCACGTATAGTGTACGCCTTCTATAATCCATTCTTTTGAAGCTGCAATATGATGTAAACACTTTTTTCTATCCGCTTCACTTCTTCTTTTATCTCCTTCATATGTTCGTTCCCACATAATATTATCAAGTTCGTAGTGAGGAACTTTTAATTCATGGGATAATAAACGGGCAAGAGTTGCTTTTCCACTTCCAACAGACCCAACGATATGTATTTTTTTACATGAAGCGCTTTGAATACTTCATCTCCTCCTACTTCAAACCTGTTTTTTTACACATATTGTATAATTCACGTTCTTTTTCTCTAATGCAAACTAGAGCGTTTTATGCTAGTATTTTATGGTACTTGACTGACAAAAGGAGTGAAATCGCAGTGCCTAAAACCCTTTTTGGAAAACTTACGCTGTTTTGGATTGGACTATTTTTATTGATTACAGGTCTATTTTTTTATTATAAATATACAAACCAAGCGTTTACCGCTGCAGATTTATTCTTTCGCGTCTCTCCTCCTTTAGCTGCTATTGGCTTCCTTTTAAGCGCAGCCGGACTATATGAAGAACGAGGAAAAAACAAGCTAATTCCTCTCGTTGTACTCAGCATTAGTTTTGTCATGCTTTGCCAAGCAGGCTATCATTTTATACATATGCATACTCCACCGCCGCGTCCCTGATTTTGTCTCATTCTCATTTATAAAAAAGCTCTTCGTTTAGTATATTAAACGAAAAGCTTTACTCTCTATTCAAATAAACGCACAAGCTTTTTTGTGTAGGGATGCCTGTTTTTATCAAATAGCTTTGCACGGTCAAATTGATCGATAACCTCGCCTTGCTGCATAACCATCATGCGACTGCTCATAAATTTTACTGCCGCTAAATCATGCGAAATAAACAAATAAGATAGCTGAAACGTCTCCTGCAAATCTTTTAATAAATTTAAAATTTTTGCCTGTACCGTAACATCGAGACTCGCTGTTGGTTCGTCTAATAGCACCAGAGACGGACCTACGCTAATGGCACGCGCAATCGCTACACGCTGAAGCTGTCCGCCGCTGAGTTCATGAGGATAATTCAACGCATATTCTGCGCTAATCCCGACTGTTTCTAACAAATAAAAAGCGATTTCTTTTTCGTTTCTGCTCACATGAGATAAAAATGAAGGAACGGTTCGCTGCTGCCGCAAAGGCTCGAGCAAAGAATCGATGATTTTTACTTTTGGATTAAAAGAAGCCGCAGGGTTTTGAAATACAACTTGCATGCCTAGACGAGCTTGCTGAAGTTTTTTTCCTTTTAACCTATGAAGAGGCTGCTCGGCAAACCATACTTCTCCCTGCTGAATTTCTGTTAACCTTAGTACACTTTTTACAAGCGTACTTTTGCCGCTTCCACTTTCTCCGACAATTCCTACACATTCTCCTTTATCGATATGCAGGGAAACATTATTTAGCGCTTTAATGTCTTTATACTGTTTCACCAGCTGCGTGACGCGTAATATACTTTTTTCTTTCATATCTCACTCCTATATCAACACTTTTTTCTGCGTATCTAACAATCGATCAGGCGTTTTCTGTAAAGAAGGAATGGCGTTAAACAGTTTTGTTGTATAAAAGTGATGCGGAGCGTGAAACAGAGATTCGATACTGTTTTCTTCCACGATCTCTCCTGCTAACATAATGGCTGCCCGGTCTGCATATTTCCGCACATGACGCAAATCATGGGTAATAAACAAAATGGCACAGCCTGTTGCTTCTTTCAGCTTATGCAGCAGCTGAAGAACTTCAGCTGCTGACACGCTATCTAAAGCCGTGGTTGGTTCATCTGCAATAATCAAGGCAGGCTTCATCACCAGTGCTAAAGCAATCGCTGCTCGCTGAAGCTGTCCTCCGCTCAGCTGAGAAGCATAGCTTTTATACACGCGTTCATTAGGTAAATTCACAGCTTTTAGAGCCTGAAAAATGGCAGCAGTCCTGTCTTTTTTAGCAAGCTTACTATGTGTACGAATCGTTTCATCAAACTGCTTTCCAATTGTTAAAAAAGGAGTAAAGGCGCTTCGATAATCTTGAAAGATATACGAAATATCTTTTCCAAGGATAGGCGCCTCTCCTTTCTGCTTAAAGATAATAGATCCTTCTTTAAGCGTTACACCTGAAGGCAGCAGTCCTCCTATCGAAGCAGCAGTGATACTTTTACCGCTTCCGCTTTCTCCAACGAGCGCCATCCACTGTCCTTGCTCGATTGTAAAAGAAACGTCTTTTACGATTTGTTTTGTTTTATTATGAATGGCTAGATGCTTTACTTCTAAAACGATGACGATCACCTCTTTTATCGATTTACTTGATATTTCCCTCGAATATATTCACCTAAAGCTGTAAACGCCAGCACAAATAAAATAATGGCCACGCCTGGTATCAACATTAACTGCGGAGCATTGTAAAAGTAGGCCCTGCCTTCATTTAGCATCGTTCCCCATTCCGGAGTAGGCGGCTGAGTCCCTAGTCCAATATAGGATAATGAAGCCATCATTAAAATAATTTTCCCTATATCCAGCGTAGCAAGAACAAGAATATGTCCTCCAACATGAGGAAGAAAGTGGCGCAGGATTAAAGGTAGTGTTCCCACTCCGTTTAATTTAGCGACCAGCACATATTCTTTTGACTTTTCTTGAAGCACAATACTGCGCACTACCCTTGCATAACCAACCCACTTTACAATAACCATCGCAGCAATTAAGTTAAATAATCCAGGCCCTAACAGTCCGCTTAAGACGATGGCTGCAATATAGTCAGGAAAAGCTAAAAAAGCGTCTACAATTCTCATGAAAAAGCGGTCTATTTTCCCTCCAATATACGCTGAAACTAAGCCAACAGGTACTCCAATCAAAAGAGAAAGAGCTAAGACAAGAAAACTAGTCCCAATTGTGGTCTGAGCTCCAGCTACGATTCGTGAAAAGAGATCTCTGCCTAAGTGATCAGTTCCTAACCAGTGATCACCGGTGGATTTTTGAAGCCGATCTTGCATATTGACTTGTGTGGGATCCATTGGTGTTAGCTGACTTCCAAACAGACAAAATAAAATAAGCGCAATACCACACACGCTTATCACTACAAAAGGAAGGTGAGTTTTTTTCACCTTTTATCCCCTCCCTTTACATAGAGCTGGGGATTTACATATTTGTAGCTCAAATCCACAAGTGAATTAATTAAAACAACAAACAGGCCCATCCACAAAATATACCCTTGAATGACAGGATAATCACGATTCATAATCGCATCAATAACTAATTTTCCAATTCCAGGATAAGCAAAAAGCACTTCAATGATGACCGTTCCTCCAAGCAAACTGCCTAAGCTCGTCCCTAAAATGGTAAGGATGGGCGTTAAGCTATACCGGAACGCGTGAAAAATAAAAATTCGACTTTCACTTATTCCTCTTGCTCGAGCGGATCGTACAAAATCTTGTTTCAATCCTTCTAGCAGACTAGCTCTAACCATTCGCATGTACACAGCGGACATGGCAAAACCAAGTGTTAAAGAAGGCAGCACAAGATGGGCTGCTGTGCCTGTACCCATTGAAGGAAGCCATTGAAGACGTACAGAGAACAGCTGTATAAACAAAAGGCCGAGCCAAAAGCTTGGAATAGACGCTCCAATTAAGGAAATACTTCTGCTGAGATAATCAATCCACTTGTTCGGATACAGTGCTGACAGCGTGCCGAGTGGCACAGCTATTAACAGCATCACAACCAAAGATGCAGCCGTCAAGCGCAGCGTAGCCGGAAACTTCTCGGCTAATTCATCGATGACAGGCTCTTTTGTCATATACGAAGACCCTAAATCAAACTGAAAAAAGCGCTTCAGCCACTTTACATATTGAATATATACGGGTTCATCAAATCCTAGCTCTGTTCTCAAATTATTCATTTGTTCCTCAGAAACTGCCACGTCATCTACGCGAAGCATTTGCTTAACTGGATCTCCTGGAGCCAGCTTCATTAAAACAAAGCTGAGAAACGATAGTATAACTAAAAAAATGAGTAATTCTATTATTCTTTTACTAATTAATTTCATACCTACTTCACATCTAAATCCTTTGTTATCACATAGTATTCACTTTTGGTTGTGACCCAATTTTTCACATTGTCTCTATAGGCCACAAAATTATTCGGATGAACAATCGAAGAGTGGAGCGTTTCTTTTTCTACTATTTCTCCGGCTTGTCTTGCTAACTTATTGCGCTGTTGTTGATCAACTGTTTTATTGAGTTTATTAATAATGGAAGTTAATGCTGGTTCATGAAAATGACCTACATTAAATCCTCCTCCCTCCATGTAAAGAGCATTAAAGAAATATCCTGCATCTCCTCGCGGCGCGGTTACTAGACTATATGTAACGATTCCCCAATCATTTTTTGTTGTCATATACTCGTCCATATTTTCCACTTGTTGAATGTCTATTTTCACACCAATCTTTTTTGCTTCTGACTGAAGCATTTGTGACATTAAAGGCAGTTCTGGACGATAAGGATATGTAACAAGCTTAAAGGAAAGCTGTTTTCCATTTTTTATTGCTTTTCCATCCTTGAGTATATAACCGGCTTTTTCCAAATATTTTTGAGCCTCACTTGGTCCATAGGTTTTCGTTTTTTGATCGTTCGAAAAATCTAAACTCTTTAAAAATGGACCATTTGCCGGGGATCCTTGACCTGCAAGCGCTGTATCGACAACATCTTTTGGATTTAATAATACATCAAACGCTTTTCTCACATTTTTATCTTTAAACGCTTCTTGCCTTGAATTATAGAAAAGCATTTGATTTCTCAGGCTCGGCTGTATATCTACTACAATAGAAGAATCTTTTTTTAATGTGTTTAAGCTTTCAATAGCCGGACGGTACACAATATCGGCTTCACCTGATTGCAAAGCGGACGTTCGTGCATTTTCATCATCATTAAATGTTAACACAACTTCATCCAATTTTGGTTCCCCGCCCCAGTATTCTTTATATTTTTTTACTTTCATTTCATTATCCGGTTTAAACGAAGCTACTTTAAATGGCCCTGTTCCCACGGGTTTACTTTTTGTATCTGGAGCATCTACATCAATAATTGCCGTGTTTGGATGAACAAGTTCAGAAGGCAGCGTGGCAAGCGGCTCTGTTGTTGTAATGGTTAAGATTTGGCCACTGGCTTTCATTTTTTTAATTTTAAGTGCACTTTTCATTGCTTCGCTTTCTTTTATCGTTCTTTCTAACGAATGTTTCACGGCTTCAGCATTCAGATCCTTGCCATTTTGAAACGTAATCCCGTCTCTAATCTCAAATACCCAGGTCGTTCCATCATCTTCTGTTTTCCACTTTTTTGAAAGCCATGGTTCAATCTGTAATTGCTCATCAACTTTTACTAACGTTTCGGCAATACCGGCTCGTACAGTTGTATAATTCAACTGTGGATCGAGCGTGTCACTTGGAAAATTCGATACAAAAGTAAGTGATTTTTTTTCACTCTTTTCTTCGGTACTCGCAGAGTTAGCCGAACATGCCGCTAGCATACCTATCGCAGCAAGCGTTAAGCATAGCAGACTTATCCTTTTTCTCATATAAACCCCTCCTTTATTCAAAACTATCTTTCTTTTATGTACTGTCTCTAACTATAACTTACCCCTCCTTTTAAATCGTAACGATTATTATTATCATAAAAAGTTTAATTTGTTTACCTTACTTTGTCAACAAAGGTTTTTAAAGGATATTAGCGCTCTAACACTTGTTTTCACCCGTTATGATGATTGAATTTAATGATAACGCATACAAATGAACATAAAAAAACAAAGCCTTCTCGAGGCTTTGTTTATGCAGCGTGTTTTTTTCTTTTATATTTCCACATCATATATCGATAACGAATCGTGCAGCCTATACAATATCCCATCAGCGCTACACCAGCAGCAAGAATCACCATTATACTAAATACATAGCTGACAAGCGTATAACCCATTAAAAATGAAATGAAAGCAACCCCCATACATATCGTTGCAATCCATTGGTTAAAAAGCTGCTGATCCCGGTCTTCCATTTGATAAGAAGAAGCAGGCTTTTTGAGAAGCTTTTTCCCTGCCATAATTACGGGATTACGCTTTGTTGCAAGTGTGACTACTCCAACGAGAAAAGGCAAAAGTAAAAGCCACTTTGCCGCAAGTAAAGCGATCAAAACCGTTATAACGATAAAGAGTTGATTAAGCTGAACTAATGGTTTGGGAATGCTCATGGAACGCCTCCTTCTTAAAACCTATTATACAAATAGGTTTACTAATTTAAAAGAAAAAGCACTCCAAATGAGCGATAAGACTCATACAAAAAAGTTACATAATTTCACTAACGTACTTTAAGATCAGTATCGTAAATAAAATCAAGACAACGTATCGTAAAGAACGAATTCGACGTTGAAGAAGACGTTTTACATGCCTTTTATTACGCATATGGGTTCTTCCTTTCGTATATTGAATTGTCTTTAGACACACTTATATCATACTTTTTCGGAAAACACCAACGTCAGAAAAAATTGCCAGGAACCACAGCTCTATGCGCTTAGAAAGCCTTTTCCAATTACATCTCGTACATCGTGTACAATCACAAATGCTTCATCATCAATTTTTTTAATCAGCTTTTTAAGCTTAATGAGCTCTTGTTTGTTAATGACCACATACAAGATTTCTTTTGATTCTTTCGTATAGTTCCCTCGGCCGTTTAAAATCGTTACTCCGCGATCAAGCTGTTCATTGATTTGATCCGCTACTTCATTTTTGTTGCTTGAAATAACGGTAACGGCCTTTTTAGCATCAAACCCTTCAATAACGAAGTCAATTACTTTTGTTGTAATGTACAGCATGACGATCGTAAATAGTAGCTTTTCGATTCCAATAATAAAATAAGAAGCTAATACAACTAGTAAATCAACAATTAAAAGTGCATGACTGACTTTCCAGTTTAAAAACTTATTTAGAATTCGAGCAATAATGGCTGAACCTGCTGTTGTTCCACCAACTCGCAAAATCATCCCAATTCCAACGCCTAGCAGTACACCGGCAAAAACCATGCCAATGAGCTCTTCATGAAGATGAAGACCCCAGCCTTCAGTTACGTGAAGAAAAATAGATGTAGCGATAATCGTAATCATCGTATAGACGATGGTTTTTTTCTCTAAAAATTTATACCCTACGATAAGCAAGATACCGTTTAAAATAAAGTTAGTGATGCCCGTTGAAAGATGCGCTGTATAATATAAAATAATTGATATACCCGTAACTCCACCTTCACCTAGTCCTATTGAAATGACAAACATGTTAACTGCAAGTGAAAATACAAACGAACCTATTAATAAAAAGATGACATTTTTTACTGTTTTACTCATCGATTAAACCCTCCTCGGCATAAAAATTCACATAAAAAAGCCCCTTCTCCAAAAGAGAAGAGACGCTTATGTTTAATTTTTATATTACGTATTCTTAAATTGCCATGTATGACTATAATATGTTCACATACGTTTGTCAAACGGAAAGTTTATGCATTATGTGTAACCAAGGCTATGAGTCATTTATCTTTTATGTATACTAAGAATGTTTTAATTTATTTAAACAAAGACGGATGCAGGAATTAGTTGACTCAATTAATTCTTTATCGCCTTTTTTCAATCGAATTTCTAACGCGCGTTGAAAATAGTGATGTGCTCTGGAAACAACCCGCTGATCAAGTAAACATTTTCCATAATACTGATAGACAAAGTCTTCATATATGTGAAGGTCTTCATCTGCTTTTAATTGTTCAATGAGTAACTGAAACGTTTCATTCGCTTTATCCCACTGTTCTTGCCAGTGATATGTATGTCCAAGTCGGATCGTATTCAAAAATTCACCTATTGTATCAGCATGTCGGTCATATAGATAAATGGCCAGTAGCAGATGTCTTTCACTGCTCGTTAATTCTCCAAGTATGCGCTCATATACGCCAATATGTCCATATGTTTTAGCAGCGGCACACTCATCCTCTTCTTCAAGAGCTCGTTTCTTTAAATAGATAATTCCCTGCTTCATTTGGTGTGGGTTAATCGGAACTTCTCGAAGCTGTTCATTAAATCGATAACTCATATTAAACGGAAGATCTCTGATGTTCATGCACGCTCCTTTCATGTGGCACATCAGCAAACATACTTTCATGACCGCTTGCTTATGGTCCATTGGATGTAGGATTCTTTCCATTTTGATACGTTTACGCGATTTACAGGAAAGCTCAGCAAAAGTGCTGAGCTGTTGGTTCTTATTATTTTACTTATATATCCATTTTATCACAAAAAATACTACCGTAAAGATGCTCAGGCAGTCTTCATATAAAAAAATGGTTTTTTATCAATAAAAATGGTTTTATGCTCTTGAAAGCCTATACGCTGATACAATTTTTTGGCTTCTACGTTATTATATTCAACGTTTAACGATAAAAACATCTTACGCTTTTTGGCTTCTTGCTTGGCTACATTTAAAAGAGCCGTTCCTATCCCTTTTCCACGGTAAGCTTCATCTACACATAGAGAGTCAATATAATAATCTCCATGTTCAGTTTCTATATCAATTTCCCACGCTGGATTATTAAGTTTAGCACGTACAAAACGCTTAACTGGTTCATAAAGCGTTTGTAACATACTTCCTTCGTAGCAAAGCATAAGTCCAACTACCTTCTCGTCGACTTCTGCGACTGTAATATGATGATAGCTATAGCGATTCTTCTCAGACAGAATAAACGCTTTAAGTCTTAAAAGCGCTTCTTCATTCGTTGTAGCCGCCGTGTGAGAGCGTGCAATACTGCCAAGCATGTCATAAAGTAATTCCGTTACAGCAGAAGCATCTTCTTTTCTTGCTTTCCTTATTTTCACGATTTTCAAACTCCCTTTATTCTCTTCGCTTGCGTTATTTGTAGCAAACCTTCTTACCTATCTACTTTAACACGAAAAAGAAAAGAAAGAAAAAATTAACTCCTAATCTTCCTTTCATTGTATAATTAATGTATATTTTCAAATGAATGGATGATGACTATGAAAAAACGCCGTCAGCAGAAAGATACTACGGTAAGTGGATGGGAAGTTTTAGCAGAAATTCTTTTACAAGTGCCTCAGCTGCTCATATGGCCACTCCGTCTTCTTATACGGATTGGTCGCTCTTTGTTGGATGGTGGTATTTAGCCACTCCTATACAAATACTTACTGAACTCAAAAAAAAAGAAACTCAGCAGTTACTGAATTTCTTTGTTAGTTTTTTGCTTTTTTGTATCCTGCTTCTTGCGCATCTTTTTCGGTACAAAACCAAATGACGTTGTTCATGGTTTGGTTGTAGTGTGCCCCTGTTGGCACGTGATAAATTTTAGAGTTTTGATTTCCTTTTATTTTACCTTCACAGCTTTTGGCAGACTGAATATCTTTTTGATTAGAAGAGGACTGATTTTTTACAGCATCCGTGTTATACCCTTTTTCTTGTGCATAGTTTTCAATACTCCAGATGCCTTTTTCGCTTTTTCGAGCCTGCTCCTGTATTTTCTTAAATTCATCTACGTACTTTGTATTAGGAGGAAATACTGCTACGCGGGCTAGCCCTTTTGCTAGCAGCTCTTCATTATACAGCTCATTGTCTATCCATACATAAGCAAGCAAGCGTCCATATTGATCACGCTCTTGCACATCAAATTCAAGGGTAATTTCCTGTCCTTCTAGTCTTTTTTTTGTGTAAGCAGATGCTTCAGGACCAAAGGGCTGTACGCCTAGTTTGGGATGCTTTGTTTCTGGGGTATCAACAAGAAGTAATCGCACGCGATCTCTCTTTCCGTTCAGCATTTTCACTTTAAGCGTATCGCCGTCCACTACTCTTTCTACCGTAGCCGCCTCACCTACTACATCTTCACGATTTGCTTTAGAAGGACTATGATCGTTTTCTTGATCTGATGAACCTTCTACTTGAACTGCTTGTTTTGTATCGGTAGAAGATGTGGTTGAATGACTTGCCTGCTCATCGCTGCATCCAGTAAGAAGCAGCATAAACATCGCAAGCATCGTGCAAATAATTGCTTTTATTTCTTTCAAAACCCGGGTCCTCCTTTAACACGTTCCCTATCTACTATATAAAAGTAAAATGATTTTATAAATAGTGTAAATCACCTAAAAACAAAAACTCGTGAAAATACCTTTCACGAGTTTTTTCGTGCAACTGTTATAAAAATTGCTTACCTGTTTTAAAGTCATTCTTTTAAATAGCATCTATTTTATTTTTATCTCACGAACACATTTTTCGTTTTAGTGTATCCAAATTTTTAATCATGAGGATATTTTACACTACAAATACATTTATCGTCTACCGGCTTATAAGAATAGGGAATAGCCGCACAAATAGAACAAGTATGAATATTTCAATATAATAACTGGCTAACATGATTGCTATTTTTTTGTAACATAAATAAGAGCCCTCACTAACAATAATAGGGCTCTTCAAACCTTTGTTTTTACGATCGAATTTTTTGTTTGCGCATCCACTGGGTAGCGACCCACTTTTCTCCTTTTATAACAGGAGCTCCCCCGTGGAGAGTACGGTCATTAAGTTCAGCATCACTATAAAAATATTCAAAGTACACGGCCATTCCTTTTGTCGGAGATACGGAAAGACCCAGCTTAGGAAAATAAGTTTCTCCTCCTTCTTCGACATCGTTTAAGTACATAACCAATGTACTTATACGGTTGTTTTTAGATGCTTTACTTGCAGAAGTGAAATAATCGTGATGTGCTTTGTATTCTTGATCAGGCAAGTATTTTAAAACTTGAAGACCTTCAGCATATTCAATAGATGGTCCCATTATTTTAGAAAGTCTTCTTTCGATTTGATGTACAAGCTCGTTTTCGCTTTCTTCAAAAAACATGCCGCTGCTCGTTCGAATACTGTTTACTTCACGTGCAGCACCAATTTTTGATCGCTGCATTTTATCTTTGGATAGCTGTATAAGTTCGTCACATTCTTCGTTACTTAGTACATTTCCTAAAACTAGAACAAGAGGCTCTTCAAATCGAGCAACAATATCAATCTCTCTGTCTTCTAATTTAATTTTATTCCCTGTATGATTAAAAATCGTTTGTTCTTTCGTCAGTAAAGATGTATTAGTTAGAATCATCTTTTATCGGCTCCTCGAAATAGCTATTTTCCAATTCTTCACTCCATTATATGTAAACGCTTACTAATAAGAATTATATCATGAATACGAAGTAAATTCTGCTAGCAAAGGAAATAAATAAAAAGAAGCCCGTTATATAACGAAGCTCCCTCATTTTTTCTTATATGTTTCACCTATATTTTGAATACTTTACAACAGCTTCTAAAAAAATCTTTTAATTTAAAGCATACGTGTCAAAGGCTGCCTAAAATCATCGGTACACAAGTTCTTTTTTACTTAAATCAAGCATTTGTGCTGTAGAAGCATGAATTTCGTTAAAAAGCGCTGGGTTTTCTACCAAAGATAAGCCGTAAGAAGGAATCATTTCTTTTATTTTTGATTCCCATTCTTCTATATGCTGCGGGAAACACTTTTCCAGCACTTCAAGCATGACATGAACGGCAGTCGAAGCACCTGGCGAAGCCCCGAGCAATGCAGCAACGGAACCATCAGCTGAACTCACAACTTCTGTACCAAATTGAAGAGTTCCTTTACCTCCGGCTTCCGTATCTTTGATTACTTGTACACGCTGACCCGCTACGACGATATCCCAGTCTTCGCTTTTTGCGTTTGGAATAAACTCGCGAAGTTCTTCCATACGCTTTTCATTGGACAACAGCACCTGCTGAATCAAGTATTTCGTTAAGCCCATCTCTTTGACGCCTGCTGCTAACATCGTTAAGATATTATTCGGTTTTACAGAATTGATTAAATCCAAATTTGAACCCGTTTTTAAGAACTTAGGTGAAAATCCGGCAAAAGGTCCAAACAGCAGTGTTTTTTTGCGGTCGATATAGCGTGTATCAAGGTGCGGAACCGACATCGGCGGAGCGCCAACCTTTGCTTTTCCGTACACTTTCCCGTGATGCTGCGCTACAACTTCGGGGTTATTGCATACCATAAATAATCCGCTTACTGGGAACCCTCCAATATGTTTGGACTCAGGAATACCCGTTTTTTGGAGTAAAGACAGACTTCCGCCTCCTCCTCCGATAAAAACAAAGTTCGCCGTGTGATATTCCTGTTTGCCGCTATGAATATCATGTACTTTTACTTCCCACGAGCCGTCTGCGGTACGTGTCAGATTTTCAACGCTGTGGTTATAGTTTATTTCTACGCTTTTACTTTTTAAATGTGTAAACAACATACGAGTTAAAGCTCCAAAGTTCACGTCCGTCCCTGAGTCAATTTTGGTTGCCGCAATTGCTTCAGTCGATGTACGGCCTTTCATAACAAGCGGCATCCATTCTTTTAACTTTTCAGGACGATCCGAATACTCCATCCCTTGAAACAACGGATTATTGGATAGCGCTTCAAAACGTTTTTTCAGAAAGGATACGTTCTTTTCTCCTTGTACGAAACTTATATGAGGGATTGGCATAATAAACTCTTGCGGATGATGAATTAAATTACTGCTTACAAGATACGACCAAAACTGTCTTGAAAGCTGAAACTGTTCATTAATTCGCACTGCTTTCGTAATATCTATAGATCCGTCAGCTTGTTCAGATGTATAGTTCAACTCGCACAGTGCAGCATGGCCCGTCCCTGCATTATTCCATTCATTCGAGCTTTCTTCTCCTGCATCTGCGAGTTTCTCAAATACTTTGATTTCCCATTCCGGCGCTAACTCTTTTAGTAAAGATCCCAACGTTGCGCTCATAACTCCGGCCCCAATTAAGATAACGTCTGTTTTTTTATATACATTGCTCATCACAATCTTCCTTATCTTTTATATTTTAAAAAAGCACCTTTTAGCAACACGCCTGTTCTACCTGACTCTCTATAGATTAAGTATGTCTGACAAGTTATCTGTCTTACATAATGGGAGTTTTTATACATACCCTTTCATCTTGTCCTTTTTTAACATGCTCAATATCACTTCAGCGGTTTCTTCAACTGCTTTACCTGAGACATTAACAATAGGACAGCCAATGCGCTTCATAATTTTCTCAGCATAGTCCAGCTCTTCAAGGATTCGATCTACATTGGCATACTTGGCTTGAGACGCTAAACCTAAATTTTTTAATCGTTCTTTTCGGATTTCATTGAGCTTATCCGGTGTAATAACTAAACCAATACATTTATTTTTCGGAATAGTAAAAAGTTCATCAGGAGGCGTCACTTCTGGAACTAACGGTATATTCGCTACTTTAAGACTTTTATGAGCTAAATACATAGAAAGTGGCGTCTTAGATGTTCTCGAAACACCAATCAACACTAGATCAGCTCGCTTGATACCTCTGAAGTCTTGTCCATCATCATATTTAACAGCGAATTCAACTGCTTCTACTCTTCGAAAATAGTTATCGTCTAACTTTCTCGTTAATCTCGGTTGAAGATTAGGTTCCTTATTAAAGGTTTGGCTAAAGGCACTCATAAGAGGGGTCATTAAATCAATAGCTACAATTCCTTCTTCTTGTGCCTTTTGGTCAAGATACTGTTTTAAAGGTGGGATGACGATAGTATACGCAATGATGGCCTGGTTACACCTTGCTTCAGCAATGATATTATCAATATTTCCCTCATCTTCTACGTAAGAAGTATTTTGAATTTCAATATCTTCTCCACTAAATTGAGTTAAAACTGCTTTTACCATCAGCTCAGCCGTTTCACCTACTGAGTCGGAAACTATATAGACAATTTTTCTTTTATTCACATTAAATCTTCCTATTCTTTGATTTTAATAGTTTAATAACGCTAGTATTTTTTATTTAGCAGCTTACAAGATACACAATTTAATAGTAATGAATAGACAAATATGCTGGTCACTGTGATTATAAACACTTTAACAAAACGATTAAATTCAGAATTTGTGTCATACTAATTATGAAATAAAATTAAATATGTTATACTATTTTCATTAAATGTTATATTAGCATTAAATATACGGAGATACAATCCCTTTTCTCCGCATTTTATAAAAAGTTTGAAGAAAGAAAAAGTTTAGATTTTAAAATGTTTTATGCTTTGGCATGGTGGCACTCATCAGGGCTGAGAGGCGTTTTGCAGGGATAGGTACGAGGATAGTTGTATAATTATGTTGTTTATAACATGATTTTTAAATTATAGAAGATTTATTCTTATCTATTCTTTTTAGCTAAGAGTGCTATAACTAAAAATAATGAATGGTTTACTTTTCACTTTCTGTATACTAAAAACACCGCCTAAAAGACGATGTTTTGAATAGTTGGTTATAATGCATTGTCGTGAAATCGATTAATTTTTATAAAACGGGATTACTTCTAGCAGATTTTTGCAATAAAAATTTAGAAAGATAATGAGATACGCCGTTTTCGTCACAGTTAAATTCCGTTACGTCATCGACAATTTCTTTAATATGATCCGGCGCATTTTTCATCGCTACGGCATAGCTGGCAAACTGAAACATTGGTAAATCATTGTTACTGTCGCCAATCGCTAGAATGTCTTGCTCGGGCAAATTAAAATGTTTTAGCATTTGCTGAATTCCCGTTGCTTTATTTACGTTTGCCACCATCACTTCAACATTGTGTTTAGATGAAGTAGAAGTTGTAAAGTCGATTTCTTTTTTAAGTTCTTCAAGCTCCTCTTTCCATTTATCGATATGCTCGTGCGTTCTTGCAAAGAAATAGAACTTTGAAAATTCGCTTCCTTCTACGGAATCTTTCCAGTCAATTTCTTCTTTAATCGCTTGTTTACGGGAAAGCCATTCGTTAATTTCCACACTGTCTGGCTTTGGCTCTCTAATTTCATTTTCCACATAGGACTGATCTTGTTTTAACGTCACGCGAGGTGTGCCATACGGGAAAAGCTCGTAGTATACCTTGTTCGCTCTTGCTTTTTCAATAATAGTTTCCACCAACTGGAGCGAAAGCGAGTGCTGAAAGACTGATTCTTTTCCTACGTATCCTGCCATGCCATTTGACGTGATAAATCCATCCACTTGAAAGCCTTCAGGAACTAACTCTTCTATTTCATCAAACGCTCTTCCCGTAGCAATAAAAACAAAAATTCCCTGTTTTCGTAATTCGTCAATGATTTCTTTTGTTTGAATACTTACTTTGTTGGAGCGATTTAATATCGTACCGTCCATATCTAAAAAAATTGCTTTAGGTTTTAACAACATATTTATTCCCCCTATTTGTAAAAAGAGTGTACTTGGCAAGTATAAACTTTTCCATTTTCAAACTCAATGAATGAATGTACTTTGCTTTTCTCTTTTATAAAACTACTATAATACTCTCCTTACATCTAAAGTACGTACTTATATTGTACAAGCGCTATAAAGAAAGAATTTTATATTTGCAATAAGCCTTTATATACTAATAGCCAGCTAGGCTAATTTGATATAAAACAGCATTCATAAAAACGAATTTTCCTTTTAGCCTTTAGAGTATCGTTCAAAAAAGATATAATAAGACTGTTACAGATTAAATACATACAGAGGAGGTCAACATGAACGAACCATCCAATTTTTCTCCTTACCTTATTAAACAAATCAGCGATGCGATCGATGACAATATCAAATCAAAGTGCATAGACTTTTTATATGATTCTCATTCGTTTTTTTCGAATGAAAAAGATTTTATAGAAGACTACATTTTAAATATATTGCAAGATACGTTTGTTTTAGAGAATAAATTAATAAATCCTAAGGAAATAAGAAACCCAGCCTACAAAAGAAGACAATCGAATAAGAAAAACTGGCTCCAAACGTTAAAAAAAGATATTAAAGCCCAAAAGCCTAATCCTATTTTTGAAGACATTGAATTGGCCAAAAAAGTGATGGATAAAAAAGTGGATACCGAACACTTAAAAAAGCTGTTTGGCGTGGAAAAACCTGAAGATATTTTAAAGATAAAGTTAAAAGAAGTAGAGGCATGGGCTAAAAGTAAAAAAACAAACATTACCGATTTTCCTTATTTAGATTCAAAGATGAATTATCAAATAGAGAAAGCATTTCACACAGACTTTACTTTTTTAATTGCTGAAATCATATTAGAAAAATACAATGGAAATTTGAGTAACTGGATTGATAAACGATTGAATTCGTGGGTAGAGGCCCCTATCTTCTCAAATGAAAGTCACTCTCTTAAAACCAATATGGAAGTTAAAACAAACTCCCAAGAAGTCGTTTTATATAATGACTATAAAGTTGATGAAGAATATTTCATTCGCACCATTATCCCTGTCAATGATAATCAAACGGTTCTTTCCAAACGAAATATGGTTTTAGATCCAAAAGATTCTCAAATTATCCAGTTTGCTCTTTCACAGCGCGACGAGATGTTTTATAAAGAAAAGACGGTGACTCTTGATTTAGCGGATATCGTTAAAGAAATTTATAATTCAAAAGGTGTAAAAAACTATGAAGCGGTTGAAGCCCGCATTATGAAAATTGCCAGATACCACGTAGAAGGTGTAGCGAAGAAGAAAAATTCCAGGGATACAAAATTTGCGATAAACTTCTTCCAAAAAGCTGTTATTGAAACCGATGAAGTAACTGGCAGACGATATGCAACCATCGTATTTAGCGACGATACGCATCAAGGCTTTTTAAATCAGCAGTTTGTACAAATTTACAGTGACGTTATTAAAAAGTTTAAAGATAATTCGCTGTCTTCTTTGCTGCTGTATGCATTTCAAAAAGAGCGATTAGATTGTTATTTACAAGAGAAGTCTTACACCCATTTTTACCCGTATCAATATTTTGCTTCAAAAGTTCGTTTTCGTTCAAAGAAAATTGATGTCAATCTAAAATTAATTAATGAATCTCTAGCAGAGTTTGTCAGCAATCAAGTGCTGATTCAAAGTTATCAGCAAAAACTTCAAGGATTTGAAATCTCTTTTATTCCTCTTCAAAATTATGAAATTCAAGACTATTTTGGAGGAGAACATAGAGAAACATTGGAAGGGTAAATTGTTCCCTTCCTTTTTTTATTTGATATTTTGCCACTTTCAGCTTATAGATACAAAATATCCCACTATTTTTATTTCATAGTTTGGAAGTTTTGTCATTTTTAACGTACTAACCAGAAGCTTTTGCCGTTTTTTACGTACCTTTTCGCTTCTTTTGCCGTTTTTAGCGTACTAATTACTACCTTTTGCTGTTTTTGACGTACCACTCTGATTCTTTTGCCATTTTTGACGTATTAAATTCATTTTATTTACTAGTAATCACTTATTAATTGTTAATTATTCTCTTTTTCCGTAAAACAATCCTACCTTTTGCCGTTTTTGTCGTACTCTTTCATTACTTTTGCCGTTTTTGACGTACTCCTTCATTACTTTTGCCGTTTTCTGCGTACTAAACATTGCTTTTCCCTTTGTTATTGCCTTTTCAAACCCCATTTTTTATTTTTTTCGCAGCATATATAAAGCTTTTGCCATTTTTGACGTACCAAACGAAAACTTTTGCTATTTTTGTCGTACTACTACGTCGTTTTTGACGTTTTTCACGTACTAAAAATAGCTTTTGCCATTTTTGACGTACTAATAAAATTCATTGTGTTATTTACAACGATCAGAGAAGTGATTTTTTTACCTTTTTTTAGGTGAATCAAGATGACTTTTGCTGTTTTTAGCGTACCACTTTTCACTTTTGCTATTTCTGGCGTACTATACTAAGCCTTTTGCCGTTTTTGTCGTACTAAAACGCATAAAGTTTTTTTTGATTTTTACTGATCGTAACAAACACTGTTCTACCGGCGCTTGCTTGCTTTTGCCGTTTTTGTCGTACTAAAAAACCTATACGCTGAACCCCTTGATATGACAGCATTCTTTGAACCTTTTGCCGTTTTTAGCGTACTACTCGTTCGTTTGCGATTCTATTTCTTATTGATATAATTTTCACAAGGTATTCTTTGTTATTTTACCCTAATAAATTATTGTTGATGTGAAATAGATTGGAGGGATTCTCATGATAAAAAAAGAATTTGCGAAAATTGGAAAACAAATTATTCGCCAATTGTCTAGCACCGTAGAAAAATATAAAGATATTGAAGATCACATGGACCTAGACGCTCATGGGAACCCTACAATCAAAACAGTGGCAGAACATCACCGTTTATCTAAATCTCAAATTGCACAATTAATTTTTTATCACTTCCTTCACGTTGATGAAAGAGGTATTATTTGTGATGTTTCTGAAAAAGACATTGCAGCCGCGTTGAATTGTACAGTTCGAACAGTTCGCAACAACAATGTAGTATTAGCAGAAACAGAATTAATTTCCTATTCTCGCAGCGGCAAAGGAATCAATATTTGTATTGTTCCCTATCCTCAATATTTTGAAGAACACGGCTTTGGGTTTATGGAATTAGAATATACTCGCTTTGAAGAACTTATTCTAATTGAAAATGTAAATGCCCTTCGCTTAGAGCTTCGCAAAGAATTGGTTTATGACAACGATACGATTAAGCGTCAGTTTAATCCTGGAGAAAACACTTCAAAAATTAGCTTTAATGACTATAAAATTTTTACACCGAAATATACTCACTACAAAGGTATGATGCAAAAAATAGCTGAAACGCAGACGAGCGCATTTAAAACCGTTGTCCAAGGATCTACTATTTTCTTTGTTTTAAAAGACGGAGCTAAAAATGGCAAGATGTCAAAACAAGAAAAGAAAGATCAATACGATGCGGCGATTCGACGTACTATTGAAGAGACTTTTGTAAAATTATCTGGACACAGCACAGATTCTACAGGAATTGTTATGTCTTCATTCCAAAACGAAGACATCGCTGATTTGGTTCAGCTTTCTTTTGAATATGGTATTGAACGAGTGAAGTCTGCCCTTTATTCTCTGATTGAACAGGCCTTCTTCAGCCATGATGCTCAAGTCGTTGAAAATTACGGTGGGAAAATCCGTACGCTCATTCGAAAAGAGCTTTCAAAAAATCTTCAAGATCAAGTCCCTGCTGAACTTACAGCTTCATAAGGGGCTTATTTGGCATGCCTTTTTTTTGTTTTATCTCCCTTCTCTTCTCTTTTTGATACAAATAGCGCAAACAAGCACCCATTTTTGCAGCTATCCAATTCCATTATCCTATCTATATAAACGTAATGAGTTAAAATAAATGATATTTCTTGTGTACAACTACGGAATATTACTAAAAAAACACCTTGATACTTATCCACAAAAGAAAGAAAACATATTCAATGACTGTTATATCATCCTCCTTGTTAATAAAAACATCCCTTTTACTTTTTTATTAACGATGATTTCCAGGTTATTTACTCTTTAACACGACTACTTTTATCCACAGTGGAAATAATTCATACTTTTAACAGCAATCTTCATACCATTGGTTTTAAAATCCATCTATTGCAGAAGAAAAAACATAGTAAATAAAATGGTTTCCATATCTGTTGTTATAAAAAAACATCCTTTAGCTAAAGGATGCTGTTCACAAAAAAGGTCTATTTTCCACACAGTTATTTATTGAAAAGCTATTTCCTCTCTAACCCTTGATACCATTGGGTTTTTAGAGGTTTTTCCTCTCTTTAATATCTGTATATAATGTTTGTTAATAATATCTATACTAATCTCTGCTATAAGGTTTTATTTAATATTTGTATAAAGAAATGTTTTAAAAATATCTATACCTGAGGATTTTCACTTTTTCTAAAATAAGGAGTTTTCATTACGTATACCAAATACAAATAAATTAAAATAAAACAATAGTTCAAACACTTCTTAATAAATTCTAGTAGTATATTTTCCAAAATAAATTATACTATTCAGTAGAGAAAATTTTATAAAGCAAGAAAGGGACTTATTCATGAAAGACATACATTGGGTGCAGCAAACTTTATTTAATACCGGTAAGTGGATTGACATTAGTGAAGTAATCATAAAGATTATCTTGATTTTTATTATTGCTCAAATTGTCATCCGGTTTGCTCGTAGTGTAATTAATAAAATCTTTGATTTCAGATTTAAAACTAAGCTGCTGAGGTACAACGAACGTAAAGAAATAACGCTGAAAAAGCTTTGTCTGAGCATTGTCATGTACGTCGTGTATTTTATTGTACTTATTACGTCTTTAGAAGCAATCGGAATTAATATGAAAGCACTTTTAGCTGGTATTAGCGTAGCAGGATTTATTACAGGCTTAGGTGCACAGAATTTGATTAAAGATATTTTAAACGGCTTTTTTATTCTGTTTGAAGATCAATTCTCAGTAGGAGATCACGTATCCATAAATGATACGAAAGGAACTGTTGAAGAAATTGGATTGCGCACGACAAAAATTCGCGGAGTTGACGGAGAGTTTTACTTTTTTGCTAATAGTAACATTACAAAAGTAGCGAACTATACGCTCGGTGAAATTCCCGAAGTACATAAGCCTGAACAAATAAAAACTCGTGAAGAATAGCTTCACGAGTTTTTATTTACGACAGTTGTAAAAAATTGATCGTATGATGTAAGGTGATAATCTGCTTCAATGTCGTCATTTTGAAATGCACATGTTTTGATTCCCAGTTCACGGGCAGGTTTTAGATCAAGCTCGCGATCTCCAATCACTAAATCGAGCTGATACTTATCGTGAAGATATGCATAAGCGCCGCTATCAGGCTTTCGTTTGTAGCCATCATCTTTTGTAATGATCTCCGTAAAATAGTGCTCCATATTAAAAAATGCAAGAATATCAAGAGTAGACTGTCTAGATTTATGCGTAACAATTACATTTGTATCCGCAAAGCTCAGTACGTCTTCTACGTGAGGAAAAGCAGGCTTATCTTTAGGATTGATTTTCTGTTCGAGCACATGGAAGTGTTTATCAAACAAAGACTTTTCAATATCGAAGTGCTTAATTGCTACGTCAGAAGATATCTTCATTTGTTTTAAAATATCGCCTTCTGAAATCGTTTGATCTGTTAGTAATTCTTTGAATGCTTTTACAATCGTTGGATAGGTATCAAAGATGGTTCCATCAAAGTCCCATAAAATATTCATTTTCGCTGTCTCTCCTTTTTTAAAAACGTAACGATTATACCAAATTTTTCATTGCTTGTCAGTGAACCATTTTGCCGTCGTTGCATTTAAAGTAAAAAAACTCGTTTTATACGAGTTTTTTTACTTTATTAACTGCTGCTGCATCCACTCCCACAGCTTGAGCTGCTGCAGTTTGAACTCGAACAGCTGCTGCCGCTGTCATGATGGTGATGCCCTCCATCGTGGTGATGATGGTGGCGATTGTCTTCCCATGGGCTTGAACAGCTATAGCCGCTGTACGAGGCTGTATCTCCCGCATAGATTGTCTTTTTGTATAGCAGCAGTTCATTCATATGTCTTGAAAAGTCGGTAGCTTCGTAAAGTGAATAAAAAACAAAGCCTTGAAAAAGAAGTTCGTTTGATACATTCCCTTTTTTTAATGCTTTTTTAAAGTACGACGATCCTCCCGATTTCATTCGTTTTTTTGCATCCTTAATTTCTTCTTTTAACGCTTGAATCAAATGTCTCTGCTGTTCTTCCCATTTGCCGTTTCTTAAAAAATAGCGATCTAGCAATTCATCTTCTGACAATCTTTGAAAATCTTGAAGCGTACTTTTATCAAGCGGATGCTGAAAAAAATTCCCCCAAAGCAGTCGGCTGTTGCCCGTTATGTCAAACAAATGAGCATACATCCAATCAAAGAAGGCACGCTTATCCGGCTGTGGTGATGGCGTAGTGTCTACATTTGGCTGGTGATGCAAAAAACGGTCAAAAAAACGGTCTGTAAAACGTTCATAATCCACTGTAAACATGATCATTTCGTGCCACACTTCATCTACTTTTGCACTAAACATAGGTACGTCTTTGATGACTGCATTTAATAAAAAGTAGCGCTTCATCTCAAAAAACGTCCATTCTACTTCATCGGCTTTTGTATTTCGCCCTTTCATACGCTGTTTCACCTGTTGAACATAGGCTTTCGGTAACGAATCTTCTAGTGAATGAACAATATCTTCAAAACCATTACCTTTATGTATTCCGAGCTCATCTGGAAGCTCCTCTTTATACAAGCGAAATCCCCTTGGCTTTCCAATCCCTTTAATAATCAAAGCTAAAAGAATTACCACTCCTACTATAATTGCTGCTATCATCTTCTTCCCCCTATACCGCGTCTATATATTCAATATTTTACCACATTCATAAAATACAAAAAAAGAGCTCAATTAACTTGAGCTCTCGTCATCATCGGGCATCTCGTCTACCTTTTCTACTTTGACTAGACCTTTTGTGCTATATTCAAGATCAAAGTATGCTTTAACGATATCCCCTTTTTTCAAATTGCTTGGAATCGGTTCATTTAAATTTTTATCGGAAAATTTAATGCCCGTTCCTTCTTTTGTTGTTCCGCTGTATGTACCATTTTCGATTTTTTCAATAGTAATATAATACACTCGATATTTGTGCGCTTCCTCGTCGCCCTTTGCTTTTTCTTTAACGGTTTCTTGTTCAGGAAGCTTACTCAGTGTTTCTTGGGCCTGTTCGGAAGTCGGCTCTGCTGATCGATTTATGAATTGCATCACAACTAACACTAAACATATAACTACTAAAACTAATAATAATATCTTTTTTGCTGATAAAGACAATGAACTGTGCCTCCTTACACCTTTATGTATATCATGCTGCACACAAGAGATTATACACGATAAAGGATTAGAAATTGGGATAAATTCTATAAAAATAGTAAAAATATGAGAAAGTACCTAGAATTTTTTACGCTTTTCTGCACTTTTTTGAGATAGAAAAGAAATTTGGTACCTTATCCTTAAATTGTAACTGATTCGCTTCATTTTCGAAAAGAGTTTTGCCCATTTTGTCGTAAAAAAGTCATAATAAGAAGGAATATCACACCATATTGTCGAACGTATGTATATACTTGTAATGAACTGCCGAACTGCTTTTCTCTACCCTCATTGTTGAGGCAATATGGCAACTGAAACAGCTTGCTGTTAAATTCAGATTACACATCTATTCAGGAGGTGGAATGCAAAATGATGTTTGCACTTATTGTTGTAGTTGGTGTCGTAGCACTTGGCGTAGCTAGCTTCTACGTCATTAAGCGACCTCAAGGCGCTGTTGATCCTGAGGATCGCAAACCGCTTGTTTCTGTAAACGGACATGTTAAATTTGCAGAAGGAATTAATCAAATTTCCATATCTAAAATTGACATGTACGATCAGCGTCTTGTTATCAATCAAGTAGCTATTATTCCATTTAACCGTATTCAACGAGCAGAATTTTCAAAGGTTGTCAAAAATGAAAAAGGCCTTCACGGAGCTCCTGTTCAACGCTATTTCGGTGAATTAACCATTCATTTCACAGACAAGAACGGGCAAGAAACATACATTCGCTGTGAAACACCGAAAAAAAATCAATTTCACCTCATCTACCAGTACGATTTAATGAAAAGACAATTAAATAAGCGTCTTGGTCTCGAAGATCTGCAGCCTTACCTTACTCTTCAAGAACCATACGAACTATAAGAGAAAACCTCCCTTTTTCACATATTATTTCACTTCCCTGTACATACTAGAAGCGAAACTGAAAATGGGAGGTCATTCCAATGGATTTCGTCCGTTTTTTGCAATATTTTTGTTCAATCGCCGGCGCTCTATGCTTAGGGTTTACCTACTATCACATGTTCAAGCGTGACTCTCCGGTTAAAAAAGAAGAATCACAGCAAGGTGGAACTGACTAACGTTCACCTTGTTTTTTTATGTGCAGGCATGTGTACTTCGCATTTTGTGGTTGAAAGTTAGATTACTTTAATCATTTGTAAAATCACGGGTGATTTTTCTAAAGGAATATCCTCTGTGTTAATGATAAGAAGTCCTTTTTGGACGCTGTAATTGGAGGAAGGCTGTAACACACCGTTTATGAATAGATTACTGTATGAGTAGCTCTCAGGATCCAATATATGCTGAATGCCGTATTTTTTTAATGCATTTTGATCTGTAAAGATGCGCTTGCTGCCTCCGGCTACCGTATAGTATTCAAAGACGCGAACTTTTTTCGGAAATATATACCTGAATTCCTGCTGGATCTACCATTTTGGTTGGTTCTCCTATAGTATTAGAAGTTACAAACTTTGCGCCTGATTCTGATACAGATGTACAAACTTAAAAGTAATAAAGTGAAGATTATGCTATCGTTTTGTTTTAAAGCGTAATGGCGTGTAAGATATATAAATCTTAGTTTTACAGAAATTTAGTGGTCACAATAAAAGCTTCTGGGGACGTAGCGCAGAAGCTTTTATTATTGTTATTTATTTAATTCAAAACGCCCAGTTCCCTTTTCTAAACACAGGCTCGCTTGTACCGTCAGCTTTGATGCCGTCGATGTCCATTTCAGCTGAGCCGATCATGAAGTCAACGTGGGTGATGCTGTCGTTTGCTCCGTTTTGTGATAGCTCTTCTTTAGACATCGTTTTTCCGCCTTCTAAACAGAAGGAATACGAGCTGCCGATAGCTAAGTGATTGGATGCATTTTCGTCAAACAGCGTGTTGTAGAAGATGATGTTTGACTGAGAAATTGGCGATTGATGCGGTACTAAGGCTACTTCTCCTAAGTATTTGGCACCTTCATCTGTTTCAATTAGGTGCTTTAACGTTTCTTCGCCTTCTTCTGCATTTACATCAACAATTTTTCCGTTTTCAAATGTTAGCGTGAAGTTTTCAATTAAGTTTCCTGCGTAGCTAAGCGGTTTTGTGCTTGTTACTTGACCGTTTACGCCGTCTTTTTTTGGAAGTGTAAATACTTCTTCTGTTGGCATGTTGGCCATGAACGAGTTACCGTCTTCATTAACACTGCCTGCGCCAACCCAAATATGTTTGTCAGGAAGCTCAATTGTTAAATCTGTTCCTGGCGCTTTATAGTGAAGCTTAGCAAATCTCTTTTCATTTAAAATGTCTACTTTTGTATGTAATGAAGCGTTGTGCTCTTCCCATGCGGCCACTGGATCTTCTTGGTCTACGCGCACAGATTTAAAAATAGCTTCCCACAGTTTTTCTTGCTGCTGTTCTTCTGGAACGTCAGGAAATACTTTAGCTGCCCAGTCTTTTGAAGGAACAGCTACGATGGACCAGCTGATTTTATCGGATTGGATCGCTTCACGGAATTTTTTCATTGCTTTTCCGCTTACTTTTTGGAACGCAGCAATACGTTTGCCGTCTACTCCTTTTAGTAAGTCAGGACCGCTTGAAATTACAGATAAAACAGCGCCTCCGTTTTTCACAAGCTCTTCTCTTGCTTGAGCTTTCCAAGCAGGAAATTCATTAAATACAGATTCATCCGCTTTTTCATATTTCAAACGAACTAAATGATCGTCATGCCAGTCTACATCAACAGACTTTGCTCCGGCTTCGTACGCTTTTTTCGCAATTTCACGAACAAAATCAGCGGAAGAAATATCGGCATTAATGTTTAATACTTGCCCTTTTTGAATGTTTACACCGACTTTTACAGCTAGCTCGGCGTACTTTTCAATATTGCGCTCAAACTGTTCCATAATTTATCTCCTTTACGTATATATTCTAACGACTTTATTGTATCATGAATAAAACATCAATTAAAAATCCTAGCCTATAGTTTACATAATATAATTACGTTATTTTACAGATTATTATATAGCAAAAGTTTGTTCTCTAAGAATCAGAACAAACTTTTGTCTTTCACAGATTCAGTTTTGTAGCCGAGCCGCTCCGAAATGTTCTTGCCTATATCAACCATGCGTTCTTGAAGATACGTTAATCGCTCATTTGTCATACGCATAGTAGCACCGGAAATGCTGACTGCGGCAACGACTTGACCAAGGTGATCAAAAATAGGCGCTGCTATGCAGGTAATTCCATATTCATTTTCTTCTAAATCCAGCGCATATCCTTTTTGTTTTACTTCTGAAAGTTCTCGAAGAAAGCTTTCTTCATCTGTAATGGTGTGATCTGTATGAGCTGGTAAGCCTTTTCTTTCAAGAATGCTTGTTACCGTGTTAAGCGGTAAAAAAGCTAGAATAGCTTTACCGACAGACGTACAGTGCATAGGGGCTCTTTTCCCCACTTTTGAATGCATGCGCAGGGTCTGATTGCCTTCTAATTTTTCAATATACACTACTTCACCTTGATCGTAGACAACAAGATGAATAACTTCATTTGTTTCACTTTCAAGTTCTTGCAAAAACGGCTTTGCTTCCGTTCGTAGATCAATAGAATCTAAAAGTTTTGAACTTACTTCTAAAAACTTATACCCAAGCTTGTACCGCCCGGTTTCTTGATCTTGTTCAATATAGCCGTACTGAGCAAGAGTAGTTAGAATACGGTATACGGAGCTTTTATTGATGTCCATTTGCTTTGCAATTTCTGTGACGCCTACCCCTTCTCTTTCCATGCTGACAATTGTGACAATATCCAACGCCCGGCTTACAGACTTCACCATGTTTTCTCTCTCCATTTTTCTCTCTCCTTTATGTGTCGTGTTACTGCCGGGCATTTTTTATCACTCTTATACGTTTACGCGTTCTTTCTCTGCAACAAACGGATTTTGGAGGGTTCCAATTTCTGGGATGGTGCATTCAATGACATCGTTTGCGCTCACCAGCTCCGCGCCGACCGGACTTCCTGTTAAAACCACATCTCCCGGCTTAAGGGTCATAACAGTAGAAAGGTAAGCAATCATTTGCTCAACGGAAATAATCATTAAATCTGTCGAGCTGTTTTGTTTTTCAACGCCATTTAAAAACGCTTTTACATGAATGGATTTAAAATCAAGCTCCGTTTCGATTACAGGGCCAAGAGGCGTAAATGAATCAAAGGATTTTCCAATGGTCCAGTGCCCGTCTTCATGAAAATAATCCGGAGCCGTTACATCGTTTCCAATTGTATACCCAAATATATAGTCCAGCACGTCTTCTTTTGCGATGTTCTTTGCTTCTTTTCCAATAATAACTGCAAGCTCAGACTCAAACTTGACGTGCTTAATCGCAGTTGGAATGACAATGTCTTCGTTTGGACCAATCACAGAGGATACGGGCTTAAAAAAGAAGACAGGAATAGAAGGCAGTTCTCTTGGCAGCTCCGACTTCGCGGCTGCATAATTTGCACCTATTCCAATAATTTGAATCGGCTCTAAAGGAGCCAAAAGCCTTACTTCACTCAGTGAAAAAGTCTGTCCTGTATAGTCCCATTTCTCAAATATATTTCCTTTAATGACGCCGATCGTATCCTCTTTTAGTACACCTGTATGACGGCTATCTTGTACAGCGAACCTTACAAATTTCATGACATAACTCCTTTTCCTATTTGCTTGATTTTAATAAGGATAGTAGATAGTCAGATTCTTGAGATGCAAGTACAGCCTGCCATCTCTATGCTGACAGGCCGTTTTTTTACTGTTTTATAGCTGCTTTTGCCTTTGCTTCGATACGGCGACGGTGTAAAATTGGCTCCGTATAACCGTTTGGCTGATCATAGCCTTGAAATACTAAATCGCAGGCTGCCTGAAAAGCAATGGATGTGCTGTAGTTCGATGCCATTGGCTGATACAGAGGATCATTTTCATTTTGTTGATCCACTACTTTTGCCATTCGCTTTAGCGTTTCCGTTACTTGTTCTTTTGTACAAATTCCATGATGAAGCCAGTTAGCTACGTGCTGACTGGAAATACGAAGCGTTGCCCGGTCTTCCATTAGCCCTACATTATTAATATCCGGTACTTTTGAGCACCCTACTCCTTGGTCGACCCATCTCACTACATACCCAAGTATTCCTTGAGCATTGTTGTCGAGCTCCTGCTGAATTTCATCTTTGCTCCAATTTGGTTTTTCTGCCACAGGAATTTGCAAAATGTCATCTTGTAAATCAGTAGACTGAGTAAGCAATTCGTTTTGAACATCTCTTACATCAATTTGATGATAGTGAAGAGCATGAAGCGTTGCTGCTGTTGGTGAAGGTACCCATGCCGTATTCGCTCCTGCTTTTAAATGCCCCACTTTTTGTTTAAGCATTTCCGCCATCATATCCGGCATTGCCCACATTCCTTTTCCGATTTGAGCGCGGCCTTGGAATCCGCTTGCTAATCCTACATTTACATTAGACTGCTCGTAGCCTTGAAGCCATCTAGACGCTTTCATATCATTTTTACGGATAACAGCGCCCGCTTCCATTGAGGTATGAATTTCGTCACCTGTTCGATCCAAGAATCCAGTATTAATAAAAGCCACTCGGTCTTTTACTTCTTTGATACACGCTTTTAAATTAAGCGTCGTGCGGCGCTCTTCGTCCATTACGCCAATTTTAATCGTATGACGCTCAAGCCCTAGCATATCTTCAATTGAATTAAATAACGTGTTGGCAAAAGCCACTTCTTTGGAGCCGTGCATTTTCGGTTTAACGATATAGATAGAGCTCTTTTTAGAATTTTGATACGTGCCGTTTTTAAGCAAGGTGTGTTTGGCAATTAAACTAGTAATCACGCTGTCTAAAATACCTTCATAGATTTCGTTGCCATTTCGATCTAAAACAGCGCTGTTTGTCATTAAATGCCCAACGTTTCGAACAAACATAAGCGAACGGCCAGACAGTGAAATCTTTTTCTTGCCGGGAGAAATATAGGTACGGTCTGGATTTAAACGCCTTGTCATGTTTTGGCTTCCTTTTTTAAAAGTAGACGTCAAATCACCTTTCATTAATCCCAGCCAGTTGCGGTAAACATCTACTTTATCTTCTGCGTCTACTGCCGCTACTGAATCTTCACAGTCCATAATCGTCGTAAGAGCTGCTTCCATTAAAATATCTTTTACACCCGCATCGTCTGTTTTACCAATCGAATCCGTACGATCAATTTGAACTTCAAAATGCAGGCCGTTGTTTTTGAATAAAAGAGCATCAGGGCTTTCTTCTTCCCCTTGATACCCTACAAATTTCTCTTCTTCCTGTAATTCGGTTAAACTGCCATCGTTTAATTGAGCGACAAGCTTTCCATTTTCAAGGTTGTACTGAACCACTTCCGCATGAGAAGACTGAACGAGCGGAACAACTTCATCAAGAAAATTCTTCGCAAACGCAATAACTTTTTCTCCTCGAATTGGATTATAAGAACTCGTGCGCGAAGCTCCATTTTCTTCACTGATTGCATCAGTGCCGTAAAGAGCATCATAGAGACTTCCCCAACGTGCATTAGCAGCGTTAATAGCATACCGGGCATTATTTACAGGTACAACAAGCTGCGGTCCTGCCTGATAGGCAATTTCGCTGTCTACTCCTTCTGTACCAATAAGGAAATCTTCTGTCTTGTCTTCTAAATAGCCAATTCTCGTTAAAAACGATTTGTATTCGTTAAAGTCACCGTCAGGATTTTCTTGATGCCACGCATTAATTTGAGCTTGCAGCTGATCACGCTTTTCTAACAAACGTTTATTTACGGGTGTTAACTCGGTTACTAACGCTTCAAAATCAGACCAAAAATTTTCTGTACTTAGGCCGCTGCCCGGAAGAGCTTCCTCATTGATAAATTGATAGAGAACTGGAGCTACTTTTAGATTTCCAACTTGTTTGTAGTTTGTCACCGTCTGTTTCCTCCTCTTACTCTTTTACATTTTTAAGTTTGGACGCGCTTTCATTTCTTTTTGCCAAAATGATTAAGACGAACATATGCGGTACTGTTTCTTATTACGAAACAGCGTTTTATTTTTGTTAAAAAAATCATATCATCGAGCGAATATATTTTCAAGAATTTTCTAAAAATATTCTATTTTTTTCATTTCTTTTTTGACTTCAGCGCAGCGGCTCGGACTTGGAAACAGCTTTCCTGCATTTAATAGATTTTTAGGATTAAATACTTCTCGTATATTCGTTTGTGCTTGAATTTCATCTTCATTGAAAACAAATCGCATTTCTTCTTTTTTTTCAATGCCCACGCCGTGTTCGCCGGTAATCGTTCCTCCTGCTTCTGCACATACTTGCAAACATGCGCTTCCGGCGTCGAGTGCTTTTTCAGTTTCCCCGGGCTTTCTAGCATCAAATAATACAAGCGGATGCAAGTTCCCATCTCCGGCGTGAAAAATATTGGCAATGCGAAGGCCAGATTCTTCGCTAATTTTGTTAATTCGCTTCAGCACTTGAGGCAGTTTACTTCTTGGAATAACGCCGTCTTGTACGAGATAGTCAGGGGATATAGCTCCCATCGCTCCAAATCCTGTCTTACGATTTGCCCACCACCTCGCGCGCTCTTCTTCACTTTCAGCTACTTTCACTTCCCGTACGTTTTGTTTTTTACATACGTCTAAAATACGAAGGATTTGCTCTTCGATACCGTCTGAAATGCCGTCTACTTCAATTAATAAAAGAGCTTCAATATCTCTAGGGTGTCCGACTGGAAACGCAGCAGCTTCCACTCCTTCAATGGCGGTTTTATCCATCATTTCAAGCGCAGCAGGCACAATGCCGGCTGATATAATGTCTGATACCGCTTGGCTGCCGTCTTCTACGCGGTCGAAATAGGCAAGAATCGTTTGTTTTGCTTCGGGGGTTTTCAAAATGCGTACCGTAATTTTTGTAACGATTCCTAACGTCCCTTCTGATCCTGTTAAAAGTCCTAATAGATCATATCCCGGTTCGTCTGGAATACCTTGCTTGCCAAGCTCAATTACATCTCCATCTGGAAGCACCACCTCTAACCCTAAAATATGGTTGGTAGTTACCCCATATTTAAGACAGTGTGCCCCTCCTGCATTTTCCGCTACATTTCCACCAATTGTGCAGCAATACTGACTCGAAGGATCCGGTGCATAATAATATCCTTTTTCAGCGATTGAATTGGTTAATCTAAGATTAATAAATCCCGGCTCTACAACGGCACGTCTGTTTTCATAGTCGACGCTAAGAAGGCGCTTCATTTTCACTAAACTAATAACCACCTCATTATTAAGAGGAATCGCTCCCCCGCTCAGCCCTGTGCCTGCTCCTCTTGCAAGAAAAGGCAAATCGTTTTCATTGCAGTATTTAACAATACTAGAAACTTCTTTTGTATTTTGAGGAAATACCACCGCTTTAGGCAAGTGTCTGTGAATAGTAAACCCATCGCAGTCGTACGCAAGCAAATCTTCTTTATGATGCAAAATAGAATGAGGGTCTACTAGCTGAGAAAGATTTTTTACGTGAAGATCTTTTATTCTATTTTTCTTCAACACGATGCGCTTCCTCCTCTTCTTTTTGATAGGCCCACTCCAAAAGCTGTACCGTGTGAACAATTTGTTGACTTCGTCCATATTTTTTTACTCCTACTGCCATCTGCAGCATGCATCCCGGGTTTCCCATTGAAATCATTTCTACGTCATGAGGCACATGTTCCATTTTACTTTGAAGCACAGCTCCCGCCATATCAGGGTTTGTTAAATTATAAATTCCTGCGCTTCCACAGCACCGGTCGGCATTAGCCATATGAACCATTTCAACTCCGGGAATAGAGAGTAAAATATCTCTTGGTTCTTCTCTAACTCCTTGGCCATGAGCTAAATGGCAAGCGTCGTGATACGTAATGCGCGTATTCAGCTTTGTCTGCGGAGGGCGATATCCCGTATCGTGAAGGTATTTTGAAATATCCTGGACTTTTTCAGCAAAGACTTCGGCTTTTTCAAGCCACTCTTGCTCTTCTTCTCTAAACAGTTCAGGATACTCTTTTAACATGCAGCCGCATCCCGCAGCGTTTACAATAATCGTGTCCGCATGTTGAAACGCCTCTATATTTTTTTTTGCAAGCTTTCTTCCCATGTCTCTGTCTCCTGCATGAACGTGCAAAGCACCACAGCAAGTCTGAGACTGAGGAATAACAACGTCGTTTCCGTTTCTTCTTAATACATTAAGAGTCGCTTCATTAATATCACTGAACATGACGTCCATGATGCAGCCAGTTAAAAAAGCAACTTCTGCTTTTTTTTCTGCTTTTGCTTTTAGAACGCGTTTCTTTTTATATTTTTTCCGAACAGAACGGGTAATCTTAGGCATTACATATTCCATTTCTGATAGATGTGTTGGCATCATATTTAACATGCCTGTTGTGCGCACAATTTTTTGCATTCCGCTTTTTTGATACAGCTTTAATAAGCTTCCTGCAGCTTCCAAGCGGTGGGAATGAGGAAAAAGTTCCTTAAGAAAAAATTTGCTGATCATCCCTTTCCAGCCGGTCAAAGGCATCGCCTGACGAATTTGGCCGCGAGCTTCTTCAATGAGTCCGCCAACGTCTACATTTGCAGGGCAAGCAGTTGTACAGGCACGGCAGTCCAAACAGGCAAACACAGGGTCTGTAAACTGCTCATTCACGCTTATTTTCCCTTCTGCTACCGATTTGATAAGGTGCACGCGTCCTCTTGGTGAATGCTGTTCTTGCCCCGTTATTTCATAAGTAGGACAAGACTCCAAGCACATTCCGCAGTGTACACAATCCGCCCATTTTTTTTCGTCTGGCGCGTCTTTCCACAAATAATTGCTAACGCTTTGACATGGAGCATCTTTGATATCCGCTTTCGCTGAATTCACTTAGATTCCTCCTATAAATCGTTTATAGTTAAGCACGTTTTTAGCGTCCATCTTTGCTTTAATTCCTGCTAGTAACGGAAAATGAGAAGGTTCTTCTCCCCATACATTTACTTTTTGGCGCAGTATAAAAGGCAAATGTTTAACGACCACATATCCTCCGTACGTTTTAGCAGTTTCAGTAAATGAAGTAATAACGGAAAGAATGGCATCTTCTGAGCCTTTTATGTAGATCGAACAAAGACCATGTCCAACTCCTCCATGTGCTTTTATCAGCATTGGACGGGACGTTTTTAACACCGTACTTTTAGTTATCACATCCAGTACATTCATATTTGGTACGCCGACTTTTAAAGTGGCTTCCGTTTCTTCTTCTGAAGAACAACGTGCACCATGTGGACTAATGTTACTAAAAAACCCCCAAAATACCTCGGCTTCTTTTTCCTGCAGTATTTTTAAAATTGTATCAGCAGGCTGAATGCTTTTGATATAATTCTCTTGATAATGTACGGAACTTTCCACGTCTTCAAAGCTGATCACAAGCGTAAACAGATGCTGCCCTATTACATCTTCAGCTAGAGAGGGATTTAATAATTCCAAAGCAACGGGCTCTATAATTGAATCTAAGACTTTGCTAACAAACGCATGAATTTCTTCGATATTGCCTGTTGAAAAAGAAATAAAGACAATGCTTTGATACTTAGGCAGCGGACGCAGCTTTAACGTTATTTCGGATATAACGCCGAGCGTTCCCATTGAACCAATAAACAGCTTATTCATATCATAACCAGCCACGTTCTTGACGACTTTTCCCCCTGAACGAACAATGGTTCCATCTGAATATACGACTCTCATACCGATTACTGCATCTCGAGCTGATCCATAAGACAAGCGCTTTGGACCACTTTCATTCGCTGCTATAACTCCGCCGATTGTAGCGTAGTCTCCTAGAGCTGGATCAAGTGAAACTTGCTGATTGTGCGTTTTTAAATACGTTTGCAGCTCTCCAAACGGCGTACCAGCTTTTACAGTAACCGTCATATCACCTACTGTATGTTCAACAATTCCGCTGTATTCAGTCAGCGAAAGCAAAAGGTCTGCTGTATCTATAAGTCCGCCAAATCCCTTTTTTGTACCACTCCCTTCAATGACGACTTTTTTTTCGTGTTCCGTCGCATACTTTAAAACGGCTGCTATTTCTTGTTCTGAAGTTGGCTTAACACGAAGCGCTCCGTTATTTCCAAGGAATTGATTCATATGCTGTTCTTCAAGTGTGGAAGGATGAGATAAAATGGATTCTAAATGACCTGGAAGCTCTAACATACTCAATAAATTGACTCCTCTCGTTTTGTAATAGCAAACAACGTTTCACTAATAACATAAAGAAGTGCCATGTGTAATACGACTGAAAGTAGTAGATTAATAAGAAGGATAATTAGTAGAATAGATGAAAAGATATATTTTAAGCGCTTACAATCATTAAATCACCTATTCTTGGGACTTTCAACCAGTATTTTCTTCTTATCAACAAAAAAATGTCCGTTCTTTTGAAAAAAAGTTTCTTTTAGTACTTGCCTATCATAAAAGGATTAGAATATAATGTAAGCGAATTCATTTTTACATAAGTCATCAGATGACCTTATCATCGTAGTTTTAATGGTTTCGTTTTACTAAATTCATAGTTCACTAATTTGAAAATGAGGTGTTAGTTATGACATGGACACAGCAGTTCACTCCTGTAGGAAACAGCGTCATTTGGTCTTCATTAATCGCTTTGATTCCTATTCTTTACTTCTTTTGGGCTCTGGCTATTAAACGAATGAAAGGTTATATGGCTGGAGTTACAACTTTACTGGTCGCGCTTGCTGTTGCAATACTTGGTTATAAAATGCCGGCTAGCATGGCTTTTATGTCAGCCAGTCAAGGAGCCGTATACGGTATACTGCCGATTGGATGGATTATCATTACGTCCGTTTTTCTTTACAAACTAACCGTAAAAACCGGTCAGTTTGATATTATTCGTACCTCTGTCGTATCTATTACAGAAGATCGCAGACTTCAAGCTTTGTTGGTTGCTTTTTCGTTTGGGGCTTTTCTTGAAGGGGCCGCTGGTTTCGGCGCACCTGTTGCTATTTCAGCAGCTCTGCTGGTAGGTTTAGGATTTAATCCACTATATGCCGCTGGCTTATGTTTATTAGCAAACACAGCACCCGTTGCTTTTGGTGCAATCGGTATTCCTATCACGGCTATGGAAGGTCCTACTGGAGTAGCGGCAATGGAAATCTCTAAAATGGTAGGCCGCCAGCTTCCTTTTATTTCTGTATTTATTCCGCTGTATTTGGTTTTTGTAATGGCAGGATTTAAGAAAACATTAGAAGTACTCCCTGCTATTCTAGTATCCGGCGTCTCTTTTGCCCTTACCCAGTTTGTCAGCTCTAACTTTTTAGGACCTGAACTTCCCGATATTTTATCGGCACTCGTTTCACTTTTTGCACTCGCTATTTTCTTAAAATTCTGGAAACCGAAAACAACGTTTCGCTTTCAATCTGAAAAAGCAGCACATGAAGTAGCTTCCGCTTCAGCTGAGCCAAGAGAAACTCAAGATCAACCCGCATTCACGGGGGCTCAAATTGCAAAGGCGTGGTCACCTTTTTTAATTTTAACGATCTTTATTTCTATATGGGGAATTCCTCAAATTAAAACCGCTTTGACAGGACATTATGAAGGAGCTAACGCTTTTTTGAGCGCTATCAATTCCATCGGACATTATTTAACGTTTATGCCAGAAGTACCTTGGTTAAATAATTTAATTTTAAATGGAAATGGAGAACCGATTGCGGCAGTGTATAAGTTAGAATTACTAGGCGCTGCGGGCACAGCTATCCTGTTGTCTGCTGTTGTCACAAAATTTATCGTCAACATCTCTTGGAAAGACTGGTTCATTACGTTTAACGAGACGTGCAAAGAATTAGCGCTGCCACTGCTTACCATTATGTCCGTTGTGGCATTTGCTTACGTGACAAATGCGTCTGGAATGAGTACAACCTTAGGACTGCTGTTAGCTAAAACAGGCGCGTTATTTCCCTTTTTCTCTCCTGTACTCGGCTGGCTCGGTGTTTTTATTACAGGATCAGATACTTCAGCCAACTTATTATTCGGCAACTTGCAAAAAATCACGGCTACGTCTATTGGAATGGACCCGCTTCTTGCGCTTGCAGCAAACTCTTCTGGTGGAGTAACCGGTAAAATGATTTCACCGCAGTCCATCGCCGTTGCCTGTGCTGCGGTCGGGTTGGCGGGAAAAGAGTCCGATTTGTTTCGTTTCACGGTGAAGCACAGCTTATTTTTACTGCTGATTGTCTGCGTATTAACATTTTTACAATCTAATGTATTATCGTGGATGATTCCTTAAACAAAAAAAGCTTCCGTATGTAGAGGTACCCCTCTGAACGGAAGCTTTTTTTGTTTTATTTAAGATCGATTAATGGCATATACAACAAATAAAACTATATCTAGCAAAATCATCACAACACCAACAAGCAGCCAGATGTTTCCTTGAGTCTTTTTCTCTCCTTCTTGCATTTCAAACGCTCGAATAGCAAATACAATTCCACGGGTAAACACAAGAAAAAACAGCTGACGGTAATCGAAAAACGACAGTACAACAAAAATTAAAGTGAAAAACACCATAATCATTTCTAAAATCCGATAAGGCTGCTTTTGACATGCTAATAATAGTTTCATTTCTTGACCTACTTTCATCCCGTTTTTAATAGCGTTATTTTACTATTAATTTTAAATGAGATGTTAGTGTTTCGAGCACTGTTCACTGTTTTGTAACAAACACTTCTATGTAAAAAAAGATAGCTATAGAGATATTCTATAGCTATCTTACCTTCCTTTGGCATGTGGTATGCCAAATAATATGAAAAGCTTATGTTAACGAACGATCCGGGCGTACCCCAAACCATAGTATAATAGCTACAATAATTGGGAGGATACTAACTAGTAAAGCTCCTTCCCATCCAATAGTTTCAGCAAGCCATCCGCACAGAATAGGTGATAAAAACGCTCCAATATTTCCCCATAAGTTCATCCATGCGGAAACAGATCCTGAATACTCATTTCCTAAATCAACTGCTGCTGCCCATGATGTCACAACCGGAAAGCCGAGCGCACCTAAAGCAAGAGTTAACCATAACACATTCATCCAAGGTGTAGTTGCATAGGCTGCTAGATACATAGAGATAGAAAAAACAACCAATCCGCCAATAGCTAAGGCGCCACGTGCAAACATTTTAGATTTCCCTCTCTTTAGCAATGAATCCGAAAGTGCTCCGCCAGTCATAACCGTGATAAAGATGCATAGCCACGGTAAACTCGCGGCGAAACCCATACTGCTGAGAGAGAATTGCCGTGCTTCTAGTAAATAAGTGGGGAGCCACACAAGGAAAAATGTCACAATATATAATACAACGAAGTACTGTAACCCTAATGCCCAGAAGCGTCCATTTCTTAAAAACCTTCCCCACGGGGCCGTTTGCTTAGATTTTTTTTGCACAGTTCGATTCTCTATAATATATGAGAGCTCTTCTTTGCTAATCCATGAATGCTCTTCTGGGCGATTTCTGCCTATTGCATACCAAATGAATGCAACAAGTAAACCTATTAAAGCGAAAATATAAAACACAGCTTTCCAGCCGAGAGACTGATAAATTGCAACGGTTACAATGGGAGCGATAACGGGTCCGAAATAAGAACCAGCAAGCAGTGCACTTGCAGCTCTCCCCTTTTCTTGCTTTGGAAACCAGTACGTATTAAATACTGCGTTTCCTGGATACATAGGACCTTCTCCAACTCCAAACAAAAATCGAACTAAACCAATTAAGCCGTGTGACTTTACTAAAGCGGTTAATCCTGTGAATATAGACCACCAAACTAAAGCATAGAAAACAACTTTACGAGCGCCAAACTTCTCGGCCAGCAACCCAGCTGGTATTTGAGACAAGGCGTACCCTAGTGAAAATAAAGAGGCTAGCATGCCAAACTGAACTTTATTCATATTTAAATCTTCCATCATTGGCTTAGCAATAATGGCGATGTTAGAGCGATCCATGTAAGCAATTAAACCAATTAAAAAGAATAAAAGCGCTAACCACCAACGCAGCCCTACGACCTTTCTTGACTTCGTTTTGTCAGATGACTTTGCTTCATAAACTGGTTGCCCCATTTACTTTCCTCCTCAATATTTTTTGAAAATTCTGTATTTTTAATACAAATCTAACCGCTGATCAGTGATAACTGGAATATGCTCTCGAACATTTTTCACCTTCTCCAACTCAATATCAATAACATATATCTCTTCTTCTTGAGACCCCTCCAAAAGAATTTCACCTAATGGATCAATTACCATTGAATTTCCTGGAAAATGAGTCCCTTCACTTTCTCCGCAGCGATTCACAGCTATAACAAAGCATTGATTTTCAATTGCTCTTGCAATTAATAAGCTTCTCCAATGATCTACTCGCGCTGTTGGCCACTGTGCAACATTAATTAACATTTGGGCGCCGTCATTTACTAATTTTCGAGATAGCTGCGGAAAGCGTAAGTCGTAACATATCATAGTGCCTATTTTTATATCTTGATAAGAAAACAGCCCCAGCCGATTTCCTGCTTTTAAAAATTTATCTTCATCCATCAAACGAAACAAGTGGATTTTATCGTACTCTAATACTTGTTCTCCTTGTTCATTGAAAACTAGCATGGTGTTGGTTACTTTCTTCCTGTCGGAGCGACAATTTAAAATACTTCCACCAATAACTGTTACATTATGCTCTTTAGCAAATGACGATAACACCTCTTTTGTGAGTACACCATTTCTATCTCCTAACTCCTGTGCGCGCTCTAAAGCATAGCCTGTATTCCACATTTCGGGCAGCACAATTACATTTGGTTTTTCTTTCATTGCCTCGGACATAAGCATTTTAGTATGCTGATAGTTCCAATCTGGTTCACCAATCTTAACATCCAATTGAATCAGCGCAATCTTCATACTCTCACCTCTTGTATAACAATCGAGTAACAACTCTCAATCTTTCGGTTTAACACCGGATCACCAAGCTCATATTCAAATTTACTACCATATACAAAACCTTCTAACGTTGGAACTGTTCCTGAAAAAATGACTGTATTTGCGATATCTTTATAACCAAATTCCTCTAATTTATTGAGAAGATCATTAACGCTGAGCAGAGAAGTCAGGGCATGGTCTTGATATTTTCGTTTCCCTTGTTCATCTGTAATCCAAGAGCGTAAATATAGCTGATCCCAATGATTTTGAACGTCTTCTAAACGCCAAAACTTAGTCGCAAGAGGCTTAGGACAAGCTTCTTTTGAAAGTTGAATATCTTCAGTTTCGAGAAATCGGTCCGTATGGTCACTTCCAAGGGTAATTAGCCATTCTGTTCCGTTATGAAATAAAACATATTCTGCCTCCCCCGACGTTTCTTTTCTTGCAACGTTAATTGCTTGTTCAAAAGACAGATTAGATAGTTGCATTGGATAAACAGCTGGTATAGTTGACGGCGGAGCGACTCCAATTTCCGCCAACTCGTCAATGTGCTCCTGGACTTTTTTTAAATCTCTACCACCATAGCCAACAACAAGAACATCTTTTATATGAATGTCTTCCTCTTTTATTCCCTTTTCTACACTTTCCACATAAACGGTTACTTTTTTCATTTACTGACATCTCCTTCTTTATTTTTTAAACTGGCGAGTACAGCTTCTCGAGTAAGATCAATATGATTAAGTACAGCTTTCTTTGCTTTGTCCACGTCTTTTTCTTTTAAACAATCAATAATAGCTGAATGTTCTTTTAACGTCTCTTCTATTCGATTAGGTAAGTAAGAAGCGCTAATTCCAAACCATCGCATTTGATCACTGACAGTTTGCACTAGATTAACTAATCTTCTATTTCCACTTAATTCTGCTAAAAAGATATGAAAGTCTTTATCTGTAGAAATAAATAGTTTATTTTCTTTTTGCAGTTTTACCTGCTGCTGATAAAGCTGTTCAATCATTGAAATTTGTTCCTCTGAGATTATCGGAATAAGTAGCTCTACTACCAACACCTCTAAACCACGTCTAATTTGAATGACTTCTTCTACATCTTTTACGGTAATACTGCTCACTAACGTTCCTTTTCTCGGAATTGATGTAACCCACCCTTCTAATTCTAAAATTGGAATAGCTTCACGAATCGGTGTGCGGCTGATTCCTAATTCTTCGCTTAATTTTCTTTCATACAAGACTTCTCCAGGAGCAATGGTATGATCGATAATAGCGTTTTTAATTCCTTCATACGCCTGCTGCTTTAGTGATAACGGCTGTGTTAATTTTGATAAACTCATAATTTTATCTCCTTTGATTCTTTTGGCATGTGGCATGCCAATTACTTCTTATTTCTAGTATATACATGAGAGAACTTCTTTACAATATATTTGTCAGAAAATTTAACAAACTTATTCCTGCCACAAAAAAAGCGTACGTTAGTTAAACGCACGCTTCTTTTTTATTCATTTACATTTGGATTCACCGGATTATCAATCCCTGTTTTGTCTTGAATTTTTTTATAGATAAAATACGTGTAGACAGCAATTAAAATGGAGAATGCCCACGTAACGGCCTGACGGAATACAATCATGTTCCCGTACCCTTCTACTCCGTACTTTTGAATCAATACGTATTTTACAATTGCTAAAAATACGTAGCGGCCTGCGAACAGTACTGTAAGCCAGTTCATCATTTTGAATAAATCAGGCTGGTGGAAAAGCTTAAGAGAATCTTCTCGCTTATAGCCCATTAAGTAAGCCGTATCTACAAAAAAGTACAAACCAATTGGCTTTTTTATCACAATGGTAAAAAGGACAACTACAGCTAGTCCAATCATAAAGTATACTTGATTGTTTAACATTGTTGCTGCGTTTCCTGAAATTAAATCAATAATGGTACGTGCCAGCAGCGTAATGACAATAAACAATCCTGTTACGTTAAACTGGCGATCTTTAATAAATGTATAAATGGTATACACAAACGCTGGTGCTGTTGAAAGCAAAATGGCATAGTAATCACCAATAATGTCTTTTCCTTGGTTCCATATTAGGTAAGGAATAGCGATATAAAAAAGTAAATCAAACCATACTCGTTTTGTATTGTTCATATATAACTCCTTTAAAAACGTTGTTCCTGCTATTATATGGGATACTACGCAAGAAAAAAAGGCTTTTACCTGGAATGTTATGAAATTTTAATCATTTGATGTTTAGATCCAGAGCGACAGGGAAAACGACTTCTAGAAAGACTTCAAGAATCATAAACATCCAAACACTTGAGCAGCAATACATGTGCCACAAGTGAAAAATGCTGAAAGGATTGATTCATTATCGCACTTCACCTAACGTACACGTCAGAAATGGAAAAGGCCATGCAGCTTTCTCACGGCGTGGGGTATGCTGAATATAGCCGTAAACTAGACAAACGTCTACAGGTGGAAAAAGAACGAGAAAAAGATTATCAGGCTAGCAAAGATATACTGCGTGATATTAACCAGCATCGATAATAAAAAGCCGCTTGCTACTCTTGGTAGCAAGCGGCTTTTTATTTACAAATGAACCAAATTTATACATAATAAGGAAGTGCGTGTATCAAAGAAAGGAACTTGCTTATTATGATAGAAAAATTACTTATTATTTGTGTATTTGTAGGAATTATTCACATGATTGAAACACTAGCCTACTCTGTGAGACTTGCGGGTTTGAAAACTCGGAAGCTAGTCGTAGCTCTATCTCTTTTTAATATTATTGTCATTGTTTCAAGAACAGCTAATATGGTGCAAGCTCCGCTGACCGGCAAATTAGGAGATGCGGTCCAGTCTAAAGAAGATTTGCCCGTTCTGCTTCATCAGCTTCAAACTATCTTGCTCGCGGCCTCTATTGGGACAATCGCAGGTGCTCTTTTAATTCCTAGCTTTGTATCAATCTTCTCCCGAATGATTTCACATTTAGAAGTAGCGGGATCTGTACCCAAAATGATGAAAAACATTGCTTCCATACATACGCTTGAGAAAGCAAAAAAACACGTGAAGCGTCCTAGGGGGATTATGCTGTCTCAGCTGCGAATAGGCGGAGTGCCCAAGCGGTTGCTTCTTTTGAATTTAATGGCTACGACCATTTATACAGTAGGTGTTCTTTCCACTCTTTATGCTTCTACGCTCGAGCCTACTCTTTCTAAATCAATTCTGATGTCTTCTGGTCTTATTAACGGACTAGCGATGATTACCCTTGCTGTGTTTGTAGATCCGCAAGTAGCCATTTTAACTGAAAAGGTAATGAAAGGTGAATCCACTAAGCAATCTATGAACAAAATGGTTGGTACACTCGTCATCTCTCGTTTGTGCGGGACAGTATGTGCCCAGATTCTCTTAGTCCCCGCTGCTTTTTATATTGCATGGATTTGCAAATTAATCCCTTAGAAAAAAGACTTCGTTAAAGAAGTCTTTTTATACATATTCCACTTTTTTGTATCTACGAACAGCAGCCATTAAAAGAAAAAAGCTGCTCATTAACGTAACAACTACGGTATAGGTGACACTTTGTGACCAGTGCAATTGTTCAAGCAGGCGAGCGGCGTATTGTGACAGCGCTGCAGGACTCCACTTTAATTGATTCGTAAACAAAGTACTCAAAAATGAAAGTAACGCAATGATCAAAATGCTTACTCCAGCAATCCCTCCGCTTTGTAAAAGAAATGTTCCAGCTGCCACTAAAACGGACAAGATAAAAATCAGCCACAGGCTGTATAAAAGAAAGCTAACTAGCATATGAGTCCAATCCACATATGAAAATAAAAGATTTGTATAATACCATGCTGCTATATAGCTTATAAACGTTGAGCCAATGACCAGTACGATTTGCGCAGCCCATTTACTCATAATGTATTGAATGACGCTCACCGGTCTCATCATAACAAGTACAGCAGCATGACTTTGTCGTTCATTTGAAATCATATTCATGCTTGCTAGTACAATCAGTAAGGTTCCTATTGTGCTATATTGTGAAAGGACACCTTGCATTACTTCTTGACCGGTGGGCGTAGGAAGTTGAATAATTGCTCCTTTTGGTAAATTCCCTGCCATGTTAATGATTTGTGGCATATAATAATTCGTTAAAGGCTGTGTGATGCCTAGTAAAATTAGAGAAATTGGCAGCCAAATTCCTTTGCCGTTCGCAAATAATTCATGCAGTTCCTTTTTAAATAAGACTCCAAATGTGTTCATTTGTTCATCACCTCTAGGTACACATCTTCGAGAGAATGCTGTTTTCGTTCAAATAAAACAAGGTTTGCTTGTTGATCAACAAGCAGTTGAAGCAGTTGCTGCTGCTGAGATGTATCTTTTACACCTACAGTGGCTTTATAAGGAGAATGAAACAGCACCTGTTCACTTGGCAGACTGCTAAGTGATGCAGGGAGCCTTTCTTCTGTTTCAATCGTAAAAGCAGGAGCCGTAAACTCTTGGCGCAGCGAACTCTTTGTTCCATTCCATTTCATACGTCCGTTTTTAATCATGATAATGTTATCGCATATTTGTTCTGCATCATGCAAAATGTGAGTTGAAAAAAGGATGGTCGTATCTTTTTTTAATGTTTCGATAATCATTAGGACATCTTTTCTGCCTTCAGGATCCAAAGCCGAAACCGGTTCATCTAGAATTAGCAGTTCAGGTTTATGTAACAAGGCTTGCGCCAAGCCCAAACGTTGTTTCATTCCTCCAGAAAAGCCAGCAATTTTCTGCTTTTCCTTTCCTTTTAAACCTACAGTTTCAAGTACTTCATCTATTCGTTGGGAAAGCACATTTTTTGAAATGTTAGATAAAAGACCTAAAAAAGTTAAATACTGCTGAGGCGTCATCCAATTAAAAAACGTAGGATGCTGTGGCAGAAAGCCAATAAATGATCGTACGTCTTGATGTTGTTTATCTTCAAAAGAAGTTTTCCCTTTATTAGGTGCAGTAAGACCTGCAATCATATGCAAAGTAGTCGTCTTACCTGCACCATTAGGGCCTAACAACGCTGCACATTTTCCTTTGTCGAGATTAAATGAAAGGTTATTCACAACAGTTATATTACGATACGCTTTTGTCAGTCTTTCTACTTGCATAAACATCTTAGCTCCACCTCACTGTTTTTTACGTCCTAAAACAAAATATAAAACGGGGCCAACTGTACTTACACATAAAATGATGAGTCCCCATAACCATTTTGGCCCGTTTGTCTCTTCTTGCTTTATGCAGCTTATCAATGCTGGAATCATTAAAAGCAATTGTAAGAATAGAATTGGAGCAATTAACAACCAATTAATGTCCTTCATTTACATCCCCCTTTTTCTTCGTGCTGGAAGCCAAATAATAAAAAACCAATAAAACAGCGTTGGCATTGGAATTTGAATCAGTCCCCATATTCCCCAAAACCATGGATGAGCGCCGCGTTTTTTTGCATTGATAAAAAGTAGAAAGCTTTGAAGAAGGAGAAATGGTGAAATAAACAGCACAAGAATCCATTTTTCATTCATTATAAAAACATCTCCTTTTTTCGTTTATAGTGAAAAACGATAAAAGAAATAGGAGCAACAATGATCCCAATTACTTCAATGGCGATAAATAAGGCAGGTATTTGTAAAATAGCAGTTGCCATTACCGTTAAAATAACAAGTGCTGTTAATGTAAATAAGCATAATTCTTTCCGGAAAGCTTTTTTCTGCTTTTGTTTTTGAATGAGAAGCTGTTCTTGAATTGCATGAAGAGAAATACGTTCATGACTTGCTAAACTCTCTAGCTGCTCCCAATCTTTTTTTAAAGAATGTAAGGACTGATTGTCATTTTCTTCTCTCATTCTTTCCACTCCTTTCTCAGTATGTTTACTCCTTTATTTACTCTTGATTTGACCGTTCCTGCTCGCATATTCAGCATATGGGCAATCTCATCGTATGTATATCCGTAATAATGTCGAAGCAAGACAGGAATTCGAAAGCGCGAATCGAGTTCATTAAAATCGGAAAACATCTCGCTCCATTCCACTCCTTTGTATTTAGCTTTCCACTGAAGCTGGTGCGATAAAGACTGCTTTATTCGCTGGAGACTGCTTTTTTCACGTTTTTGCTTACGCAAATAATCCATGTACAGTCTTGAAGCAATGGATATCATCCAAGTCGAAAACTTTGCTTCATTTTTGTATGAAGAAAGATTCACGTAACACTTCATCATTGCTTCCTGACACAATTCACTGCATAAGTCCTCATCTAATGTCAGCTTTAAAAGGTATTTATATAAAAATGAATGATAGCGCTGAAATAATAATGAAAAGGCATCATCATCACCTTGTAATGCTTTTTGGACAAGGATGAAATCATCTTGTTCCAAAGCGGTCACCCCTCCTTTTTGTTTCATCACTTATATGACGCTTTAGCGATTGAAATCGTTCATTTTTTATATAAAAAAAACGCCCCGCAGGACGTTTTTATTTAGTACGAAGCATTTTTAATCCTTCTTCATCTTCTTCTAATGAATAGACTTCATCGTTTTTAGCGAATAAAACACCGTGGAAGATTTGAAGATCATCATCACAGGCCTCGCAAAATTCCTTTTCGCCTTCGTTCCAAAAGCTAAAAAGCGCTAGTTCATCACTTCGCACGCTCTCGTATTTTTGATGAAATTCATAAATCATCATCGCGTAGTAGCGAAGCGCTTCTTCTTTTTTTTCAAATTCAATGGTTTCAATAATATCTTTTTCCCAGCCTTCTAAAAACAGCCAAGGTTCACAATCACTTTTTATCTTATGAACTCTCCATTTATCTGTCATGATTGAACATCTCCTTACGTACAGCTTACTTCTAAAAATTCTCTTTTCCTTATTATTCAGCAAAAATAACTTTGAATCAAGTAAAACGGAAAAAAACGCCTATTTTCAGGAAATAGACGCCAACAAGGTAGCTTAATCTGAACTTCTTTTTTATATTAATAATAGCTCCTTAAACTATAAGGAACTAAATTACCCGTATAGTACTGGGTAACGGGAGGAAAAACGCCCGCTGAAGGCGTAATTTTTCCCCACCAATATGGGTTTTTCCCCCACCAGTTGTCCATTGCTCCATCAGGTGACACGACAAATCCAATTGGACGTGCAAATGAAGGCATAAAATGCGGATAAAACGAATACTGAAAAGGCGTGTAGAAAGAAGAGTAAAATATCTCTTTCCTTAGCCGTTTCCAAAGCCGGTTTGGTCAGAACCATCCGGATCGAGCGTATTTGTATTAGAAAGTCCCGAATTTGTATTTACACAAATTCCTGTATTTGAAGAGCCCGAACCTTGTGCAGTTTTACTGTTACTTTTTGGAGAAACATAGTACGTGTCGCCAAACGTAACGACTCCTCCTGTAACGTTTGGAATCACTACATGATTAATAACAATCGGCATTATCCTCACCCTTTTTATTTTCATCGTGATGTAATATATGAACGATTTATCAAAAGGGTTATAAATTAATGGATATAAATAAAAAATCCCCCTGCAGAATGGGGTATTTTTACGCTTTTACCTCTTTTTTAGAATGACTTAATTCATCTCTTAGAATATCAAAATCTCGTTCTGCTACTTCTTCAATTTTAGTATACAATTCCTTCTCTGTTAGAAGTCCTTTTTCTTCAAGTAATTCGACAAGAGCCTTAAACTTTATTCTAGATGAAAGCATTTCGTTTACCGTGCTCTCTGTTGGCTGTTCATTTTTCACTTGTTCTTTTGCTTTAACAGGTTCTTGCTGCAGCTTCACCCTGAAAACAATATTTGTATGATCTGTAATTTCAGGTGACTGATAAAATGTGCTGTGCGAAATGTTTTTTAGTGTTAGCGTTTCTTTTGTCTCCATATTTGTTACTTCAAAATACGGATCCTCAAAAAATGCATCATATTTATCATAAGCTGCTTTGCCTACAACCGAAAAAGAAAAGTTTAGCCTTTTCAACTCTTCACCTGTATTCGCATCAGTAATCATTTTTTCTTCAAACATATCAACGTGAAAATTTACGTTATTAATCATTAGTTGTGTCAATTCAATCGCCTCCTTCTTTATTAATACGACATGGAGTGACAAGTTCCCTGTTTTTTTATATAAAAAACATCTCCCAAAAATGGGGATGTTTTTCAAGGAGCTAGAAAAATGCTCTTTTTTAGCTCTACAATTCTTCTTCTGCTTTGTCATATTTGCGTTCGTGCGCCGTATCTTCTTCGTTATCACGAATGGTTTTTTGGAGCGCAAAAGCAGACATCGTTAAGTATAATGTTCCAACGGCATAATAACCTTTTACCGGTAATGATGCATCTAAGGTATAAATTCCTATAAACATAGCTAATAGTGCTGTAATAAAAGCTGTCCATGCTAAAAATGTAAAAGCTGCTGTATTACGCTTTTTCATCGTATGACCCGCTCTTTTCCTTTTTCTGTTAAGCGTCGCTTTCATTTTACATTGTCAAATAATTGTTGTCATGGGTATTTATAGTCAGTTACCCTTTTAATCAGAACAAGAAACGGAGGAATTTAGGTCTTACATCTTATTTTTATCGTAAAGCTTTTTTTCGAAATGATTAGATATATGGAATTTCTCTTTAAAAGTATGTTCATTCGTTTTCATTAAGAGAAGCTCCAGGTAATTATTGCAATAAAAAAATCATCGCCAAGACGATGATTTTTTGTTTAGCCTTCAAAGTATTCTTTATAAAAGCCGCCGACTTGGCCAGTGTTATCAACAACAAAATAAAACTCTTCTGTTTCGTTTTTCACATCATATGTTTTTCCTGCTGTTAAGACATTTTCAACCACGAATTTTTTTGCATCTGTATGTATGCATTTTACTTGTTTAATTGTTGGACGATCGTTCCATTCTAAATGAATCATGTATGTACACTCCTTTGTTTTCATTCAAGATTCATTTTATCTTACTTGAAGTAAAAAAGAAACGGAGCGAATTTAAAAATTAAAAAATTCGCTCATGCACTTTTTTTTTGGCAACTGTTGCTTGTACAAACTGTGCTGTTTGTGCAACAATTGTGTCTTTATCAAAATCCATCGACGCAACATGGTAAGAGTTTGGAAGCATGTGCTGTCTTTTTTCTGCTGATTGAATATGGTTTAAGATATAAGCTGAATTCTCAGGCGGTACTACGTTATCAACTGTTGATGTTAGTACTAAAGCCGGGCACGTTACATAAGATAAGCGTTCTTTCGTTTCATCCATTAAAGAAAGCAGCTCACGCATAGAACGCACTGGTACTTTATCATACGTAATTTCATGTACGTTTGGATCTTTAATATCAGGATGCTCTTCTTTTAAATAACGAGGCGTATGACGAGAACGATAAGGCTCCATTGAAGGAATGGACGTCATAGCCGGATTGATTGCAATAACTCCGTCAAGATCTAGTCCTTGACTCGCTGTATGAAAGGTAAGAGTGCCTCCCATGGACTGACCTAAGATAAATACATGACGGCATTCTTGCTTCAAACGCTGATACCCATTTAAAAAGTCTTGCTTCCATTCCTGGTACGTTGTTTGTTCAATATCATAGTAGTGAGTACCATGTCCCGTTAGTCGCAAACCGTACACAGTAAAACCTTTTTCAGCTAATTCTTTTCCGATATATTCCATACTTTGAGGAGTCCCCATAAATCCATGAGAAACAAGTATACCAATGTCGTTGCCTTTATAATAAAAAGATTCTGCGCCTTGAATTACGTCATAACGTTCCATTTTCTTCACCCTTTATCACAAATTTTCTGACTAAATGAACTATCTTTATAATACACCTATAATTCCTATAAGTCAACTGGGGTATTTATTTTTTTACGATTCAAAAAGAACGAAGCAAGAATTATCTCTTGCTTCGTTCTTTTTGAATATGTGGAAATACTAGCTCAGCAAACGTATATGCTTCTTCTAGATGCGGGTAGCCTGATAAAATAAATGTATCTATTCCTAGCTCTTTGTACTCTTTTAAACGATCCGCTACAATTTCAGGACTTCCAACAAGAGCAGTTCCAGCACCTTCTCGTGCTAAGCCAATTCCCGCCCATAGATTCGGAGCAATCTCCAGTGCCCCTCGATCTTTTGTGCCGCTGTGCAAACTTGACTGTGTTTTTTGGGCAATGGAGTCAAATGACGCAAACTTATCTTGAAACGCTTTGATCGTATCATCATCAACATGTTTAATTAATTTATCTGCAGATTCCCACGCTTCGTCTTCCGATTCTCTTACAATAACGTGCAGGCGAATACCAAAGCGAATGTCCCTACCTTCGTTTGCAGCTTTTTCTTTCATCTCATCAATTTTTGTTTTAATCACTGCGGGCGGTTCCCCCCATAACAAATATACATCTGCATGCTTTGCTCCTACTTCTTTTCCTGCTGGAGAAGACCCGCCAAAGTACAGCGGAGGATACGGTTTTTGGACAGGAGGCGATGGAATGTACGCGCCTGTTACATCAGCATGTTCTCCTTTGTAGTCGACTTTTTTTCCTTCCATTACATCTCGCCAAATCGTTAAAAATTCATCTGTTAACTCATAGCGTTTATCGTGGCTTAAATAGTTACCGTACGTTGCTTGCTCCACGGGATCTCCTCCCGTCACAATATTTAACATAAGTCGGCCGTTTGACATTTGATCGAATGTCGAAGCCATCCGTGCTGAAAGTGTTGGAGACATTACACCCGGGCGAAGTGCAATTAAAAACTTCAGTCGATTCGTAACGGAAGCAAGTGCCGACGCAATCACCCATGAATCTTCACAATTTGAACCAGTAGGCAACAAAGCGCCGTCATATCCTAGATAATCCAGTCCATGTGCGATTTGCTTTAAGTAGTGAATGTCGCTTGTTCTGCTTCCTTCGGTTGTGCCTAGATAATGTCCGTCGCCTGCTGTAGGGAAAAACCATAAGATGTTCATTTCTATTTCCTCCTAAATATTCTCGTATTCTATATAAAGCGTTTTCATGTTGTTTGTTCAATTCTTGTCCGCTAATTACAGAGATGCATTTTTATATTAGCGTATGTAATACTACTCTTTTTATTTATTAAATTAGTAAAATCATAATACCTCTTTAACCTATATGTCAAGTATGAATTAGGATAAAAAAACAAGAATTAAAAGTAATTCTCGTTTGCTCTATTTCCTCATACGTGAAGCCATCGCGTTAGCAAGGGTTGATTTTGTTGATATATTTTCAAACGATAAACCTAAATGAGAAGCGGTAATTGCGATTTCAGGACGTACCCCAGAGATAGTTGATTCTACACCTATTAATTTTAATGCATCAATCAGCTGGAAAATCTGATGAGCAACCATCGTATCAACAATAACTACTCCTGAAATATCAATATAAAGGTGATTCACTTGCTGTTCAGCGCAGCGAGTTAACGTATTTTCTAAAATTCGGCGCGCTCTTGCTGTGTCGATGTCCCCAACAAGCGGAAGAATCGCAATATGATCGCTTAGTGGAATAACTGGCGAACTCAGCTCATTAATCAGTTCTTTGTGTGCTTCAAGCAACCGCTTTGAATGCTGATGGTGCTCTTCTACAAATTTATAAACGGTGATATCAAACACGCGTACAATCAATTCGTTCCATTCATCTAGTTCTTCTTGCGTAATATCTTGCTCGCACTCTTCTACAAATTGATTTAAATACGTTAAATACTGTTTTCTAACTCGGAAAAATTCTCGAATAATATAATGAATAGGCGTTCTTACATGCTCTCCGTCTTCCGCAATCTTTAAAATCCACGTTTCAAATGAATCAAAAAATTCTTTTTCATTTTTTATAAATACATCGGCTATGTATAAATGAAATTCATTATTTTGATCTTTTAATACTGAAATGACTTCCGGATGAGTAGATGCATAAACCGATTCTGGGTCATTGTCTTCAAGGCTTTCATACCATTCTTCCGTCAGTTGATCTGCATGTTTTAAAAAAAACATTCGAAGTGCTTCATTTTTATTCAAAACGATTCCCCTTTCCATACGAGCTACTACTATCATTATAATTTAACTTTTTCACCCTTACTAGTTTTATAAAAAGAGAAGAAAGAAAATTATTTTTTAAAATACGTATAGTTTATGATTTTATGCTACATTGAAAATAGCTATAAAAACACAAAGGAGTTTTTAAATGATACGAACGTTAGCTCTTAAGAACGATGACAAACTTGTGAAACATATACAATTAGATCAGATTCACGACCCCTCTATTCAGTACTATTGGATTGACTTTAACTGCCCTTCTGAAGAAGAAGCGCTGCTGCTTCAATCATCCTTTCACTTTCATCCGTTAGCGATTGAAGATTGCTTTCATTTTCTGCAGCGTCCAAAACTCGATTATTATGAAGGATACAGTTTTTTTGTCCTTCATTCGTTAAATCGTCAAACGTTAGAAGCTGAGGAAGTTGACCTTTTTATCGGCGAAAATTATATGGTTACTTTTCATTTTCACCCGTCAGCTGCAATTGATAAAGTATGGGAAAAGCTGCTTCATACACCTTCGATTCAAGAAAAAGGGATAAGCTATCTTGCGTATTCTGTGATGGATAAAGTGGTAGATGAATATTTCCCCACTGTATATCAGATTGAAGATGAGCTGAATGATATAGAAAACATAGATGCAAAAAAATCCATCTCTGTTTTAATGGAAGATGTATTCAAACTTCGAAGTGATTTGCTGAAAATCAGAAGAACCATTTTGCCTATGCGCGATTTATTGTACCGTGTTATAAATTCTGAACGCTTAGATGTTCATCCTGAACAAAAAAGGTATTTTAAAGATGTCTATGACCACTTATTAAAATTAGCCGATATGATTGAATCAAATCGGGAAATGACGTCTGATATGCGCGATAATTATCTTTCTCTTAATTCAAACCGGATGAATTCAATCATGATGACACTGACTGTTATTTCATCTATCTTTATTCCCCTTACCTTTATCGTTGGCGTATACGGAATGAATTTTGAAAATATGCCTGAGCTAAAGTGGCACTATGGCTATTTCTTTGTGCTTGGCTTCATGGGACTGATAACGCTTGGATTAATTCTATGGTTCAAGCGAAAAGGCTGGTTTAATACTGATAAAGAGTAGAAAGGTTGAGACATAACGAAATTAATCCAATGTAAAGACGAACAAATTGGGTAAGTGAGCTAGTGCTGTCAATTTCCGCGCAAGACTTCGTTTTCCGCGGGCGGCCGATGAGCCTCCTTGTTGCTTACGCTCCTGAGGGGTCTCACCTGTTCCGCTTTGCCCGCAGGAGTCTTCGCCTTGCCCTCCAATTAACAGCTATTACATACGGTAAATCTACGTTCACCATCATAATGAAAAAATCCGAACGAGTTGAATTCTCCGTTAAGAATCTCGATTGATTGTTTGGATCTTCCTTCAACGAAAATACGTCTGTCCCAGCTTCTTTTCTACGAGAAGATAACTAGTTATTTCCCGAAAATATCCATAAAATAACGTGCTTACGTTTCCTTTTTCTAAAAAGTTTCATAAGATAGTGAAAATAATGCTCAAAAAGGAGGCTGAAGTAGTGGATATTAAAGGCAAACACTTGCTAATGGATGCGTTCGAATGCGATGAAGTGATATTAAACGACCCCTCACTTTTAAGAAGAATTCTTGTTGAAGCTGCACTAGATGCAGAGATGGAAGTTTTGCACTGTTATTTTCACCAGTTTACGCCCCAAGGCATTACAGGCATTCTCGTATTAGCTACCTCTCACTTGTCTATTCATACGTGGCCGGAGGAAAACTACGCTTCATTAGATTTTTATACGTGCGGAGACAAAGAAATAATTGAAATTGGTTATGCGTTACTCAAGCAATTAGCTTCAAAAAAAGCTGTTGTGTATTCGATTTCTCGCGGAATTCAACACGCCGAAACTCCAACAAAAAATCGTCGGCATGCTGAAAGCACTCGTCTTCTCAATCGTGGAGATGACTCAGATCACGTTAGTCTAAAGCAACTCTTATCAGGCCAGCATGACATTTTGTTTCATCAAAAAAACCGTATTCAAGATATTCAGCTGATTAAAGCATCTGATATTCGAATGTATTTGGATGAACAGCTGCAATTTAGTTCATTGGATGAACATGCGTACCATGAAGCTCTTGTACACCCTATCTTTGCAGCTTCCTTACGTCCTCACCGCATTCTTATTCTAGGCGGTGGAGATGGTTTAGCTTTACGAGAAGTCCTTAAATATAAAGAAGTTAAAGAAATAGACCTTGTGGAAATAGATGCTGACGTTGTAAATGCTGCGATGAATGTAGAAGAATTAAAGAAGTTAAATCAACGCTCATTTGAAGATTCTCGTGTCACCGTTCATATTCAAGATGCTGTTGACTACCTCTCTTTGAATACAGCGTGTTATGACATCATCATTATTGACTTTCCTGATCCTACCAACAAAAAAATAAGTGCTCTTTATACAAAAGAATTTTACGCACTTCTCCAACGTTCACTATCGCGCAGCGGCTTGGTCGTATGTCAGTCAAATTCTCCTAGAGACACACCTATCGTTTTTTGGAGCATTAATAAGACGATGAAAGCTTCTCAGTTTTATACGTTGAGCTACCACACCATTATTCCTTCTTTTGGAGATTGGGGTTTTCACATCGGCTCGAAAACACCTTTGTCTGCCCCTATACTCTCTACTGATATTTTATATACTACGCTGCCATCAGACTTTACTAAGTTAATGCGTTTTTCTCCCCATTCTCTTTCTAAAAAACAGTTTGCAGTTGTGAACTCTGCTGAGCACTTGGTTCTGCATAAAATATTTAAAAAAGAAGGCTTATATTTGTAAAAAAGAAAGCTTGGCTTATACATTCCTTTTCTTTTGACATACTAAAACAGTCTCGTCACCACTGTGCAACAGAAAGGATTGTTATGAGAAAAATTTCGGTTTTTGTTATCTTAGTGCTAACTGTTATTTTCCCTTCCCCCGCTTTTAGCCAAGTGAAAGTGCCTGTCCTGATTTACCATTCTATTGATGCCTACACAGGCCATGGGGAAAAAGAACTGTATGTGACGCCTGAAAATTTTGAGAAACAACTTCTTTATCTTAAAAAGCAAGGATATACGCCGCTAACATTTGAAAAATGGCAGGAACTAAAGCGTGTGAAAAAACCTATAGTTATTACATTTGACGATGGATATAAAAATAATCTTACTATCTTGCCTATTTTTCAAAGAGCAGCCAGCCCTCAATTTCATCCAGCGGCTACAATTTTTGTGATTTCAGATTTTATCGGCCGTCCCAGCCGTTTGTCGCCAGCCGATTTAAAAAAATTTGTTGATTCAGGATTTTTTTCTATTCAGTCTCATACCGCTACTCATCCGGATTTAACTAAGACGAAAAATTTATCCTATGAGCTAGCTGATTCAAAACGAAAAATTGAAGCCATTACGAGCCAGCCCGTTATTGCTGTTGCTTACCCCTATGGAAAGGTCAATAGCCGCGTAGTGGAAGAAACAAAAAAAAATTATACATTTGGTCTTTCAACCATTCCAAAATTTTTTACTGAAAGCGGACAAAAGAATGAAAACTATCTTATTCCTCGTCTGTACGTCACGTATTCTACAACGATTGAAGATTTTGCTAAGCTATTAAAAGAAAGCTAAAAACCCTTTCCTTTTAAGGAAAGGGTTTTTAGAATTTTGTTATTTCCAGTCCTCGCTCTTGCTGCCATTCAGCATAAAAAACTTCGCTGTATTTTTTAATTTTCTTGATTGCAAGCTGTTTTTTTAACCATTTTTCATCTACGTTTGCTTCTTTCAAATTACCAGGCACTACTTTTCCATCCATGATTAAAGCAATAGGTAAATTGGTTTGAGAATAAGGGATGTTTAAATCATTTTTCGTTGGAGGGCCGAATTCGTGTTTAGGAGCGACGCTCACCTCTCCATTTGTTTCTAAAATGACGTATTCTGCTTCATACAGTGAAAAATACCCTTGCTGTCTCATTAGATGCTGAAGCTGATTCAAGTCCAAGTTGTTTTTCTTAAGCTCTTTATAAAGGATTTTCCCTTTATAAATAATCATTGAAGGCTTTCCTTCAAGAATTCCTCTAAACCCTGTAAAGGTTTGAGATAGCTTTGTCACTGCGTAGATCAGAAGCCCCCAAATCAAAACGCTATAAAGAATTTCAGTTAACTCTACTCCTTTTTCAAGAGCTGCATCCCCCACAATATTTCCCAGGACAAGCGTTGTAATAAAGTCAAACGGAGTGATTTGAGCAAACTGTGTCTTACCTAAAAGCTTCAGCATAATAAATAGCGCTAAAAATCCACATATCAGTTCAATCGCAATATCTTTATACATTGATACCCTTCCTCTATAGCAAGCATGTTATAGTATCAGTTTGTATCATATGTGAGAGTGATAAACCTGACTTTTGATTTTTCTTTTCTTCGTTCTCCAGTTATAGAACTTTTGATTAAACTTTTTTCTTATTTGCATAGGTTTCTAACGTTGCATATTGATTAAAAATGGATGCGGCTGCTTTTTTCCCTACATATCTAAGGTGCCATGGTTCGTATTTATAGCCGGTAACCTGCTCTTCACCTTCAGGGTATCGAATAATGAATCCGTATTGATAGGCATTTTTTGAAAGCCAATGATCTTCTGGTGTATCAGCGAAGCAGTCTGCTGCAGCACACATTCCACTTCCTCCCGTGACCTCGATTGCTAGTCCCGTTTCATGTTCACTTGTTCCAGGGTAGGCGCTATAGGTGCGTGCTTGTTCTTCACCGTCTCGCTTTGCATAAAATGCAAAAAGCTCTTTTTGACGCTCGTGAGATCGATAACCAGATACACCAAGTAAGCTGATTCCCTCTTTTTCAGCATCTCGGAAAAGTTCTTCAAGCGCTTGTGCCGCAGGCTTTCTAAGCATTCGTTTTTCTATTTTTTCGTTGAAGATAAACGGAACGTCGGCATAGACTAAATCAGAAGGCTGATAGGATTCAGGAAGCTGATGCTTTTTATTAACTAAAGCCGCAACCGATTCTGGATTGGCTATTACCACTGTTTCGTCTACATTAGATTTCGTTAAAGATGAAGAAGCTGATGAGCTTTCTAGTTTTTGAGCCTGTCCATTTTTTGTGAATTCTCTGGCAGGCTTTGATGAAGAATTGCTTGTTCCGCACCCTGCTATCATCAGCGTAAAAGCTAAAGAACAAATAAATAAAAAGTATTTCATGATGTCTTACTCCTTTCAAACGGCTTTTGATGCGCTACAAAAGCCTATAAAGAAAGGATAAAATATAAATGTTTCTCTCTGTTATTCAGTTGTTTCAAACTTGTAAACACTCTTAAAAAAATTTAAGGTATAAAAAATAGAAATGAGGCTGAGACATAACGAAATGAACCCAACCCACAGACGAACAATCTGGATACACGATCTGGACTGCTTGCTCGAACGCTGTTGCTTTCCGTGCAAGGCTTCGCTTTCCGCGGGCGGCCGATGAGCCTCCTCGTCGCTTTCGCTCCTGCGGGGTCTCATCTGTTCCGCTGTTCCCGCAGGAGTCTTCGCCTTGCCCTCTAACCAACAGCTAGAAGCACCTGCGTTCACCATGATTATAAAAAAAACACGAACTATTTATCCATTTTTGATAGATAGTTCGTGTTTCACTTTAATGAAACTACTTTTGTCTCAGCCTCATTTTAAAAAGATAATATACGTATGAACTTGATTTTGCGTAAAGCTCGATGCAACTAGTTTATTTCCTGATTGACTCCAATCAAGCTGATCAGCGGCATAGTCTAAATTTACGTTTAGGTGTGTAACATCTCCTGTTAATCCATCTGCTATGAATATCCCTTTATCTCCCTCTTTTTCAGAAATAAAGTTATAAGCTAATTTCGAACCGTCGGGAGACCAGCTTACACCAAAAATTTGAGTGGACAGAGCAAGCTGAAAGGCCTCTGATCCTTTTAAATCTGTAATAGACAGCGTTCTCGTTTGGGCATCTTTTTGCTGAACGAGCGCTAATTGTTTTCCGTTTGGAGACGGGATAATAGAAACCACATTATCTCGGATTTTTTCAGGGTCCGTCTGTTCGTTATGAAGAAAAAAAAGCTGGTTGTTTACACCAATATAATAAATGCCACCTATTCCTTTAACTGCATCTAAGATTCGATCGTCTCTGTGCAACAGAGGTTCTACTTCTCCTTTTACATTTGCTTTAGAAAGCTTTCCTTCCATTGTAATAAACATTACTTCTGAATTATTAAGCCACTCTCCGCTTGATGGATAGAGAAGAACATTCTTTATTTTAACCGTTTTTTTTGTTTGAAGGTTCATTATATAACCAAATGTATCTTCACCTTTTGCTACTTTATAAAAAAGATATTCACCATTCGGAGAAAGCTTTGCCGCATGTTGAATTTCATTGCTTGGATGCAACACAAAAGTAGACTTGTTTTTTAGATTATAAGTGGCTAGATTCTGTGCATATACCTCTTTGGGACCGAAATCGTGCGAACGAAATTGTTTATTTTCTTTACTAACAATCATTGTGTTTTCGTTTGAAAATTGAAACGCCCTTACGCCGTTAATATCCTGAACGTCTTTCACTTCTATTTTTCCATCTTTATCTACTTGGTCCAATACAGTAATTTTCTTGTCGGGTTTTTCAACGGTTTCTCTATGGCTTTCTTCTTGTCCGCATGATGTTAAAATAAGAAAAGTGCTTGCTATACATATCATTAATCTATACCGTTTCAATAACGGTTCACTCCTTTTAGCTAACTCATTTCTCTGTTTTCAAAGGAAACGACACTTTGAAAATCGTCCATTTAGAATCAGAATGATGCAGCTTGATAACGCCTTTTTGCTTTTCAGTTAAATCTTTGGCTAATGCTAAGCCAAGGCCTGTACCTCCGGATAAACGCGACCGATCTTTATTTACCGTGAAAAATGGTTGAAATAATTTTTCTTCTGCTTCGGGTGGAATCCCTATCCCGGTGTTAGCTACATCTACAATAATAGAATTCTCTAAAGTATAAGACGTTACTTCCACTTTTCCGCCTGGTTCATTATATTTAATAGCATTGTCAATTAAATTGATAAAAATGTGTATTAAGCTTTCACGATCAGCCCAAACAACTGCTTCTTTTATATTTGTATGAAGAGTCAAATCAAATTTAGCTGCTTTTCCTTTCATACGATCGCATATGTCTTCTAGAAGCCGCTTCAATTCAACTTGCTCTGGCCGCTGCTCGAAATCATATTTCTCAAGCGCTGAAAGTTTTAAGATTTTATCTACCATTTCATGAAGGCGATTCGTTTCTTTACGAATATTTTGCACGCCGTCTTCCATAAGCTGAGGATCATCTCGATACATATCAAGTAAGTCAACATAAGCTTTGATCGATGTTAAAGGCGTCTTAAATTCGTGGCTGATGTTACCGATAAACTGCTTTTGCTGCTGTTCAAGAGACTGCAGTTTCGAAATAGCGAACTCAAGCTTTCTTTTTTCTTCATTCATTTGATCGATATTTTTTTCAATCGACGTACTCATAAAAAACAAGCCTTGACTGAGCTCCCCGAGTTCATCGCGCCGTTTGAACGGCAGGTCGGTTAAATAACGACCTTTTCGAATCTGCTGTGAAGTTTTTTGAAGGCTAGCAATAAGCGAAGCAATACGGTAAAAATAAGCGTAGCCAATTAAAAAAGCTGCTGCTGCTGCAATCGTTCCCCAAGTACGAAATAGGTGTCTAATGTCAGCTATAAACTGCTGATTATTTTTTAGGGAATGGTCAAAACGAATGGCTCCAATAAATTGATTATCGATTGACACAGGTGCAAAGTAAATAAGGGAAGAACCCGAGATTTGATAAGCTATTTTTCCTTTCAAAGCATAGCTAAGCGTGTCAGAAACATCCACATCTTTTTGGCCGATGGGAATAGAGCTTCCTGCTTCCTGTCCTTTTTGATTATATAGGACTGTTTGCATTCCGCTTTGTGATGCAATCGAAGAGGCAAGACGCTGTCCTTTTTGCTGAAGAAAAGAATCTGTATTCAGAGACGTGTCACCGGTTACATAACTTTGACGAATCGTTTGCTCGGCTGCTTTGCTTTTTTGAATAAGTTCACTTTCTAGCTGATCACGCTGATTTGTCTCAATTCCTTTTAACACAAGTACGCTCAGTACGGTTACTGTTAAAATAATTAAAAAAGCAAGAACGAGTCCCATTTTAGCTTTTAGGCTGATTTTCATTCATTGATCCCTGCTGTCGCTTTATATCCAACGCCATATACCGTTTGAAGCAAATAAAGTTCTGCTTCTCCTACTTTTTTTCGAAGGCGCTGCATGTGAATGTCTACCGTACGTGTACCGCCTGCATAATCCATTCCCCAGACAAGATCTAGTAAATCTTCTCGTGTGTACACTCTCTCTAAATTGGCAAGTAATAAAGCAATAAGATCAAACTCCTTTGGTGTAAGCTTTACTAAATCATTGGCAACATGTAACGTGCGCTGAATTAAGTTCACCTTCACTTTTCCTACCGTGATTTCTCCCACAGCTTCAGGAGCTTCATTTTTTTCCATTCGCCGAACAAGTGCTTTAGCTCTAGCTACAAGTTCTCTTACATCAAACGGCTTGGTCATGTAATCATCTGCGCCTAACTCTAAACCTAGAACTTTATCGACGATGTCATTTTTAACCGTTAACAAGATAATCCCCATTCCTCTTCGATTCTCAAGTTTTCGGCATACTTCATAGCCGGTTAATTTGGGCATCATCACATCTAATATCATCACATCAGGTCGAAAGCTTTTTACTTTTTCAAGCGCTTCTTCACCGTCAGATGCTGTGTCTACAATATATCCTTCGCGCTTGAAAGCATAGGATACCGCTGTAGCAATACTTTTTTCATCATCAACTACTAAAATCCTTTTATTCAATGTATCACGTACTTTCATTTGATATTTCTATTCGTCTATCTTATCAAACAGCTTTCCCAAAAACATCTCCAAGTTGTTTCGAAATTGTAAACAAAAATAAAAACACCATATAAGATGGCGTTTTTTTAGATCTAATATTCATTTGTAAAAGGAAGGATTTTATGCGTATTCAAATATTGATGAAGCAGATCTATACGCTGCTCGCTGCTAATAAAACCAATGTATCCGTCCGGTCTAATAACGTATAGAGCATCTTTTTGAAGCCCTGCTTTCTTCAAGTAAGGGTTCCAAGAAAACTCGTGCAAGGAGAAGCCTTTTTCTTGCATGCTCTTTTTTAGCTTCTCTGCTGCTGTTCCATAGACATGTATTTGCCAGTTTAATGACTGTAAATATTCAAAATTCCCTTCTACATAAGGTAACCGATCACCACTTTGCACCTTTGTCCCTTGCCCGCTGCTTAGGTTACTATTTCGATACTTAATGCGGATTTGAGATAAAATCGTAAATGCTTTGTGACGGGGATAAGGGAAACGAAATAAAAAGGATAGTACAGGCGGAAAGATATGCTTTCTAAAAAATTGACTCGTTTTATCTCGTGCCACCATTCGCTTAAAAGCGCGATCAGTTGTATTTACAAGCAGCTCTGCAAAAGGCAGCCTTTCTTCTTCGTATGTATCTAATATGGAAAGTGCCGCTTTGTGTTGAAGGACAGCTGCTAATTTCCATGAAAGGTTGATTGCATCTCCAATTCCTGTGTTCATTCCTTGTCCGCCTGCAGGACTATGAATATGGGCTGCATCTCCACTTAGAAAAGTACGCCCCTGTCGGAAACGGCTTGCTACTCTGTGATGGATATGATATGTCGAGAACCAATTTATACCCTCAACCTGAGCACCAAATGTTTGTTGAAGAAAAGCGTGAATGTTTTCAGCTTTTACATCGTTTTGATCCCCAAAAGCTGAAGGAATAATGCCGATCATTCGATACGTTCCTTTACTTCTAACAGGCATACAGATCAAAAATTCTTCATTGCTAAATGAAATACTGATTTTTTGATTCTTCATCATTTCACCAGAGCCTTCAACATCCATCACATAAAAATGCTGTTTATATTTTTCTCCTTTAAATTCTATCTTCATTTGTTTCCGAACTGTACTGTGTGCTCCGTCACATCCACAAATATACTTAAAATAAGCGGTTTCCTCTTGCTGGGCTTTTAATAAAGTTTTTACCCTTTCTCCGTGTTCAGCTAGAGATAGTAGCTCCGTCTTCCATTCTACTTCAATCCCAAGGTTTTTTAATTTTTCAAGTAGAAACCGCTCGTGGTCGTCCTGTGGAAATGTAAGAACAAAAGGAAAAGGACTTAATCCTTCTCCTAAAGATCCTAGATGAACTTTTGCTTTTATTTTATTCTTTACTCGGACGTATACATCTTCCATCTTAATCCCGTGGTCTATGACTTCATCTACAAAACCGAACTGCTGATAAAATTCAAGGGTTCGCGGTAAAATAGCCATTGCCCGGGAGGCTTGCCCAGGCCCGTCGCTTCTATCAATAATTCGAAAAGGAATGTTATGTCTGGCTAAATTGTAGGCCATAACGAGGCCAGTAGGGCCGGCACCAACGATTAGGATTTGTGGATTCATCATCATCTCTCCTTTTCATTCAGTTACAGTATCTTTTATATTGAGTGAGACTTCTCTTTTTTTACAGAAGATGCAGGTAAAGCAGAAGCAAACACAGCACATAAACTTATTAAAGAGATAAGAGCTAGAGCAGATACAGAATGATTCCATGTCAGATGTTCTCCAAAGAAAAATAGTTCTCGTACGCCATCTACCATAAACCTCATTGGTAGCCATGGATCAATCCACTCTCTATAAAAATCAGGCATAATCTCTGGGGCCATTGAAAGCAAAGGTGCGCCAAAAAATAGAATAATAACGAAAATCGGAAGTCCCTTTAGTCCTAGCCATGAAAGTACGGCTGATATCAGAGTGAAAAAACTGAAATAAGCAATAGCTAAGAATAGTGCTGTATCTAAAAATGAAGGAACAGTAATTCCAACCACTTCAGCCAGCCACGCTAGCCCGAAACCTGCAGCTAAAGCAAGTATACCCCCGATGATTACGAACCCTACTTGGTTAACGATTTTCTCTTTACGAGAAGAAAACGTGATTTTTTTGATAGCGAGAAATACAACTGCTGCCCCTGCTATACTCGCCATCCACAGCGGCTGAAATAATGAAACGGGGGCATTTCCGTTGACACTATGAGTCCCTGTTTCGTTTACGTTTATAACTGTTTTTTGAATCGGTGCAGCGAGTGCTAATGCTTGGTTTGCACTTAGTTGCGTTCCGTTTTGTTCAAATCTTTTTACTATCTGCAAGCGCATATTTTCATTCATCTTATCAACTGCTCCGTTTAGCACCTGACTTGCTATTGTTGAAGCAGCTGTATTCATTCCTTGATTCACTAATAATCTAATAGCGGGTGCATTCGGCTGAGCCGTCTGAAGAGTCACCTGTTTTTTGGTGAACTCTTTTGGAATGATAAGCGCCCCATAGTATTTTTGATTATTTAATCCTTTTTCAACTTCTTTAGTAGTTGATACAAAAATCCATTTAACCGAAGACTGTTCAGTGCTTGAACTCTTCATATTTTGTTTTATTTGATCTCCTATATTTACCTTACCCTTTGCTGGAACTGTCATTCCTTCGTCGGCATTTACGAATGCGATTGGCAAATTCTTAGGTGCTTGGTTTACTGAAGGAATTAACGTTAGGATAAAAATGAAAATAACTGCTACCACTATAATTGGTGAAAAGTATATACATTTTTGGTGAACTAATTTCATATAAACGTCCCCTTTTCATTTTAAAGATATGGACTTTGACGAAAGAAAAAAATAATGTACATACTGTTGATTAGTGATCACTATGTAAATTATAATAAATTCATCTGCATTCTCAATATGCAATAATCGTAAGAATGTTGCTTACTTAACACAAAGCATATAACTGTTCATTATTAAAGAAAAAAGTAGGTGTTTAAAAACTGTGGGTAATTCAAAAACAGATCGCCGAATTATTCGAACGAAAAGATTCATTCGAGATGCTTTAACAGAATTGATGGAAGAGAAAGGGTTTGAAGGAGTAACGGTCAGAGATCTGACAAAAAAAGCGGATATTAATCGTGGAACCTTTTATTTACACTACCAAGACAAATACGATTTACTTGAAAAAAGCGAAAATGAAGTTATTCAAGAGATACAAGAATTTATCAAGAAAGCAAATCCCAATGAGATTGTGTCTGCTAATTTGCAAGAACAGCCTTTACCGTTTATCATCGCACTTTTTGAGTATATTCAAGAAAATGCGCGTTTTATGCAGGTTATGCTTGGTCCAAAAGGGAATCCTGGATTTTATCTTAAAATTAAAGAAGTCATGAAAACCAATATGCTAGAAAAATTAAAGCTCATTGATAATAAAATATCTCCGCTTGTTCCACTTGAATATTTAATGTCTTACGTAACGTCAGCGCATCTTGGAGTCATTCAGCACTGGTTAGAACAAGATATGAAGCAGTCACCGCGAGAAATGGCCCTGACACTCGCTAGCATGACTTTTCTAGGTCCTGCTTATATTGCAGGCATTAAACGAACATAAAAAGAACCTGCTATTCTCTAAGAAAATAGCAGGTTCTTTTTATTAACCTTCTAGTAATAAAGATTCTGGATCTTCTAATAGTTCTTTAACAGTAGCTAGGAAGCTTACGGCTTCTTTGCCGTCAACGATACGGTGATCGTAAGAAAGTGCAATGTACATCATCGGACGATTTTCGATACGCTCTTCATCAATTGCTACCGGACGAAGCTGAACTTTGTGCATTCCTAAAATACCAACTTGAGGCCCGTTTAAAATTGGTGTAGACATTAATGAACCGAATACGCCGCCGTTTGTAATTGTGAACGTTCCACCTTGTAAATCTTTTAATGCTAATTTGTTGTCACGCGCTTTTTTCGCTAAATCAACGATAGAGCCTTCGATACCAGCGAATGTTTTGCGGTCAGCATCACGTACAACTGGAACAACAAGACCGTCTGGAGCTGACACAGCAATACCGATATCATAGAATTTCTTAATTAATAACTCGTTTCCTTGAATTTCAGCATTTAATAATGGATACTTTTTAAGTGCTGCTACTACTGCTTTTGTAAAGAATGACATAAAGCCAAGTCTTACGTCGTGCTGTTCAAAGAATTTGTCTTTGCGTCGTTTGCGAAGAGCCATAACAGCAGTCATGTCTACTTCGTTAAACGTTGTTAGCATAGCTGCTGTTTGCTGAACTTCAACAAGACGTTTGGCAATTGTTTGACGACGACGTGACATACGTTCGCGTTCAACAGGTTTGTCGCTATTTTCACTTGCCGCTGGAGACGGAGATACCGGGTTAGCTGGCTTACTTGCTTGTGCCTGCTGCTTTTGCTCATTTGATTTTTGGTCTGCATACGAATCAATATCATGTTTGCGCACACGGCCAAGAGGATCAGTAGTTGGCACTTGATCTAGCTTAATCCCACGTTCTCTTGCTGCTTTGCGAGCTGCAGGAGAAGCAATTAGCCATTGTTTTTGATTTCCTTGCTGAGGCGCTTCAGCTGCTGGCGCTACTTCTTCAACAGTTTTTTGCTGAGCTGGAGCCGCTTCTTGCTTTGGTGCTTCCTCTGCTGGTTTTTCTTCAGCTTTTGGTGCTGCTGGTGCTGAAGCTCCTTCTTTCGCTTCAAGACGTGCAATTGTTTCACCAACTTGCACTGTGTCGCCTTCGCCAGCAAGAAGTTCCGTTAACACACCAGAGTCTTCAGCTGTAATTTCAACGTTAACTTTATCTGTTTCAAGTTCAACGATATAATCGCCTTTTTCAACGAAATCTCCTACTTGTTTTAGCCACTGTGCAACTGTTCCTTCAGAAATTGATTCTGCTAATTCCGGTACTTTAATCTCTCCCATGGTTCATTCCCCTTCCTTATCGTGTAACAACGTCGTTAGCAATTTCATTTTTAGTTAATGCATCTTGTAAAATACGTTCTTGTTCTTGTCTGTGAACTGTTGGATCTCCTTCAGCTGGACTTGAGCGTCTTGTGCGGCCGATGTAGTCAACCGTAGCTCCTTCTGGTGCTACTTCACGCAGTCGATCTTCTACATAGTTCCATGCGCCCATGTTTTCCGGCTCTTCTTGTAACCAGACAATCTCTTTTAAATTTTTATAGCGAGCAAAGATTTCAGCAATTACGCGTCTTGGGAACGGATAAATTTGTTCTAGACGAAGGACGTGTAGCCAATCTTTATCATCTTCTGCTTTGTTTAAGCGTTCCGTTAATTCACTGCTGATTTTTCCGCTGCACAGAACGATTCGTTCAACTGCATCTTCTTTTTTGCCTAATCCAGGCTGTTCTACTACTAAGCGGAAAGAGCCTTTTGTAAACTCTTCAAGGTTTGACACACTAAAAGCATTACGAAGCAAACTTTTTGGTGTCATAACTACTAGCGGTCTTACTTCTTCGCGCTGTAAAATGGCAGCTTGTCGTCGAAGTAAGTGGAAATATTGTGCAGCGCTTGTTACGTTTGCGATTGTCCAGTTGTTTTCTCCAGCTAGCTGTAAATAACGTTCTAGACGAGCGCTTGAGTGTTCTGGCCCTTGACCTTCATGGCCGTGTGGCAGCAATAAAACCATTCCAGATTTTTGTCCCCACTTAGCACGGCCTGCTGCAATAAACTGGTCAATAATAACTTGGCCTGCATTGGCAAAATCACCGAACTGTGCTTCCCAAAGAACGAGCGTTTCAGGAGCAAATACATTATAGCCGTATTCAAATCCAAGCACGGATCCTTCAGATAATGGACTGTTACGAATATCAAAGGAAGCGCTTACGTTCTTCATTGCGTGTAGTGGTGAGTAAACATCCCCTGTCTTATGATCATGAAGAACAAGATGTCTATGTGCAAACGTACCACGTTCAGAGTCCTGGCCTGTAATACGAATTGGCGTGCCGTCTCTTAAAATCGTAGCAAATGCAAATGCTTCACCCAATGACCAATCTACGCTTTCATTTTCTTCAAACGCTTTGGCACGTTTAGATAAGATGCGATCAAGTTTTGGAAATACGTTAAATCCTTCAGGGTATTTCACTAGCTCTTGATTTACTTCAAACAGTTCTTCTTTTGTAACAGATGTATCAATATCTGAAATTCCTTTGAAGACTGCTTGTGGCATTTCCATGATTCTATGTTGCTTTTCAGCTTTTGGCGGTACTTTCTCATAAGCTGCTTTTAACTTCGCTTGTAACTCTTCATTAATTTGATCTGCTTGGCCGCTTTGAATCACGTTTTGTTCTTCAAGCTGCTTTGCATACATAGCACGAACGGTTGGACGTTTTGTCACAATTTCATACATCTTCGGCTGCGTTACAGACGGTTCATCCATTTCATTGTGGCCAAATCGACGGTATCCAATTAAATCAATCAAGAAATCTTTGTTAAAGCGTCTGCGATACTCATAAGCAAAGTAAGCAGCAGCTAAACAGGCTTCCGGATCATCCGCATTTACGTGAACAATTGGAATTTCAAACCCTTTTGCTAAGTCACTTGCATATTTCGTTGAACGAGAATCGACGCTTTCTGTTGTAAATCCAATCATGTTGTTAGCAATAATGTGGATTGTTCCACCTGTTTGATAACCAGTCAATTGATTTAAGTTCAGCGTTTCTTGTACAATACCTTCACCAGGGAACGCAGCATCTCCGTGAATTAAAATCGCGAACGATTTTTTTACATCTTGTTTTGGGTATCCATTCACATCACGCTCATCTTGAGCCGCTCTTGTAAACCCTTCCACAACCGGATTAACAAACTCCAAGTGACTCGGGTTGCTAGCCAATGTCAAACGAGCTCGAACTGTGTTCTCTGCTTTAATTTGTTTGTCGGCACCCAGGTGATATTTTACGTCTCCCGTCCAGCCGTAGTTGATACCGATTGAACCTTCTGAAGGAACTAATTCCTTGTTAGGTGCATGCTGGAATTCTGCAAAAATCATTTCATACGGCTTGCCTAATACGTGTGCCAATACATTTAAGCGTCCACGATGAGCCATACCGATATTAACCGTTTTTGGGCTTGTTTCCACTGAGCGTGCAATCAGTTCATCTACAAGTGGAATTAACATATCTACGCCTTCAATAGAAAAGCGTTTTTGTCCGACAAATGTACGGTGTAAAAATTGTTCAAAGCCTTCTACTTCTGTTAAACGCTTTAATATAGAAGTTCTTTTCTCATTTGAAAGAGGTTGAAAAATAGCACCTGACTCGACCATATCAGTCAGCCACTTATTCTCTTCCATATTATGTACGTGATGGAATTCAAACGCAATGGTTTTTGTGTAGACATCTGTTAAATAGTTAATTGCGTCTAAACCATTTTTGACGTGTGATGGCGCATTTGTACATAAAATGTCAACCGGAATTGATTTCAAATCTTCTTGCGTTAAATTGTAATCTTCCAAGTGAAGCAAGACAGGATCTTTCTTCTCGCTTTCAAGCGGCTTAATTGATGCGTATAGATGACCATAAGCACGGATGTTTTCCGCTAGCTTAATAGCCGATGCAATTTTAGATGTGTTAGCTGAAGGTGCAGCCTGTGCGTATTCAGCTTGCTGAACTTGCTCACTTTCGTTTAAGGGAGGAGCACCCCAATAATCAAATAATTCTTTTAACTCTGGATCTACTAGATCTGACTGCTCTTCATATAACTCATACTGTTCTAATACATAGCCATAGTTCGGACCCAAAAATCCTTGCCAAGGCTCCCCTCTATTCGACGTTTCGTTACCCATGATAAAACCCCCAACGAGTTATAATAATTGTCGTACTCAACAATCTTTCCATTTTGAATGTCGATTACCTTATCGTCTGACATCTTTACAACGAGTGATAAATCTCACTGCGTGTGTATCTGATATCTGCTTATATTTTACCACTCTTTTACTCGTCAATCAAAATGAAATCGCTATATTTCTTTAATTTTTTTTACTTTTTTAATAGTCTTACTACTTTTTGAAAGCGTTTTATAAGTAAAGCTGATTAAAGGGCGAATCAGGTGTTAATTAATTGTTATTGAACTAGCTTTTGGCAAAATTAAATTGCTTGAAATATATTTTATGACCATTAAAAAAAAGAAGCAGCGTTTTGCTTCTTTTTTTAAAACTCATCTACGATTTTTTCAACGTCTTCAAAATAACCATCATCTACTTCTGTAAGCTTGTTGCTTTTCGCCGCTTCGAGTAAATGAGTGAACCAAGTTAGTTCTACTTTCAAATGCATAATCGTGCGCATAATGATCGACAGATTTGCAATGGAATGATCTACCTTTTTAACTTGGTACAAATTTTGCATTTTTTCTAAATAAGCTGCCGTTTCCTCAATCTTTTTTTCTAAAGCAGAAGCCACTTTTTCTTGATCGACGTAAGAAGTAAATGAAAGCGCAGCATAAACTGGTCTATGCATATGCTCTTTTTTTAATAGCTGTTCAAAATAAAGGCGCTCAAATTCTTCTCTTCCTGCATCCGTGATAGAATAAACGGTCTTTTCAGGTCTGTTTGTCTCTCGAATCACATCGACTACTTTCACCAGCTGCTTTTTTTCAAGCGTATCAAAAGCATAATATAAAGAGCCGCTTGCAAGTTTAATATAGTGCTTCATTTGTCTTTCATTAATGGTTTGCTGAATCTCATAAGGGTGCTTATTTCCTTCCATTAATAAACCCAATATGACTAATTTAACACTCATAACACCTTTCACCTCTTGACATGCATCTTATTTAGTAATAAAAGCACGAACATCTTCGTGCTTTTTCTATTTTTGAGCTGCAGGTTCCTTAGCTTCTACCCGCTTTTTAGGGGGAACTTCCACTCGTTCATTTCCCATTAAAAAGACAGTAATGATAGCTACTGCAATTGGAATAAGAGCAAGCATAAATGCATACGTGATCGATGTAGACATAGCATCAACAATCTTATCTAATATTTGAGACGGAATGCTGTTTCGGGCACTTGATTGAAAAACTGCACTCGGATCTCCTATTTGAGAAAATGCTCCTTGTGATCCATTTCCCATACCTTGAAAATTGCGCTGCAGCTCATTTGTAAATGTATTGCTTTGAATCGTTCCAAAAATCGTAACTCCAAGCGTCATGCCTAAAGAACGCGCAAATGAGTTCGTTGAGTTGGCAGAACCTCTAAACTGTGGATCCAGCTTATGCGTTGACGAAGTTGGTAAAAGAGAAAAGCTAAATCCTACGCCAAACCCAGTCAAAATCATGAATACCGTTAGCATCCAACGAGGTGTATCAGGTTCCATTGTTCCTAATAAAAACATTCCTACTGCAAATGAAAAAACGGACATAATCATTAAGTTTCGAAAGCTTGTTTTTGTGAGGAAAATCCCGCCGATAGCACTTCCTGCTACCGAGCCTAACATCATAGGAGTTAAAATTAAACCTGCATTTGTAGCAGAACCTCCATACACAGCTTGAACGAAAATAGGAATAAATACCGTTAAAATAATAAACGTTGCTCCGTATAAGAAAGCGAGAATTTGTGATGTTGCAAATAAACGGCGTTTGAACATCCAAAATGAAATAATCGGCTCTTGCGCGCGTTTTTCCACAAAAAAGAAGAGTGATAGCGCCACAGCAAAGATAGCAAAAAGAGATAAAATTTGCGGAGAAGACCAATCGTACTCTTTCCCCCCAAGTTCAAGAGCAAACATTAAACTAACTACTGAAATTACAAGAGTGGCTGCACCAGCCCAGTCAATTTTTTGTTTTTTATGACTTGTTGATTCTTTATAAAAGCGCACAATAAAAAATAACGATAAAAGTCCAATCGGCACGTTCACGTAAAACACCCAGTGCCAGCTGATGTATTCCGTAATGTATGCACCAAGAAGCGGACCAAATACACTTGCTGAGCCAAAAACGGCACCTAATAATCCCGTCATTTTCCCGCGTTTTTCGGGAGGGAAAATATCAAATACAATGGTAAAAGCAATCGGAAGAAGCGCTCCTCCTCCAATTCCTTGAATCGCCCGGTAAATACTTAGCTGCACAATGCTTTGCGCTAGGCCACACAATGCAGATCCAAGTAAAAATACCGTCAATCCAAAAATAAAAAACCGTTTACGGCCGTACATATCAGACAGTTTACCAAATATCGGCATACCTGCCATCACGGCAACCATATAGGCGGACGTAACCCAAACAAACTTATCTAACCCACCTAGATCAGAAATGATTTTCCCCATAGCCGTCGCTACGATGGTATTATCCATGGCTGACATAAAAATACCGAGCAGCAATCCTGCTACGATAAAACGAATATTTTTTTCTGATGAAACCATTTCAGTTCCTCCTTTCGCGTCATCTTTTTGATGAACAGAAATGATAGCTACTTAAATTATTATATTCAAATTTGAGTATTTTACAATCTTAAATGTGCTTTTTTTAGAAATAAACATAAGAAAAGCGTAATGGGTCCATTACGCTTTTACTGTGAGCTGAGGCTCTAATTTAATCTCAACATTTCCTTGAATTGCTCTTGAAATCATACAGGATGTTTCTGCTTTTTTTATAAGTCGATTGATTTTTTCTTCTTGAGCCGCAAATTCAGATGTGATGATAACATGAGGTTTATGAATAATTTTTTCGTATGTGAATACACCATTCGTCACGTCCACAATAGCTTCTGATTCCATCGTTAAAGCCTCTTGACGGATTCCGCTTCTTTCGAACATCGCTGCAAGCGTGATGATGTAGCACGTGGCTGCTGCCCCTAAGAGCATTTCATCTGGATTTGTTCCCACTCCTGGCCCGTCCATTTCTGGCGGAATGGAAATTTTTGTTTTTAATTGTCCTGATTCAATTATACCTACTTCATTTCGGCCTCCTGGCCAATTTGCTTGCAAATGAAAGTGATGTTTTGCCATAGTTTATCCTTCTTTCTTCTATATAATGATGTGTACCTAGCGTACCCTTTTTATGTATAAAATAAAAATGTTCTGCTTGTCACAGCAAAAAGACTGCTAAACGGTGCAGTCTTTGTTTTTTCTTAACTTAAAGGTACTTTCTTTTCGCTTTCAACGAAAGCTTTGATTAATGATGGCAGCCATTCCTGCAGGTTTGTAAATGAATATCCCCAAAAGCTAGCCTTTTCATTGCTCATCGTCCAAGAATGATCTACTCCGTAAGGAGAACTATTTTCATCTGTTAAACGAGAAGTTGTTTTTGCTGTTTTATTCGCTGCTTGTTCAATATATGAAAATAAATTTTTGAGTGAAATAGTACCATTTGAACAAGCGTTAATCGGTCCTTTTAGCTTCTGTTCTGCACACCAGACTAAAAATTCACCGGCTTCTTCCTGTGAAATGAAGTTCATTTCTGCTTCAATAGCCGGTACACCAATTTCTTCTTCATGCATAATTTTTTCTACGTGAAAACGTAAGCGATCCGTATAATCATCTTTTCCCATTACAATTGGAAAACGGACAGCCGTTACCGAAAACGGTGCTTTTTGAAAAAATACCGCTTCAGCTTGGCGTTTTCCCTCTTGGTAGGAAATATTTTCACGACGTGTATATGAAATAGGATACTTGTATGGATCAAAATCTTCTTCATAACACGTTTTTTCTAAAGAACCGTATACTGAAAGAGTCGAGGTGAGTACATAGTGACTGGTACTATGACGAAAAGCTTCAACAGCTACAGCTGCGCCGTGTGAAGAATAGCATATTTGATCGAAGATAACATCCCATTTTCTTCCTCGTGTTGTTTCGATTACAGAATCTTTTTCTACACGATCAAGAAAAATCCGTTCAACTCGGTCGCCAAAATCATCTGGTGTTTTACCTCGCGTTGCTAACGTAACCTTAACTCCTTTAGAGAGCAATGTCTTGACTAAATTTTTTCCAAAAAAACGAGTTCCACCTAACACAAGTGCTGTTTTCATCCTTTTCTCCACCTTTCGTATTTGATATGGATAACCATACCATTATTATCCAACTTTTTTGTTCATAAAGCTATGAATCTTTCCGCTTATTTTTTTATATTCCCACCTATTTTTTCGCCGCTGTCGTGTTAAGATGTACATATCTTACAAAAAGGAGCGACAGTGATGAAGCCTTCTCCACTTCCCCTTAACGAACGCCTTGTTGTTCTTGATATTATTCGGGGCATTGCTTTGCTAGGCATTTTCTTAGTAAATATCCCTGCTTTTGCTTCGCCGATATTTATTTTTCAGCTGTACGATATTCCTTATGAATATAAAGGAATGGATGCTTATATTGATTTATTCCTGCTACTGTTTGTTCAAGGAAAGTTTTTTACGATTTTTTCTTTTTTATTTGGACTTGGGTGCGGAATCTTTTTGCATAGAGCTGAAGAAAAGCATTACTTTGCCGCTGCTTTATGGTCAAGAAGAATGGCTTCTTTGCTATTAATCGGGCTTTTTCATCTTGTCTTTTTCTGGTATGGAGACATTTTGCATGTGTATGCTGTCGGCGGTTTTTTAGTGTTGTTTTTTTATAATCGAAAAACCAAGACGATTTTGCTGTGGGCAATAGGCTTGCTATGCTTTTTTTATCTTTTGGCTTGCATGCAGTTTTTTATTTCGGCCCACGTCTTGCAGGAGGCTCAGTTGGAGTATAAGGTTTTACATGAACATGCCTTAACTCAATATTTATCCACCTACAGGCAAGCAGACTATTTATCTTGGCTGTTTTATCGTTTGAATGTTGAAGTGGTGCCTATGCTATTAAATCTGCCGTTTTCTATCTTTCCCGTATTTTCTATGTTTTTATTTGGCTTATATACTGCTAAAAAAGGATTAGTACATAATATCGAACAAAATCGTTCTTTTTTTAAGAAAATTCAGTTAATAGCAAGCGCAACAGGTTTTACTTTAACTATCATTCTCGCTATCTTAAAACTAGAAATTTTAAAATATGGACTCTATCAGCAGGCGGCCATTCACCTTTTTACAAGTTTGAGCGGCATTTTTCTATGTTTTTTTTATCTTACCACCTTACTGTTATTCCTGCAATTTTCTCCTTACGCTTCGATGCTGGGTCTTTTTAAGTATAGTGGAACAATGGCATTAACAACTTACCTTAGCCAAACTTTAATTTGCCTGTGGATGGTTCGAGCCTTTGGTTTATACGGAACTCTTACCTTAACAGAAAGCACGATTATTTGTCTCATTATATATACACTCCAGCTTTTTTTTAATAAGTGGTGGCTTTATTATTTCTATTACGGTCCGTGTGAATGGTTATGGAGGAGCTTTACATACCGATCTTTCCCGCCTCTCAGACGGAATAGGAAAGCTTCAGCTTAACAGCAAATCGGCCTTCAAGTTTGAAAGCCGATTTGTCTCCTTTACTGCAGAGGCGGTATGGTTATTCGTTTAATTCCATTTGCCTCAAACTCTCGTATATAATCCATTTCTCGGTGGAAAATTTGCATAAAAACTTCATTTTTTATTTCTTTAATGGGTCCTATTTGTTCTATCACATCTCGTTTAGCCATGCGATAGGCTAGCGCTTCCCAAAACACTTCGTTATCGTATTCTCCAATAATATCTTGAAGAGAATCTTCATGTTCTTCTGTAAACATAATCTCACTGTTTAGCGCGTGAAAAGGTCCTTTTTCAAGGAAAGGCTCTGCGTGAGAAAACATTTGTTTTTCTACATCCGTATATTCTTGTGCATGTTCATCTTCCACTCCAGAGCATGCTGTGACCATCCAGTTACCTAAATAAATTAAATCAAGCAGTTGAAAAAAGTGCGTTTCAGATAGTTGAAGTTCAATTTCGTTTTTTGCAGGAGCTTTTGACATAAGCGCGGATCTCTCCTTTAATTTTGAGGGTAGTTGCTACTAAATAAAATAGCTAAAAGGGTTAGTATGCAGGCTAGCAGGAAAACTGAAGAAATGGCTTCACCTCTTTTCTGTAGTGTAAAAATAGAGGTACTGACATCTAAAGAAGTGAATACGAAGGGTGTAAACTTATCATAATCGAAATAAAGACAAGATACAAGACCTTTTTACTAAATTTTCCGACTATTTTCGTCATAAATACCTATTTTTGTTTTGTTTATACTAGAAAGGTCCGAAAATTGTGTGCGGAGCTGCCCAAAATAAAAAAGCGCTGAACTAGGCGCTTTAACGGTGTAAAAAAATAGATAAACCAATAAAAAAAGCAGCTAAAATAAAATCAAAAATCCATTGCCACTTCTCACGTTTTAACAATACGTGCTCTACCCCTGATAACAGCGAACTTATACTAACCAAAACAAAAATAAAGCTTAATTGGTTAAACGAAAATTTAGTGACAAAATTTGATACAAGTATGACTGCTACGGTGATGAACAGTGCCATTTGACTTATAAGTACCCATTTAATTCTCTGTTTATATCCGTCTTTTAAAGCTTGTAATAAATCGTTGCTGATCACTCTCGCTAAACCCCTTTTGTATTCCTATCGTTAAAAGTAAGAACGCAGCATAAACGTTTCTCTGCATCTTAACTACTTAGCAAAACTAGCTATTAAATCGAAACATAAATATCAACTTGACTGTACTCAGGATCAATACAGCGTTCATCATATAATTCAAAATCTATTTTATAGGCACGATGATTTTTTTTAGCCCACTCGCGAATATAAGCCCAAGCCTCTACGACTACCTGTCTAGCTGGACCAACAGCTGTTGTAAACACCATGTATTCACCTTCTGGGATGATGAACTCTCTCATATCATCTTTCAGTTCGCCGCCGGGTAAAACTTCATATCCGAGAGCAAATGTAAAATCCATTTTTTGATTGTATTCAAATTCTGTATAAAGAGCAAATGTATTACCATTTACTTTATTGGCGATTTTATTAGCTAACTGTTGTTTATAAAAAGTCTGCCAGTGCTCGGGAATAAGACCTGTGCCCGTTTCTTCCACAGGTTCATCTGTTCGAATAGGCACTCCTACAACAGTAAATTCATTTACCTTGACTACTTTTTGACTTACAACTAAGTCAGTCAACATATTGAGCCCCCTTAATTCTTCTTTTTCTGTAGTTACAATGAGGGAAATACTTCTTAATATGCATTTTATTTGTATTCAAAGAAAACGTCAACCTTTTATGCAAATCCCTTAACGAAGGGGCTGAAGATCATTCTTCTAAGCTATAAAAAAACAATTCTATTTTCTTTGTACACATCATACGTATAAGATACCCCTAATTTACAATAGAGTGAGGTAAAAAAATGAAGATCATTGAACTTGCCGAATTCATTAAAACAAGTAAAAAAACAACTAAACTTGCTCTTTCCTCTTCTACAGTACAGTATACATTAGAAACAGATGATTTGAAAATTGAATTAAAAATAGGCGGCACGAATAAGCGAATCGTGTTTTTTCGCATCTTCTTAAAAGGAACATACAAGGATTGGATTTGTTATCACCGGAACGAACATCATATTTACGAATTGTATCAAAATATTTCCTTATCCCCTCAACTGCAAAGGCAGCTTTTGTACGCTATTGCATCATAAAAAGAGCTGGCTTAGTTAGCCAGCTCTTTTTATTTATGCTGTAGTTTTGTGATTGGATGTTTGTGCGGCTTCACATGTAATTTTTCCTTTGTCCATTGAATTCCTCTATATAAATAGTACGAGCACCAAAAAACTGCTGGAACGATAAGTACGTAGGCAACGACACTATTCGTAAAGAAAGAAGAATCTATAGAACGAAGCAATCGATAGGTCTCATTTAATATACATATATGCACTACATAAATGCCAACTGAATTTTTCCCAACTTTTGAAAAAAACGAGTTTTTGCCAAGAGCTGGACTGCTCAATACGAATAAAAACAATGATGCCGATAAAAAAATCGTAGAAATAAAATAGTCTCCGGGCTTGCTGTGCTGGATATTGACCAACCAGTAACGCTCGGCGATCTCTAACGCTGAAAACACAAAAAAGCTGGCTAAATAAACCATTGGCCTTGCGTTTAATACTGATAGAATTTGCTTACCGTAAAGGGCAAACATAGCTCCTAATACTGTATAGAACAAACCAAAGAAAAGGGCATCTCTCGTTTGAAAAGAAAGTGGAAAAAATAAAGAATAAGACTGCCCAAATAACCCAGTTACATATAATACGGTGCTGATAAGCATTAATAAGCCAATCTTTTTCCATCTTTGAAATAAGAAAACGATGACAACAGCCCAAATTAATGCAATCAAGTACCAAAGCTGAAATCCACTTGTGTCACTTCCATAATAAAAGATATCTTTGAATGTGATGGATGATGTTAGATAATCAGCTACTGCACCTTTTCGTTCTGCTAATGTTCCGTGGTTCTGAAATAAGCGCAGAACTACACCAAACAATAAATAAAAGACGAACCAACATGCATAAAGCTTTGAAATATTCCACGTGTATTTTTTTAAGTATGCAGAAGGCTTTGGATGTTTTTGAATTTTATTCATAAACAAATACCCTGATACAATAAAGAAAAAAGGAACCGCGAATCGTGCAAATGTGTCAACAATGACATCTAGCACATTTTCCTGGTTCCCTAAAAAGAAATCGTCATGTGATGGATTAACATGAATACAAACCACAAACACTGTAGCAAAAAACTTAATAAAATCAATTGAATAATTACGTTCCATCTTGTTGTCAGCTCCTTAAAATAAACTCGAGCTCTATTTTAGCATAATTATCCAAACGAAAAAGATGTTTTGGTAAAATTAACCTTATAGTCATGGAAAAATTTTCTTAACTTCCAATATTGTAGTCTTGTTTACTTGTATGATGTCTTTCAATATTCCAAATAAATGATTCTAAAGAACTATAAAACAAAAAACAGATTACGCGTAACCTGTTTTTTAGATTAACATTTTCCATGCAAACTTATTATCTTGTTTAATATCGACTTCTTTTTCATGCAAAGCCTGCACATGCTGTTTAATTTGTTTGAGAAACAGCATTACTTCCCCGCTTGATACGGCAGCTGAGTTGAGAGATAACGAATGTTTTTTAGCAATTTTTAATTCCTCGGTTTCCACTGAAATACTCACGTGGCGAAATAAGTGCCAAGGGTAGTAAACTGTTTTAAAAGATTTTGAGAAATAGATTCCTTTAGAACAAACGGTAATCCCCTCGGTTTTTTGAAGAGGATATGTATTTAAATGAGCTACAATTTTTTCTTTAGCAGGTAAATAGAGCCTGTTTCGCATCTCTTTTTCAACTTCTTCACATAGTTGTCCTTCTACCGACAACGCATCTTTTGGATCAGGGGTTTGATGAATTTCAAAAGATGAACAAATAGAAGTTAATTCTTTTGAGGATACACACGGATATATATAGTCTTGACACATATATTCATGGGAATGAGTGCGAATAAATTTCTTGATTTTTTTTAATAGAGATACTAGCTTTCTAGCTGAGTAATCGTTTTGATTGACTTGAAATTTCTCCACGTCATTAAAACAAATCATTTCTTCTTTTCGAATGGTAATGGATTGAATGTTAGCGAACTCTTCCCATAACATTTTTCCTTTTTTCATCCCTCTGCTTTTCCAGTAAATCCCCTTATTTGTAAAGCAAATTCCCCTTTTATCTAGGCCTGCTATAAAAGAGCTGTGTAAATACGCAATTATTTTTTCTTGGGGCTGAAACTGAAAGTATTTGCTAGCCATTTTTTTGTAGAAACTAGGTATTTGCATTACATAAAATTGACTTTCTCTATAGATTAAGCATAAGTCAGTCAAATAATTAGTTTTCAGCGTCGCCACGCTCTCACTTCCTTTTTGAGTGTAAATAACCGTACCCATTTTTTTCTATTACTTTATAAACGTTTTTTAATGAAAAAAGTTTCAACTTTTTTTGTTTTTTATAAAAAGCTTTAAATTGAATCATTTCTTTCAGCTAGGAGGTTATCTAATTACTCACTTATTCAATAATCTTATTTTAAACGTTCCCTACTTAATTAAGAAACTAAACCAGATAATAGCAATGCTTAGCTGCTTTATCCAAATCATCCCTTGTGAACAAAAACAAACCGCAGCGTTAAAACGCGATGCGGTTTGTTTTTTAAGCTAAATAAGCTTCTTTTATTTTTTCATTATGAATTAATTCCGAGCCTTTCCCTTGCAGAATAATTTCTCCCGTTTGAATCACATAGCCTCGGTGCGCGATTTGCAGTGCTTGATAAGCGTTTTGTTCCACGAGTAAAATTGTCATTCCGCTTTTATTTAATTCCATAATGATTTCAAATATTTGTTCTACAATGATAGGAGCAAGCCCCATAGAAGGTTCATCTAGCATAAGCATAGTGGGGTTCATCATAAGCGCTCGCCCGATGGCTAGCATTTGCTGTTCACCGCCGCTCATCGTTCCTCCTTTTTGAGTCAATCTTTCTTTTAGCCTTGGAAAATATGTGAGTACTCTAGTCATATTTTCTTCTATTACTTTTTTATTAGATAGCGAGAAGGCTCCGATGGTTAAATTTTCTTTTACCGTCATCTTAGGAAAAATCTTTCTTCCTTCTGGCACGTGAGCTATTCCTAGCCGGGCCGTTTGGTGAGGAGGGAATTTCGTGATGTGGGTGCCTTTATACACGATACTACCTGCTTTGACAGGAGCTTGACCGCTAATGGATTTTAGTGTGGTAGATTTACCGGCTCCATTGCTTCCAATAAGAGTCACAATTTCTCCTTCTTCTACATCAATCGTTATTCCTTTAAGCGCTTGAATTCCTCCATAAAAGGTGTCAACTTCAGTTAACTTTAATAGAGTCATGTACTTTTCTCCTTTCTCTCTATCTCTTCTGCCGCTCCCTTTCCTAAATAGGCTTCAATCACTTTCGGGTGCGTACGGATATGTTCAGCATTTCCTTCTGCAATTTTTATTCCATGGTCTAATACAATAATACGATCAGAAATTTCCATGACGAGCTTCATGTCATGCTCAATTAATAAAATAGTTATTTCCCGGTCTTTTCGTATCGTGTGAATAAGGTCTGTCAGCTCTTTTGTTTCACGCGGATTCATACCAGCAGCCGGTTCGTCTAATAATAACAGTGAGGGTCTAGTAGCTAACGCTCTGGCAATTTCGAGTCGGCGCTGCGCTCCATACGATAAGTTATTGGCTACTTCGTTATATAAAGCTTCTAGCCCAACGTATTCTAACAGCTTATACGCTTCTTTTTTAGCTGCTTTTTCCGCTCTTCTTGCTCGAGGTAAATTCAACAGCGTTTCAAAAGTGGTTGCTTTCAAATGGTTGTGCATCCCAACTAATACATTTTCTAACACCGTTATATTACTAAATAACCTGATGTTTTGAAATGTCCGAGAAATCCCTTGTTTTGATACGCTGTGAGGTTTTAGCCCTGTTATAGATTGACCATTTAACATAATATCACCTGAGGTTGGCTGATAAACACCTGTCACCATATTAAAAAATGTAGTCTTTCCAGCGCCGTTTGGTCCTATTACAGCTGTTATTGAATTTTTTTGAATATCCATTGTTACGTCTTGATTGGCAACTAAACCGCCAAAGGCCTTGGTTACATTTTTCACTTCTAAAATAGACAATTTCTTTCACCTCTATAGATTGACGTTTTTCTCAGCCGTTGAAATCACAGGCTGTATTTCTTCTTCTTCCGCTTCTTCTTTCAGCTCTTTCAAATCGAACGTAGGCTGTTTAGCAGGAAGCAATCCCTGAGACCTGTATAGAGCAAATAGAATAAGAAGTCCGCCAAAAATAAATCGCTGCATTTTAGCTGGCGAAAGTGCATCCGGTATAGAGATAACTCCGTTTAAACTCAGTTGATTAAACCAATCGGTGAGCTCCGTTAATACTTGAAGATTAAGAATGGTTACAACCGCCGCTCCAAGTATGACGCCTGGAACGCTCCCCATTCCTCCTAAAATAACCATAACTAAAATCGTGATAGATTCTAACAGCGTAAAGCTGGTTGGATCAACAAAGGTTTGCTTAGCGGCAAAGACCACTCCCATCATGCCTGAAAAAGAGGCACCGATAGCAAACGCAAGCAGCTTTGTTCTGACAAGGTGAATTCCCATCGCTTGAGCTGCAATTTCATTTTCTCGAACTGCTTTCCACGATCGTCCTACTTTAGAATATTCAAATCGCCGTACAATAAAAATAACCGCCCCTAAGATGACTAATACTACATAATAAAACTGACTTGGATATACTAAGTTAATCCCAAAAATAGAAGGCGGCGTCACGGAGGACAGCCCCATTGCTCCGTTTGTAATATTGATTGGTTTATCCAAATTGTTAAATACAATTCGAATAATTTCCCCGAATCCAAGCGTAACGATAGCTAGATAGTCTCCTTTTACGCGCAGCACAGGTATACCAAGCAAAACTCCAAATAAAGCGGCTATTAGGCACCCTGCAATAATAAAAAACCAAAAGCTTTCTCCTGATAATGGGTACGTACCAAAAGGCATAAAATTAGCAGCTTGATTGGTCGCAAAAATTCCATACGTGTAAGCCCCAACTGCAAAGAAAGCAACAAATCCCAAATCCAATAATCCGGCTAACCCCACTACAATGTTCAACCCAAGTGCCATAGCAATATAGATGCCTACTAGTGTAGATACTTCCATATAGGATTCATAAGCAGGGCCTTGGCTAGCTGAAAAAGGAAGCAGCACAATTAAAATGACCCCTGCTATTAGCCATTTTAATTTAGTAGAAAGAGACATAAAATACAGAAGTAATAATGAAAATAAAAGAAGTAAAAATGCGACAACGGACTTTTGGGCAAGCATTAAACTACCGCTTGTTGCAATTACATATATAAAAAATAGAATGATTTGCGCCTTTTTGTTTCCTTCAAGCCTAATCATTATTTTTTTCATCTTCATCACCTACACTTTTTCTGTACCGGCTTTTCCAAATAAGCCTTCTGGTTTAAAAATTAACACCAAAATCAAAATGGCAAATGCAAATACATCTTTATACTCTGCTCCTAAAACATTGCCGGTGATTGTTGATAAATTCGCAGCTGCAAACATTTCAAGAATGCCAAGCATTAGCCCTCCAAACATTGCGCCTCGTATATTGCCTATACCTCCTAAAACAGCTGCTGTAAAAGCTTTTAATCCTAATATGAACCCAATGTAAGGATCAATTGTTCCGTAATGAAGCGCAAATAACACACCGGTCGCGCCTCCTAGAGCCGAACCAATAAAGAAAGTAAGAGAAATAACTTTGTTTACATTAATGGACATTAATGAAGCTGTATCCGGATCTTGAGCTACAGCTCTCATTGCCATTCCCCATTTGGTCCGATTGACGAAAATTTCAAGTCCGATCATTAAAAAAAAAGCAACAAGTAACACTACGATAAACGTTACTTTAAATGTAGCATCATCAAATGATGATGAAAGAGAAGAAGCACTAACCGATACTTTTCCTGAAAATAAAGCAGGGGTATTAACAATATAGTTACCATTCTTAAGTTCCGTAATGAAGCGCACAAAATCCTGTAATAGAAACGACATTCCGATAGCTGTAATAAGTGTAATTAGTTTAGAAGACTTGCGCAGGGGGCGGTAAGCTACTCTTTCAATTCCCATACCAAGAAACCCAGTCGCAACGCTCGTAATAAGAAGAACTAAAATTAACGTCACAACAGCTGGAAAAGCTGCAATCCAACCTACGCCTGTTAACCCTATTAAAATAGCGGTTCCGATAAAGGCGCCTGACATAAAAATTTCGCCGTGTGCAAAATTGATGAGTTCTAAAATGCCATATACCATCGTATAACCTAGGGCAATAATTGCATATACAGCTCCTAATGTTAGTCCGTCAATTAACACTTGCGGCAGTGTTTGTATAATATGAGCAAACATATAACCTCGTCCCTTTCGTCCTATAAAATCGATTTTAAGAAAAGAAAGGTACGGAACATCCATACCTTTCTTTTCTAAGGTTTACTGTGAGATTTCTCCTTCTAATTTAGCTGGGTACGAAGGAGCGTCAAACTTATAGATAAAGATTTTAGCGTATTTATTGTCTCCTTTCTCATCAAATCCTACCTGCGTAAGTTCTCCTTTATATTCTGTAATACCGCGTACGGCGTCACGTACTGCTTCATGAGAAGGAAGCTTTTTATCATTGTCTTCAATTGCTTTTTGAATACCTTGAAGCATAACTTTCATGGAATCATACCCGTATACAGAATATGACTCTACTTTTTTATTGAATTTCTTCTCATAATTTTTAGCGAATTGCGTCTTGGAAGCATCGCCTGCTACTGACGTAAGATATGTATCTTTTACAGCATCTCCGGCAATATCAACTAAAGTTGATGAGTCTAAGCCATCCCCTCCCATAAACTTAGCGGTAATTCCTTTGTCACGAGCTTGTTTAATTAAAAGTCCGCCTTCTGCATAAAGACCACCAAAATAAACGAGATCCGGCTTTTCTTTAGAGACTTGATTTAACACACCGTTAAAATCTTTTTCTCCAACCGTAATTCCTTCAAATCCAACAATTTTTGCTCCTTCTTTTTCAGCTGCTGTTTTAAAAGCATCTGCAAGCCCTTGTCCGTAAGCTGTTTTATCTTGAATGACAAAAATATTTTTTGCTTTCAACTCTTTAACAGCATATTCAGCTCCTGCAGGCCCTTGGAAGTCATCGCGCGCTACAATGCGGTTAACCGTTTTTAACTTTCGGTCTGTTACGTCCGTTGCTGTACTTGCAGGAGAAATCATTGGAATTGAATATTTCTCATACGTTTCAGATGAAGGAATGGTAACCCCTGAATTTAAATGTCCTATCACTCCATAGACGGCTTTATCGGATCCGATTAACTGAGCGTTCGCTACGCCTTTTTTCGGGTCGCCTTGGTCGTCATACGGTACAAGCTGAAGTTTATATCCTAATTTTTTAAACGTGTCTTTTTCTTCATCAAGAGCTAGCTGAGCTCCCAGTTTGATTGCTTCACCTAACGTCGCACTACCTCCTGACAAAGGGCTTTGCGTAGCAATTTTTATAACATTGCTGCCTTTATCTTCTCCCGATGTACTGTTGCTCCCACAGCCAGCTACAAACCCTACCGATAAGACCGTTGTTGCTAAAATAGATAACATTTTTTTACTTAGCATGTAGTAATCGTTATAAAACGCTTAATAGCGGCTAGTCTTTTATAACGATTTTCCCTCCCTTTGTTCGCGTCTAGAACGCTTTTTATCTTTGCAACAAATGTCATTTCTGAAAACGGTGAAACAGCTTGCTGTTTATGTACATCTTTTTTCACATCCTTTCATAATCGATTTGCTCTCATATATAAAGAGAAACTAATAAAAGTGAAAATATAGTTATTTTTTACTATTATAAAAGGATAAACAGCAGTATTTCACCAATTTTGTCAGTAACAATGACACATATTTTTATAATTTTCTTAATTTTATAAAAATAATTTTAATTATATTCACTTATTTTTTGCGATATACTTTTTGGCTATATATATAACAAAAAAGCATGTCACCGTAAGGAAACATGCCGTGTAACTATTCAACCTAAAAAAAGGTGCATAGTATGCACCTTTTATATGACCCTTTGTTTTCTCTTTCTCCCTAAGTTTAACTATTATTTCGTAATGCCTGTGATCCTTCTTCCCCTGTTCGGATCTTAATGGCATTTTTTAATTCATAGATAAATATTTTCCCATCTCCAGGCTGACCTGTATTTAGTACTTTTCTTGCTTTATCAACAACGTCAGATACCGGAACTTCGCACACCACAATTTCTACTTTAATTCGTGCGTGCATATTGTCTTGTTTTTTAACGCCTCTATAAAGCTCCGTAATGCCTTTTTGCAACCCGCACCCCAGTGCATCCGTAACTGTAATACCGCTAACGCCAATTTTCGCCAGTTCTTGCTTAAGCTCTTCAAACTTTGAAGGGCGTGTAATAATTTCAATTTTTGTTAAAACATCACTCACTGTGTCCACCCCTTTTACATATTTGATTCGTGATACGCTCTTTCACCGTGCAGCGTAATATCAAGCCCAAGCGTTTCTTCTTCTTGTGTCGCACGCAGAGATACGATTAACCCAACCACTTTAACAATAATGAAGGTAGCAATACCGACAAATAGGTACGTTGCTACGATAGCCACCAGCTGTTTCCAAAGTAGACTTGGATCTCCGTAGAATAAACCATTCGCACCGGCGTCATTTACAGAAGTTGTGGCAAATAAACCTGTTGCAATACCTCCCCATGTTCCCCCAATACCGTGAAGACCAAATGCATCTAACGCATCGTCGTAACCGATTTTCTTTTTAAGTGAGAAGATACCCCAGAAACAAACTGCTCCGCCGATAAAACCAATTACAATAGAGGCAAACGGTGTAACGAATCCACAAGCTGGTGTAATAGCTACAAGTCCAGCAATCGCTCCCGAAACGGCTCCAAGCAGCGTAGGTTTTTTATTGATAATCCACTCTACTACAAGCCAGCCGATAATTCCTGTTGCTGCCGCTGTATTCGTGTTAATAAAAGCCGTCATTGCAACGCTGTTAATAGTTAAAGAACTTCCAACGTTAAAACCAAACCACCCGAACCAAATCAGCATTCCGCCTAAAAGAGTTAACGGTAAATTGTGAGGTGCTGCGGCATCGGCATTTTTTCGTTTTCCAACAACAAGAGCTAGAATTAATCCTGCTACACCTGATGAAATGTGAACGACGTTTCCTCCGGCAAAGTCAATAGCTCCTAGTTCACGGAGCCATCCGCCAACTCCCCAAACCCAGTGTGCTACTGGTGCATATACAAATAATGACCATAGGATAGCAAATAAGATAAATGCTGAAAACTTCATGCGCTCTGCAAAAGCTCCAGAGATAATAGCTACTGTTAGTACAGCAAATGTCAGCTGAAACATCATAAACATATTATGCGGGATCGTAGCACTGTAGTCCCCGTTTGGAGTGAACCCGACTCCTTTTAATCCCACCCAGTCCAAGTTACCAATAAAAGCATTGCCACCGGTAGAAAAAGCTAACGAATAGCCTGCCACTATCCAAAGAACAGATATAACAGCTAAAGAACCTACGCTATACATCGCGGTACTTAACATGTTTTTACTTCGAACCATGCCCCCGTAAAACAATGCAATAGCTGGTGTCATAATCCAAACCAATAATGCTGAAAAAAACATAAATACTGAATCGCCCATTTGCATGATGATTTCCCCCTTAAGTACGAATAAATAACCCCTAAATTTAATGTTAGATTATATAACATCTCTTGTTATGTTTACTATCATATTTGATTTATATGTATTTAGCAACTACTTTTTGCAAATTTATTCAGAAAACTTTTATTTTTTTATACTGTTTTCTTTTTCTTATGTATTCTCCTATGTACACATCAGCTGAACTATTTTTTGTTTGTGTTAGAGTTTCTGACATAAAAAATCCTCTTCTTGGAGTAGAAGAGGATTTTTCTTTACAAATACATATATACACCAGGCCCTAGAGGAATACCGAATACTGCAAAAATAAGCAACATAACAATCCAAATTCCTAAAAAAGCTAGAGTATAAGGAAGCATAAGTGAAATAATTGTGCCAAGTCCTGCCTTAGGCTCGTATTCTTTCATAAAGGCTAAAATAACAATCATGTATGGATTTAAAGGAGTGATTACATTCGTGGAAGAATCCGCTATTCGGTATGCTGCTTGAATAAATCCAGGGTTGTATCCTAACAGCATGAACAATGGAATAAAAATAGGTGCTTCTAGCGCCCATTGAGCGGAGCCGCTAAAAATAAGAAGGCTTAGAACAACAGTTAAAAATACAAAACCAACCACAACTGGAAGTCCAGTTAGATTTAGTGCTCTTAATGCATCCGCTCCTTCTACTGCAATCCACGTTCCAATATTAGTCCAATTAAAGTAAGCGATAAATTGAGCAGCCGCAAAAATAAGAACAATATAGCTAGCCATATCTTTCATCGAATCAGTCATATAAGCAGGTACATCTCTAGAACTTTTGATTTTCCCTACTGTTATTCCGTAAACAGAGCCAACTACCACAAAAAACAGCAGCGTGATCGGAATGATACCATCTAAAAAAGGAGATGGAACAATTCCACCGTCTTCATTTCGTAGAGGAGAGTTGGGCCAAAATAAGAAAACAGCTAGTACAGCGACATAAATACATGTAGCAACGATACTGTTTTTTAATCCTTTTGCTTCTGCCTCACTAATTTCACCAAAATCATTGCGTTTTTTCCCTTTATAATTGCCCAGCCTAGGTTCTACAATCTTTTCGGTGACGATCGCCCCTATAACGGTCAAAACAAATACAGAAGCCGCCATGAAATACCAGTTCGCTGCAGGACTGACAGCAGCGCTTGGGTCAATTGTTTTAGCAGCTTCAGTAGAAATGCCTGATAACAATCCGTCGGTTCCGGATATAATAAGATTCGCTGTAAAGCCTGATCCCACCCCAGCAAATCCTGCTGCTAATCCAGCAAGCGGGTGCCTTCCTACTGTATAAAAAATCATTGCGGCAAGCGGAGGCACGATGACAAAAGCGGCATCTGCCGCTAAGTTGGCCATAATTCCTGTAAAAATGATGGCGTATGTAATAAGAGCTTTTGGAGCATTCAAAATCGTTTTCTTTATGGCCACTTCAAGCAGACCTACTTTTTCTGCAAGGCCGACTCCAAGCATCATAGCAAGTACAAGTCCTAGGGGCTTAAATTCAGTGAAATTGGTCAGCATCGATGTTAAGATATACTGAATACCTTCATGCGACAACAAACTTTTAATTGGAAGAGTCTTATTAGTACCGGGATGGACCACCGTTACTCCCATACTATTAATAGCAACAGATGCTACTACGATAATAAGCGCTAGACATACAAATAAAATAAAAGGATCAGGTAGTTTGTTTCCGATTGCTTCTACCCTTCCTAATAGTTTGTCTAGAAAGGTTGTTGGATGCGATTTTTGCTCTGTTTGCAAATTAGGTTGTGCCATACTTTCTCTCCTTTTTCGTTTAGAATTTTTTAGATTTTTCCTTTTAATTACCAAAAAAGATTATCAGTACATAATAATCTGAATATTTATATTATTCAAGTATTATTTTTAAGGAATTTTTATTTATCTATTAAAACTAATAGCATTTAGATAAATAGAAAGGCAGAAGATATCTTTTTAATCGACAATCAAAAATAACAAAAAGCCCTCCGTTTGAAGAGAGCTTTTTGTTATTTCGCTATACTAGACGGAGCGGACTCTTTTCCTGACTCATTAACAGCTGTTACATAGTAACGAGCTTGAGATGCGTCGGAGTCAGCAAAGCTTTTTCGCTCAAATTCCGAAACGCTGCCAATATGGACAAATGTTCCGCCTGGATTCTTTTTATAAATTCGGTAGCCGATAATATTACCTTCTCGTACCGCGTACCACGTAAGCAAATTACTGCTCATCTTTACATGTGTAGGAGGTTGTGGTGCATTTGCTTCACGCTCCAATTCTTTTGCTTGGTCAGCTTTTAGTTCTGTATAGACAACTAACCTCTCTTGATGGGTTCCTTCCGCACGGTCAAACGTGCCTGTGCACGTAATTAAATTTAAATTACGTTTGTTGCTGTACCCAAAAATTTCGTTTAGAGGTGCCTTATCTCGCGGATAGATTTTTATACGTTTAACAACAAAAGTAAGCGTGGTCCCCTGTGCATCTCTGACGGTAATTTCATCGTCTTTTTTTAAGTTTTTTAGGTTGTAAAAGACTGCAGGGCCGGTTTTACTGTCTACGTGTCCTGCTAATACAGCATTTCCTTTTACGCCAGGTTTAGCTCCTGGTTCAAACCAAGCAATTCCATTTTCTGTAGATGGAGCTGCCATTTCACCGCTGTCTAATACTCCTACTTGTTCAATTGAAGCCTCCACATGAACAGCAGGAATGGACACTTTTTCAGGGATGATTCCTTTAAATTCTTTGTTTAACTGTTTGGCTTCTGTTTTATGCTTTTTTAGTACAGCAAATTCTTCTTCAAGCGTTACCCGGCTTTTTAGATCCTTTGATTGTGCTTCTTTTTCTTTTTGCTTAGCTGCAGCCTGTTGCTTTGTTTCTTTTGCTTCTACCATTTGTTCTTTAAAATATAGTCCCCCGCTAACAAGCAGGACTAAACTTAATATACAGTAGGCGAGAACAATCGCTTTTTTCACATCGTCACCTCATTTCACAGCTGTTTATAAAAAAGAAGAGAGAACAGCCTCTCTTCTTTTTTTCAGGACTCTTGACTTGTAAATCATAAGGAAAAGGAGAAAAAATATTATTTGCTTACTGGTTTCTTGCGTAAAATCACTCCAGCTGTTAACACAGCTAACGAACATAGTGCAATATAGATCGCTGTTAGTGGGTTCATCGTTGATTCAGATGCCCCGCCCATACCTGTTTTCGGCATATCTGTTGGCATAGCTGTTTCAGCAAACTTATCGGGGTTTTGTTTTACGATTGCTTCACCTAAAGCTTGGCCAACACCAAACATTAATTTATACCCTTCACGATACGTATCATAACTTCCAGCGTAGTCACCGGATGCATATTGTTCAAATGTTTTAATAACCGTATCTTCGTGTGCTTTTATAGCTGCCTGTGCGTCTGCAGTTGGAAGGTTTCCATCTGTTGCTGTTCCTAAGAATGCACCAAATTCTTGCGCGAATTTATGGAGCTTATCTTTTGCAGCTTTTTCTCCTGCTTCATCGCCTTTTACTTGTGCACTTACTAATTCAGCTTGGGCATTGATGTGATCTCCTTGCCAAATTTTTTCGAATTGTGCAGCTCCTTCATCGCCATATACTGAGCCGATTGCAGCCTTAAAATCTGCTGTGTTAGCATTTTCTAACCAGCTAACATAGTCGTAATCTTTTGAACCGTTAAACCCTTTTTCCATTCCCATTGTTGCTAGAGCAAAATGTTCTGCTGCTAAGCTGTTTAATGAAGAACGTAAATCTGCTGCTGGTGTATCTACTTTTGTATTGTCGAATTTATCAGGCATTTGCGTTACGATTGCATTTGATAACGCTTTACTAATTGCGAACATTTGCTGATATCCTTCGCGGTATGTCTTCGCGGCTGCCTCATAGTCACCTTCTACATAATCTTCAAACGTTTCTTTTACTTGATCTTCGTGCACGCGAAGCGCTTCTTTTGCTGCATCTTCAGGTAGTTTACCTTCCGTAGCAGTGCTTAAAAATTTAGCAAATTCATTCACGAATTGATCTACTTCTTTATCTACTTCCGCCATGGCTTCTTTGTCATTTTCTTTTGTTGCTTTTACAAAATCATCTGTGTAATTGTTGTGTTCTCTGAAAATTCGTTCAAATTCAGCCGCTCCTTGATCACCATAGATAGAAGCAATAGCTGGCTCCATGTCGACGGCATTTTGATCCAATGCTTTGAACGCAGCGTCAGCATCTTTAGAACCGTCATAGGCTGTTGTCATAGCGGCAACGGCAAGCGTAAAGTGTTCAGATAATAGGTAGTCTAAGTTCGCTCGTAGATCTGAAGCTTTTGTTACTGCCGTTGGTTTTACTTCCTCCGCATTTGCAATAGTCGGCATCAATAGTGAAGCTCCTAGTACAGGGATCATTAATTTTTTACTTAATTTCATCATTTTCCACTCTCCTCATTTTTAGTTGATGTACGCCACTTTTTTCATTCTTACTACATCTTAAACCATTAAATAGATTGAACATTTTGAATATTCTATATATTAAACTTTCATGTTCCCTCACATTTAATGATCCTTTTTAGGAAGTATTCTCTTTCTATTTACTAAACGATCGCTGAGTGACGTTGGATCACTTTTTTTAAAAAAAGTTTTTAACCGCCTTTTCTTAAGAAGTACTTCCTTTTCTACTTACCTAACGAACACCTTATTCATTTGGATCACTTTTTGAATAAATATTTTAAATTTAACAGAAAAAGAAATTGAGACAGAACAAGATAAATTCAATTTAAAGACGAACAAATGGGATAAATGAGTTAGTATGAATTACTTTTAATACCATTGTTGATTTCCGTTCAAGACTTCGCTTTCTGCAGGCAGCCGCTGAGCCTTCTCGTCGTTTGCGCCCCGCGGGGTCTTTCCTGCAGGACTTCGCCTTTCCCTCCAATCAACAGCTAGAAACCACTATATATATGAAACCTGCGCAATAAAAAAATCCGAACGAGTTGGATTCTCTATCAAGAATCTCAATTCATCGTTCGGATTTTCTTTCACCTAAACTACTTTTGTCTGAGCCTCTTTTTATCTTTACTTATTTAAAAAATTCCACATCACGTCGTTTACTTCGTGAGGCTTTTCATGCTGAGGGGCATGAGATGCTTCAGCTAATCGGTGAACAGATATGTTTGGTACATATTCTTCAATACCATCTAAGTTTTCAGGCATAAAAGTAGGATCTTGATTTCCCCAAATAATTTGTACCGGGATGTTTAACACTTCTTCTTCTAACGGAAACAAAGATTTTCTTTGAAGGTCTTCTTCTGTGAAAATCTTTAAGTTGCGGTAATAACTTAGCATGGACAGCACAGAGCCATTTTCCCAAGAGTTCACGTATGCTTGAACATCATCAGCTGTTAGATATCCTTTTTTTACACCTGGGTCGATCACAAGCTTACGCAAACCTGAGAAATTATCTCGTTCCATATAGTCCTGTGCTTCTTGTTTTTGAAACCATTTCATATATTCACTTGCTTTTTGCTGATTTTTATTTGTTCTAAGCTCACGCATAAATGTATAAGGGTGCGGACCGTTAAAAGCAATTAATTTTTGTACATATTCAGGATAGCGATAAGCAAATGTCCAGCCAATTCCTGCTCCCCAGTCGTGTACAACTAGCGTGCAGGAGCTATATCCTAAACCTTCAATCACTTGGCGAATATCTTCTACTAATACATCAATTTCGTATGATTCTAGTCCGCTTGGCTTTTCAGATAGATTATATCCTCTTAAATCCAAAGCAACTGTGTGAAAACCATTAGAAAATTCATCTATCTGGTGTCGCCAAATATGCGAGAAGTCAGGAAACCCATGAAGAAATAGCATAAGATCTCCTTGTCCCTTGCTTATGTAGTGCAAATTAACGCCATTTACGTTTATATACTGTTTACTCATTGTTCATTTCCTCCTTTATAAGTAGCTGTAGAGCAGTATAACGCTGCAAAAAATGAACGTCAATTCATTTGCCTCGTTCACTTCTTTTTAGTTCCTTTTATGAATATAGTTAATTATTTAGAGTGGATCTTTTTGAAGGAGTGATTAACAATGGCTCATATCTATTCAAAGGGCTGGTTTGTTCAGCAGTTAAAAGCGGCCAATATCTCTAAAATCGATGGAAGAAAGCTAGAAAGTTATAAAACCTACATTCTTCGTAATTTATATGCTGAGCTTATAGAACAAGGTAAAATCAACGGCTAAAAGAGGTTGAGACATAACGAAATGAATCCCATCTAAAGATGAACAAATGAGATATATGAGCTGAACTGTTTGAGACACCGCAGCTGATTTCCGTGCAAGGCTTCGCTTTCCGCGGGCGGTCGCTGAGCCTCGTCGCTTTCGCCCCTGCGGGGTCTCACCTGTTCCGCTTTTCCCGCAGGAGTCTTCGTCAACAGCTAGAAAGATTTACACACATGAAATCTACGTTTGTCCTAACAAAAAAACGAACCACTAATCAAAAGTCTTGATCAATGGTTCGTTTTACATTTCGTCTAAAATATTTTTGTCCCAGCCTCTTTTTTTTACAGCGATTGCTCAATAAAAGATAATACGCGCTTTACATATTCTTTTTTGTATACATGATAATTTTGAACGTGTTCTGCTTTATCAGTTTTCCAGAAGTGAAAAGCATCCGGGTGCGTTTTAGCCATTTTTTCACTTTCAGTGTAAGGAATTTTTGTATCTCCTGTGCTGTGTATAAATAAAATTGGTCGAGGGTAAATATGCTCGACTGCTTTAATAGGACTAGCTTCAGCAGGATTTGCATCTGCAATAACAGGAAGAATAGCAATTGTTAGCGGTGTAAACGGAAAGTTTGGTAAATGAGACCATACAGATAGATTTTCTTTTAAATAAGAGGTTAAATCACTAAAAGGACTATCGGCTACCACCGCTTTTACGTCGTCCCCTTGAGAAGCTGCTAATAAAGAAGTAGCTGCTCCCATTGAAATGCCGTAGAGCACAATTGGCTCTTTTGTTGTTTCTTTCATTTTCTGAATAACGCCTAATAAATCGAGCTGTTCTTTTACACCAATCGTTGTTTGATTTCCTTCTGAGTCTCCTGAATCTCTAAAGTCAAACATGACTACTCGATATCCCGCTTTTACAAATTCCTTACTCAGCGGCAGAAAGCCAGCTCCTTGTGCTTCACGGTTATTTCCGTATCCATGTGACATAATAATGGTCGCTTTTGGCTGTTCCGTTGGTTCAATCATCCATCCTTTTAAATGGGTTATTCCGTCTTTGCTCAAAAATACTTGATTGCTATAGTGCATGCCGTAATCACCAGGATTTTTCACAGCAGGATTTTTATCTAGTTTTGTCAGGCTTATGCCTACATAAAGAGAAATTGCCGTACAAAGTACAAAACAAAGAATAACAAAGGATATCAGGCTGATCCATATTGTTTTTTTCTTTTTTCCTGTATTTGTCTGTCGATTTAGAACTGGAGTCAAGCTCATTCCTCCTTTTTATCTAAGATCATCTTTCCTATTCTTATTGCTGCTTCCCTTTCTCCATTTTAAAGCTAGCCCATCTATTTTATGAATAAAATTCGTTTTATTTTCCACATATTTTTCTGGTTCAAAGCGATAGCGATGCGCTAGTTCTATTTTCAACGTTTCGTACTCTTTTGCTGTATCAGGGTGAGTACGCAGATAATCTCGAAACTATATATGCCGATTAATTTCTGGGTGGCCTTTTTCATAAATATGAACATGATGCGTTCTTTCATTTCCGCCTTTTTGGAAGTATCGTCTTCCTTTTATGCTGTTTTCACCTTTCGCTTCGTAACCAAGCTGTTCCATCCACTGATTATATGTATCTACTTTCTTTATATCTTTCACTTCAATAAGTATATCAATAATCGGTTTTGCGCTTAAGCCGGGAACAGCAGTGCTTCCGATATGATGAACCTCTAAAACTTGAGCTGACATTATAGTTGTTAAGGTGGCAGCTTCTTTTGAAAATTCCTTTTCCCACGCGATATTATAGGGTGTCAGCTGAATTTCTCTTACGGACTTCATCTTCAATTCCTCCTCTTGCAACGAAAAAACTGCTTATTATAGAATAGCCTATAATAAGCAGTTTTTCATCATTTAACATGTTATTAAGTTTTATCTAGTAAACGCCTGCTTCGCTAAATTAACAATCGTCATATCATCCATTGGAGGGTTGTGAAGCCCGGCACGCACGTCTCTATAATAACGCTGCAGCGGATTACTGCGCTGCAAGCTTCGCGCTCCTACTATGCGCATGGCTTTGTCGACAACCGTACAGGCACTATTGGTCACTACGTGTTTGACAGCTGCTAACTCTCCCGCTAATGCTGCTCGGTCGCTGGTCTCATCCCATTTACTTGCCACGCTGTACATAAAGTGACGCGCCTGCATGAGTTCAAGTTCCATCTCTCCTACTAGACGCTGCACATTTGGCAACTCGCTAATCGTCCCTTCAATACTATTAGGCGAATATTCTGTAGCAAATGCGACAGCATAATCTCTTGCTGCGATGGCTGTACCCATGTAGCAAGCTGGTATATGAAGAAGCCAGCCGCTTGGCTCATTCTTTTTAAAACCACCGAGGCGTTCAACAAGAAAGTCGTATTTAATATCGACGTTTTCTAGCACAAGATCGTGACTTCCTGTCCCGCGCATTGCAATCATATCCCATGTTTCTTCTATTGAAAGCCCGCTTGTTTCACGAGGAATTAAAAATAAGCCGATCTCTTCTTCACCTTCAATACTTGCTTTTACCAAAAAGTAATTTAACACTGGAGACATCGTGGTGAATGTTTTTCGGCCGTTGATTCGCCAGCCTTCTTTTGTTTTTATGGCTGTCGTTTCCGGTTTTCCTCCTCGAGTAGGACTTCCTGTCTTCGGTTCAGTAGCAGCGGTGTTAATAAGTGCACCTTTTTCTATTTCTTTAAAAATAAAATCGAGGATTTGCTGATTCCAAGGCTGTTTTTCACGCAAGTCCATTGTAATCCCCATATGCCATCCAATACTAAGAGCCGTAGAAGCATCTCCTTGAGCAATTAATTCTTGAAATAATAAAAAATCATAAAGGCGTAATTCATTTCCGCCATATTTGCTTTCGAGAGAAAGACGTGTATAGCCCGCTTCTTTTAACTCTTGAATATTTTCAAAGGGAAACGTACCTTCTTCATCTATTTTAAAAGCTCGTTTCTTAAATTTTTCGACTAGAGGCAGCAATTTTTCATACGTAGACTCTTGATTTTTATTTACAAATGAAACACTCATTTGCTTCATCTCCTTTTTATATGACAGAGTGTCCCTATCGGATTAATGTATAGTTCTTATCATAGCATACCTCACCTTTTCTGTGCATGTTTGGTGTGTTTATCTTTCTTGTTGAATCTATTCTTTTTCCCATTTAATGGTCTGTTTTACCTACACGTTCCATACATTTAATGGAATGAAAAGAAAGGAATGGTGTGAATGAATCAATGTCCAAAATGCGGGGCCAGTGCAAGCACAGACCAATTATTTTGCAATAACTGCGGCTTTTCTTTCACCGTGTCGCCAGCTGCAGCTAAGCATAAAAAGAGCTGGTATATTGGCGGAGGTATTGCGCTTATACTTCTTTTAACTTTTGTATTTTATTTCTTTTTCTCTGGCTCAGAAGAAAAGACGGCTGACCGCTTTATTGAGGCATTAGAATCGAAAGATACAGCTGTGTTAAGAGAGTTATTAGACTCTTCGCAGTCTACTATAGTTATTAATGACACATCTATTCAAGCACTGTTGGATGCAACTTCCGATGGTTCTATTTTACGAGACGTTGAAAATGATTTAAAAAATAAATCGAGTATCTACTTCACAATAAAAGAACAGAAACATTCACTACTCTTCAAAAAACAGTACGTGGTTGTGCCGTCATCATATTATATCTCCCTCACCACGCCAGAGGATGCAACGGTTACAGTCAATGATACAAAACAATCGATATCCAAGAATCAAACGCAAAAAATAGGGCCTTTTATGATTGGAAATTACCCGCTTACGGCTTATTATGAAAGCTCTTACGGAAAACTTACAGATCAAACCACTGTAAATTTTCACCGGCAAAAAGAAGAAAATATATCTGTGGTATTTAAAGGGGCTTACGTTACAATCTCATCGAATAGAGATGACGCTATCTTATTCGTAAATGGAAAAAGCACGGGACTGCAGGTGAATAGCTCATCACAAATAGGGCCTGTTGCCACGGATGGAAGCGTCACTGTTCATGCTGAAGTGCAAAAAGACGGCACAACGTTCAAAAGCAGTCCCTACACTATTCAAAGTGAAGAAAGTATTATGTTAAATATGCAAACGCCGCCCGTCGAAAAGGAAAAAACCGTCATAAAAGAACGAGAAGTGATCGTGCCTGGGCCGCGCTCTTATGCTACTTCAAGCTCTTATATTCTTCCTGGTTCGGATTCTTACAAATTAAGCTATAGAGATATTAGCAGTTTGAGCTCGAGTGAACTAAGGCTAGCTCGAAATGAAATCTATGCGCGGCATGGGTATGTATTTAAATCGAAAGATCTTCAAGCCTATTTTGATGAAAAGTCATGGTATACGCCTGATTCATCATTTAGAGATTTCCACTTATCAAGCGTTGAAAAATACAACGTTGATTTTATTAAATCATATGAGTAAGGTGAACTCCCCTTTTGCACAGGGGAGTTTTTTGATTGAAGCGAGTGCTTACTCCTACGTTTTTTTACATACCATGATCCCTATACACGTTAAGAAATTTCTTATAGCCTTCTTCATTCTTTTCACTGTAAAATATAAAGTAGATGTACATAAACTTAATACACACATAAGGAGAGATGGAGAATGAATGGAATTGGACGGCTTCCACAAAAGCTTAATGGACATTTGATTTTAGAAAATATTCAAGAAACCATGATCATTGCAGATAAAGACTATCGTGTGCAGTGGATGAATGCAAGAGCAATTGAAACACTCCAGCCAGTACTCCCAATCTACCAGTTATCTCATATCGAAGAGTTAATTGGAAAGCATATGGACTTCTTTCATTCCAATTCTGAAGAAGCGGAAAAATTACTCACCTCTCTTCATACAACCTACCGAACGCGTATAACGATTGGCAGTCAATACGTAGCAGAAGCTGTGATTCACCCTATTGATACAAAAGACGGCGAGCGTTATGGCTACTTGCTTATGCTATTAGACTTTACAGATCAAGCCGAGGCAGAGCTTGAAAAAGAACGGTTAATTGAGGATTTGTCCACGCCTTTATTAAAGATATGGGACGAGGTTTTAGCTGTGCCCATTACCGGTAAGATGGATATAGAACGTGGAAAGAAGCTAACTGAAACGGTATTGGAGGCAGTTGTAAAAGAACAGGCGCGCTATTTGCTTATTGATTTATCTTCCCTTCATTCGTTAGATGAAGAACATGGTTATTATATTAACACGCTTCACGATGCTTTGCGTTTGATTGGTACCACTTGCCTTATTGTTGGTCTTTCTTCAAAAATGGCTCTTTCGCTTGTAGATTCTCAGTTTAATTGGCGAACATTTTCCACTGTCCAACAAAGCATCTCTTACATTTTAGAAAAAAAGAATTATCGTATTGCACCCATTTCATAAGCCCATCATATCATTAAGTAATCCTCTCTCAATCGCTTTTTCCTTCAATCGGAAAAGGCGATTTTAGTTATGAGGAATTGTGAACGTTTAGGCACTTATCATCATAGGATACATTAATCAACCATAGAAAAGGGTGAGAACGTATGCCAAGTGTTATTAACATTTATAATTTAAAGATCAACAGTATCTCAAGCAACGGTTCTGTCAACATTGGCGAAGCACTCCATAACAGTCACACGGCTCATTCAAAATCCACTGGTACGAACTCTTCTTATGGCGATGTCTCACCTGCTTCCTCGAAAATGCGAAACATTTATATCGATCCTGATACAAATGACCAAACAGATATTGCAAACGTTGATCATGTCAATGGTTATCAGCAGTGATATAGGGCAATGCTTGTCAACAGCATGACGACAAACGGTGAATACATTCTCTCTGAACGCAATAGACTGTTGGAGTAGAATGAATAAAAACAGTAAGGAGTCTCTTTATGCTTCTTCAAATTAACGTTTTTAATATCGTACCAAACGGTGTCACGCAAAACGCAAATATTGATTTTGGTTCCACCATTCAAAACAGTCACACGGCGAACTCAAAGTTTAACGGCGCGAATTTCTCTTTAGGTAACTTCTCTCCTACTTGCTCTCAAATGAATACGGGCGTGTTAGATCCTGATGTAAGTGATCAAGATCAAATTGCAAACCCTTCAGCTCCAATTGGAAATCAAATTTAGCTTTAACAATTTTGTTATTTTACTTGGCACATTACAAGGAGGTGTGTAAATATGTTTCCATTTGGAAAGTCTCCTTTTAAAGGAATGATGGAAAATATCCCAAAAGGAATGGCATCTAAAGACATGGATAAGTATATTCAGCAAATGATTTCTTCTACCATGTCCCATTCTTTTCCAGATTTTATGCAAGGAAATGAATTCTTTAAGCAAGCCCAAGACATGATGAAAGAACAGCAGGATATGGGAACTGAAGGTCATGGACAAAAGCCAAGAAGATTTGATTCAAACGTCATCAATACATTAGATGAATGCATTGTGCAGCTAAAAATCCCTAACCGCGATATTGTATCAAGCATTAAAGTCTATCATACGCCATATGTGTGTACGATTGAAGGAATAGATGGAGAAGAATCCTTCAAAGAAGAAATTCAGCTTCCTTGTTCGGTTCGCAAAAAAGGCACACGCGCCATCTATCGTTCCGGAGTGTTGGAAATCCGGATGCCTAAACATATTAATATTCCTATGTCTCAAATAGACGTCCACGATTTAGATTAAAGTGGACGTTTTTTTCTGTTTTCATGCATACATATAAAATAGAAAGCTGCAAAAGGCCTTGTTTTATTTTTTTAAAGAAGGTGACAAATATGAATCACGGAAAATTTAAAAAGTGGGCAGAAACGTTACAAGAAGAAAACCATACGAAATTTTGGGAAAAGATTTTTGATGATGATCATGAAGAAAAGAATGATACGGAAGCAGATGCTTCTCCCCAAATTGTAAATGAGTATCGAGATTATCCTTTAATTGATGTATATGAATGGGCAAATCAGCTGTTAGTTGTAATTGAAATACCCGGTGCTAAACGAACAGATGTCGAATTGACCATGCACGAAAATACTTTACACATATCCGGTTCATCTCTTTTAACCGTGAAGGATGCAAATGTTCTTCACAAAGAAAGACGTGAAGGAACGTTTCAACGATCAATCATCCTTCCGCCTGCTGTAGGGGAAGCGCCGTGTCACGCATCATTTAAAGATGGTCTTTTGCATGTGAAATTTGATTTGTAATTTATTGTGCAGAACTATACGTAGCATGAAAGGCAGGGAATTTCATGTTTTCTAAGTGGTTTAAACAATCGCCTAAAATTGAAACAGTCCGTAAAATAAATCCGTCTTCCCTTCCAACTCAAAAAAAAGCAGGTCCCATAGACCAACGTTCTAATCAAAAGCGGAAAGAATTACCCGAAAAGATGAAAGCTAAAAAACAGTCTAATCTAAAAAAACCCCCTCAACAGCCAAAGAAGTTGCCTAGCCAAATGGAGCCTAAGACCTCTGCTGAAGCTGAATTCACAAAACCTGCTCTTTCGTCAGATTCAGCGCTGAACCTGCAGGGAATTATTGATCAAGTGACGCGTTTAATCGACGCGATCCCTAAAATAGAAGAGCTTCATCAGCAATTAAATGAATCAGCTCACCTTATTCAATCACTGTCTCAACTGCACGAGCAAACAGCTCATTTACTCTCGGCTATGCAGTCAGCTCCTAATTTCGAAGCTATTCAAAATCAGCTCTCTGCGTTAAAGGAAGAATCGTCCAATACAGCCTTATATGAGATGGTGAAAACTCTTGACAAAAAGATTGATGAAGTAACTCAGCCAAAGCAGTCCATTGTTGTTGAAAAAATCATGGTCGAAAAAGTATTGTTAGACAAAATTGATCTTAGTAATAATTTCGGCCAGCTAGGCATTAAAGATTTGACCGGTCACTTAAACATCGGCACCACTTACAGCGCTGACTCTGATCAAGTAGATGAAGAAGTCAAAGACTTGTTTTCTGTTAAGCTAAAAGAAAAAAAGATTGATGAACATACAACTGAGACAACGATGAGTTCAGGAGGTGAAACAGAAAAGTCTGATGATCACTCCGAAGAATAAAAAATGACCGCTACTGCTTATTTAAAGCAACTGTCGGTCATTTTTGTTTCCATAAATAGTTGTAATTCTTTTTGGAGGCGTTCCATCAAGAACTCTGAAATTTCTTCTTGATTTTCTTCTTTATGATGAGATGATGCTACAACAATACGTCCTGTTTTTCCTAAGAAAGCTCGGTACTCAATTACCTTCATCGCAGCATGAAGTAAGTTCCCGTCCGAAAGCGGCGCATTTGTTAGTAGAACAATATTTACTTCGTTTTCTTTTTGTCCATGTGTCAGCACAGCCAGCCACGAGTAACCTTTATCGTCTTTTAAGCGAACTTCATGACTATATAAAGACGCAGATTTCCACGCCGCGTTAGCACTGCTTTGCTGTTGAACAATTTCTTGACACCAGTCTAGACCTGTTTCATTTGAACCCAGTGAAAGAGTTCTCAAAGGACGAGCAAAGGATAAACATAGGTTGTCCGGTTCCTTTTGTAACTGATACAACTCATGGAAGTCCGTCTCTGGATATTGATACGGCGGCACAAAAGCAATTTGTCGCTTGTTCACAGCGGGATGGTGAAATACATGCAAATCAACCCCATATACTCTTTTTAACGTAGCTGCATCCTGAAAAATGGCATCCATCCCAGTTTCTTCTACTCTTCCATCTTTCAGCAACACGGCATTATCTGCAAACAGCGAGGCGATGTTGAGATCATGCAAAATGGCCAGGACCGTTAAGCTCATTTCCTGCTGTAAAGTTTTTAACAGCTGAAGCAGTTCCATTGTATGTTTTACATCTAAGTGATTCGTTGGTTCATCAAGAAGTAAGTAGTCAGGTTCTTGCGCTAGTGCTTTAGCCAGTAAAACCCGCTGTTTTTCTCCACCGCTTAGCGATTGAAAAGTATGATTTCTATAGTGCCAGACGTTTGTTAATTTCATCACGCTTTCCACCACTTCTTCATCCTGTGCTGATACAGTGCTAAACAATCCTTTTGCCTGATAAGGGTAACGTCCAAGTGAAACAATTTCTTGAACCGTAAATTCTAGCCCAATTTGATTTTCTTGCGTCATGACTGCAACTTTTTGCGCCAGTTGTTTTGGTGAATAAGCCTTCACTGACTTTCCTTCCACCTTCACTTCTCCTGATTGAATGGTTAATACATTCATAATTAAGCGAATAAGCGTTGTTTTCCCGCTTCCATTTGGTCCTAGTAAAGCGACAAAAGAACCTTTGTCTACGGTGAACGTGATGTCACGAACGGTTGGCTGCTGCTTATCGTATCCTCCTGTCACATTATATAGTTCAATCATGATATTCCTCTCTTCCGCATACGTTCTTTTACAAGGAGCAGGGTAAAAATTGGCGAACCAATTAAGGCGGTTACGACTCCAATCGGCAGTTCACGAGGTTCTAATATCGTTCGTGCCAATAAATCTGCTAAAACCAAATAACTTCCTCCAATTAAAATAGAAAGCGGCAGTACATGCTTATGATTAGCTCCCGCTACGAGACGCACTACGTGGGGGATAACTAAGCCAACAAATCCAATTGCCCCAGATACTGATACCGCAGCCCCTGTTAATACGGATGCACCTATTAAAATCATTCTTTTTTTCTTCTTTACGTCTATTCCCATAAACTGAGCGGATTGATCGCCAAATGCTAAGCCGTTCAGCTCTTTTACATGTAACAACAGCATAATTGTACCGATCAAAAAGAACGGCCCTAAAATTTGAATATGAGACCATCCTCTCATTGATACGCTTCCCATTAGCCAGTATAAAACCTGCCTTACATCTTCTTCGGGAGAAAGAGCCACAATTAATGAAATAAGCGCGCTCATAAAGGATGATAAAATAATCCCCGCTAAGATGATGGTTTCATTGGCCAAATTGCCGCTTGCGAGTTTCGTAATACCAAAAACTAAAAGAAGAGTAATAAAACCAGATACAATGCCGACTACAGGCAGCGTGAAGATAGACAAACCAAAAATACTCCAATGAAAATAAATTGCCATGACAGAGCCAAGGGTTGCACCTGAGGAAACCCCGATCGTATAAGGATCGGCAAGAGAGTTTCTTAATAGCCCTTGAAAGGCAGCCCCTGCTATTGAAAGCGAAGCTCCTACTAAAAATGCCACCAGTACTCTTGGAAAACGAATTTGCCAAATGATTAAATCCATGTTTTCCGGACCGTGATATAAGGATAGCCCGGTAAGGTGGCCAATAATAATTTTGATTGTATCTCCTACGGTTAACGAAACTGTACCAATAAATACGCCCATAATTACCGAAGTACATACAATAAATAAACTGACTATGTATAAAATAGATGCTTTGTTAAAAAAAATACGTTTAAAAATCAATACGTTCAGCTCCTCTAGGAAACGAGGCGTGATGTTTTACATTACATTAACCATTCATTTTCCTGTCCATAAACCATGCTTCCACCATGCATTAAGTTGGAAACAATCATCTTTTATTTGTTACGAGTGCTAGACTGTTGAACTAGGCAACGTAGAATAGCGTACTAAAGTTCTCAGTAAAAAAACAAGCGAAAGCCCCTACAAGCTATACTTTTTGTGTTTGCTCCGGGCTTTTATAGTTGTCTATTAAATGATACAGCTTTTCCATATCTACGGCTTCTCTCACATATGCTGCTGCTTTTGAAAAAGACTCCTCTTTTTGCAGGCGACTGTTGAATGTGTCCGTAATAGGCGGCAATTTTTTATGTTTACGAATTTGATTAAGCAAAGCTCTGCGCAAAGCATCGTTATGAAACACATCATGAACATACGTGCCAATGACGTTGTCTTTAACCGTTCCTTCTTTTTCATGCTCTACCACTGCAAAAGCTTCCGTGGTGCTCTTAGAAATCGTCTTTCCCATATGAATTTCGTAGCCTTCAATCGAAACTCTTTCACTTTCTAGCTGGACATACCCAGAAACTCTTTCTGTTTTTTTGCTGGTTGTCATAACGGTTTCCACCGGAAGCAAGCCCAGCCCTTTAATGGATTCAATCCGAGATTCTACTGCATCAGGGTCTGTAATTGTCTCCCCTAGCATTTGATATCCTCCGCAGATGCCAATGACGTGAACGTTCGTTGTGTTCAAAACTTGATTAATGGCTAGAGCCAGGCCGCTTTCTTGTAAAAACTGAGCATCTTCAATCGTATTTTTGCTTCCTGGTAAAACAATTAAATCAGGCGTACCTAATTGCGACGGCTTGGTTACAAGCCTCACGTGACAGTCTTCTTCTAAACTTAAAGGATCGATGTCTGTAAAATTTGAGATGCGCGGGTACGAGATAACCGCAATATCAATTTCTTTTAACGGATTCACAAGCGTTGAGTAATTTCTAAGTGATAACGAATCTTCCGCGTCAATTTCCACGTTGTTCATATAAGGAATAACTCCTAGAACCGGAACACCCGTGTATTCTTCAAACCACTTCAAACCTGGTTTTAAAAGTTCTAAATCTCCTCGGAATTTATTAATTAACACCCCGATAACTCTAGACTTGTGTTCATCTGGAAGCAATTGAAGAGTACCCACTAGGCTCGCAAAAACTCCTCCTTTATCAATATCTCCTACTAACACAACAGGCGCTTGGGCTATTTTTGCAACGCGCATATTTACGAGTTCCCGATCGTTCAAATTGACTTCAGCAGGACTTCCAGCGCCTTCAATCACAATTCGATCATAATGACTGGCAAGCTCTTTATAAGCTTCCGTGATAACGTTTAAACCTTCATTAAAAAATTCTTGCCGATACTGAAAAGCAAACATATTACGTAGCGGTTTTCCGTGAACGACAATTTGAGATTCATGATCACGAGTTGGTTTAATTAAAATAGGGTTCATATTGGTTGTTGCTTCTACTCCAGCCGCTTCTGCTTGAATTCCTTGCGCTCTGCCAATTTCTTTTCCATCCATTGTAATGTATGAATTAAGCGCCATATTTTGCGATTTAAACGGTGCAGTTTGATAGCCGTCTTCTTTAAAAATACGGCAAAATGCTGTAGCAATCATGCTTTTTCCAGCGTCTGAGTGCGTTCCTTGAATCATAAGCGGTTTTCCTTTTTTCACTTTTTCCACTCCCTACCACATAAAAAAACCTTAACTGTAAAAGTCAAGGTTTGGTCATGCGCTCATTAACACATTGTCTTGACTTATTTCTCCCACCGAAAAATAAGGGGTTTTTAAAAGCAGGTCTCCTGGCTTATGCTTCATTTTACTTCTGCACCCTTCCTAGTTTGACTAGTGGGTCTTTGCAGGTTCATCCACATTTACAGTAGCGGGGGCTGCACCGGATTTACACCGATTTCCCTATTATCCTCCTTAGAGGCACTTTTAAAATCATTTATTCTTTATTGTAACGAATTTTATAACCATTCACAATAACGATTTTCTTCTATTATTATATATTACTGTGCTTATACTTATTTGGGTCTCGCATGCTATAATAACAATTATTTTCCAAACATCTTATGAAATAGCTAGGAAGGTGCTCACAGTTGAAGAAAAAAATGATTTATACCTTTATTGGTTCGCTTGTTCTTTATATAGTAATTATATCTTTTTGTATGTATCAAACTGCTCACAAGTCTGTTCCACATAACGCAGATTATGTCCTCGTTTTAGGTTCTAAAGTAGATGGTGATCAAATGTCTCCTAGTTTAAAAGAACGAGTAAAGACGGCCTTATCTTATTTACAAGCACATCAACAAACAAAAGTTATCGTAACGGGCGGAAAAGGATCCGATGAAGAAATTTCTGAAGCAGAGGCAGCCTATCGTTTTCTGCGGAAAGAAGGAATTAAAAAGAATCGAATTATAAAAGAAGATCAGTCAACTTCTACTTTTGAGAATTTTACTTTTACTAAACAGAAAGTTGATATTCAACACAAAAAAGTCGTGCTTGTTAGCAGTGATTTTCATTTGTTTCGCGCTTCTATTATTGCCAAGCGCCAAGGTTTTGATGTTTATCCTTTAGGCGCAAAGACACCAAATTCAATTAAACTTCAAGCCTACTTTCGTGAGTATGCTGCTATATTAAAAACATGGCTGTTTGATAAATAAATAGAGTACACGCCTATACAAACGAAAAACACGGCATGAATTCATGCCGTGTTTTTTATTAATCATCTGTATCGATAACTGCTTTTGGTAAACCTGTGTATTTCGCCCAGTAGAAAATACCAAGTGAAACAAGAGCAATTAAAATTAAGTCAAGCGGGTTGCTTAGCACACCTTGTCCTCCACCAAATGAACCTAGATAAGAGATAACAAGCATAATAATATAATAAGCAACTAGCCACCAAGCAGATTTAAGCTGCTGTGCAAATTTTACGACGTCAGTTGGTACATATTTCTTAAACGCTACGTAGATAACAACCATTAGAAGCTGTGATCCTAGCAGCCAAGAAATTGTCGTCCATCCTGACCAATATACGATGTAGGAACAGAAAATAAATGAAACAGGAGCAATAACGCTCATGCCTTTTAATTTAAAAGGCTTCTTAAGGTCTTTTGCATTTACTCTGAATGCAGCAGCTGAAATTGGCGCAATCGCATAAGACAGAATAAGTGCCACTGAACATACGTTTACTAGCGCTTCCCAAGAAGGAAATGGCAGTGTCCAGAATACGGACATTCCAAATGATAGCCATAGTGACGCACGTGGAATTCCGGTTTTCTTATCTACTTTTGAGAAACGTTTAAATAATGTTCCATTACGAGACCAAGCATAAACTAAACGAGAAGTTGTATTCATGAAGATGTTCCCGTTACCGCCTGGTGATAAAATAGCATCAAAAATAACAAGCGTTACTAACCAGCCAAGGCCTAAAATAAGTGCAATATCTTTAAATGGTAAAGAGAATTGCTCTTGAATTGTTCCCCATCCTCCTGATAGCATATCAGCCGGGATGTTACCAATGAACAATACTTGCAGTGCTGTGTAAATAATCGCTGAAAGTACAATACAGATAATGAGCGCGATTGGAATATTACGCTGCGGGTTTTTAACTTCACTGGCTACAGAAACAATAGGGTGAAGTCCTAGGTAAGCAAACATAACGCCACCTGTTGAAATGGCTGCTTGAATACCATTAAAACCAAACGGAGCAAAATCGCCAGTTGTAAAGTTAGCTGATTTAAAGTGATAAGCTAACACGACGATAATTGTAAGAGGAACCGCATATTTGAACACAGATATAATGACATTTGACTTAGCAAATGCTTTTACACTTACGTAGTTAATGATAAAAAATAGCGTTAATAACGCGAACTGAAATAACCAGCCGATTGTAGTAGGCGATTCAGAACCATGTTTAGTTAGACCAGGAAGCCAAAACGCAACATACTGACGTACAGCCGTTACCTCGATGGCAATCAAACTTGTGTAAGCAATAATGGTAATGAATGAAATTAAGTAACCCACTAAATGACCATGTGAGTAAACCGGATAACGGATAATTCCACCGGTACGCGGCAGCGCTGCTCCAAGTTCAGCATACACTAAACCGATAAGTAAAATAATGACTCCGCCAATCAGCCACGAAAAACTTCCGGCTGGACCAGCCTTTGACGCTACGTTACTAACCGCAAATAACCAGGCGGAACCAAAAATAGCTCCCATCCCAATTAACGTTAGGTCAAGTAACGATATTGATTTTTTAAATTTTCCTTGATTTCCTTGATCAGACATAAAATCCTCCTTTAAAATTCCCACTCCACATATCTACGCCCTTGCGTCCGATATGGGATTCTTTACATCATCCTCCTCTTACTAAGACCTCACAAGTGGATATGTTAACAAATATTCTCTAAAAAACCAAGTTAAAAACTTTATTTTTTTGTAAAACATCGTTGAATTGCTTATGTATAGCGCATAAATTCCACAGAAGATTTGAGGACTACTCCTCCTATTTAACCGCATTTTTCTTAGGTTAAACATAAAAGAATATTCAAACTATTTACTAAAAAAAGGGTCTGAGACATAAGGAAATCAACCGCTAGAAGCAGCTACATACGCAACACCTACGCTTGCCATACCAATGAAAAAATCCGAACGATTCATCGTTCGGATTTTGCTTCAACTAAAATAATTTTGTCCGTACCTCTTTTTTCTTATTTAAATACTTTTACACGTTCACTTAGCGGTTGAAATTCTTTTTCGCCCGCTGGCGCCACAGGATTACCAAATGGCATTTGAGCAATTAATTTCCATGAGCTTGGAATATTCCAAGCTGCTTTTACTTCACCGTCAATCAATGGATTGTAATGCTGTAAAGTTGCTCCTAGGCCTTCCAGCTCAAGCGCTGTCCAAATCACATGCTGCAGCATACCTGATGATTGGTTAGACCAAACCGGGAAATTTTCGCTATAAGATGCGAACTGTTTTTGCAATCCTTCAATTACTTCTTGATCTTCAAAGAAAAGAACTGTTCCATAGCCGCTTCCGAATAAGTTCATTTTTTGATCCGTATCTGAAAAATTTTCAGCTGGAACAATTTTACGAAGCGTTTCTCTCGTAATATTCCATACTTTATCATGCTGTTCGCCAAATAAAACAACTACGCGTGCGCTTTGAGAATTAAATGATGAAGGGGTATGTTTCACCGCAAAGTTAATAATTTCTTCAATTTTTTCTTCTGATATCTTTACATTTTTATCAATTGCATAAATAGAACGTCGGTTTTTAATTGCTTCATAAAAATCTTTTCCAACCTGTTGTTGATCACTTGATTTATCAAATAATTTATCTAAAAAACCCATTTTCCACACTCCTAATTGTTTGTTTTTTTAACTTAAATTGCATGTTTATACCCTTCCCCCTGATAAAAGGAGATAAACAAGGTATAATGAATTCTTATATCTCTAATTCGAGATATTAAACTAAAAAAATATTAATTGAAATTTAATTACTTTATGTAACTTACTTTACAATGATTATTTTAGTCTGTCAAGAAAAAAAATGATTATCTTTTTCCTTTCTTGATTATATGAAAAAAGACCGCTAGATACGGCAGTCTTTTTTCACAGATGCTTAATGTTCATAAATCATCTTTCGCGTCATTCCCCCGTCTACTACGAGGTTAGCTCCTGTTACAAAATCATTTTCAACGTTTGTTAAGTACATACACGCTCTTGAAATATCGGCTGGCGTTCCCACCCGGTTAGACGGATGCTGCGTATGATCGATTTCACGAAGGCCATCGTAGTCAGATGTCTCAATCCATCCTGGAGAAATAGCGTTTACTGTGATATTGTCATCACCAAGTGAAATGGCAAGTGCATGAGTTAAAGCAACGATTCCTCCTTTTGTAGCCGCATAGGCTTCTGTGTGAGGTTCAGACATTGCAGCTCTTGTAGAAGCTAAGTTTACAATGGAGCCTCCGCTTTCGTTTTTTCTCATCACCTTAGCTGCTTCGCGAGAGCATAGAAACACGCTGCGCAGGTTCGTATTGATAATGTCATCCCATTCATCAATGGTTAGCTCATACGGTGATTTCCAGCGGGAAACGCCTGCATTATTAATCAAAATATGTATCGTTCCATACGTACTGACCGTTTTTTCAACGAGATTTAAAATGTCGCCTTCTTTTCGGACGTCTGTTTTCACAAAAATGGCTTCTCCGCCTTGTCTTTGAATAGCTTCTGCGTGACCCTCTCCTTCGGTTTCGTCCACATCTGCCAATACCACTTTTGCTCCTTGTTTCGCGTATGCGCGGGATACATCTTTACCTATTCCGTTCGCAGCTCCGGTAACAACAACAACTAAATCTTTAAACGACATATCATCTCCTCCTTATACGCTTTATTCACTTTTTTCTTCGTCTTTAAACAAGTGATCCGTGACGAAAAGAGCAAACGTTTCAGCCGTTAACTTGCATCCAGAAGCTTTTGGGTGACCTCCTCCTCCAAGGTGCCCAACAATTTCTGCTAAGTTGATTTCGTCTTTTACTGCACGGAAGCCAATCTTTTGGCGTCCCATGTCCACCATAACGGAAAAGTCGATATCTTCGTTTTCTAGACACAGTGCATTTCCTAGCTCAGACTGATATGTATCTGCAAATACAATCCCTGCGTTGTACGCTGTTTTATCAATTTCAACTCTTTCTTTTATGATTTGTTTTTGTTTGTCATAAATGTATTTTTCAATCTTTTTTTCTTCTGCTTCTAGTAAAATTTCGTGTTTGTCCGTAAACGTAAATTCTTGATTTTCAGTATGATACGATTCACGAAGTGTTTCTAGAATGGTTTCTTTAAATTCTTCATGCGGGATTAGATAATATAGGTGATTAAGGCGCTTTGCTTTCAAGTTATTTTCATGGAACCAGTCCCACGTATCAAATAAGCGCACAAGTTCTACGTACTCATCAAGCAACGCCGTTTTTTGGAGCATGTTGCGGCGCACTAAGTAGTCATAGAAAAGAGATGTAGCTGCCGTCTTTTTACCGTTTTCATCTTCCGCAATAACATGAACCCAATCGTATTTCTCAGCTAGTGGAAGAGCAGAGATATGATGGTCAATAAGAGTGATTTGCTGGCCTTTTTTTACCAGTTCATTTAATTTTTCCGCTACTTCCTCATTTACGCTAATATCCGTTATGTATAAAGCTGTGTCTCCATCGTTTTCTTCTTCAATAAAATGTGTCACTGTGTCATTGATGCGGCCAATGCTTACCGTGCTGTAATCAAAGTTGTCATCGCTAAACGCTAACCGACCCAACAGTGCTGGACTTACCCCGTCTAAATCGTTATGTGAAATTAATTTTATTTTTGTCATTAATCAAAACTCCTTTATTTTCAGTCGCCTTAGTATATGTACCGGCTTGTATATTATAGCAATTTCAGCATAAAAATGCTGTCATTTACTTTGAAGAGAAGGAATATATTCGCAATAAACAAAACTGAAGTAAACGTTCAGACTTAGACTTGCCTGTATCAAAAGAGAATGAGACATAACTACATCGATTCAATTAACAGCTAGAAGCAACTACACACATGAAACCTACGCTCACCTATACCAATGAAAAAATCCGAACGAATGTGATTCTTTATCAAGAATCTCGATTCATCGTTCGGATTTTCTTTTAAATAACCTACTTTTGTTCTAGCCTCTTTCCTCTTATTCTAAATTGCTATGCTGCTTAAACGCCTGTTCATGATCCGTGTGATTCAAATTCCCGTATTCTAAGCAAATGGCATCAAATACAACGTGAGCACATTGATCAAATAATGAGCCTAAAGGCTGAATAGAAGCGGCTTCATTTTCGCTTCGGTATTTGGTTGCAGCGGGAATGTGCAGCAGCTCATCAGTATGAGCAGTTAACGGTGATTCTGTACTAGCTGAAATGCCGATAACTGAACATCCTACTTCTTTGGCTTTTTTAGCTACACTCACCACTTGCTGTGTTTTTCCTGAACCAGATACGGCCACCAACACGTCACCTGCTGCAATCGAAGGAGTAATGGTCTCCCCTACAACATATACTGTCGCACCTAAATGCATCAGTCTCATCGCAAATGATTTGCCCATTAACCCAGAGCGGCCTTCGCCTATAACAAAAATTCGTTTCGCTTGGTAAAGTGAAAACGCTACTTCTTCTATTTGCGGTTCTTTTATGTGATTCATTACGGCCGTAATTTCGTCTAAAATCGTTTGTGTTTTTGTCATTATACGTTCCCCCTGCTCATAAATAAGTTTTGAAATTCAGCAGATGCCTTTGCCACATCCGCACTTTTTGTAATCGCTGATCCAATAATCGCGACGTCCGCTTTCATTTGAAGTAACGATGCTGCTGAGGCTGGATTAATTCCTCCTGCTACTGCTATTTGGGCATCTGAATGAAAATATTGCCGCAAATTTATTTGACTCAGCGATTTTCCTTCTTTTTCTTGCTCGTCTTTGCTGATATGATGGCAAAAAATAGCGTTTCTATAAATACCTACTTGCTTTTGCGAGCTGCTTGATGTGTTTAATAAATCAACCATCATTTTTTTATTCCATTTTTCGCTGACATTTGCGCAAGTATCTATCGTAGGTAAAGGTGATACGCCCATGACTGTTGCTATATCTGCACCTGCTTGATAGCACATTGTAAACTCATACTCTGCGTTATCAATTGTTTTGATATCTGCTACAATCGTCTTGTGTGGAAATGCCTGTTTGATTTTATAAATGCTTTCAATTCCATACTCTTTTATAAGAGATGTACCTACTTCAATCCAATCAACAGAGGGTTCTGCCAGCTTGGCAAGGATAATAGCTTCTTCAATTGTGACACGATCTAATGCTACTTGTATCTTCATATTTTTTTCCTCACTTTCTACTAAATCGGTTTAGTAACAGCGTAAAAAAAACCAATATTTTGATGAGCTAAAAAGAGCACGCCATAGGCGCTCTTTTTAGCTTAATGCGACAAAGTTGTTTCTCGAATAATTAATTCACACTCATACTGGTACTCTTCATAAGCTATCTTTTCTTTCAAAATTTGTTTAATAAGTAAATCTGCTGCTTTTGTTCCCATATCAAAAGCGGGCTGCGAAATCGTCGTAACAGCAGGCGTTGCTACATCTGCGTAAGGAATATTATCATAAACAATTAAAGATAAATCATTTGGGATATTAAATCCGTGTTGTTTAATAAATTTCTGCACTTCAATGAATACTAAATCGTTTCCAGCAAGCAGCGCTGTCGGCGGATTATCGGCTGCAAATAGCTTCTCAAGCGCTTTTTGCATGTCCGCTTTTTTGCAGTTGATAATCATGGATTCATTTACAGGCATATTGGCTGATGTTAACGCTTCTTTGTACCCTTCTACACGTTCAATCCGGGGTGTAATAGTTAATGGTTCTGTAATAATCGCTATATGCTTATGTCCAAGCTCGAGGAGATGCAAAATAGCCTGTTTTGTGGCTTCTTGGTTGTTTGCCACTACGGATGGAATTTTTCCTTTTACATCATGAATTTTACGATCCATAATAACAACCGGATATTCTTCTTTGATCATCTGCTCATAAAGAGAAGTATTGGCTCCCGTTGGAAATAAAATAAGGCCATCTACTTGCTTTGCTTTTAACATATTAATATATTTCTTTTCTTTATCAGGGTCATCATCTGCGTTACAGATGATGGCATGTATATCTTGTGAATGGCAATAGTCTTCAATTGCACGAATGACTTCAGTAGAAAATCTGTGCATAATATTCGCGACAATAATCCCAATCATCGACGTTCGCTTTTGTTTTAAGCTCCTTGCTAGATAGTTGGGCTGATAGCCGAGTGTATCAATCGCTTCTTTAATTTTCTTTCGTGTTTCTTCGCCCATATATTCATACCGCTTGTTAATGTATTGTGATACGGTGCTTTTGGAGACATTTGCTGCTTTTGCAACGTCCAGCATAGTAACTTTTTGCATCATAATCCGTCCTTTTCATTCAATCCCTAAAATTATGCTACTCCTAGTGTAAACGAAAAAAACGAAAAAGGAAAAGCCTTCTTGCTAGCAGAAGGCTTTATTTATTAAACGTACGCAAGCCTAGCTTCTTGAATTTCATGAGTAAAACGCTTCGCTTCCTTTGTTACTTGAAGTAAGTATTCAGGAGTTGGAAGCTGCTTTCCATCCACTAATGTGCTTCCTGCCCCAATAGCAGCTGCTCCAGCTTTAATATAAGCTCCTGCATTTTCAGCCGTAACGCCGCCCGTTGGCATTAATGGAATATGAGGAAGCGGTCCTGCTATATTTTTAAAATAAGCGGGGCCCACTACGCTTGCCGGGAAGACTTTAATCATATCTGCACCGCATTCATAGGCTGTTAAAATTTCAGTGGGTGTAAAAGCGCCCGGAACGCTAATGACTCCGTATCTTTTAGCTGTTTTAATTGTTCGTTCATTAACCGTAGGAGAAAAAATAAATGACGCTCCTGCCATAATAGCAATTCGTGCTGTTTCTTCGTCTAGAACAGTTCCTGCTCCAATAAACATCGAGTCGTCAAATTCATTTTTTAACTCTTTAATAACCTCTACGGCAGCAGGGTTTTCCATTGTAATTTCTAGGTTTGTTACTCCGCCTTCTTTTAACGCGTAGGCAAGCGGAATAATTCGCTCAGCACTTGCTCCTCGAATGACCGCTACAATACCGCTACTTGTAATTTTCTCAATATGCATTTGAATTCTCCTTTTCTATCGTTGCATTAAGCTGTTGTTTCAACTGGCTTTATACTTTGAACTTCTCTTGGCTTTTTCGTTGCGACAATAGTTAGAATGGCAGCAAGGAATAATGATCCCGCCATAAAGATATAGGAAGCGCCAAATCCTCCTGTTGATCCATTCAAAAACCCTACGATATAAGAACCCGCAAATGAGCCAAGTGCGCCCATGCTATTAATTAAAGCCATCGCTCCTCCGGCAACATTACGCGGTAAAATTTCAGGGATAATTGCAAAGAACGGTCCGTACGGAGCGTACATTGTCCCTCCGGCGATAACGAGTAAAGTAAAAGAAAGCCAGAAGTTGCTTGTGCCAACTAAGTATGATCCGTAAAAGGCAAGCGCTCCTACCAATAAGAACGGCCATACAAATGCGCTTCGTTTTAAAAACTTATCTGATAAATATGAAACCGTTAACATTAATACGACTGCTAATACGTAAGGAACGGACGCTAACCAACCGGTCTTTACTATACTCATGTTAGGCGCTGCTTTAATAATAGAAGGAAGCCACATAACAAATCCGTAGACGCCGATACTCCATAAAGCATATTGAATACTTAATAAAATGACAGTACGATTTTTGAAAGCCTCTTTATAGCCTTTAACAGGTTTAATTCCTTCTTGTTCTTTTTGTAATGCTTCATGCAAATCTGTTTTTTCTTTTTTCGACAGCCAGCCTGCATCTTTTGGCTCGTCGTTTACTAGTTTCCACCATAAAAACGCCCAAATAACAGCTGGAAAACCTTCTAAAATAAACATCCATCTCCAGCCAAACGATTCTAGCAAATATCCAGAAACAATCGACATCCAAAGGACGGTTGCAGGGTTTCCTAAAATTAGGAATGTGTTGGCTCTAGAACGCTCTGCTTTTGTAAACCAGTGGCTTAAAAATACGAGCATAGCAGGCATAACGGCACTTTCAACTATGCCTAAAGCAAACCGAATAACAAACAAAAATCCAACGTGGCTTACCATACCTGTAGCTGTAGCAAGCCCTCCCCATAAAATCAGAGACCAAAAAATCAGCTTTTTGGCGCTTTTATTTTCAGCATAGTGAGCGCCTGGAATTTGAAAGAAGAAATAACCTAAGAAAAAGAGCGATCCTAATAAAGACGAAATACCTGGTGTAATATGAAGATCTTCCGCCAGCCCTGCTGCTGCTCCAAACCCGTAGTTTGCACGGTCTAAATATGCAAGGCTATACGTAATAAATACGATAGGAATTAACCGAAGCCATCTTTTTTTTGCTAGCTGCTGTTTCATTATCACTTCACTCCTTGTTTTTGGGATTCCATATATCTTTGCAACTGCTGTTCAGTTGGATATCCGTCGTTATCTCCAGGGCTTTGTACAGCTAATGACCCAATAGCATTTGCTCTCCTTACAGACTGAGTAAGAGAATCATTTTGAAGAAGTCCGCTTAACAGTCCTACTGCAAAACCGTCTCCTGCTCCGACTGTATCCACTATTTGTTTCACTTTTATTCCTTCAACCATTCCTTGCTCTTTAGCCGTCTTAAAAAAGGCTCCTTGTTCACCTAGTTTAATAACGACAAGCTCTACGCCTGCATCTAAATAGTAAGAAGCAATGTCTTCTGGATTTTCGTAGCCGGTTAAGATTTTTCCTTCTTCAATACCCGGCAGAACGTAGTTTGCTTGTTTAGCAGCTTCATTGATTGTAATAACCATTTCTTCTTTCGATGCCCAAAGAGTGGGTCTAAGGTTTGGATCAAAGGAAACCGTTCTTCCAGCTGCTTTCATCGATGTAAGTGCATGTAGAGCAAAATCGCGCATACTTGCTGACACAGCAAGCGGTATGCCTGTCATATGCATATGTTTTGCCGCTAAAAAATAGTTTTGATTAAAATCGCTGGAGTGCAAGTGACTGGCTGCTGAATTTTTTCGGAAGTAACAAACTTCCGGATCTCCCACTTCCACTTTTGATTTAATTTGAAAGCCTGTTGCATGCTCGCTATCTACTAGTACACAATCGGTGTTGACTGACTCCTCTTGTAGCCGTTTCATAATAAACGTACCGAAAGGATCGTTGCCGACTTTGCTCACCCAGCCTGCGCGCAGACCGAGACGAGCGAGACCAATTGCTACATTTGTTTCTGCTCCGGCTAGTTCTTTCGTATAACGCTTAATCTCATGCAGCGGTCCCGGCTGTTCTGCCATGAACATCGCCATTGCTTCTCCGAAGGTAATAACGTCTAATGAATTCATTGCACTTCCTCCTGTTCTGCTGCTTGCACCAATGAAATGAAGCCTGGAACTTGTTCTGGTTCATCGATTGGAAACTCTAAAGCTTTAAAAGTAGAATGAGAAAACCCTTTCAAAATTTCTTTCCACATTTCATTTGAACCGTTTGATATAGCGGTGGTCACTAGCTTTCCGCTGTTTTTTATTACGTGTTTAATATGAATATAGCCCACAAATGACCTTAGCTTTTTGATTGCTTCCTGGGGTTGTTCATGTACATAAAGCCAATTACCAATATCAAACGTCATGAAAACAGGAACTTCGTAAGCGTTATCAAAAAATGCGTGCAGAGATGCTATGTTGCCTCCGTGACTGGTTTGATCGTTTTCTACAAATAGATGTAAAGCTGGAAATGCTTCTAATAGCTGCTTTAAATCTGCTATAGGCGATTGGGGCTGATAAAAACCAAGAGAAACTTTTACCCACTGAGCGCCAAGTGATACGGCTTCTTCAAGAATAGCTTTTAATTCTTGTGTGTTTAACTCTCCATTTTCTCTCCACAGTTCAATTGGAGCCGAATATACTGTAAAAAGCGGATATTTTTTTAATTCTCCGGCAATAAGCTCAATCTCTTGATCTACTTTTTTCATTAACTCTCTTCGAATTTCCACTCCATGTACTTGCTGCTCATGTATTTTCCCAATTATGGTGTGCTGAAAGCCTGTTGTTTCAAATGCATTTAACGGGATAATGATACTATTCATAAATCGACCTACCTTTCTTATTATGCTAACTAACCACTTACTAAACCGGTTTAGTAAATCGATTTATCTAAATTATAAGACTATTGAAAGCGCTTTTCAAGCTTTTTTTATAAATTATAAAAAAAAAGAAACAACACAGCTTTATGCCGTGTTGTTTCTTAGTGATCATCTGTGCTTTTTACTAGATTGCGATCTTGCTGGTAAATATCATAAATCAAAAAGCTAAAGCCATAGTACAAGACCATGATGACAACTGACTTCGTCATGATAAATAAAGCGCCTAGCCCGATACCAACTAACAGCGTCTGGACACTTAAACGGTCACGCTGGAAAGCTAGCTGTGATAGGAAATAACCAATACCAATTAAGACGGCCAATACCCATGTGTTTTCAATGGCTAATATATAGTGACTATATAAATAAAAGCTAGGAAAATAGACGGTGCTTTCTACGAAGCTGGAAATACCGCTGTATGCTAGCCACCACTTTTGCTCTCTTTCCGTTTTAGGAACGGTTGCCTCAATTGACGTGGGCATTTCCTGTTCCACAAAAACCGTTTCTCCATGATCTTTCATCCATTGAAGCATAATGGAAAGAATGATAAAGCCTGCAAAGATTAAAAGCAGCAAATATTCAATCCACGCTGGATACGGAGCCGTGCGATGAATCGTATCGAGATATACTCCCTGTAATCCTAACATAGAAATTGGAACCCTATGGTATACCATCACCGCAATATAAAATAGTAAAATTAGCACATAAAAAAAGAACTGTTCTTTGTAGTAGCGAACTTTTTTGCCTTCTGAAGCAAGTCGCTTAACAGTCACGCTTTCCAAGTACGGACGGATAATGCTTATGATAATAATAAGACACGTAAATACAATCATATAGTTATGTAATCACCTTTTCAACTTCGTTATGTAACATGTTTTTTCATTTTTTCCATCCGTAAGAACAGTAGGTTAACAGCCTCTGCACTTTCTTATAGTACCAAAAAACTAAACTTTTTGACAATCCTGATTTATCAATTAGGAAGATGAAATAAGCATAGCTACATTGATGCCGCTAATCGTGACCATAGGAGACCCTCCTCCAGGGTGAGTCGTTCCTCCTACAAAATATAAGTTTTTAACATCTTTTGAGACGTTGCTTGGGCGAAGAAAACTATCCATTTTCCGGTTTGAACTCACGCCGTACAAAGCACCTTTAAATGCGCCAAACGTTTGTTCAATTTCATATGGAGTAACAATTCGTTCATGTACAAGCGAAGGCTTGATATCTAAACCAAACTGAGAAAGCTTGCGATAGACAACTTCCCTGTAAGCTTTCATTTCTTCTTGATTCTCTTCTTTCACAGCAGGAGCATTCACTAAAATAAATAAATTATCACCCGGAGCTACCGTGTTATCGGTATATGAAGAATTACAAATGTAGATGGTGGGATCGGTTGGAAGCGTTTTTTGCTGAAATAGCTCATAGAATTCCTGTTTATAATCCTGAGAAAAATACACTTGATGATGAATCAGCTGAGAAAAGCGCTTCTTAACAGCTGCCATGATCACATAAGCTGATATGGAAGGCTCGAATTCAGCTGCTTTTTTGTTTTTAAAATGAGGTCTATCCTGTTCTTTTACAAGTGCCGGATAGGCTTTTAGCAAGTCCCCGTTCACAATAACGATATCCGCGTCTATCTTTTCTTCTCCATTTACTTCCACTCCGACAGCCCGTTTATTTTTTACGATTATTTCAGTAACGCTGCAGTTTGTATACAGCTTTCCTCCAGCTTTTTGGAACACATGTCCCAGCCCTTTTGCAATTCTAGGATTTCCTCCTTTTACATAGTACACCCCATCATTCATTTCTAAATGTCCAATCAGTGAAAACGTAGCGGGTGATGTATAAGGTGAAGATCCGATATAGGTTGCATATCGATTAAATGCATTTCGAATGTTTTCGTTTCGAAAAAAACGCTGATGAAACGTATCTACTGTTTCAAACGGCCTTACTTGCAGCAATGCTTTTAATAAAGAAGGGTTTGTGTAATCTTTCCACGATGAAAATGTCCGGTAGAAAAATTGGCTTTTTGCAATGTCGTATATTCTTTTTACTTCTTTTAAATAGGCAGGGTATTGCTCCGCAGCAAAGGGATCGAGACGTTCAAGCTGCTGAATCATCTTTCTTTCATCTATAGACATGGAAAATTGGGAGCCGTCGGTGAAGAAATTATTCGTATGATGCGTTAGTTTGACAAGAGGCATATAGTCTTCTGGACGTTCACCCGCTTGCTCAAATAACCACTGAAAAACTTCGGGCATTGTAATGGTATTAGGCCCAAAATCAAAAGAATATTCTCCTAGCTGCACAGGCATCATTTTTCCGCCTACATGCTCGTTTTTTTCCACAATTGTGACATCGAACCCCTTTGTTTGAAGAAGAACTCCTGCAGCTAATCCGCCTAACCCTGCCCCAACTATTAGTACTTTTTTCATTGATAATGCCTTCCTTTCCATTCATATCCCTGCTTTTTTCGTTCACGCTTCATGGAATGATTCATCAGCAGCATCAGCACAATTGCCGACGCGGGCATCGTACAAAACAAAAGCCCTTTTTGCTGAACCGACCGGTCAATTAAAAACCGCTGAAAAAGCATAATGCAAAAAGGCAGAATCCAAAGCATGTTGCCTGTGAATATTCCTGCTATAAAAAAAGGAAGCGGCAGCACATAGTAACAGGCAAAAAAAACGCTTAGTACCCAAACTGCTTTAGCGGAGCGGCCCAGACCTACAAAGATGTTTTTAGCAAAACCGTTCCATACTTCTTCTGTTGTTTCATACATATAACAGCTAACATGAGAGGTAATATTAGCTAAAATGACGCGGTGTTTCTTTTGTTTAAAAAGCTGGGCTAGGTGGACATCTTCTACTAGTGAAGATTTGACGGCTTCATGTCCTCCTACGGCCTCGTATGTTTCTTTTTTTATAAACATAAAAGCACCGTGAGCCGCTGAAGCTTTGCTCATCTTATTACGATTAGCTACGACAACCGGTAAATAACTAAAAACAACCACATGCTGAAGCGGAACAACCAATGCTTCTAACCACGTTTTTACGGGAAAACGAGGGAAACCTGTTAAAAGAGCGGCTTTTGTCGCTTGTGCTGTGGCTAAAGTATGTTCCAGTGTACGTTCTTTTAGTTCTACATCTGCATCTACAAACAATAAATAGTCTCCATTTGCAGCTTGCGACAGCTGGTGACAGGCATGAACTTTTCCGACCCAGCCCTCTCTCAGCTCTTTTCCTTCTATGATGGTAAATCTCGGATCCCCGTGAATTTCTTTCAACAGCTGTGTTCGTGTTTGATCTGTGGACTGATCGTCTAGTATGACACATTCTAGATTGCTGTACGTTAATCCTTTAATAGAGGAAATGATTCGCTTTACATTTCGTTCTTCATTTCGCATTGGAATCAAAATAGAAATAAGAGGCTGAGGTGTTTTGGAATCTGGCTCGTATCTTTTTAATTTAGGCATTGCTTTAATATTTACAATGGTTAGAAGCAGCATAAAAATAAATAAAAGCATATAGTAAATCATTCTTTCACCTTCGCTTTCCACCACGTTAACCATTCACTAAGCGTCTTTTTTCCTTTTAATAAAACCGTAAATTCCTCATCGTTTTCTTGAATTATTTTCTGTTTTTGATAATCGAGCTGAGCAGTGACTGCACCGCCTAGCGTGTTGGTTATCTCTTCTCTTGCCTTAGATGAGTCGTAAAAAACAGCTTGCCCTACCCAGATAAAAAGCTCCGGTCGCTGATCATGGCGAAACGTATAATAATACGTAATGGGAATAACTTCAACGTCAGAATGCTTCTTTAGAAGAAAAGCAGGTCCTTCAGAAAAAGTTAACGGTCTTTTTTCAAGATGCTCTTCTTTTCCTTGGGGAAAAATAAGCACCGTTTTTTTCTCTTCTAACAGCTTACTGGCAAACCTTAACGATTCCACCGTATGCTTCGGAGACGCTGCATTTACTGAAAAAGCTCCGATTCGTTGAAAAAAAGGAAAATCCTTCATTCCTTGTTCGGACATCATAGCGTATAGATCTGTTTTTAATACCGCGTTATTTAAATAAAATGTCACTAAACCGTCCCACCAGCTGGAATGATTAGCAATTAATAAAATTTTTTTATCTTTTGGGAGCCCTTCTATATGTAAATGAATACGATAAAATTGCTTTTTAAGCTGATATGTGACAAACAGTTGAAAAAATCGCTCAAATATTGAGTTTTTCTTCGGGTAAATCATAAGCGAGTCTCCTTTTTATACACAATATAAAGAATAAGAAAAGGAATCATCGTCAGCCATACGACAAGCCATAGGCCATTCGCTAACGCTACAATCACAAACATCATGACAACTGCACTATACAAAAATACCATTCTTTTTTCCCACACCGGATTTTCCTCTTTAGGAGACTTAGCTAAAAAGAAATATACGACCAGCTGAATGAAGAAAGACAATAAAAACCAGCCGGAGAAATTTGATAAAGGAATATTATAATAAAAGCTGTCCCCTTCCCACACCCAATATTGTTTAACAACATAGGCAACAGGATCAATAGCCAAATCCATAATAACAGCAAAAAGCGAACTAATGACTGCATAGGCAATTCCATGGACAATAAACGGCAGTTCCATACGTTTCATAATTCCGAGAGCTAATATTCTGCTTGTGATCACAACCATAAACCAAGCCGAACCAATGGTCAGAGGAACCCCTAAAATTTTGGCACCAAAATCTTTTTCATAATCGTAGGATCCAAATAAAAATCCATACTTAACACCTAGACTTTCGATATAAATAGATGCGCCTGTCACAAATATCGCAACGAGCAGTGCCCGCCTTACTCCATAAGCTTTAGCTAGATAAATAAGAGCAAGAAGACTGCTCAAGTGTAAAAAGACCGCGTTTGCCCATTCTAACCATGAAGGCAGCAAATCGAAGGAAAGCAAGACGACTCCGCATACGTACCAGATAAGAAAAAAACGATAAATACCATTTGTGATCATCCTCTATCCACCTTCTCTCCAGCTTCTTTTTGTCAAAGTGCTATTATATAAGCTTGTACACATTCCCTCCATTTTCAATGTGCTCTTTTTTATGAGTAGTCCGCGCTCTCTTAAAATTATGTAAAAACAGCCACTGTTAGTACGTTCCCTAAATAAGAGACTTTATTACTTATTTATAAGCAAAAATAAAATAAACGTCCATTAAAATCTACGGATGTATAGATTGTAATGACGTTTATTTTTTCTTATGTATATACACTTCTAATAGCTTTTTGACAATGAGCCCGACAACAAGTCCGGGTATAACAGACAGCATAGGAAGCCAAATTGGTCCTATAAAAACACCGTTGATGGTTGTTACTGAGGAATACATAATGCCTACTGTAACAAAATAAGCACAGGAGACAAAAGGAATAAATGTAAATCTCGATGCGCCGTTTTCTGCTTCTTTAACAGCATCCCAAATTGCAAAGAAATACAAACATGGATAAAACATTAACCACTGCATGTTCATTACCTCTAGGGACTGCCTTGTTTCTCCTAAAAAGCTTAAGCGAATACCTTCATTAAAATTTGCACCCATATTAATGAGAAATTCAAGTACAATAAACAAAATTCCTTTTATATGTTTTTTGTTTAGTAATTGTCCAAAGCCCGGCAACGCAATGCTCCATAAAAGAGCTTCTAGTCTAGTCACGTTCTGTCCTAACATTTTGACGTATAAAAGAACTCCACAGCATGATATCAGTAGAAATTTTGTCCATAGTTATCAACCTCACAATAATTTACTCATAGTTTTTGTAAATGTAAAATTTTTATACTACATCTCCTTTAATATTTGTAACTTATTGTAAATTGATAAATAGTTTAGCTATTCGATCAGACATTTTCGTTTAGAATTTTCTGTTTATTAAAACAAAAACGTACGATATACTAGTTTTATACGTACGAAAGGATGAGAAAGCTGACATGGAAACAAGTTTTTTTTCAATTTTAATACTAGGGTTTTTTTTAGGAATCAAGCATGCTCTAGAACCAGATCATATTATCGCTGTATCAACCATTGCTTCAAAAAGTAAAAAGCTGTGGCGCTCTTCGCTTGCAGGAGTATACTGGGGGATTGGTCATACGCTTACGCTGTTTATTTTTGGCATGATTTTAATGGTGTTAAAAAGCAGTATTTCTGAACGTATGAGCATGTCACTTGAATTTTTAGTGGGCATTATGCTCGTTTACCTCGGTTTTACATCTTTTCTGTCTTACAAAAAACAAGTACATACGCATCACGAAAAAACGTCTTACTTGAAGTCATTGGGCATTGGCTTTGTTCATGGACTGGCCGGAAGCGCAGCGATGGTTGTATTAACGATGAGCACCGTTACTCACGTATGGCAAGGTGCTCTGTACATTATCATTTTTGGAATCGGCACTTGTCTTGGCATGCTGTTATTTACAACGGTTATTGGGATTCCATTCGTTACAACTAAAAAACAAGTGACGTTAAACCGCTGCTTGATGCAGGTAACAGGCGCTGTCAGCATTATATTTGGCCTTTATTATATGTATAATTTAGGTGTAAGCAACGGCTTGTTTAGCCTGTGGTTCTAAAAGTGAATGAGACATAACGAAAACAATTCCATCTAAAGATGAACAAGTAGGATAAATAATCTGGACTGCCTGTTCCACAGCTGTTGATTTCTGTGCAAGACGTCGCTTTGTCCTCTAATCAACGGCTAGAAGGAGCTACATACAGGGAACCTACGTTCACCCTACCAATAAAAAAATCCGAACGAATTTGATTCTCCACTAAGAATCCAGCTCGTTCGGATCTTCTTTCAACTAACATATTTTTGTCCCAGCCTCTTTAATACTTACGCAAAAGTGATACTTCAGCTTTTAGTAAATGCTGTCGGAAGAATCCGTATACTTTAGCGATTATGTCTTCAACTTCTTGTGTACTAGCAGCTAATATTCGAATAGCACATCCGGGGATCGGAAGTGCGGAAGCTCCTACTTTACAGCCTGCCTCTTCGCACAGCTGATGTACTTTCGCTATAAATGCGTCGTCGGCGTTTGGATGAACAATGATAATCGATCCAAAATGAGTATACCCTTCCATTTTCATCATGCCGCGCAAATGGCTTTCTGGCTTCAAGTATAAGTGATCGTATACCTTCAGCTGCTCGTTTACATACAGTTTAAGCTTGGAACGCATAGAGGTATATTGAAACAGCTGCCCATCCGGCGACCACCCCGGAGTTATGCTGTCACACATAAACAAAGCAGCGTTTTGTGCCATGTGAACCGTTATTTCTTGAACAAATGCAGCATTTTCATACAAAATAAGCGGGTCTGGTATATATTCCATGATGGCTTGTTCTTCAAGAGTTATACACGTTTCTTGTAAAACAGCTTCGTTCGGTGTTTTGTACACCTTTGTCGCAGATTGAGTAGTAGCCGTCAGCTGGGCATTTTTCTCTACCGTTATCATCGTTTTATACTTGTCTCCGCTTACGTATCCTCCGCCTACGTGAAGCATATAGACAAAAGGGTATTCAGGAGTCATGTAAATAGGTCTGGCGACTTTGAAAGCCCCGTAATGGTACGTATCTTTAATAACGGTTCGCTCACTGTTTCTTTCTGCTCGAAGCTCTAAATAACCCGTGTAGCTCATGATTCAAGGCCGATTAAAAAGGCCTCTTTTTTAATCCAGTCTATCACTTGGTCGAGCCCTTTATCTTCTTTTAAATTGGTGAAAACAAAAGGCTTGTGCCCTCTCGCTTGGATTGTATCTTTTTCCATTACTTCTAAACTGGCTCCTACATACGGGGCTAAATCTGTTTTGTTGATAATGAATAAATCAGATTTAATCATTCCTTGACCGCCTTTACGCGGGATTTTTTCCCCTTGTGCTACGTCGATGATATAAATCGAAAAATCAACGAGCTCTGGGCTAAACGTTGCGGCTAAATTATCTCCTCCGCTTTCTACAAAAATAAGTTCAACATCCGGGTGACGTTCCACTAACTCATCGATCGCAGCAAAGTTCATAGATGCATCTTCTCGAATGGCCGTATGAGGACATCCTCCTGTTTCTACTCCTACGATGCGATTTTCCGGTAAAATACTGTTTTTTACTAGAAATTGCGCGTCTTCTTTTGTATAAATATCGTTTGTAACGACCGCCATGCTTAGCTGTCCTTCTAGTGCACGCGTTAATCGTTCTACTAACATTGTTTTCCCTGCACCAACAGGTCCACCAATTCCAATTTTAATTGCATTCATTTTTTACGCCTTCATCGTTAGAAGGCCTTCCCTCCTTTTTTATGACATGAACAATCGGACATGCAATTGTTCATGCTGCATTTGAGCGATTTCTAACCCTGGTGTCACGGCACCAAATTCCTCTTGATCTGCTTGTAAAATATGCTGAAGTGCGTGCTGCAGCAGCGGCTGAAAAAGAACGAGCGTTTTTTGTCCATCCGTTTGACCGATCGGTATGCCGCGAACAGCATTTTGGATTAACGAAGAAATGCTAGCGTACAAGTGACTTAAAATTGCGTCTTCTTTTGTGATATTTAACTGCAGGCTGGCTAACGCAAATACAACAGCAGGATGTCCATACGCCTTCTTTGCTTTTACCTCACTCATATACTTTTCTAAATAAGAGCCTTGAAATAACTCTAAGCAAAGTTTTAACATGCGCTGGCCCACGCGTCTTGTCCCTTCTCTTGTTTCTTTTGACAAAGCAAGAGCGTATAATTCATGATCCACTCTCATAATTTCGTTCAACTGGTCATGAGCCGCATACTCATAAGCCAGTCTGCATGCTAAGCCGTCCGTATACGTCAGCTGAACATCAAGGTATGTACGAAGCGCTTCTTGAAAGGTTTCTGTGTTGTAAATTTGGTTTCGCTGAATATACGTTTCAAAGCCAAACGAATGTGAAAATGCACCGGATGGAAAATTTGAATCACATAGTTGAATCAGCGAAAGCAATGAATTAGTCATGACTGTGTCCGATATGCTTAAAAGCTTGTTTTACTTTTCTTTTTTCGCGCTTATAGGGAATATCAAGCTGCCGGAGCAATTCTTCGACTAAATAATCGTACTGTACGAGCATGTCTCCACCTTCAAACTGTGCCGGCAAATGGCGGTTGCCAAGCTGATGAGCAATTTCTCCCATTTGCTGAATATCAATCGGCTGAATCGTCAAAATATCGTCTGCCAGCACCTGCACAACAATCATATTGCTTTCATCCATAAACAGCACGTCGCCATCAGTGAGCTCGCGATTTTCTTTTAGACGAATTCCTAGTTCCTTACCGTGATCTGTTACAACGCGCTGAACTCGTTTTACTAAGTGATCACTTTCGATATATACCTTTTCTATATGCGGAGCCCTTTTTTCTAATGTTGCCATATTTCCGATAATTTTTTCGATTACCATTTCTTTCACCTCAAAATAAAAAGTATCGCTGCGCCATAGGCACAACTTCTGCTGCTTCACATGTAATCATTTGTCCATCTACTTTGACTTCGTACGTTTGGGGATCAACTTCAATTTTAGGCATTTCCCCGTTTAACTTCATATCTGTTTTTTTTAATTGACGAATATTTTTGACCGGTTTAAGCAGCTTTTGCAACCCCAGTTTCTCGCCCACTTTGTTCTCGTACGCTGCTCTTGACACAAACGTAAAAGACGTTTTAGCTCTTGCTTTTCCATAAGAAGCAAACATCGGACGGTATAAAACCGGCTGTGGAGTTGGAATTGAAGCGTTAGGATCTCCCATTAAGCTGTGTGCAATCAAACCGCCTTTTACAATCAAGTCAGGCTTTATTCCAAAAAACGCTGGCTCCCATAGGACTAAGTCAGCCATTTTCCCTGTTTCTACTGATCCTACGTATTCGGAAATTCCATGAGCAATAGCTGGATTAATCGTATATTTAGCTACATAGCGTTTGACACGTGCGTTATCGCCAGCTTCGCTGTCACCATCAAGTTTCCCGCGCTGCTTTTTCATTTTGTCAGCTGTTTGCCACGTTCTTGTAATCACTTCTCCTACACGTCCCATTGCTTGGGAATCTGAAGAAATCATACTGAATACACCTAAATCGTGTAAAATATCTTCAGCTGCAATCGTTTCTTTGCGAATGCGAGAATCAGCAAAAGCGATGTCTTCTGGTACAGAGGGATCAAGATGGTGACATACCATGAGCATATCTAAATGTTCTTCAAGCGTGTTGACAGTATAGGGTCTTGTTGGATTAGTTGATGATGGAAGCACGTTTGGAAAGCTTGCCATTTCCATAATATCAGGTGCATGTCCGCCTCCAGCTCCTTCAGTATGATAGGTATGAATGACTCGATCGCCAATCGCTGCAATCGTATCTTCGACAAAGCCGCCTTCATTTAAAGTATCTGTATGAATCGCAATTTGAACATCGTACTCGTCTGCTACCTGTAAGCTTGTGTCAATGGCAGATGCCGTGGTTCCCCAGTCTTCATGAAGCTTTAGTCCAATCGCTCCTGCTTCAATTTGCTCAATTAAAGGCTCTTTAGCACTTGCATTCCCTTTTCCTAAAAAGCCAATATTCATTGGGAATGCTTCAGCGGCTTCAAGCATTCGTTCAATATGCCACGCTCCGGGTGTACAAGTTGTAGCTTTTGTTCCTGTAGCCGGTCCCGTTCCTCCTCCAATCATTGTTGTAACTCCAGAGGCAAGAGCAGTTTCAATTTGCTGCGGACAAATGAAATGAATATGTGCATCAATACCGCCGGCGGTTACAATTTTCCCTTCTGCTGCAATCACTTCTGTACTCGCACCAATGATGATGTCTACTTCATCCATCAGCAGGGGATTGCCCGCTTTTCCGATGGTTTGAATGAGTCCATCTTTTATTCCAATATCTGCTTTATATATGCCTGTATAATCAACAATAATTGCATTTGTCAACACTAAGTCCGCTGCTTCGCTTCGTGTTGCAAGAGGATGCTGCCCCATTCCGTCACGAATGACTTTTCCTCCGCCGAACTTCACTTCATCTCCATATGTTGTGAAATCTTTTTCAATTTCAATAAATAGCTCTGTGTCTGCTAAACGAACAGCATCTCCAACGGTTGGTCCAAACATATCTGCATACTGACGTCGCGACATTTGAAAACTCATCTTATACATCTTCCTTTCTATCAGAAAGCGATCCGTTTGTTTTATTGTTAAGACCGTAGATTTCTCTTGTTCCGGAGAAAGCAACGAGATCGACTTCTTTTGCATCACCTGGTTCAAAACGAACGGCTGTACCGGCCGGAATATTTAAATGATAGCCAAGCGAAGCTTCGCGGGGGAATTCGAGCGCAGCATTCACTTCAAAAAAATGAAAGTGTGACCCTACTTGAACAGGTCGATCGCCTCTGTTGATTACAGTCACGCTAATTGATTTCTTTCCGTTATTACATGTGATTGGGTCTTTTTTTAAGAAATATTCCCCTGGAATCATATCTTTCCCTCCTCTTAACGAATTGGATCGTGCACAGTGACGAGCTTGGTTCCATCTGGAAAGGTAGCTTCCACTTGAATATCATGAATCATTTCCGGAATACCTTCCATTACATCTTCTCGTTTTAAAATCTTGGTCCCTTCTCGCATTAGCTGTGCTACCGTCTTGCCATCACGAGCTCCTTCCATAATTTCATATGTAATAATAGCTACTGCTTCGGGATAATTAAGTTTTACTCCTCTTGTTTGACGGCGTCTTGCTAAGTCTGCAGCTACGACAATCATTAATTTTTCTTGTTCTCTCGACGTAAGTTTCAATGAAAGCTTCCTTTCTGCTAATCTATTTTCTTATTAACATCAAATGTTACATTTTCTAACACAAATACATAACTAATTATAGTAAATTTTCTGATAAAAAACAAAGGATTTATCTCTTCCGATAAAAAAAGATGAGCATGTTTGCTCACCTTTTACTCTTCTGAAATCGCTTGTGTTTTCCATTTCTGCAGGTGTTTCCAGCCCAAACCTTCAGCTAGCTGACGTTTTGCATAGTCTACTCCTTTTTCAATAGAAGCTTCATAGCCAAATAAATAATAGCGCAAGCCAGCGTTTAATACTACTTGATTATAGACGTAAGTCAGTTCGGAAGAAGATTCACCCTCCAGAATGCGCGTCACATATTCCGCTTGTTTTTCAACGCTTATTTTCTTTTCAAAGTGCTCTTCTTCCACAAACAGTCCGTATTCTTTTGGATTGACAATAAACGACTCCATCTCTCCTTCTGAGATAGTAAAAACAAAGCTGCTTCTATGTACAGGTACATCTTCTGATCCTTCTATCCCTTGTACCACGTATACGTGTTTGAAAGGCAGAGAAGCAAAAATAGGCACAATCTTATTAATGGCCGTACGATGAAAAGCCCCCATCATTAAAGAAGAAGCATTCGATAAGTTTAGTAGTTTTTCAACCGTATTAATAAGTGTCCTTACACCAATTTCATGACGAATTTTTTTGATGCGACTAAGAGGATAAGAAATTGTTTCGGCATTTACAAAGCCAATTTTTAACGTTTCAAACGCATGACTGATGTTTTCAATCGTTTGAGCTTGAGGGATCTGTAATGAATGAAGTACGTCTTCAATCGTTGTTCCAAACTTTGGAGGAAGTGCTTCTGTACAGTGTAAAAAAGCTGGCACACCTCTTTCAGCTAATAAAATCGATACAGGAATGGTCGCAAAAAATGAATTTCTCCCTGCATAAGGGCTTGCAAAATCAATTGATTTATCTTTTAACGGCTGAGACAGCGGTATTTCTTTTGTTTTTTCGCGAAAAGCATGAACAAATCCCAATAGTTCATCTGCATTTTCAGTTTTAATACGTTCTGCGATAAAAAAAGCAGCGATCTGAGCATCCGTAGCTTGTCCAGAAGCAATTAAGCGAGCTGCTTCTTTTGCTTGTTCATACGTTAAGTCAGTTGATCCTCTTTTTCCACGCGCTATTTCTTTGATAAATTGCTGCATATCGTACACTTCCTTTTTAACTGAATATTTGTACATTGTATCACATATTTTCTTTGTTCTTCAGATTATCTTCTATCAGGTACGCAAACTGCTAAAAAATATGAAATTAAAGGAAAAGTACTAGTTCTTTTATAACCTAGTATAGTATAATCTATCTGCTATACTATTATTTGGATATTTGGGGGACTTTACAAATGAAAAAAGAGAAACTACTTGTACCATTTATAGCAGCATCTGTTTTAGTAGGAGCATCGGTGGCAACGCCTGTTTTTAGTCACTCTGCTTATGCTGCTTCTTCTGTCAGCGTTTATCAAAAAGACGTTAATTCGCTAGCAGATTATTACGCACCATTTTATAAAACCGTAGAAAAAAAGCTAAAAGAAATTGAAGGAATAAAAGATGACGAAAAAGCGTTAGCGGCATATGATCAGCTTGCGGATCAAATTGACCAGTTTCTAACAAAGACTGATAAAAATTATGCGATGAATCACCTTAATTCAGAAGCTGATCAGCTTCAAGGGTATTTATACGACAGCTTAATTGCTCTTTACAATTACATTGTGGATCTTGAAGACTATGCGTATGGAGATGTAAGTGACGCGGAATTTAATAAGATCTCTGCAAATTTTGAAAAAGAAATCAACGCATACAATACGCAATTTCAGCAAAAAGCGAAGAGCTATAAAACGAAGCGAAAAGTAACGTTTAACGCAAATATGAGTTATTTGCTTGATGAAGATATTCAACCTTCACCAACAGCTCCATCTACACCGGCTGATAGTAATGGCACCTACACGGTGAAAAAAGGAGACACGCTGACAGCAGTCGCTAAAAAGTACGGCATGACGGTAGCTGAATTAAAAAAATTAAACAATTTAAAAACAGATGCGCTAAAAGTTGGACAAGTGCTGAAAGTGAAAAGTACAAGCGCATCTTCTCCGGCTCCAGCACCTCAAGCTTCTGTTAGTGCAAAACAGCAGCAAATTGTATCGTATGCCAAAACGCTAATTGGAAAGCCATATAAATATGGAGGTACGACACCAAAAGGTTTTGATGTATCAGGGTACACACAGTATGTATATAAAAACGCGGGTTCAAATATTTCTATCCCCCGTACAGTAGCAGATCAGTATAAAAGCGGCACGGACGTAAAGCAAAACAGCCTGCAGGCTGGAGATTTAGTTTTCTTTAAAAACGGCAAATCCGTTTCAGTCGTAGGAATTTACCTAGACAAACAAGAATTCATTTATGTCAGCAGCAAAGGCGTTAAAACGCAATCACTTTCAACAGCGTACTGGAAAAACAGCTATGCGGGCGCAAAGCGTATTATAAAGTAAAAAGAGGTGCCTTATGGCACCTCTTTTGCTTTACTAGCTATGTATTTCTATACTAGACTAGCAATTTTATAAAGAACTTCTTAGTTCATAACCGTGATTTTAACAGATTTTCTTCCGAACTGTTGAGCATCACCTTCAGAAGGAACGAATACATCAATTCGATTGCCTTTAATTGCTCCACCTGTATCGGCAGCTACAGCTTCACCATAGCCTTCTACATAAACTTTCGAACCTAATGGAATAACACTAGGGTCAACAGCGATTACTTTTTGATTTGGATTTGCTTTTAAATCCACTCCTGTAGCAGTTGTACCGCTACATCCAGCACAATTAGCCGTATAGGCAGTTGCTTCAACTGTCATTGATTTGCCGCTGGCTTGTTGTGACGATTCAGCAGGTTGTTGTTGTTTTTGAGCTTGTTCAGCTTGAGCTTGCTGCTGCTCTTTTTGAGCCTGTTCAGCTTGAGCTTGCTGCTGCTCTTTTTGAGCCTGTTCAGCTTGAGCTTGCTGCTGCTCTTTTTGAGCCTGTTCAGCTTGAGCTTGCTGCTGCTCTTTTTGAGCCTGTTCAGCTTGAGCTTGCTGCTGCTCTTTTTGAGCCTGTTCAGCTTGAGCCTGCTGCTGCTCTTTTTGAGCCTGTTCAGCTTGAGCCTGCTGCTGCTCTTTTTGAGCCTGTTCAGCTTGAGCCTGCTGCTGCTCTTTTTGAGCTTGTTCAGCCGGTGCTTGAGCTTGCTGAGCTTCTGGAGCAGCTTGGGCTACTGAAGGGCTTGATTGCTGAGCTTGACCGTTTGGAGACTGAATTTTTAATTGTTCGCCAGGATAAATTAAATCTGACTTCAGTCCGTTCCATTCTTTAATTTGATCTACCGTCACGCCATATTGCTGACTGATGGACCATAATGTGTTTCCTTGCTGAACTTTGTGCGTCATTTCTTTTATAGTAGCTACGTTTAATTCTTGATTTGGATAAATAATATTAGATGTTAAGTTGTTTGCATCTTTTAGCTCGTCTACGCTCACGCTGTGCTTTTGAGCGACTTTCCATAACGTATCACCTTTTTCTACGTGATACGTTCCGCTTGTAGAAGCAGAAGCTGCACCTACAAATCCTGCTGAAAGGATTGCTGTTGTTCCTAGAGTAAATATAAATTTTTTCATTAAGAATACCTCCTTATTTACTCAATGATTGAATGATATCATCCTCACATTTCACAGCCGTTACAGAGCCGTGCTACTTTTATTACAAAACTTAACAAAACAGAACATTCAATCGTAATATTTCTGATAATTTGGCTATATGATGAAATGTTTCTACTTTTTACTGCTTTTTATTGTTGTTTTTACTAAAATAGTTAAATTTCTCTACCATTGCTGGCTATGCCTCTTCTTTTTTATTGATCATTTAACGGGTATATTAAGTTTTTTTCATAACAAAAAAAACGAACCGCTAATCAAAAATTTTGATCAGCGGTTCGCTTTTCAATTCGGCTAAACTACTTTTGTCCCAGCTTTTTTATTTCTTGTTAAATCCTTGCTTTTCAACAAATTCTTTCATATACATACGCTTAGGATTGGAAAGCATTTCAGCCATTTGACCAGTCCATGTGTCTTGGCGTTTGCCATTTGTTCTTTCGTTGTAATAAGCAGAAATTTCTTCGTTATACGCTGTTAATTCTTTTTTCGTCTGCTCATCATTCGGCTCATATGTTTCTTCATGATACACATGTTTAAATGGTAAGCGCGGCTTTTTATCCGTAATACCCGCTGGATGTCCAACCGTTAGACCAAATAACGGGATTACATGATGAGGCAGTTTTAACAATTTGCTTACTTCTTCTAATTCGTTACGCAAACCGCCAATGTAACAAGCTCCAAGTCCCATTGATTCAGCAGCAAGCGTTGCATTTTGCGCAGCAAGGGCAACGTCAATAATAGCTACCATAAACTGCTCTGTGCTTTCGAGCGCTGTCGATAAATCTTTTTTCTCCATTTCCGCAATGACATCATGACGATGAAAGTCAGCGCAAAATACAAAGAAGTGTCCATTTGTTTCTACGTAAGGCTGATTTCCTGCTAATTGAGCAAGCTTTCGCTTCGTTTCTTTATCTTTTACTCCAATAATGGAATACGCTTGAATATAGCTTGATGTGGAAGCTGCCTGTGCGCTTTCTACAATCGTCTGAATTTGCTCTTCCGACAATGGTTTGTCTTCATATTTGCGAATAGAACGATGATTTAAAATCGTTTCAATAACTGAGTTCATATTATAATCTCCTTTTACTTCATCTAACCTTCTACAGATGTTATCTCTACAGTTAGTTTATCGAATGTAAAAAGAAATAACCAATGTTCTGCTTAAAATTGATTTTGACTTGTCTCATATCGATACAGCTTAAAGTGATCTGCAAGCACGCGATCTACTTTTACTTCTAAGCTGTCTACATATTCGTCCATCCGTTTTATCAACCGGTTTCGTTTCACATCATTTTCTAAAATGTTCTTAAGCTGCTGTTCAAAGGCTTCAGCATCATTAAGCGGTATCAGCAGCTCTTTTTCTTTTAGATATTCAATGTTAATTTGTTCTTGACCGGGAAGAGATGAGTGAATAAAAATAGGTAGTCTCTTGTGAAGGGCTTCGCTAATTGTCACTCCCCCCGCTTTTGTGACAATGGCATCTGCTCCCTCATATAAATCATTCATTTTCTCTCTCGATTTTACATACGAGACCGCTTTAATTCTCGGGTGGTTCAATTTTATTAGTTCTTGATACAACTTTTTGTTTTTTCCGCACAGCACATAATACATATACGTACAGTTTTGCGGAAGCTGCTGAAGCATTTTGCGTACATTTCCAAGGCCGGAATTCCCTCCGGCAATCAGTATATGTTTCTGTGGCATGAGATGGTCAATCCGTCTTTTTAAAAACGCTTTATGAACGGGAATGCCCGTTACATAAATAGAAGACTCTTTTACACCGTGAACGTTTTGTAAAAACGCTTTTGTATCCTGATCAGGCACGCAGTGAAGCTCAATTCCATTTTTACCCCATACGTCGCTTACTAAGAAGTCTGTGTATACGTTTATAATAGGAAGATCAATGATTCCTTTTTCTTTTAACCCGCTTAATACACAGGAAGGAAAGCTGTGTGTACAAACAATGACGTCCGGCTGCTCTGCATCAATTAATTTTTTCATATGATATTCGATAATCGGCCACTTTTTCACAACAAAATCATCCATCGTATGGTCGTTTTTTTTGTATACATGACCGTAATAAAATTTTTCAAACTGCTTTGGAAAAACAGAAATCCATTTCATGTATATCGATGAAATCATTTGTTCAAGCGGTTTGCTCCAATAGCTTAAACAATCAATTTTTTGACAAATAACGTGCGAAAAACGCTCCATGATGGCATCCATAACGGCGTCTGCTACTTGGTGATGACCAGATGGCATCTGAAAAAGCGGTAAGAATAAAACCTTCCTCATTGACCATCCCTCCTCTCAAGACGTTTTCGGTTTCTTTTTCTTTTTATAAGTAAATAAATGACAAAAAAAGCTACAGCGCCCATGATAATATACGAAATATGAATTCGATCTCCTACGTAGTAACCTAGAATTAGAAAAGAAAGGACCCATACTAGACTTCCTACTACCGATAACAATAAATAAAGCAAAAACGGATAGCGACTTATTCCCGCCATATATGGGCTAATTTGACGCAAGCCTGGAATATATAAACCAAATAAAATGGTCCATATCCCATATTTATGGTAGCTGCCGCTTGCCGCTTCAATTTTCTCTTTGGTTAACCCTACGTATTTTCCGTATTTATCAAAAAATGGGGTTCCCGCATACCTTCCTAGCCCGTAAGCAGTAAGCATTCCAGTTATAACACCTAAAAAAGCAAAAAGAGATGATTCGTATAAGTTCAGCTGATGTTTGGCAATAAACATGCCTAATAATATTAAAAATGATTCTTCAGGCGCTGGAATTCCAACAATCCCACAAAAAAGTACAAGTAAAATAACAATATAACCATAGGAATGTATATACTGAGAAATAATTGTTAAGTCCACTGCTCGCTCCTCTATTTACGATTGATTCATCAATTGCTGCATGGTTATACTTTCATACCCTTGCTGTTTTAAGTAAGGTAAAAATTCTTCTAACGCCGCAATCGTCATTTCAGGTGCTTTTTCATCTGCTCCCGGGGTATCTCCATTATCGTGTAACACAAAAATGGCTCCATCTTCTACTTTACGCATTAGTTTTTGAACTAATGCCGTTTTCGTTGTTTTTAGTGTCCAATCCTGAAAGATTCCTGTCCAGATCACAAGGTGATATGGCTTGGCCATTGATAAACTGCTCATATTTAAATGTCCCCACGGGGGACGATAAAAAAGCGGCTTTTGATTTGTTACTTTCTTTATAACCTGTGCACATTGATGAATTTGTCTTTTTAATTGCCAAGGTGTTTGCGTCCATGCACTCACATGACGATGATGATGTATAGCTACTTCATGTCCTTCATCGATCATTCTGTTTAAAATAGACGGGTGTTTCTCCCCTAGTTCTCCCACAATAAAAAAAGTAGCTTTCATTTCATGCAGTTTGAACAAGTCCAAAATTTTTGGTGTATAAACAGGATGAGGCCCGTCGTCAAATGTTATAGCTATTTTATGCTTTTTTTCCCCTTTTATTATGACTGATGAATGATAGCGACGATAAAGGGTTTGCGAAATAATGGTATATACACATATAACCATTAGAACGAAAAGTAAAACAATAAAAAAACGAGTCATATGCTTTTAACCATCCTTTTGAATTTAAATCCTGCATTTATTATAACGGTTTACTCAGACTTTGGTTTCATTTTTTTGTGATAGAAACCAGGAATTTTAAAATAATTTGATACTTTACCTAAAAATAGCTGTTCTGCAAAGATATACCGGAAATAAAATGATATCATAAAATTTCCCTTCATTCAGTAAAAAAAGTACTTTTTACCATTTATATCTATCTTTTGTACGATAACTGTCATTATTTTTTAAAAATAAAAAAACTTCCCGCACGAGTGCGGAAAGTTTTTAAATTAAAATTTTGACCGATACCATTTTTCAGCTGCTTCAATTTCTGTTCGTGTTAACTGATGTCCAAATGATTCCCAATGCACCTGTACGTCTGCTCCGGCTTTTTCTAAAAGCGCAGAAAGTTCTTCTGTTTCTGATGCTGGGCAAATAGGGTCGTTTGTGCCTGCGCCGATAAAGATAGAGGCGTCCGTCTTAGGCACTTCAACTCCTCTTCTTGGAACCATCGGATGAAGAAGAGCCGCCCCTTTTAAAGAATTCTCATAATGAAATAGCAAACTTCCTGCAATATTGGCACCATTTGAGTAGCCTACAGCTACGATGTTGTGTCGGTCGAATGAATATGTTTCAGCCGCTTCGTCTAAAAATTGATGAAGTTCTGTTGTACGTTCAATTAAATCTTCTATATCAAATATTCCTTCTTGTAAACGTCTAAAGAAACGGGGCATTCCGTTTTCTAGTACATTTCCTCTTACAGATAATACCGAGCAAGAGGAATCAATCATATCTGCAACAGGAAGCAGATCTTGTTCTGTACCTCCTGTACCATGCAACAGCAACAAAGTCGGTTTCGTCTCGTCCGTTCCTTTTTTAAAAATATGTTTCACGTATATCCACTCCTTTTAAATATCTCGAATTAAAGATAAATTTATTATAAGAACTTTCGAAGCATTTGTAAAGGAACTACTGTCAAAGAAATACCTGTATGTTTTGCTGGCAGTATCACATAATACTGAATAACTTCATACAGCCATTGCTCATATGCAGCTAGGTATTTAATTCGTTTGACTTACAACGGGGAAAGAAATATTCCACTTTTAGCTAAGTGCTCCCGTCAAAAGGTGGATAATGATTAAAACTCGCCCGTCCTCCTTCGTATAAAAAGTGCCCTAGTCTGATAAATTAGTTAATTTTTGCTTTATTTCGTTACTTTCAACAGATATCAGCATTTATACCCGAACGTACTAAATCTTATTTCTTATACGTGTTATAACAACTTTTTTCTATGAGAAACAGAACGTAAAATACCAGCTTGTTTTTTCATAAAGGGGAACAAAGCCCCGAATGGTGCTTTATACGACTTTATTTGACAAACACAAATTTATGGGTAAACTAAGTTCAGATGATTGTATTTCACTTTGTTTCAGTTTAATAAAAAAACGAAACATCTGCGAGTAAGCAAAAAATAACTGCGTAAAGAGCTATTTATGTCAATCATCTTATACCCTAAAAACTTACCTGCACTTGAATAATAGCCTTTATTAAACTTAGCGCGTCAGCTTGTGAACGTTAATACTTTATCATCCATCTCTCTGTTAAAAGATTGAATGGATCAACAAACTTTAGCATTCTTTACATAACGACCTTGTAAAGACGAAGAATGTAGCTATGTGTAAACATGGAATTATTACTTAGTGGAGTGAACCAACATGAGGAAATTTATTTTAGCCTTTTTAGTCGTTGTTTTAATTGTAATGCTAGGAGTTACCTATGTATTAAAGCAATTTCAGCAAACGGCTGATTTATCTTACTCGAAACTGCAGTCGGTTCAAAGTACGGTAGTCTATGACAAAAATGACCGTAAGATTGACGAATTGTATAAAACCGTTCCCCGTCAAAATGTTTCGAGCAATGAAATTCCCGATTATGTAAAAATGGCGTTTGTTGCAACGGAAGACCGTCGCTTTTACAAGCATTTTGGGATTGATTTACAAGGTATTGGCCGCGCCCTTTTTAAGAACATTGTAACAATGAGTAAAGCTGAAGGCGCAAGTACCATTACACAGCAGTTAGCAAGAAATCTTTACTTATCTAGTGATAAGACCATTAAACGTAAAGTAGATGAAATGTTTCTATCACTAGGCTTAGAAAGACAATTTACAAAAGATCAAATTTTGGAATTATATTTAAATCAAATTTATTTCGGAAGCGGTGTATATGGTATTGGTGCAGCTTCTCAGCTTTATTTTAATAAGCCTGTATCAGATTTAACCGTAGGCGAAGCTGCGCTTTTAGCAGGACTGCCAAAAGCGCCGAGTACGTATTCACCAAGCAATAGTACAGAAAAAGCGACAGCCCGACGAAACGTTGTATTGAAACTGATGCATGACCAAAACGTTATTAGTGATACTCAGTATCAGCAAGCGTTAAACGAACGTGTAGTCAAGCCTAGTATTCCGGTTAAAAAACCGAACTCAAATCAAGCATTTATTGATTATGTAATTAACGAAGCTGCTCAACAGTATGGAGTATCTGCTGATGACCTTTATAAGGGTGGTTATGCCATTTATACAGATTTAGATCCTAATTTACAGGAATCGATTAATAACTCTGTAGCAAATCATACGTTCCGAGATGATGCCATCAACAGCAAAGTAGAGGTTGGGATTTCGGCTGTTAACCCTAAAACAGGTGGAATTTCAGCGATGTATGGAGGACGCAGCTATGAGCGAAACGGCTTAAACCGTGCTACAAGCGGCTATCAGCTTGGTTCAGCTATTAAGCCTTTAGCCGTATATGGTCCAGCCTTAGAAACTGGAGATTATACACCAACTTCACTCTTAAGTGACGAACGACAAGACTTTGGCGGTGGATATAGCCCTAAAAACGCAGAAGGTGAATATCAAAAGCATGTGACAATGCGTGAAGCACTTACTCGTTCGCTTAACGTTCCAGCTGTTTGGCTTTTAAAACAAATTGGTATTGATACAAGCGCAAAATTCATGGAAAAAGCTGGACTTCCTCTTGAAGATGACGATAAGTCAAAATTAGGGCTTGCTCTGGGAGGAACGACCACAACGTTCTCTCCCCTTCAGTTAGCACAAGGATATACAACTTTTGCTAACAAAGGCGTCATGACTAAGCCGTACGCAATTCGAAAAATTGAGATGCGCGACGGTGAAGTGAAAAAGCCAGACATTCAGACAGAGCGAGTAATGAGTGAAGAAAATGCGGATACAATGACATCCATGCTACAGGATGTAATTGAAAAAAGCTATGGAACAGGTGTTAACGCTCGTTCTTCACGAGATGCTGCAGGTAAAACCGGTACAACCAACGATGTCAAAGATGCTTGGTTTGTCGGGTATACCGATGATGCAGTCGTTTCTATCCACGCTGGCTTTGATAATGCTAATTCTACGCAAACAACGAAATACTTATCAGGCGGCGGCGGACAAGACCCTGCTACACTGTTTAGCTCAATTATGAATAACTGGTAACCAAAAAACCTCCAACTTCACTGTTGGAGGTTTTTTTAAGATAAATGCGTTTTATGCTTAAGTGAAAAAAAGGAAACGTTAATGACTTTGCAAATCGTTACATAATGCAGAACGGTCAAGACAACCACGCCACAGTTCATCCCGATAATAATTCCCTGCATGCCAATATTTGTTTGTGATCCTAAGAAAAACATCAGGGAAAAAGATACAATATGAGACCAAATCGTATGATAAAAAGCATCTTTTACATAGCCAAGTCCAATTAAATAAGCTTGAAGCGGGACGGCAAAGAAGTGAAAAAGAAAATACGGCCATAAAGCCTTTAAATAGTACACGGCCTCTGTAGAATGAAAAAACAAGTTAGTAAGCGGCTCAGCAAAGAAATACATCGCCACTATAGACGGAATCCCATATAAAAATGTCATTTGCATACTTTGAGTCAAAAATCTTTGAAGCTGTTCTTCCTGATTTTTCGCATGAGCTTCAGATACAGCAGGTATTAGTGCCACTAAAAGAGAATGAGCAAAGAAAGCTGGAAAAAATCCGATCGACATCGCTACCCCTGTTAGCATACCAAAATGCTGCGTTGCCCCGGTTAAAGTCATGCCCGATAAAACGAGCGCGTGTTTGATTAAAAACGGCTGAATAGCATTACATACCGCATTAAATAAACGCAGTCCCGTGGTCGGAAGTGAGACGCCTAACAGCTTTTTCCGAATCTCACTTGGAGAAAGCAGAGGTCTGTGCCCTCTTGATAAAACACTTAACTGAGTAACATACGTGATAAAAAAATAAAGTAAAATAACAGCTTCGGTTCCAATTAGCGTACAAATCGCAATAAACAGCGACATTTTAACATCTGTGAAAGCAAACATTTGAAAAACAATAAATAAAATCGTTAGCTGAAAGGCTTTGCGGATAAAATTAGACACAGCGATAGTCGTCATATTATTTTTACCCGTAAAATATCCACGAAGCACCGCTGAAAATGAAACAACCGGAATGAAACATAGTACGACCCATTTCAAGTAAGGATGATAGTGACTAAAAAATGGAAAGGCTGCTAATACGGCCAGTGTAATAAAAAAGATTCCCAAGCTCACAGCAGTCGCAAAAATGGTGGCATGCTTCATCATATGCTGATGTTCTTTGCGATGATGTTCAGCCAAAAATTTAGAAATAGAAATAGGCAGTTCTAAGTTAGCTACGGTGGCAATAAGAAAAATGATAGGAAGAACAGTCATGTACATGCCCATGCCTTCCCTTCCTAATTCTCTAGCAAGTACCATATTTACAAGAAATTCAATTAACTCTCCTGCAAAGGCAGCACCTGCTAGAATAAACGTTCCTTTCAAAAAAGTGTTCATCTCGTTATCTCCTCTATTTCCCGTCCTTTTTCATCACTACCTCTTCTCTCTATGTATATGACAAGCTTTATACGAATTATTTGTCTAATTGTATTTTTTGGTGTACAAGTTCTTGTATAATGTTCAACCTATGTAAAAAAAAACCGTTATATACCTTTTTTACATAGGAAATTCATTCATTTCTTATCTTTTGGCTCTTGAAACTTGCATAGAGAACACAGGAGACCCAATGAGCCTGCTGATTGCTAACGGGAATAGAGCATGTTGTTTTAATATAACAAATTTACATATTAGTTAAGCGTCTTTATTTACCATTTTCTGTGGATGCACTTCTTTTTTTGACACCGAAGCGTTTTTGCCTAGGACAACCGAAAAGACAACAATTATTGCTATAGCAAGAGTAAAAAGTGTAATTGTTTCACCTAGAAATAGAGCTGCAAACAGAATCATTAAAAATGGCTGTAAATATTGAACCTGGCTAACTCTGGCTATTCCACCCATAGCCATCCCGCTGTACCAAGCAACGTATGCTAAAAATTGACTCACTACTGAGAGATAAATCAAACTAGCCCACGCTTGTAAAGGCGCATGGAGCATTTCAGCTGTAATGCTTAGTCCCACTGGAATCATAAAAAATGGTGCACCGATGATAATGGCCCAGGCAATTACTTGCCAGCTGCCTAATTCTCTTGCTAACCCCCCTCCTTCTGCGTAGCTCAGTCCAAGTATCAGCACCGCTGCTAGTAAAGCTGCATCAGCAAACTGCAGTTGACCGAATCCGAGGTGAAGAGCATACACGATAACAGCTGCCGAACCGATTATACTTGAGACCCAGAATTTTAAAGAAGGACGTTCACCCCCTCTAAACATCGCAAAACCGGCTGTGGCTAATGGTAAAAGAGCGAGTTCAACCGCTCCGTGAGAAACAGGCAAGGATTTCATTGCCCAAGAAGTGAGCAGAGGAAACCCTAAAACTGCGCCTAAAGCGACTATCAGCAGACTTTTAAATTGGCGAAGAGAAGGAAATTTTTCTTTTCGTACAATCAATATCACAGCTACTAAAACAGCAGCTACAGCTGTTCTTCCTAAACCTGCGACTGTCGTTCCGAAATACTCCACTGCAATGCTTGTAGAAGGAAGGGTTAAGCTAAAACAGATAACGCCTACTAACCCCAACAATAAGCCCATTTTCTCTCTCGTTTCTTTTTGCATCTTACCCTACCCCTGTCTTTTTATTTTTCAGAACTGTACCATTTTTCTAAAAAAAGTTCTGATATAATTAAAAGGATAGCGCAGGACAACTAGTAAAATAAATCATTCTTTTCCCTATCTGTACGGGTACAAATTAAAGGAGTAGGACCTATGAGTTTAAAATATCTGAAAATCATGGAAGAAATTAAGCTTGGCCTAGCAAATGGATCGCTTATTGCAGGTGGTAAACTCCCTTCTGTTCGCCGACTATCCCAACATTTTTCGTGCAGCAAGAATACCGTTATCAAAGCGTACAGTGAACTAGAAAAAGAGCATTTAATTTATTCTGTTCCTAAAAGCGGCTACTACGTTGTGGCAGAATTTCAACATAGGACGAATGAAAATGAAGTGATTGATTTCTTGTCTGCTGGTCCAGATAAAAACGTTATGCCTTATCTTGAATTTCAGCATTGTATAAACCAAGCGATTGAACACTACAAAGAAGAGCTTTTTACATACTCTGATCAACAAGGCTCTTACTCATTACGGGTACAGTTAGTGAAACACTTGCAGAACCTACAGGTGTTCACTCAAGCTGAAAGGTTAGTTGTTGTATCCGGGTCTCAGCAAGCTCTTCACTTATTAGTTTCTATGCCATTTCCAAATGGAAAAAATAATATCCTGATTGAACAGCCCACTTATTTCGGTTTTATCGAGTCTCTTACGCTGCACCAAGCTACTGCTTTTGGGATCGAGCTATCGATGGAAGGGATTGATCTTGATCGTTTGGAGTACCTTTTTCGAAATAATGACATAAAATTTTTCTATATTATTCCAAGGTTTCACAATCCTCTTGGGCATTGTTATACAAATTTTGAGAAGAAAAAAATCGTGGAGCTAGCCGAAAAATACGATGTATATATAGTGGAAGATGACTTTTTGGGTGACCTTGATCCCGATGCAAAATCAGATCCTTTATTTTCTTTTAATCCTTCTGGACGAGTTATTTACATTAAAAGCTTTTCGAAAATCTTTCTTCCTGGGTTACGTATTGCTGCTGTCGTGCTTCCTACGTTAATGAATAGCAACTTTTTACGATATAAGTTCAGTTCAGATTTTAATAGCTCAGCGCTTTCCCAAGGTGCTCTAGAAATTTATTTAAAAAGCGGCATGTTTACTAGTCATCTTAAAAAGATAAAAGAGGTATACCATACCAAAATGCAAACTCTTGTAGAAGCATGTGATTCACTGCTACCCGCTCATACACACTTTTCTAAACCAACTTCAGGATTCTATTTATCCATTAGTTTGCCTGAGCATGTGACAGCAAAACAGATCGTTCACATGCTAAACGAGCAGCACATATATGTTGATGATGCTTCTAGATTTTTTTTACCAGAATACAAACGAGACACTCTTCTCCGATTAAGCATCTCACAAGTAAATACGAATACGATCAAACGAGGAATTGAACAGCTGGCTCAGTGCATTACTTTAATTGATGATAGAAAAAATCATCCTATTCCAAATAACCTTTTCCCCTTGTAGAATGGGAATTCAATGGACATACTAAACGAAAAGAAGCCAAGGAATTAGAATCCTTGACTTCTTTTATTTAACCGTAACGGTTATAAGAGGCATGTTATGCGTCCCTTTTGCAGAAACATGTGATTGCACGGTATATGTGCCAGGCTCAGAGAAAGATGTTTGTATCTCATATACACCTTCTCCTACTTGTTTAGGCTTTAACATCTTCCCTTTCCCTTCGCCATCTTTTTTCTCTATTTCAAATTCAATCATTTCAACATCATCATTTTTCACTTTTTTGTCTCCATATGTAACTTCGGCTTTGTAGATACCGCTTTCATTTTTCTGTAACGCCCCTGGGCCTTGAAGATTTACGTCCAACGGTTTTGGCTGCTCAGCATTTGTGCTTTGAGCAGGTTCCTGACCACAGGCCGTTAAAAGTAAACAAAGACTGATTATAGATATACTTATTCTTTTTTTCATGTATTCATCTCCTTTTTAAACCCTTTGTTTAACTATAACGCGTATTGCAAAGAAAAAAATGAATTTTTCTAAAAAAGAAGGATTTTTAAAGATTTTTTAAGGAAAAAAGTTCACACTGATACTAACTAGTTTTTTCCAAGGAGGAAGAAAATGAATTCAGCTAAATCTCCAGCTAAAAAATCATGGCTACAGACATTGATTAAAAATAAAAGTGAGCGCAAAAAAGTGATCTTTATCTTTACTATCTCTTTTTTACTAGTTGTAGCAGGGCTTATTTACATCCCTATTTATAAACATTCCCTTCCGCTCGATTCTAAAGTATATGAAGGGAATTTTAAAGAGCTTGGTTCAATCGCACGAATTGGTTTCTTTGCAGCTTTAGCCATTTATCCTATTTTTTTATTATTAAAATGGAAACCGTTATCGCACATAAAAAAAGGAAATTTTGAGTTAAAACCGCTTATCCAATTTTTAGCCAAGTACGTTCGTCAGTGGCACGTTCCCATTGCTCTTATATCAACAGCCTTGATTATTTTACATGGTTATATGGCTTTAATAAAAGGATTTCAAGCAAATTTTACGTACTTTTCAGGAATTATTACGATGGCTGTTCTAGCTTGTTTACTCGTGATGGGCGTGAAGCGCTATAAGCGTACAGATAAAAAGTGGCATCTTAAATTTGCTATCTCTTTTTTGGTTTTGTTTATGATTCACGCTACCTTTTCATAACTTGCCATTGTTTAAAGTTTTTTTATATAGGGTACAGTTCACAATGAATACATGATATGTATCACTATACGTTTTACATTATTTAGGAGGTATAAACATGGCAAGAGTGTTAGCTGTATTATCAAGCGGATACGAAGAGAAAGATTATCACACAGGTTGGTGGGCAGAAGAATTATTTGCTCCGCTGCAAAAGCTTGAGGACGCAGGGCACACCGTTGATTTAGCCTCACCTTTTGGAGGTAAGCCGGAAGTAGACGTTCGAAGTATTTCAGAAGACTTTGATCCAGACGGAATGTATAAGCAATTATATGAATCAGGAAGAGCGGATCAGACAATGAAACTTGAAGAAGTAGATGCTGAGAACTATGACGTTATTTTAGTAGTAGGCGGCCACGGCGCTATGTTTGACTTAGCAAAAAATGTGGACTTGCATGCACTTATGAACAAAGTGTACGACAACGGAGGTATTTTAGCAGCTGAGTGTCACGGACCTTCTGTTTTTGCTTTCTTGAAAGGATCCGATGATGAACTGTTAATTAAAGGACTAGACGTAACCGGTTATCCTGATGAAATCGAACCGGAAGAAGTACTTCCCTTTTTACCATACAGTTTAGAACAAGAACTTCGTGAAGTGGCTAACTACATCCCTGAGATGGATAAAAAAGCATATGCCGTTTGGGCAAATGATCAAATTGTCACAAGCCGAGATCCTTTTTCTTCTGAGTTAATGGGTGATGAATTAGTCAAAAAGCTAAATAAATAAACTAAAAAAAGACTGCTTGAAAGCAGTCTTTTTTTGTTTGTTCTATAGGGATGTTTGAAACTGCTGCTCTACCAAACGCCGGTAAAAAGAATGAGAGGCTAACAGCTCTTTATGCGTTCCGCTTCCTGTAACCTGCCCTTCTTCTATTACAACAATTTGGTCCGCATTAATGACCGTAGATAGACGATGGGCAATGACGAGTGATGTGCGTTCTTTCATTACCGTTTCCAATGACTCTTGCACAAGCTTTTCTGATTCGGAGTCCAAGCTAGCTGTCGCTTCGTCCAGTAGTAAAAACTGGGGATTGCGTAACAGCGCTCGGGCAATTGCAATACGCTGTCGCTGTCCTCCTGAGAGATTAATACCTCTTTCTCCAATCATTGTTTCATATTGAGCTTCAAAGGACTGAATGAAATGATGAGCATTCGCTAACTTCGCTGCTTCTTCTATTTCTTCATCCGTCACATGCCGCTCTAATCCGTAAATGAGATTTTCTCGAATTGTTCCTGCTAAAATCGGAGAATCCTGCTGAACATAGCTAAACAGGTGACGCCACGAACGTAAGTTGACGTTTTGACTGTCTGTTCCATCCAAGAATATGCGCCCCGATGAAGGCTCATAAAAGCGTTCGATAAGCGAAAAAACAGTAGATTTTCCAGCTCCGCTAGGTCCAACAAAAGCGGTAACTTCTCCTTTTTTAGCAGAAAATGAAACTTCCTGCAATACTGGTTTATCTTCATATTGAAAAGCAACTTTATCGAACCTTAAACTCCCTACCTGTTCAAGCACTTCTCCATTTTCATAGTTCTCTTCTTTCTCAGCTAATATATCAAAGATTCTTTCTGAAGCTCCTTTGGTTTGCTGAAAGCTCGTAACAAATCGGGTAAGTGAACCAACCGGAACCATAATTTGAAAAAGGTAAAGAACAAAAGCCACCAGCTCTCCTGCAGTGATAAATCCCTCACTCACCCGGTATGCACCAAACCCGACGATGGCAATCATAACAGCGGTCATCACCGTGCTAATAATCGGGGTAATGATGGCTTCAATTTTAGCTCTCTTTACACCGAAGAGGTAGAGTGACTGAAACGATTGTAAGCCGGAATCAACTTCTTTTTTCTCTGAACCAGATACTTTAATCAAGCGGATTTCACTCAGCATTTGAGCTAAAAAAGCCGTAAGCTTGGACATTTTATCCTGTTGCTCACGTGAAATTTTATGTATTTTTCGCGCTAGCGGCATAACCAGTACAAACATAACGGGAATAACCGCTAATAAAATGAGCGTCATGGGTACATCAAGCGTAAATAAAATAACAATGGCAACGATAATAGATAAAATATTTTTAACAAAGTCAATCATTTCTGTTGACAATAAATTCATCACAATGGTTGTATCATTTGTAATGCGGCTTACCATTTCACCGGAACGGTTTTGGTCGTAAAATGAAACCGGAAGCTTTATGAGCTTGTTCCACACTTTATGTCTGAGTTCTTTTACAACACCTTGCCCTACTTGAGCAAGGAGATAAAGAGATACTGCGCTTGTTACCATTTGAGCAGCAAATAAAACAAGGAGTCCTGCTATAAGCTGCGGTGAGACTCCTATTGCAATTTTCTCCATCACTTCTTTAATGACAAGAGGAATAGAAAGCGACGCTCCGGTATTAATTAAGGCCAGTATAAACGAAATGAGTAGCTTTCCTGTCGGAGGGGTCGTTAGCAACCATAATTTTTTAAATGAAAAATGAATTCCTTTTTGCGTATTCATCTTAGTTCCTTTCTAATTCTTTTAATAGGTGGTATACACACTTTAGGCAGACACCACACACTTTACCTTCAAAGTTCTATCTTATTTTACACCATTTCCTTTCTCAACCTGAACTTCTAAGCTTTTACCTATTTTTCAAACTCGTCTATACGAAAATGACAAGCTGGTCATATACTATGGTACACTGAACTCTTTTACTAGATGAGAGGTTGAATAAGAATGTCTGTTTATATTAAATCTGTTTCTATTGGAACAATTTCTGGCGGGATCATTATTTTTGGAAACGTAGGAAATATATCGCCTCCAAGCGGCTCTACGTCCGGCTCTGGTTCTAGCTCTGGTTCTAATTCCCATATGCCGATGCCTCCTTCTCCGGGAAAAGGCCCGAGAGATAACACAGCTTTTAATGGCTAATAAAAAAACAGTGAGATATTTCTCACTGTTTTTAGACTTGAATACTTGTCATCATCGCAATATAAAAAGCAAAAACAAACAAACCCGCACTTAATACGCTAAGCCATACTGTCTTTTTGTAAAAACAAACAAGTAAATACACAAAAAACAGCAGTGCGACAAATAAGAATAGGATTCCTACAATCGTTACGTGAAACGTTAGAGGGAGCGTCACTTGTTTCCCATAGATAAACGGAAGAATCGATGAATCCATTGCCATATGACTTATATTAGTTGGCGGCGATTGCGTCACCATGATAGCTGTAAATAAAAAAATGATAAGCAAAATAATGCTTTCTGCTCGAATCCACATCACGGGCTTATATTCTGGATGTTTTATCGTTTTTTTCATAAGAAAGCCATTGATGACGGCAAATGCAAGCAGCGGAATAATCGTAATATGCTTTAGTAAAAGAGACTGCCCGTAATCTGTAGCCCATGAATTTACGTAGTTGGAAAGCCCCATGATAATGACCATCGAAATGAACCCACTTAATGAAAGAAGCACAAAACAAGCGATTGCAAAAGGAGTAAACCAGCTTAAGAAACTTTTCCAATTGGAGGTTTCTTTTGAAAAAGCGGCAACAATCAGAACCACCCCTCCCCACAGTCCAACTGCTAAAATATGAAGAGAATGAGAAAGCATGCCGCTAAGCGCAGAAGCGGATGCTGCGTGACTTGCGTAGGCGATTCCTCCCACCAAGGCTACAGTCAGTAATGTATACATATGAGGGTGGCTCTCTATTGAAACAGCAACCATACATAAAATAGCAATCAGCACCACAAAGATCCAGGCGTGTCCGGTTCTTGTTTCCAATAATACAAGACGAACTGTTTCACCTAACCCTCTTATTTTTGAAAAAGATAAAATAATCTCAAGCGAATTTCCAACCGAAAAAATAGCGACAGCCGCTGCACTTGCAAGTAGCCATCGCTTTGATAATAAAATTGTTGGCTTTTTTGTAAGAGGTACATATTGCAGTACAGCAAATCCTAATAATAAGGAAAGACCTACGTATGTGAACCACTCAAAAACAGGCAACAAAATACTCATCTTTTTAAGCCTTTTTCTTTCTGAAGATTAAGAGTAATGCTCCAACCACCACTACAATAGCAATAATCATGATAACAAAAAATGATGAAGAATCATTGTTCTCTGTTTTTTCATCATTTGCTACTGCACTTTTTTGGTGCTGTTCGGATTGCGTGGCGTCTTGCTTTTTTTCACTATCTTTTCCGGCTGCTTGAGTATTCTCTTCTTTCGCTTCATCTTTCACATCTACTTTAAAAGCAATCGAATCTTTCATTACATGACCATCTTCCCCTACAATTTCCCAGTTCACTGTGTAAGATCCGTTTTCAAGAGGCTGATCGAGAGAAGCTATTAAATCATGACCCTCTACTTTTTGCGATGCAAGTGAAATTTTTTGTCCATCTTTTGTAACGGTTACAGTACTGATTTTCTCGATGTGTGTTTCAAAGGTTAATTTGATTTCTTTTAGAGGAGCTGTAACAGTTGCACCATTTTCCGGCACTGTTGTTTGTACATGTGTATGAGCAAAACTAACTGTCGGAACAGCTAAAAAGCATGCTAAAAGTAAACCTATTATTTTTTTCATATTTATGACTCCCTATCTCTTTTTTCTTTTTTCATCATATCCAAAAATGCTTTTATGTAGACGTTCTCGAACACGATCTATTTTCCTAGTAAGTGTACTCCTTTTTTACTCAGTCTCACAATAACTATTACCAATTCGTTATAAAATGTTCACAAATTCTAGGGAAGGTGCCGCTGTAATTTTTTGAATATTCTTTCAGACTATCCTTGAATATAGTAAAATAGTTAAATAAGATGGCTGACTTTTTTCTAGCTTAAAATCCCATACAGAAAGGATAGAAACAATGAAAAAGTATACATGCCCTTGCTGTGGTTATCAATCGTTAGACAGTGATGGTGACTATGATATTTGTGAGATATGTTTTTGGGAAGACGATCCGTACCAAAAGCTGAATGCCAACGAATTAGGAGCCAACTCTATTTCTTTAATAGAAGCTCAGGAAAATTTTATAGTTTATGGAGCGTGTAATAAAGAAAGCTTACAGCACGTGAGAAAGCCCTCTGTTCAAGATGTAAAAGATTTTAACTGGAAACCTATTATAAGTCACGAGTAGCGAAACTAGTTTATAAAAAAAGAATGCTTGTGAAAGCATTCTTTTTTGGATTCAGTAAGAAGCGGAAACAAATGTAGAAAGCACATTTGTAAACCTATAAAAAGTTTGAGTTTTAGACGAAGCTCTTCCTTTTGAAGAGAATGAATGAAACATAGCACTTCGCAGCGGTTGGCTAATCTCCAATTGAATACTTTTCCCGGTACGATTTTTATTTGCAATATTTCCAGGGTTAATGCCTGCAATCTCATCGTGCCCTTTTGTAATCAGTTCCGCGGGAAATCCATTTTGATTTAATAATTGCGTTAATTTTTTTGCACGCTCCCGATCAGTTCCCCCCACAAAAATATGTTTTTCGTTCCCAGAATACCCGTGAAGTGATAAAACATTATCATACTTGCTTACCATCTTACGCGCTGTGGGCTCATCAAAATGAGTGCTTGTGAGGTGCAGGTCTCGTGACCCTTTCGACTTTAACGATTCGAATAGGTAAAGAGCATTTTGTTTGCCAAGCTCTTTGGCAATTTCGCTTGTCCCCCCTTCAATTCCTCCACCGTGTGGAGCAAAGATAAGGACAGGGCTTTTTGTTTCTTTGGTCGTCACTTTATAGCTAGCTGAAAACTCGTGCTGTGAGAGCTGCTTGAAATTTTGATATTTATCAGTTGACGCACTAGATGTATCTTGAAAAGGTGAAATGAATAAAACAAGTAGACAGATACATAAGGTAGAGAAACTTACTAAACGATAGCTTTTCAATTTGTACTCCTGCTTTCCGTTGTGTAATAAGACCTAAAACATTAGAATCTTAAAAAATCCAGAAATAATATTTATAGTAGTCTTATTTACTTATCGTTATAAATTATAATTTATTTAATAGTTCTTAATACCTATTTATTCTATTTAAAAAAACTTCAGCGCATATCCACTGAAGCTTTTTTACTTTTTTTGTTTTTATTTATTTAAAGCAAGCGCCAAACTAATTTTATCCAGCCAAAGAAGGCGATCCATAAAGGTATGCTCAAAGATGTTCCCCACGCTAAACCAATTAAGAAGTTTCCTCTTTCAATCATACAAACCACTCCTTATGAACATTGTAGGTGAACAAGTACAATTCTATACCTTCACTATAACAGAAAGCGCTTTCATTTAATAGTCACTTACACGTTTTTAGTGCTATATTCATACAGAAAACCGGATTTCAAGTAGATAAAGGGCGATATATAAGAAAATGAATAATTACAAGAGTTAAAAGTATAATAATCTACTTAAAAAAAAGAAACCTTCTTTGAAGGCTTCTTTTCTAGGTGTTTTTTATTGTTCGCTGCTGCGCTGCAAGCGATTCTCAATAAATAGGCGCTCAACAAATTTATTTAGCTGGGCTTGATACAAACGGCGCTCATCTAGCGTTTTTGCGTCTTGTATTTGCTGCTTAAAGCGTTTGATTTGCTGCCTTTGTTCAACCGTTACATGATGAGAAAGAAGCATAGGTCCCCCTCCATTTCACTAACGTTTGAATTAAGTAAACCAAGGTTTACCAAAACAAACAACAAACCTGTTAGCTTCTCTTACATAAATTTTTTACTCAGCCACTTTAGCCCCAACTAATGCTAACCCTGGACCGTACGGCGTTGTATGAACATCTAACATTAATTCATTTGTATAAGGCACAATAGAAGCTTCCATTGCTACTTGTACTCCGTCGACTTCATACATTTCATCATTTTCAAAAGGCTCTTCAAAAGCTAACCCAATATTAGGGATTTCACAGCTAATTCCTTTGAAATACAAGCGAATTCCTGTTATCTCCTGCTCTTCAAGTATATTGTTAATTAATTGTTTTGCTTCTGGTGTAATATGCATAACTAACCCTTCTTCCTTTCAATACTCTTGCTCTATCCTATCATATCTTTAGAGTTTTTAAAGAGAATAGCTATAATTTAAAAGTACCCTGATTATTATTTAATAATAATTATAAATAAGTATTGATTTTAATTTGATATTTGATATAATATAAATATAAGATAATAACAACTCATTAGGAGGCTATTAACTATGAATTTAGAAAACGTATTGAACCAACAAATTGCCGATTTTAACGTATTGTATACGAAGCTACATCGCTTTCACTGGTATGTAAAAGGGCCTCAATTTTTTACGCTTCATGAAAAATTTGAAGAACTCTATAATGAGACGGCGGACTATATAGATGAATATGCAGAACGATTACTAGCCATTGGAGGAAGCCCAATTGCTACAATGAAGCAATTTTTGCAAGCAGCTACTCTTTCTGAAGATGGAAACGAGCAAACGAGTGAAGAAATGGTAGAAACCTTAATTAATGACTATACGCTACTTGTTAAAAACCTAAAAAATGCAGTTGAAAAAGCTGAAGCAGCACACGATCACGTAACAGCTGACTTATTGATTGGAACAATCGGCAACATTGAAAAACATATTTGGATGCTAAAAGCTGCTTTACCTGTAAAAACATCCGTAAACGCATAAAAAGAGCCTAAGCAGCTCTTTTTTACGTTTGTTGATTTACTTTTTTTTGTCTTTGCAGCCACATAAAAAAAGACATATCATCGTGAATGTCATCTTCTAGTACAGCCTTATAGACATGATCACTCGTATAATAGCGATTATATCCGCTTTGCTGCTTGAAAAATAAAATGCATTCCCGCTTCTTTTCAGTGAGAAGTGATTTTAATAACTCTTGTTTCTCAACTTTGCCTTTCACGATATTTTCTGGAAGCACGGAAATATCAAGCTTCCACTCTTCTCCCTTCTGAATCATATACAGACTCCACTGGTACTTATCTTTTTCATTAGCAAATATCATCTTATAAGGGTTAAAACGCTTTGTAAGCTGATACCCCATGTGAAAAATAGATTCTTCATCCATTTCATCATTTCCTACGTAAAAATTAATGATGCGATTTGTCATGACATTTAACTCAAAACTTTCCCCTGAGAGAGGACAACCGTATTCTCTTAACAGATCCAATAAATGATTGGATACCACCAGTTGATTTGCTTCGTGTTTTAATTCACTTGAGTATGACAGCAGCTCATTCATGTTTTTTGATTCCCCTATCTATAGATCGTGAATTGTTATTGATATTCGCTTTTTTTTCATAAAACCCTTTCACTTTTACCTTTTAATTAAAGAACTAGTTGTAAATTAAGTTATGTAGAGCAACATTTTATGAATAAATCAAGTTTGAGTATAAAACCTGAAGAAGTTTAAAGACTATAGTCGATACCGATTTTAAGGAGGACTTAGTATGAATAATCACGAATTTCCTACAAACATGCAAACTGGAGCTGTACCCCCTCAATTGAACCATGGAGGGCATGAACTATTTGACGTTCATGAAACACTTGCCGGCTCGATTAATGTAATGGATCAGTTTATGATGTTTAGGCAATATGTAAAAGAACAAGAGCTGCTTGATATCATTGATCGGCAATATCAGTTTATTTTAAATGAATATAATTTAATCGTAGAAGCTTTTTCTACTGGTCAAAAGCCGGCCGATTCTACACATGTATATAACATGAAGCAGTCTCATACCTTTGTTTATGGCTTAAAGCCTTCGCAGCCTAAAAAGCCGAATCAGTCCGTTGAGGAAATCAATGAAAAAGGCATATCAGGTCATATGCTAGGTCTAGTTAAGTCTCAAGCATCTCTTTTAACCATGACCGCTTTAGAAATAACAAATCCTGTTGTTCGCCGAATATTCGGAGACAGTGTTCCTAATTGGATTGAAATGGCTTATGAAATTTCTCTTTATCAAAATAAACACCATTATTATCAAGTGCCGCAGCTTGCAAAAGAAGATATGCAGCAAATGATCACAAGTTTTGCAAAAGCTACTGCCTCTCCTCAGATGCCTAATAACCATAAGCTGCATTAATTAAAAAGAGGCTGGTACAAACGTATTTTAGTTGAAGGAAGATCCGAACGATTCATCGTTCGGATCTTTTCATTGGTATGGTGAATATAGGTTTAATGTTAATATGTTTGGAGTTGCTTCTAGCTGTTGATTGGAGGGAAAGCGTAGCCTTGCCCGGAAATCAACAGCAGTGTTACCAAACGACCCATACTAGATCATTTACTCAGTTTATTCGTCTTTAGATTGTATTGATTTTGTTATATCTCAATCTCGTTTTGTGTGTATATTTCAGAAAATGACAAAAAACTATGCATTTTGAATTATTTTCTGAATATTTGTAGTATTTTGATTAATTATGTATTATAATACAATTAACTAATAGAAAGGAGTGAGAGATGCATCATATATACTCGGATTACAGTTAAAGGAGGTGTCATAACACACTCGCAATACGTTTGCTAAAAGTCAGTTGAACTGTAGAACCGATATGTGATAGACCATGATGGTAAAGTTAAGATTAATTCCCCTAAATGAACATGTAACATAATAAACTGCTTCTTTTTCTTTTTAAAGATAGAAGCAGTTTTTTTATGTGCGTTTTTCTTTTCTCGATTTAATACATGTTTTCTCCACTTTGGCTAACACTTAAGATATACATTTACGTACAAGGTGGTGACTTTGATGATCGCCGTAAAATTACTATTAGTCGCAGTTTTAATTGCATTAACTGCTTTTTTTGTAGCGACAGAATTCGCTATTGTAAAAGTAAGAAGTTCAAAAATCAATCAGCTTCTAGAAGAAGGACATAAAAAAGCTGTATCTGCCAAACACGTTATTACGCATCTAGATGAATATCTATCCGCTTGTCAGCTTGGTATCACCATCACGGCTCTCGGGCTTGGTTGGCTTGGTGAACCAACGCTAGATCGGTTGCTTCACCCTCTTTTTACTACCTTCCATACGAATGAACCGCTTGCTGGTATTTTATCTTTTGTCATTGCATTTGTTGTTATTACTTTTTTACATGTTGTCTTGGGGGAATTAGCTCCTAAAACGTTTGCTATTCAAATGGCTGAACAAATTACGCTGAACTTTGCAAAACCGATTATCGTGTTTTACAAACTTATGTATCCGTTCATTAAAATATTAAACGGATCAGCTCGTATGTTGACCAAGATTTTTGGTATAACGATGATTTCAGAAAATGAAGCTGCTCATAGTGAAGAAGAGCTGCGCATTTTGTTATCTGAGAGCTTCGAAGGCGGTGAAATCAATCAATCCGAATATCGATATATGAGCAAAATTTTTGATTTTGACGATCGTTTAGCTAAAGAAGTAATGGTCCCTCGTACGGAAATTGTGAGTGCTTCCAAAGACGACGTCGTAGAGGTTTTTTTGCAAATCGCAAATGTCGAAAAATATACGCGCTATCCAATTGTTGAAGATGGGGATAAAGATAAAGTAATCGGTCTCGTTAATATCAAAGAAATTTATAATGATATTGTATTCAACGAAAAAGACGGCACCAATACGTTAGAGTCATACGTCAAGCCTATTTTTAAAGTAATTGAAACCGTACCCATTCATGACTTGCTTGTAAAGATGCAAAAAGAACGTATTCAAATGGCTATTCTTTTTGATGAGTATGGCGGAACGGCTGGGCTTGTTACAGTAGAAGATATTATTGAAGAAATTGTGGGAGAAATTCGAGATGAGTTTGATACGGACGAAATTCCTTATGTACAAAAAATTAAAGACGACCATTATATTCTTGACGGAAAAATGCTCATTAGCCAAGTAAATGATTTACTCGGTACGGATATTAGCGACGAAGAAGTAGATACCATTGCCGGGTGGGTGTTAACCGAAAAGTTTGATGTGACCAAAAATGATATCATTCAGCATGAGCAATTTTACTTTAAAGTTCTGATTATAGAGGATTTTCACATTAAGTATATAGAAGTAAAAAAAAGAAAGAAGAAAGAAAAAAAGGATGATCATCATTAATCATCCTTTTTATTTATTCAAAATCCCTTTTACCAATCGTCTCCTCCATCAAAAAAATCTCCATCCAACAGATCCTCCCCGGCTTCTTCAATATCTTCTCCAATTTCACCAAGCGCCGAGTCTTCAAACATATCATCCATCAAATTCTCAATGAGCAGTCCGCCTAACATACCGGCTGCAAAGCCTCCCATTGCTCCTCCTAACCCGCTCATACGTGGGTGGTGTGAATGCTGATCATAGTGAGAAGGCTTATAATACTCATAGTCTCGAGGATTTTCCATCATCTCTTCCATCGCTTCTTCCAGCAAACGAGCGATAGTAGATGGCTGGCTTAGTTCATCATTTGTAAAAAAGAGTTCATTTTTTATTTCCCTCTCTCGGCCGAAAGAAGGCAAATCTAGCTCCAACAGCACGCGGATACCTTTTCGTTCAATGGCTACCTCAAACTCAACCTCATTTACATATCCCTTTAAGAAGTCTGTAGGAAATAATGAAAATTCTTGTTTGTATCCGTTAAATTTTCCTGAATGATGTTTTTCTCTAAACCCAAGTGCTTCAAAGCCCTCTACTAGCTGATATAAGCTTTTTGGAGCTTTAATGCGCACAGGGTCCCGGTCTGTTGAGTCTACTCCCCCTTCAATATCTAAGTGTGTCTTAAAGAAATAGCTAACGTTGCTCGCAGAGATTGGAAGATCCAAAGGTAAATGATATGTAAATGGAATTTCTTTTTTCTCGCCTTCATTAATTGTAAATGAAGAAGCTGCGCGCAGGCTTTCCACACGATGTGTATGCATTTGACCGCTTTTCATTTGAACTTCAAGCCAAAATTCAACATCAATTAAATTAATATGTTGCTGAACGTTTCCACCTTGGATGATAATAGCTCCTTCAATTACATGACCGAGCGTATAGGCCGTTTCATTTAGTCGTAAATCTACTTTGGCAGCTCCAACTCCAATTTTAGCAAACATTTTTTTAAACATTTTTTTTCCTCCTCCAAAATGCTCTTACTATATATACGAAGTATACCGTTTATAAGTTTCAACTTACAAAAAAAGAACTCAATTTCTTGAGTTCTTTCTGCTAAATCAACGCTTCATTTTAATTCAATTATTTATTAAATTAAAACACCCAGCCCCAACAGCAGCGACGTCTTTTACAACCCCCGTGATTACCGCCATGGCTACCGCCGTGGTTACCGCCGTGACCTCCGCCATGGTTGCCACCATGATCTCCGCCATGGTTACCGTCGTGACCTCCGCCATGGTTGCCATCATGATGGCATTTTTTGTGTCCAGAACGATGATCATCATCATGTTTAGGACAATGATCGTTATGCTTATAATCGTTATGACAGCATTTTCCTTCATGACTACTTCTTGGATCATAGCCAGAAGTTTTGTAATAATACTGATTAGAACACCCGCAACACTTCTTTTTATTGTTGTAACTCACATAAACCATCCTTATCTATAAATAAGATTTATATAGGCAATTTTATACCTATATATAAATAGATTATGTAAACTAGTACAAGGAAGTGCATTGCTGTGGGCCATGACCTAAGCCTGTTTTTAGGAGTATGTACGGGGGAGATAAGACAAGAAAAAAAGCCATCTAGAGATGGCTTTTTTTATATTTGATTTTTCACTTTACTTGCGCTTTCTGCATAAAACTCTAGAATTTCTCTTCTTCTCACAATTCCAATAAATACCCCTTGATCATCCGTTACAGGAACAAAATTTTGGTCAATTGCCTTTGAAAGGATGTTTTGAACTTCATCATATATAGCAACTGGGTTATAATCTTGATAGCGGTCAATCTCTGTTAATTTAATATTTTCCGTATCTTGAAAGCGATAGTCTCCTAGGCTTTTTAACTTCCAAAGAAGATCTCCTTCAGTAAGAACGCCCACATATTTACCATCATCGTCAACCAGCGGAACTGTAGAATAGCGATGATACTCCATTTTTTCAAGAGCCTGTCTTAATGTGGATTGAATATTTAGTGTTACAACATCACTTTTTGGTACTAAGAAAAATGCAATATTCATTTTTTAATCTCCTTTTCCTTACCCGCTCATCTTACAATTTCTATTTATTTTTTCAGTTTTCGGCTTATTTTAATGTTTTAATCATGCAAAATGCAGCTCGCAGTTATCTTACATTTACAACTATAAGCTGTCAATCCTAAGCTATGTAATTTTGGCTTCTTATTTTCTTTATTACAGTACCCGTTTTCTAAATAATCAAATCCTAATTTTTAGAAAAACACGTCTAGTTAAAATAATGGCTCCTGCAGCTGCTTCTTTATATTAATAAGGGCCGGAAGAGCTACTTTCAGCTCTTCTTCTCTGCGATAAGAACGCAACTGAACCTCATTATATGCTCTGTTTATACTTTTTGACTCATGAAAAAGTCCCACATGATTCGACTAGCGTTGGGGCCTTTAGGGTCTGTATAGCTGCCGGCTGAATTCCCTCCTGACCATGCATGCCCCATTCCATTGATAATATATTTATCAATAGCCAATTCTCCCTTACTGCTTTCGTAGCGATATGTTGTATAATCCCGTCCAAAGAGAATTTTTTCTTCTCTCGTTTTAACCGGGCTATCTTGAATCCATCCATCTATTCTTCCGTTATAAGCAAGATTATTCGTTGTAATCCACTGGTGAACCACTTGATCTGCATTGGCTACATTTACCGTAGAATCAGCGTTACCATGAAATACAATGAGCGGCAGTGGCTTTGCCCGTTTTCCCATTTGCTGATAAGCAATTCTTCCTTGTTTAACGGGGGAAGGACCTTTACTGGCCATGACAGAATACGCATTAAATACGTTAAGAGCCGCCTGATATTCGATACCTGCTGACACACCTATTCCAGCAAACAGTTCTGGATACGTTACCCCCATAACGATGCTCATTGCTCCTCCTGCTGACAGACCGGCGATAAACACTTTATTTTTCTGAATAAAGTGCATGTTTTGGACTTTTTTTACAATCCCTGCAATAATAGCTGGCTCGCCAAACCCTCTAATTTGATGAAGAGGTTCAAACCAGTTCCAGCATTTATTCATATTTGAGTTAGAAGACTGCTGTGGATATACGACAATAAATTCCTTTTCGTCGGCGAGCTCATTCATTTGCGTGCCTATCGCAAAATCATCTGCATTTTGTGTACATCCATGCAGCATAACCATTAGTGGGTAAGATTTTAAAATATGATAGGATTTAGGTAAATAGACCTTGAATTTTTTCCCTTTATGAGTATATGTTTTAAATGATTCAGATGACGCTTCTTGTTGTTCACTTGAAGACACAAGCGTTGACGTATTTATAACATTAGGTAGTGAACCCAACATGGTACCCCTCCTCTTTTTGTCAACGTTTTCATTTTTCTTCCCAATTACGTCCTGTATTACAATACTACATATTATTTCGTTTTTTTGCACGTTCTACATACTCTAAGAGTACAACTTGTTTTGGTTTTAAGCCGTTTTTTACCTTCTTAAAATTTGGGATTTTTTTGCTATATATATACTTTATTACTATATATGAAAATTGTCACTATAATCATGAAAAAAGGACAAACATGCCGTTTGCCCTTTTATTTGGACCTTGATGTTTAAATACCTTTTGCCGAATTAAGCCTCTATACTTTTATTATATGATGCTCCCTATCATTTATATGAATTTATTGCTCTTGATGTTTAAATCTGTAACCTTTACTATTTCATACTTTGCTTTTTATTCACCAATCCTTTCGTAGCAAATGGCAAGGTGCAGGTGCGGAAGCCACGTTGAAAAAGAAGAATCTTGAAGAACAAATATTTTCGTTTAACCTCTGCTTCGTTCGCAACAATCGTACAAAGGCTGATTGTAATCACTCTTTCCCCTCCTTTGCTTAAATAGGTATAGCAAAGAGATGCTATTAGAGTAGATTCCTTTATTTTGCATACATTTTTTAGAAAACTATGGTAAAAATAAGACTTATCATATGGAGGTGAATAAATTGGCAAATATCCCAAAGGATACTGAGCCCTACTGGCGCGATCATTTAAAGTTTCCAACATACCCATCTCTTTCAGAAAATCGAAAAGTTGATGTTGTAGTAGTAGGAGGCGGTATTAGCGGTATTACAACAGCTTATTTATTACAAAAAGAAGGACTGAACGTGGCGTTAATTGAAGCTGATAATATTTTAAATGGTACAACCGGTCACACAACAGCAAAGATTACAGCTCAGCATGACGTTATCTACGATGAACTGCTTTCACATATTGGCGAAGAAAAAACGCTGCTGTATTATAAAGCAAACGAACAAGCTCTGCAGTTTATGAAAAACTTAATTCAAACGGAGAACATTGACTGTGACTTTTCGGTACAAGCTGCTTACTTATATGGAGAAACGCTGGAGTTTGATCATCGAGTTCGTAAAGAATTTCGAGCCTATCAGCGATTACATATTCCATGTGAATTTGCAACAGAGCTTCCTTTTAATTTTGATATTAGGGCAGCAGCTATTATGAAAGATCAAGCTCAGTTTCATCCGTTAAAATATCTGCTTCATTTAGTAAAAAAATTCACAGAAAGCGGCGGATTGATTTTTGAAAACACCGTAGCAACGGACGTAGAAGAAAGCACATCGCCCACCGTTGTCACAAGAGACGGACATCGAATTTCTTGCAAATACGTAGTGGCGTGTTCACACTTTCCATTTTATGATGGAGCGGGCTTTTACTATACGCGCATGTATGCCAAACGTTCGTATGTGTTAGCAGCAAAAGTTGAACAAGCTTACCCTGGAGGCATGTATTTAAGTGCTGATCAGCCTACTCATTCGCTGCGTTCAACAAAAGTTGACGGAGAAGAACTCATCTTAATTGGTGGAGAAGGCCACAAAGCTGGACAAGGAATTAATACTATGTTCCACTATGAGTCCCTTCAGAGGTTCGCTGAAGAAAATTTTAATGTTCAACATTTTCGTTATAAATGGTCTGCACAAGATTTATTTACGCTTGATAAAATTCCATATATCGGTCCCATTAAAGAAAGCAAGCCAAATATCTTTATTGCCACCGGATTTAAAAAATGGGGAATGACTCATAGTACCATTGCAGCACATATTATTCGAGATGCAATAACCGGAAAAGACAACCCATATGCAGAGTTGTATAATCCATCTCGTTTTTATGCAGACCCTAGCCTTAAGCATTTCTTTCGTCAAAATCTTGATGTGGCTGAACACTTTATTACCGGTAAGTTTTCAATGCCTGAAAAAGGACTGGATCAGCTCCAAAATGATGAAGGGTCGGTCGTATATGTAAACAGCAAACGTACAGGGGCTTATAAAGACCCTCAAGGGAAGCTTCACTGCGTCGATACTACATGCACGCACTTAGGATGTGAAGTGAATTGGAACGCTGGTGACCGCACGTGGGACTGCCCTTGTCACGGTTCTCGTTTCTCTTACGACGGATCTGTGGTAGAAGGCCCTGCTAAAAAGCCGCTTACGCCAGTGGATGTCAATTCAAGCGATAAAAAAAGCACGCCGTAGGGCATGCTTTTTTTATCATTATCAATGGATTCACATTTGAGTTTACTCTTTACATCCTTCTTTTCTAAAATATCGATTATACACCAAAACCATTGCATAAATGACTAAAAAAGAAAACGTAAAGATAATTAACCTTCCAGATTCAGGGACATGATCAAGATAGTCTGTTTCAAAAAACATAACAAACATCAAAAATGGCAATAGGAACAAAAACCAAATAAAATCTCGATCCATAAACATTTTTATAAAAAATAAAATGGCCCCGATGTAGACAATCATCAAAAACATAATCATTCACCAAATTCTATTTAATACTAGAGGTGTTGTAATGATTATATCGGATTTCTCCAGCGAAATATAGAGTCATTGGTTTTAATTTTATAAATTCCTTATAACTTTCAAACTGCTATTTTAACATAATAAGGGAATTTACTGCTGTAAAGACTCTAAGTGAGCAAAAAACTGCGGGTAAGAGACGGATACCGCGTCACGATTTTCAATAATTGTTTCCCCTTCTGCAATACAAGAGGCAACAGCGAGCATCATACCGATACGGTGATCTCCGTGGCTGTTTACATTTGCTCCGTGAAGTTTTGTACCTCCGTGAATAATCATTCCATCTTCCGTTGCTTCAATGTTAGCTCCCATTTTGGTTAACTCATTCACTACCGTATCAATACGGTTTGTTTCTTTGACTTTTAACTCTGCAGCATCTTTAATAACCGTGATTCCTTCTGCCTGTGTGGCAGCTAGTGCAATAATTGGGATTTCGTCAATTAGGCGTGGAATTAAGTCTCCGCCTACTTCTGTACCTTTTAAGTGAGAAGCTTCTACAACTAAATCTGCATAGGGTTCCGCTGTTTCTTTTGTTTCTTTGACTGTCTCGATCGAAGCGCCCATATTTGAAAGCACATCTAAAATACCCGTTCGAGTCGGATTCATCCCAACTTTTTGAATTTCAATGCGGCTGTTTGCAATAATAGCCCCCGCTACTAAAAAGAATGCAGCTGACGAAATATCACCAGGCACTTCTACATGCGTTCCTCTTAACGTTTGACCGCCTTCAATTGAAACCGTTAAGCCTTCTTCTTCGACTTTAACACCAAATGCCTCTAGCATACGTTCTGTATGATCACGTGATTTCGCCGGTTCCGTTACAGAAGTTGTTCCTTCCGCCTGCAGTCCAGCAAGTAAAATAGCTGATTTTACTTGTGCGCTTGCAACGGGAGATGTATAGTGTATACCTTTTGCTTGCCCACCTCGAATAACAAGCGGTGTAAAATTAGCATCTTTTCGACCGTCTAAATGAATATTCATATCACGAAGCGGACCGGTCACACGCTTCATGGGGCGTTTGGCAATGGATTCGTCTCCAATCAATGTTGAATGAAAGGGTGTATTTGCTAAAATTCCCATCATAAGGCGAATCGTTGTGCCCGAATTTCCAACATCTAAAATATCAGATGGCTCTTTTAGAGCTTGTATCCCTTTTCCTTTGACTACGACGCTTTGTTCATCAATCATTTGAATATCTACACCTAGTTTTTGAAAGCAGGAAATGGTGCTAAGGCAATCGTCACCTGGCAAAAACCCGTTAATCGTTGTTGTTCCTTCTGCGATTGAACCAAACATAACGGAACGGTGAGAAATGGATTTATCTCCTGGAATTTGAATCGTTCCTCGTAAAGCTTTTACTGTCACAATATGTCTCTCCTTTTATGCGTGAAGCGAATCACGAAATTCTTTGGCATCTGAAAAGTAATCAAATAATTCGTGACCGTCACCTTTTTCTACTAATAGTTTTACTTGTTCCATTTCTTTCATCCAGTCATCAAGCAATGTTAAAAGCATAGAACGGTTTTGTTTTAGTATATCTCTCCACATATGAGGATTGCTTGAAGCAATTCTCGTAATATCTCGAAAACCGCCTGCTGCCATTTCCGTGACAAGATGATTCTGTGCTGAATATCCTTTTACTTGTCTTACAAGACTTGTCGCAATCACATGAGGTAAATGACTGACAACTCCAGTGATTTGGTCATGAGTAGCTGCATCAAGCGGTACAAATTGTGCACCTGTAGGCTCTAGCAAATGCATAAGCGCATCTATTTTTTCTTTTTGCTCATTTTCAAACGGCGTTAAAATATAGCGCGCCGAACAAAATAAATCCGCTCGTGCATTGACTGCACCGCTCGTATGAGAACCAGCCATCGGATGCCCCCCAATAAATGAAATACGTTTCTTATTCAGCGCTTCGGCTGCTTTCATAATTTCACCTTTGGTACTTCCGACATCCGTTACGATAACCGTTTCTTTAAGCTTCCAAGTAGAAAGGTCGTGTATCCATGCTGTCGTGTACTCTACTGGAGTAGCAAGCACGATATAATCTGCTTGGGCTGCTTCTGTTTTTATATCTTCAGCTACATAATCAACGATACCTAGCTGGTTGGCTACTTGTACTTCATTTGTATTGATATCAGCTCCAACGACTGTGACGTGACGATGCTTCTTCATAGCTAGCGCTAATGATCCTCCAATAAGGCCGACGCCAATAAGTAATACACGTGTTTTCACCTTTCATTCTCCTCTATTCATTAAAATTGCTTTGCGTATTCTTCATGTTTTTTTACGTTTTCTTGAATTAACTGAATTCGATCTGCCCCAAATTGATCGATAATAGCAGATGCTAGTTCCCAAGCAATCACTGATTCTGCTACAACCGCTGCCGCCGGTACTGCACAGCTGTCTGAACGTTCAATACTTGCAGCAAATGGCTCTTTTGTATCAATATCTACACTTTGCAGCGGCTTGTATAAGGTAGGAATAGGTTTCATGACGCCTCGCACAACAATCGGCATCCCTGTTGTCATGCCTCCTTCTAAACCTCCTGCATTGTTCGTTTTACGCGTATAGCCGTTTTGTTCATCCCATAGAATTTCATCATGGACTTCGCTTCCCGGTCTGCGAGCTGCTTCAAAGCCTACGCCGATTTCAACGCCTTTAAACGCGTTAATGCTCATAATAGCAGCAGCTAGCTTTGAATCTAACTTACGATCATAGTGCACGTAACTTCCCACTGCAGTAGGCATTCCTTCTACTACTACTTCCACTACGCCACCAATGCTGTCTCCATTTTCTTTTGCATCATCGATTGCTTTCATCATCTTCTGTCCCGCTTCTTCATCTAAACAGCGAACAGGTGACGCTTCTGTTTTTTCCTGAAGTTCTGTCAGTGACTCATATGCCGTTTTTTCAGCTTTCACACCGCCGATTTCAAGCACGTGACACGCAATATTTACGCCTACAGCTTTTAGTACTTGTTTGGCAACTGCGCCTGTGGCTACTCGCACCGTCGTTTCACGAGCAGATGAACGTTCCAATACGTTTCGCATATCTCTGTGACCGTATTTAATCGCTCCATTTAAATCCGCATGACCTGGACGAGGTTTTGTAATTTGTCGCTTTACTTCTTCATCATGATCAACTGGATCAGCACCCATAATATTTCTCCAGTGAGTAAAATCTTTGTTTTCAACGACTAAAGCAATGGGTGAACCAAGCGTCTCACCGTGGCGAACCCCGCCTTTAATCTGAACTTGATCTTTTTCAATCTGCATGCGGCGTCCGCGCCCATGTCCCTTTTGTCTTCTTGCTAAATCTTCATTAATATGTTCGGCTGTTAATTCAAGCCCTGCCGGTACTCCTTCAATAATCGCTGTTAATTGAGGTCCGTGCGATTCTCCTGCTGTTAAATATCTCATATTATCGATTCCTTTCTGTTATAAAAAATAAAAAAACTCGCCCCTATGTCATAGGGACGAGTTTTTCTCGCGATACCACCCTAGTTGCAAACATTGCTTGCCACCTCGAATTGTTAACGATCTGCTGACCGCTCTGTAAAAGAGTACTCAAAGAGTGTAATTCGCTCACATTTGTGTACTGACTTCCACCAACCGTCAGCTCTCTGAGACAGGGAAATGTTTGCTACTAGTTTCTTATCACTGTATCACTATGAAATTAAGATAATTTTACTGCTGCACCTTTTAATTCTTCCATGAATTTGTGGAATTCAGGAATGTTCATTTGCTGTGCTGAATCTGATAGTGCTACCGCTGGGTCTGGATGAACTTCTGCCATTACAGCATCTGCGCCGATAGCAATCGCTGCTTTTGCACATGGTAATAATAAGTCTTTGCGTCCTGTTGAATGCGTTACGTCTACTACAACTGGTAAATGCGTTTCTTTTTTCAAGATTGGAACAGCTGAGATATCTAATGTGTTGCGTGTTGCACGTTCGTATGTGCGGATACCGCGTTCACAAAGAATAATGTTTCCATTTCCGCGAGACATAATGTATTCAGCAGCGTTAATGAATTCTTCAATTGTTGCTGCCAATCCACGTTTTAAAAGAATCGGTTTGTCTACAGAACCTGCAGCTTTTAATAGCTCGAAGTTTTGCATGTTACGTGCACCAATTTGAATCACATCTACGTAGTCTAGAGCCGTTTCAATATCTTGAGGAGAAACAATTTCACTGATAATTGATAGGCCTAGCTCATCGCCTACTTGACGTAAGATTTTTAACCCTTCCACTCCAAGACCTTGGAAATCGTAAGGTGATGTACGTGGTTTGAACGCTCCGCCGCGCATTAACGTAATGCCTTGTTCTTTAAGGGCTAAGCCCACTTCTTTTACTTGTTCGTAGCTTTCTACTGCACATGGTCCCATTACAAATTCTAAGTTTCCAGGTCCTACTTTTGTACCGTTGATGTCAACGATTGTATCTTCAGATTTCTTTTTACGAGATACAAGAAGTGCTTTGCGGTGATCGTCTTCTTGAAGCTCTAAGCTTGCTTTGAAAATTTCTTTGAAAATATGCTGAATTGTTGAAGCTTCGAATGGTCCATTATGGTTAGCTAAGATTTGATCTAACGATTTACGTTCACGCACTGGATCAAAGCGATTCACACCTTGTGTACCTTTTACTTTTCCGATTTCTTGTGCGATTTCACCGCGTTTATTTAATAATTCTAAAATTTCTAAATTTATTTCGTCGATTTGTCCTCGTAATTGTTCTAGTGATTTTGTCATTTTAAAAATCCTCCTTTGATTTTATAACCTTGAACGGATCTTCTCGTTTAGTTTGTATTGAAAAATCCGTTTTACACCTACACAGCCGCTTATGCGGATATACAAAAAGTCCCTACTGATTGTATCAGTAGGGACGAATTGATCGCGGTACCACCCTAATTGCAAGCATTGCTTGCCTCTTCATTAAGATAACGGCTATTGCCGCTTTTGACTATCGCCAAAAGAAAGCTCCAAGAATGTAATTCGCAATCTCTTTTGTACTGATTCGCACCAACCATCAGCTCTCTGAATACAGGGAAGATTTTGCTACTATGCTCTTTTCATCGCTTGTAATGGATATAAAATTATAATGGACCGAAATACAAAAAGTCCCTACTCACCCTTAAGATTTTTCTTAAGAGTCAGTAGGGACGAAAATTCGCGGTACCACCCTAGTTGCAAGCATTTTGCTTGCCTCTTCATTAAAATAACGGCCAGGCCGTCTTTTCCTACTCGGAAAAGATGCTCAAGGAATGTACTTCGAAAAAATTTGTGTTCTGACTCGCAGCAACCGTCAGCTCTCTGTTACAGGGAAATTTTTTCTACTAGTGCTCCTATCAACGCTCAGTATTGACTATGTATGTGTACTTGGATAATCAGTTCCGATCGTTTGAAACTGTTTGTCGCTTCCAAGTTGTGTGTAATGTTGTGTGATGTTGATTTGTATTATGAATGTTTTTTTTATCTTCGTCAACACTTTTTATCAATTTTTTTTATTTTTTAAAAACCATAGCTCCTTCAAAGCCATCTCTATCAAGAGTTTTGCTGCTCTAATTTTTTTCAAACTTGTATTCCATTTCAGATTCACATTCAATAAACCCATGTTTTTGATACAAGCTTTTTCCAGCGGGAGAAGCATTTAACCATATTCGATTTACACCACTTTTTTGGCAGTACTGCATCAAATGCTTTAAAATAGCTGAAGAGTAGCCGTGCTTTCGGTGATCAAAAGCTGTATACATGTTCATAACATATGCTTCTTTTCCTTGGAGGTTACTCGGTGAAGGCGGACGTATAAAAAAGACGATGCTTCCTGCTGATACAATTTCTCCATCCGCTTTTAAAATAGCCGTATAGCTATTTGGATTATTTATATTTGCAGTAAAATATTCTTCTGTAGCTTTTTGAAACAGCTCCTCGTTCCCGTTTAATTCTCCCAGTTCTTTCATGAGCAACATTCGCAGTTTAACCAAATCCTGAACGTTTTCTAGCGCTGCTTTTTCAACCATGACTTCCCCTCTTTTCGTCTCTTTTACACAAAAAAACTCTCATTATTTGAGAGCTTCATTTAAGCAAGAAAAACAGCTCCGTATACGAGTGCTCCGACAATAACGAACGCTGGATGCACACGTAATTTTTCCAATAAAAGAAAGCTGGCTACTACTAAAAATAAAGTTTGCCATATACCTGAATCACCGTATGAATTCATAAAAAATTCATACGCCATCAAGCCCAGTAAAATGGCGATAACGGGACGAATGTAGTTCGTCATTTTCTTAACATTTGGCGAATCTTTATACTTAAATAATATTCGAAGTAAAATAACTAAAAGTAAAACCGATGGAGCAATCGTTGCAAAAAGAGCAATCACAGAGCCTAAAATCCCTGCCTGCTGATATCCGATAAACCCCGCCATTTTTGTTGCAATCGGACCAGGAAGCGCATTTCCAATTGCCAGCATTTCACTAAACTCTTTGACGGTAAGCCAATGGTAGCGATCTACGACTTCTTTTTGAATAAGCGGAATCGACGCAGGTCCGCCTCCATAGCCTAAAATATTTGAAACAAAAAACGCCATAAATAGCTGAATATAAATCATACCGATTCCCTCTTCTGCTTGTGTTCAGCACTTTCGCTTTTTTTTCCTTTTCGTTTTAGCGGAATCCAAGCTGCCGCCATAAGAACAATAATAATGACCGCTGGATGGATATGGGCAAATTCCATTAATCCTAAGCTAATAATCAGTAAGATAATAGCTGGCGTCCACCCTAAACCAGATGTTGATTTTTTAAAAAAGTCCCACGTCATAACCGCGAGCATAACTCCCACTACAGGAACAACTGCTTTGGTCATGCCCATAACCCACGGCTGATCTTTAAATTGCGTTAAAGTTGTTAACAGCAATACCATTAAAAAAACGGTTGGAATAACGGCTGCAAATAAAGCTGTCCCGAGACCCAAAATACCGCCGACTCGATAGCCGATGTATCCAGCCAGCTTTGTAGCAATAGGCCCAGGCAGCGTATTGGCGATTGCTAACAAATCGCCAAATTCATCGTCATCCATCCATTTGTACGTATCGACCACTTCTTTTTTTACGAGTGGAATAGCTGAAGGTCCTCCTCCGTAGCCGAGCATACCTGAGCGAAAAAACGCTATAAAAATATCCAATTGTCGCATTTCTCGCGCTCCTTTCTCTGTGATCTAATAAGCAACGACCGCTCCGTCTGTTCGCGCTTCTGTGCCGCCGTATAATACGCCGGTTTGTTCATCTCTCAAAATAATCTGCCCTCTTCCAAACGTATGTCTGCTCGTAGCCACATGAATATCATGCCCTTTGCGTTCTAATGCTTCTACAATATGTGAAGGCATTTCTTTTTCCACAAGAACCTTTTTATGTTCAATCCACTGCCATCTTGGTGCATCTAAAGCTGCCTGAGGATTTAGATGAAAATCAATCATATTCATGACGACTTGCACATGTCCTTGAGGCTGCATGAATTTGCCCATTACACCGAAGGGACCTACAGCACTTTTATTCTTTGTTAAAAATCCAGGAATAATGGTATGATAGGTCCGTTTTCCTGGCTCTAATCGGTTATGGTGCTGTGGGTCTAACGAAAAATTATGCCCGCGGTTTTGCAGGCATATGCCCGTATCAGGTACGACAAGTCCTGAGCCAAAATCCATGTAATTACTTTGAATGAATGATACCATGTTTCCTTCTCCATCAGCTGTCGCTAAATAGATCGTGCCGCTATGAGACGGCTGTCCGGCTTCGGGAATAAGCGCTTTTTCACCAATCAGTCCTCTGCGCTTGTTTGCATAAGAATCATTCAACAAATCTTCAACTGCTACTGTCATTTTGTCAGCATCTGTAATGAATTTTTGTCCATCTGCAAACGCTAGCTTCATGGCTTCAATTTGCTTGTGATATGTATCGACAGAATCTTTGGCATCGAAAGAAAAGCCTTTTAGCGTATTTAAAGCTAAAAGTGCAATAAGGCCTTGGCCGTTAGGCGGAATTTCCCACACATCATATCCTCGGTAAGAAGTTGAAATTGGCTTCACCCACTCTGCTTTAAAAGCTGCTAAATCTTCTTTTGCTAAAAATCCGCCGTATTTTTTCGAAAAAGCTGCTATTTTATCAGCTAAATCCCCTCTGTAAAAAGATTCTCCATTCGTTTCGGCAATTTCAAGCAGCGTAGCAGCATGGTCCGGTGATCGCCACACTTCCCCTACTTTAGGAGCTGATCCATTGTTGGCAAACGTCTCAAACCAGTGCTTATATTCGTCACCTTTTAACGCGTGTGTAAATCGTTCAAACGCTCGTTCCCAATTGTACCCTAAAATCGGGGAGATTGGGAAGCCTTCTTGTGCATATGAAATAGCAGGCTGCAGCACTTCTTTTAACGATAGCCGCCCAAAGCGTTTTGACAGTTCTACCCACGCACTCGGGGCACCTGGGACCGTAACAGGAACAAAACCGCGAGCGGGCATCTCTTTTATCCCCATGGCACGCAGAGCCTCAATAGAGATAGAAGCAGGAGCAGGACCGCTCGCGTTGAGTCCGTATAGCTCTTCATTTATCCACACAAGAGCAAATGCGTCTCCGCCAATTCCATTTGACGTAGGCTCTACAACCGTTAAACAAGCCGCGGAGGCAATAGCAGCATCTACCGCATTGCCTCCTTTTTTCAACATTTCAAGACCCGCCTGAGCAGCAAGAGGCTGACTGGTTGCTACCATTCCGTTTTTTCCAAACGTACACGTACGCTGCGATGCATAGGGGTGTGTAAAAAAGTATTCACTCATAGAAAATCTCCTCTTTTCTTTATATGATGAATAAAACGAATCTCTACAGGCTAGACAACGCTACTTCTTCCTCGTAAACTTCTAATGCTGCTTGCAAAGCAGCACCTGCATTCACGCTTGCCCCGTTTCGAATAAGCACTGCTTCAAGACCAGCCAATGTAAATAGAACGTTGTCTTTTCGACAGCTGTATCCCATTGTACCGATACGCCATATTTTTCCGTGCATCGGCCCAAAAGAACTTGCAATTTCAATCCCAAATTGTTCAAGAAGCGTAGAACGAACTGTCTCTCCGTCAATACCTGGGGGAATTAAAACACAAGTAACGGTTGGAACTTTTGAATGCTCATTTCCGAATAACGATAATCCCATTGCTTTAATACCGGCTACAAGTGCTTTTTCATGGAGACGATGCCTTGCAAATCTTTCCTCTAATCCTTCTTCTAAAATAACGCGCAGCCCTTCCCTTAAAGCATAGAGCATGGACGTTGCTTCCGTGTGATGATTTAGCCTGCGCTCACTCCAATAGTCTTGAAGCTGACTTAAATCGAAATAGTTGCTGATAATATTCGGACGCAGACGAACAGTTTGAGCATCTGCTTTTGTTGCGATTCCTTTTTCAACTTTTTTGCGTTCCATGATAATTTTTTCAATACGATCATTGTACGTAATAGGTGCCATGCCCGACGGAACAGATAAACACTTTTGTGTACCTGCAATCAATGCGTCAATGTTCCACTCATCTACTTTTACATCCGTACCGCCAATAGTGGCTACTGCGTCGACGATAAATAAAACATCTTGGTTGCGGCATGCAGCACCAATTTCTTTAAGCCGCTGCATTCTTCCTGTAGACGTTTCACCATGAACCATTGCAACAATTTTCGGATTCACTTTTTTTATTTCATGGATAACTGTTTCAGGGTCAAACACTTCTCCCCACTCGCATTCAATATTGTGTACATCAGCTCCGTAGCGCTCGGCAATTTCCGTTAATAAATAGCCGAAGCGGCCGAAAATCGGGACAAATACTTTATCTCCAGGCTCAACTACACTTGCAAGAACTGCTTCAATCCCAGCTCTAGACGTTCCATCAACGGGAAAAGCCCATTTGTTTTTGGTTTGAAATAGTTCACGAAGCATTTCCATCGTTTCGTTCATAATGTGCGTAAATGCGGGGTCAAACTGACCTAAAATAGGTGTTCCTAATGCTCTTAATACGCGGGGATCTGCTTCTACGGGTCCGGGTGTCATAATCGTACGCGGCGGTGTATGAAGCTGTTTTGTTATAGTCATGTCAAATTCCTCCTAGTAGGCAAGTTTATATAATAGTTCTATTAAGACCTTTACTCCTTTTTCTAACTGTTCTCCTTTGGTGAATTCCTTTGGGGAATGGCTGATTCCATCTTGGCTCGGTACGAATAACAAACATGTGGGAACTCTTCGTCCGAATACCTGCGAGTCGTGTCCTGCACCGCTTACTAATTCTCGGGAGGAGATATTCTTTTCCGAGGAAATAATTTTGGAAAGTTCAGATAATTCTTCGCTCATGGCGACAGGTTTTTCATCCATCCAGCAGTCGATATTCACTTCTAAATCCCCTGCTGTTCTCTTTATAATTTCCTTCATTTCTCGTTCTGCCTCTTGTAAAACCTCATATTCATGATGTCTTATATCGACCGTAAATTCTACATATCCTGGTATTACATTCGGTGCATTTGGAGAAAGTGTAATTTTGCCAACCGTTACGTATAAAGCGTTATGATATTTTTCGCTCACTTCAATAAATGCTTTAGCAAGTTTGCAGCTCACATAAAATGCATCTTTTCTGATGTTCATCGGGGTTGTGCCCGCATGGTTACTTTCACCTTTAACAGATACTGTAAATCGTTTCTGCCCGACGATACTAGAAACAATTCCGATATCGCAACGAGACATTTCAAGCTGCTTTCCTTGTTCGATATGCAGTTCAATAAAAGAAGCGATGTCCGTGCGGTATGGCTCGCTGTGGAGGCCTTTTCCGAAATTAAGCTGTTTCATTGCGTCATCCAGCTTAACCCCTTCTTTATTTATAACATGTTTTGCATCACTTTTGCTGTGTAATCCATTCATATTACCTGATCCCCAATACGTAAGAGGAAATCTGCTACCTTCTTCTTCACAAAGTGATACGACCTCTAAGGTTTTTGTAGGGGAGCCGTAATGCGCATATAGGTACTGCAGAGCAATGATACCTGCCACAACACCAAACGCCCCGTCATACTTTCCTCCGTTTATCACGGTGTCGATATGGGATCCTGTCAAAATAACTTGTTGTTCTGAACCCGTTCCTTGCAACCGTCCAAATAAATTTCCTACATCATCGTAATACGTTTTGAGGTGAAGTCCCTTCATTTTTTCTTCCAATGCTTTTTGAGCTGCATTCCACTGTTCGGTATATAAAAGCCTCGTAACGCCTTCTTTTTCATCTAACCCAAACTGTGACAACCAGCTAACGTTTTCTTCGATTTGCTGACAAAGCTTAGATTTTCCCGTCATATCTGCAACCATTGCTATCCCTCCTGCTATCTTCATTTTAAGAAAATGACTGATTGTTTTCATTGACACTTCCTACAATGATTTAGTGTTTTTTTGGCTATTATCACTAAATATACAAAGTCTTATATACGTCACTTTTTCTAACATTATATGTTATTTATTTTATCTTACATGATTGAATACACTTCTTCATTAACAATTTATACATTTTTTTCTGAAAATTTTATTTATTTTAACCAAACTTTCTTATAAAATAAAAGATAGATAAAGATATGCGCAGGGAAATGTGAGAATTTTTAACAAAAGGAGTAATGAATAATGGAACTACAAACTCTTTTACGCATTCCAATTTATGAAAAAGCATCTGTAGTAGCCGGGCAAAAAGGAGTCACCCGCAAAGTACATAACGTCAATATGATGGACGCACCCGATATTTTATCTTTTTTAAAAGAAGGAGAATTTTTAATTACAACGGGTTATCATTTCAAAGAACATGAAGAAAGCTTAGCAAAACTTGTAGAAGGAATGGCTAAAAAGAAATGTGCAGGATTGGCCATCAAAACAAAGCGCTTTTTCGAACACGTGCCTGCTTCTATTTGTCAGCTAGCTGATGAACTTCACTTTCCGATCATCGATTTCCAAACGGACGAAACGTTAGGCGCGGTTATTAACGAATCTCTCAGCTTTATTTTAGATAAAAAAACAGCCGAGCTTCAGCAAGCGATGGTCACACATCAGCTATTTTCCTCGTACATCTTACAAGGAAAAGGCATTGAGAAAATTATGCAATCTATTCAAACGTTATGCAATGCTCACGTTGCCCTTTTTGATACCCATGGCCATGAACTCTTTTATACAAACAAACGCGAACCTTTTTCACTCCCGATGGAAGAAGCGATAGCGGGCGCTAAGCAGTTGTTTTTACGAACGTCAAAATATACAACCTTTTCCTTTTTACACACCAAAAAAACCGTTACGCTTTTTCCGATTGCTACTCATACAAGAAAGTACAGTTATTTACTTATTGAACACCAAGTTTCTTTATCCGATTCAGCGCTCCTAACGATTGAACAAGCAACAAACGTTTTATCCTTCGAAATGATGAGGCAGCAGGCTTTGTATGAAGCTGAACGGCGACGAAAAAACGATTTTTTCAATCAGCTTGTTAACAATTATTATAAAACGCTTGAAGATGCTTCCTTTCAAGCACAGATGATGGGCTTATCTGCAGGAAACAGCTATATTTGCGCCGTCGGGAAAATCCACTCTACATTCACGCCTTACAGCGATGATGATATGATCTATGAGCTCCTTCAATATGAGTTATCAGCAGGTCATACAGAGGCCGTTTTGTTTTTCTATGACAATCTTTATATTCTTTTGTTTACACCTCATTCTCAACCTATGATTATAGAATGTTTGCATCGCTTGCAGGAAGCTGTTTACCGCCACTACGATAAGCGAATGTCATTTGGAGTTGGAAACCAAAGCCAATCCCTACTTACAATCGCTGACTCATATAAAGAAGCTGTTGAAGCTCTTGAAACCATCCATTTTAAAGATCAATCGAAGCTTATTCAATTTTATCAGCCAAAACAGTTTAAAGAACTGCTGAGGTTGCTTCCAGCAAACGATTTACAAGATTACTATTCTCAAACATTAGAAGGTTTGCTGCAGTACGATAAGAAAGATCGCTCCATCTTACTTGACACGCTTGAAACATATCTAAATTCCAATTGCCAAATCTCAGAGACCGCTAAGCAGTTATTCGTTCACCGGAACACGGTGATCTATCGAATTGAAAAATGCGAAGAATTATTAAAAAGACCTATTCACACGTCAGAGGAAACCCTTCGGCTGCGCGTAGCTTTTCAAATTTTTTCTCTTGTGCATGCTAATTAAGTATAAATACAATAAAAAACGCCTGAGTGGATACTCAAGCGTTTTTTATTGTATTGCATATTATTTATTTTGCTTTTAATTTAGACTGTACTGATTGTAATTTCCCAGCCATCGTATGATTTTCTTTATCACGGCGATCATCAATTCGTAAATTTGTACATACGCGCTGAATACCATTTTCAAAAGGTACTTCATGCATCTCTTGAACAATTTTTAGCAGCGTGCTTAATTCCCCTTCAATCAATGTATTCATAGGGGTTAATTGATATGTAATTTCATCTTCATGCTTGGCCAACACTTTTTGAATATCAGCTACGTACTGACTCACGCTTGGCGTTTCCGTACCTACCGGAATAATGGTTACATCTACAATAGCCATGTTATACACTCCTTTTATTTGTTCCCTAGTTATCATACCAAATCGCGCAAAAATTTCCTACTTTTACGTTTATGTTGCATAGAAAAAAGGAATAGTTCTGCAACTACTCCTTTTTGTTACACTCTTATAGGTAACGCTTTGCTCCTAAGTAACGTTTTGACCAGTAAGAGTTGCTTAGTGATGTGATTGTCACGCCTGTTGAAGAACCTGCATGCATGAATTGACCGTTCCCGATATAAATTCCAGCATGACTAGCTCCTGGTTGGTACGTTTCAAAGAAAACGATATCGCCAGGCTGAGGTGAACTTACACGCGTACCAGTTTGATAGATGCTAGCAACTGTACGAGGAAGACTTACACCTACTGCATTGCGATATACATAGTTAAGGTAACCACTGCAATCAAAGCCTCCAGGCGCAGCTCCACCCCAAACATAAGGTGTTCCCATAAAACGTTTACCATATGAAATAACTTTTGAAGCTGAGCTTGAGCTTGTGCTGCTTCCTGTTGATGTTGAAGGTTTTGAGCTGCTAGAGCTGCTTGAATTTAATTTATTCAGCGTATCTGGACCCGCTTCTCCGTCTACTAATAAACCATTTGCACGTTGAAATGATTTTACTGCACTTGTTGTAATTGAGCCAAAGTAGCCTGTTACACCAGCTGAGAAGTAACCTTTATTTTTTAGTTTTTGCTGAAGGCTGCTTACTGCTGAACCTTTCATACCTTGACGTAAAATAGTTGAGTTGCTAGAGCTAGAACCACCAGTTGAAGCGCTAGAACCGCCATTTTTTAATTTGCTTAACGTAGCTGGACCCGCAATTCCGTCCACAGACAGTCCGTTTGCACGTTGAAATGCCATTACTGCATTTTTTGTAATTGAACCGAAGTATTGAGTCGTAGTTCCTTTAAAATAACCTTTATTCTTTAGCTGCTGCTGTAAAGATTGTACGTTTGGTCCAGTTGAACCAACGCGCAGCAATGAACTTGAGCTAATTGATGAACTTCCGCTTCCTAGCAGCTTATTAAATGTAGATGGACCTGCAATACCATCTGCAGATAAACCATTTGCACGCTGAAACGACTTTACTGCGCTAGTCGTGATTGAACCGTAATAGTTTGTTGTTGTACCGTATGTAAAATAACCTTTGTTTTTTAATTTTTGCTGTAATTCTTTCACATCTGAATTACTTGTTCCTGGGTGCAGCGTAGCATCTCCTAAAGCAGCTTCACTAATTGTAGGTACTACTGTTAAAGATCCACATAACGCTAACGAATATATCAACTTTTTCATAAAAAAAGGTTCCTCCAATGCCATAATCTACTAATCTATAAGACGTTTACATTGTAACAACACATTATTACAAAATAACATCACTAATATTACATTTATGTTACAGGAAACGACAGTAGCGCAGCTGTATGGTGTATATTGTCGTAGTTTATTGTCGTTTAACACTTAATAAGTTCGACAAAAAAGCTAATATATTCCAATATTATTCCTTTTCCTACACTAATAATAGGTAAAAAATCACCCGTAACATTATCTTTATATTTCAAAAAAAACAATTTATTTTTTTTTGAAATGTGAAACTTTTTTAAAATTTATTCGTTTAGCGGACTTGTTCCCCTCTTTAGTAAAACAGCTTTTCTTCTAAAAATTTATATTTTTTCCATATTAATGAATAAAAAAGCGAAGGCTGAAAAAAATAGTCTTGTTATGTTTGAAACAAGGAGGATTATTTTATGAGCCATAAAGGCATTCATGGTACAAATGTTAGCGGATCAGGTGACTCGGAGGACCAACGCTATGCAGCCGGAGAAAACGAGCAGACGCTTACGACGCGTCAAGGTCACCCCATTCGTGATAACCAAAATTCTCGAACGGTAGGCAACAGAGGACCTGCTACTCTTGAAAATTACCAGCTGATTGAAAAGCTTTCGCATTTTGATCGTGAACGTATACCGGAACGTGTTGTTCATGCCCGGGGAACGGGAGCTCACGGATATTTTGAAACGTACGGAAAGCTTGGAGACGAGCCCGTTGAAAAATACACCCGCGCAAAAGTTTTTTCAGGAGCAGGCAAACAGACGCCCGTTTTTGTCAGATTTTCTACCGTAACTCATGGAAAGGACTCTCCAGAAACAATGCGAGACCCAAGGGGGTTTGCTGTAAAGTTCTACACAGAAGACGGAAACTGGGACTTAGTAGGAAATAACCTTAAAATATTTTTTATCCGCGATGCTATTAAATTCCCTGATTTGATTCATGCTTTTAAGCCCGATCCTGTGACAAACCGTCAAGATACCGAGCGTATTTTTGATTTTATTTCTCACACCCCTGAGGCTATGCATATGATTACTTTTTTATTTTCACCTTGGGGAATACCTGCTAACTATCGGCAAATGCAAGGTTCCGGTGTTAATACATATAAGTGGGTAAACAAAGATGGCGATGCGTTTCTTGTGAAATACCATTGGGAACCAAAACAAGGAATTAAAAATTTGACCCAAAAGCAAGCAGAAGAAATTCAAGCTAAAAATATCAGTCACGCCACTCAAGACTTGTATGAAGCGATTGAGAGCCGTAACTACCCCGAGTGGGAACTTTGTATACAAATCATGGAAGATGGAGAGCATCCTGAACTGGATTTTGATCCGCTTGATGACACGAAAATTTGGCCGGAAGACCAATTTCCATTTCTCCCAGTAGGTAAAATGGTCCTAGATAAAAATCCAAACAACGTATTTGCTGAAACGGAGCAAGTCGCATTTGGTACGGGTGTACTTGTAGACGGACTAGATTTTTCTGATGATAAAATGCTGCAAGGAAGAACGTTTTCCTATTCCGACACGCAGCGTCACCGGGTGGGAACAAACTACTTGCAGCTGCCTATTAACGCGCCGAAAAAACATGTAGCAACAAATCAACGCGACGGTCAAATGGCCTATCATGTAGATGCTGCTCCAGGTCAGAACCCGCACGTGAATTACGAGCCTTCTTCCCTTGGAGGTCTTCAAGAAGCGCATGACCATCCAAAACCTCATCAGCCTTATGTTGAAGGAAATGTAAAAAAAGAAAAAATTGATCGTACAAATGACTTTAAGCAAGCTGGTGAACGCTATCGTTTACTAGAGGACTGGGAACGTGATGAGCTTATTCAAAATTTAGTAGACGGCTTAAAATGTTGTCACCATACCGTTCAAACAAAGATGATTGAGCTTTTAACTCAATGTGATTTTGACTACGGCAATCGAGTAGCAAATGGCATTGGTCTTCTGACGCATGATGATGGTTCCCTAGAAATTGAAATGGGAGCAGAAATGACTCCTACATACGGGAAATTGCCAAAAGAAGGCGGTTCACCCTTAGGAAGCAACAAAGCTGCTGATGCGGTAGAAGAAGCTAATGAAAAAGGTCACGATGCTCATCCTTATTAACAAAAAACATCCTGCAGCGACAGCAGGATGTTTTTTGGGTTAAACGCTTATGACCAAGTAACGGCAAACACGTGGTAGTCATTTTTTAACTGTGGCGCATCAATGGGTGTCCCGTGCTGATATCCTTGTTTCACTCTTTTAGGATGTAAGGGTTGAACCCATTCTTTCACTTGCTGTTTTGTACCATTTGCTAAAATATATACACAATCAGAAAATGCCCCGTCATTGTTTGGACTATCAACTTTTAGTACTTCCACTAACACATCTTGGACACACGTTTTTCTCTGAATACACATAAGCGTATGGTAGATAATATCAGCGGACACATCGTTATTTAAACGAAAGCCCACCTTTTTTTGTTCAAAAAAAGACGAGAATGAGACGATTGGTAATGTCTTTTTTTGTTCATACGCTTGAGATAAAATCTTGACAAGAACTTCTCCACTCAAGATGATCCCTCTTTCTAAAAAAACGCTTCATCACAACATATGTGAGCATTGATTATGCTCATAGGATAATATATTATCATAGTTTAATTCTGTGGTGTTAGTCTTTTTTGGGGTTTTTACACTGGGAATTATACCCGCCTATTTCTTGCGTTTCCCTGAAGTTCTCGCTACTAGCAACAGAATTATTAATAAAATAAATACCCCTGCCCCTACAAACATATCATACAAGAAATCAAGCATCATACTCCTCCTCTTCCTTCAAAAAAACGCTGTTAAAACCAAGCGTTTTAACAGCGTTTTTTCGTTAGATAAAGCCTAGCATATTAAGAAATACAATGATAATTAAAACAGGTGCAATGTATCGAATAGCAAGAAGCCATAAAGAGAACCAGCGCTTCACATTCGCTGAACCGTGCTTAAATTCTTCAATTAGCACATCTTTTTTCATTTTCCAAGGAACAAAGATGGCGATTAAAAGAGCACCTAGTGGCATAAGGATATTACTTACAAGAAAATCGAAAGCGTCAAAGATGCTTTCTCCAAAGATCGATACGTCACTTAATAAACCATACGATAGCGCTGAAGGTATTCCTACCACGAAGATTAGCAAGCCCGAAATCCAAGATAGCTTTATACGCTTGTGCTGCTCTCCTTTGGCTAAAGAAGCAACAATAATTTCTAACATCGAAAACGCAGATGTCAAAGTGGCAAATAAAAACAGCGCCAAAAAGAAAGTTTGAAACACAATTCCGAACGGAAGCTGTTCAAAAATAGAAGGCAATACAATGAATAAAAGACCTGGTCCTTCCGTCGGTTTTACACCCATTGAGAAGACCGCAGGGAAAATTGCCAGTCCTGCTAGTAAAGAAATCAAAATATTTAACGCTGAAATTGAAATAGCCGATTTTGGCAAGTTTTGCTGCTTAGATAGATACGAACTGTACGTAACCATAACTGAAACGCCTACGCTAAGCGAAAAGAATGCTTGTCCCATGGCAAACAAAATCGTTTGGGATGTAAGCTTTGAAAAATCTGGATACAAAAAGAAAGATACGCCTTCCATCGCCCCGTCTAATGTTAAAGAACGAATAATGATAATAATAAATAAAATAAAGAGAGCAGGCATTAAAATTTTGTTTGCTTTTTCAATACCATTTTGAATGCCTCTTGCGACTACAACAATTGTTAAAAGAAGAAAAACAAATTGAGAGATAACAGCACTTGTTGGATTAGCAATGGTCGAGTTAAATAAACTCCCGTAGTCACTTACTCCATTCAGCTGACCCGTGACGCTGGCAAAAATATATTGTAAAATCCATCCTCCTACTACACTATAGAAAGATAATAAAATGAAGCATGTAATCACACCTAAATACCCGATTCCTTTCCATAGAGAATCGGGAGCAACTGCATCATAAGCACGAATTGCTTCCTTTTGTGTATGTCTACCTAGTACAAATTCAGCAAGCAAAAGCGGCAAACCAATAATTGCTGTAAACAAGATAAACAGTAAAAAAAAGGCCCCTCCTCCGCTTGTTCCGGCTACATAAGGCAGTTTCCAAATGGCTCCGATTCCAATCGCGGAACCGGCAGATGCCAAGATAAAGCCGAGTTTTGAGGTCCATTGTTCGTTTTGACTCATTTTTTCTCACCATTTTTCTTTATTTATTCTGATTTGTCATACTATATCATACAACCCTTCTGTCGAAAAGGGTTTTTGTTGTTTTAACCCCCATCATGTGTTATGAATAGTATGTAGGTTTCATGATTTATTTTCGTAACTAAAAAAAGTTTGACAGTTAGAGGTACAAAAAATGACAAATCAGCAAGTAATACAGCAACAATTTTTAGATAAGTTCCTTGATTTTATCTTAGTAAAATGTCCAAACTGCGAACTATGTGCGCGAGTTGTAAAACTGGATAAAAAATTGAGTGGGTCAACGCACTCATGCACGTGTCCTCACTGCGGTTATCTAGACGTAACCAATGCTGATAGCCAAGGACCGTTAGAACTTTCTGAAGCAGTAGATCCTTTTTTTCAGCTTCCGCTTTACTTAGAAACGATATGCCCTGAACGTCGACTTTGGGCTTATAACTTAGATCACCTTCAGTATATTGAATCTTATATTGAAGTTAAAACATGCGGGGCTTGTTTCGACGAGCTGTCGGTTGAACATTCATTGCCAGATTGGGTAATTCATAAGCAGAAAGAAGCATTAAACGAAATTCAACGTTTAAAAGACACCGTCTTTTGCACATTCAAATGAAGATAGAAAAGAAACATTGCCGAAGAGGCAACGTTTCTTTTTTTACGAAGAACTTTCTTCGGTAAGTTTTCTTCGATAGTCTCCGGCCTTATCGAACTCTTTTGCGGTGCCGACGAAAAAGTAGGTTACCGTATGATTTTTGTTACCTTGAGTCGTTCCATGAATCATCTTCCCCTGCTTCAATTGCTTTCGCTCTCCATTTTTATTTACATAGAAATATTTATTTCTTGCCCAGCCGCCGCCGCTTAAAAGCGTTTTGGTTTTCCCGACTCCCTGGTCATTTACTTTAAATACAATGTAGTCTCCTTCTGTCTTGCTGGGATTTCCGTTATCTTTGTCATATTCGACCATAACCCATCCTTTGTACCCTTCTGGTATAAGGAAAATGCTCGGTTGAGACGTTTCATCTGGGCGTCCACATCCAGCTGCGATTATAATCATTAAGCACAAAATGAGCCACCTTTTCACTTTTCCCAACTCCTTTCTTAATAAAAGACGTGCCTCTATACTGCTTTTAGTTTTTGTTGAAGGTAAGATTATATTCTTTTTGTATCCCTCAATTTTTTCCAGTTTATCCAATCAAATATGCTATATTTACGTATTGTTTGTCACACACTATTAGCAGGCGTTTACAATTTACATGGGAGGATAACAAAAATGAGCTATGTTTTTTTATTTATTTTGCTCTTTGTCATTCCGCTTTACACACAGCAAAAAATTGTTCGTGCCGATCGTGAAAATACACGTACATTATTACTAAGTGAACACGAGCAATCTGGACATAAAAAAAGCGATTCCCCGTAAAACAGGAATCGCTTTCTTTTAATATGTTAAGCTTCCGGCCACAATAAGGCCGACGGCAACCGACGCTGCAAAAAGAGTTACTCCAACCGCTACATTTCCTTCTTCTACTTTTTTGGCTAGGCTCGTTTTAGGCGTCATGATAAATTCAATAACCCAATATGCCACTACTTGAGTAATGATACCTACTACTCCCCAAAGAGTTGCATCTACCAAATTTAAGCTGTTGCTCCATACAGTAAAAATGACAATAGCAAGCCCAATTCCTTTTCCCCATAACTTCAAAGCGACCGCCACATTGCCTTTTTTTATGAGTTCACGGTCATTAAACTTTGTTGTTAATTCAAATACCATAACTCCGATAAATAATAGCCCTAACCCTACCGCTACGTGAGATAAAAAACTCCCTATACTAGCCCAATCAATCCATTGTGTCATTTTTATTCCCCTTTTCATTTTAATCCAATCGGCAAATAATACGATTCGTTATCCGTAATTTGATTTCCAGCTCGTATTCCTAATGCGCTTGCTTTTCCATTTAATAAAAAGCACCCGTACATGATATGAGCCTCTATTGTTTGCGTTTGAGTCTTCATCGTTGCAGTTGGCAATGGAATAAACTGTTGATACACAGCCGTGTATTCTTGATATGTTTTATGCTGATCTTCGTCTATTTTGATTCCATCTTCATTATAAATTTCAACGGTATCTCCCTCACGACCAAAAGATGGTTTCTTCACAAATGCTTGTTTTCTTTCAATAAATGGATCTTCTTCTAAATACGTTGGTAAAAAGTACGTTTCAATGATGTGATGCTCTTCTTTAGTGAAGAAAGGGTGATGTTGTTCATACAAAGCCCAAATGAGTGCTTGCACGGCTTTGGACTGCAGTAAAAATGCAGAAGGCGGGTTGATTATGGCTACTTTTTTTTGCTGTGCCAATGTTAAAAGCATGTGTCCGACTTTTTCATGCGTGCTCGGATCTTCATCTTCAATTAAATGTTCAAGCGGATAAGTTTGGCGATAAAGTACGTCTATTTTTTGTCCATATTGATCATACACGCCCGCTTCTATATGTTCACCTTCTTCCACTGTAGAGGAAGGGACAATTCGAAGCTGCGATAATGGAACGTATGTAGCATCTACATCGGCTAGCTTCATTAAATAAAGAGTCGTTAGCTTATCTTCTTCATGTGTATCATGAGAAGAAAAAACGACGTTTGGATAGTTCGTTCTATCGAGCTCGTTATAAGCTTCAAAAATGGCGTGTTTTAATGCTAAAGCAAGCTTTTCTTCCTCAAGCTTATTAGGGTTTTGCACTTGAAAATGACGACAGACTAACTCATTTACATGAAATAATTCTTTAATGAACGTAGGCGTATCCGCATTTAGTTCTAAAAGCTTGATTTGATCAGTCGTAACAGCAAAATCAAGGCGCGAAATCACACTTTCTGTTTCCATCGTTTTCAGTCGTAGGTACGGGAGGCTGTCTTTTGGAAATCCTAAAGAAAAAAGCGTCTGATCATCTAACGAACGAAGTAAAGGTGCAGTTTTAAAAAATAATTCCCCGATTTGATTTGAAGCTTCTTTAATAGAACCAATGATATGAGAAGACTCTATATGTACGTCATAAAGAGCATACTCTGTTCCGTATAAATCGTGCCAAAAATCTTCAATTTCTTTATAAAACATTTCTCGCTTTTCTTTATGCATTACCCGCCAAAACCGCCTTTAGAGCCGCTCCCAATTCCAGATTTATACGAGCTGCTTGATTTAAATGATTTATAGGCCGATGATGAGGTCAGCTGTTTTTTAGAGACGTAGTAGCGGCCTCCGTGATAATATGAGCCGCTGTGGGAAGAAGAAGAATCTGAACAGTAGTACGTTTGGGTATCTTCATCCCATTTCCACTTGTCACACGATTTATCTTTCGGTTTAGCTGGTCTTGCCTGATCAGTTGAACCACAGGCAACGAGCGATGTCATTAAAGCTGTGGTCAAAACCCCGGCCATCATTTTTTTTGTTTTTGACATTACGCCTTTCCCCCTTCATACGTTACGCCTGTTTTTGTTACATATAAACTGTACACGCTGCGATCTTCATCAATTTCCGCAGAGTCTCTTTCCCATTCCAGTCCATTGTAGTATGTATAAACTGTTCCGATATAGCTTAATACGTCCAAATGCGTATGAAATGAAGAGACGAATAAAATCGGATGTCCTCGAAGAGAATTCAGTTCGCGGACTTCTAATGTAATCTCTCTGTGATCATCTTCTGCTTGCTCTTTCGGTCCATGTTCATGTTCTTTTACATAAATAATATGTATATCATCTTCGACTGCAGATGAAGTTTGTTTATACGTTACTCCTTCTTTAACAAAAAATTCGCATTCTCTTCTTGCTAAAATTTGTTCAAGTTCAATAGATTGATAGTGATAAATAGATACAAATGTATCATCAGGCTTTAGCAGTCGGTATTCTAACTTTCCCATTATGCAACTCCTTTTGTGACTTTTTTGTGAACGTTCTTTAATAAATACGTACAGATTTTCAAAAAGTTTCAATTTTTCTCATATTAAAAGGCTTAGCTTTAGATAAGCTAAACCTTTATTTTCTTATCACATCTGTCACAACTTCATAACCGCCTGTGTATGGGTCGAATACATATTCAAGCATGCCGTTTCCACGATTGACTTTAAATAGATAACGGTATTTTTTAGGGCTGTCTTTTGCTGGATATACGTATTTTCCTTTTTGGAACTGACTTAGCAAGAGCTGTTCTCTTTGCGCAAGCATTTTTTTTGCTTCATTATAACCATACAGCGGGAGATTTTTGGCATAGAGAACCGGTACGAATACAAGCACAACGACTGAAATCGTAATAAGCCCTTGTTTAAACCACCGCATAAATCTCTTTGGATTTCGCGAAAGCAACATCGTGATGACAATTACTACTAACAAAGGAACAATATATACTTGAACATACGGAATGTTTGCAAATACAGGTCGATTAATCAATAAGACAATTACTTCGATAGCTGCTACTAATACTAAAATAAAATAGACCACTTACTCTTCACACCTCGACGATTCAATGAATTTTATATGTGTTAGAAAGTATTCCCACTCATGAATGAACTCGTCTATTGTATCATAAGACGCAAAAAAAATATCTACGCTTCTCTATTTTACGGAATTCAGATAATAAAAGAGATTGAGACATAACGAAATCACCCCAATCTAAAGACGAACAAATGGGATAATACGCTAGCATGGATCCCTTGTTACACCGCTGTTGATTTCCGTACAAGGCTGCGCTTTCCGAGGGCGGCCGCTCCTGCCGGGTCTCATCTGTTCCGATTTTCACGCAGGAGTCCTCGCCTTGCCCTCCAACCAACAGCTAGAAACCACTACATACATGAAACTACCTTCACTCTAACCATAAAAAAATCTGAACGCATTTGATTCTCCATCAAGAATCAAATGCGTTCAGATCTTCCTTTAACTAAGCTACTTTTATTCCATCCTCTTTATTACGAAACTTCTACGTTTCGATTTTGATTATATTTTTTTCCTTGTAACAGTGAGTAAATGATCGCTGCGGCCCACACAATAAGTATGAATGCATATACAGCTATCTGAGTTGAGCTGCTGGATACCCATGTGTTTAAGAGTGTTCGAGCATTTGTTAAAATGATAAATCCACCAACAAGTGAACCAAGCAAGTGAGCCGGGATAATACGAACAAACCATGCAGCAATCGGAGCCGCGATAATTCCGCCAATCATAAGGGCGCCTACCCAGAACCAGTTTACCTGCTCCCAGCCAAGAGAAATTAAAAAGCCAAGTGTAGCCGAGACGGCAATAGCAAATTCACTTGTATCCACGGTTCCAACGACTTTCCGGGCTGTTGTGCCTTTTTTAGCTAGCAATACAGGCGTTGCTATCGGCCCCCAGCCTCCTCCTCCTGTAGCATCAGCAAATCCAGCAATTAATCCCAACGGAATGGACTGCTTCGTCGATAAAGGTTTGGTGCTCTTTTCTTCGTTTGTTTTAAACGTAAATAAAAAACGAAATAACACATAAACTCCTAGGAGCAATAAGAATGTTGAAACGTAAGGCCTTACTGCATCTCCAGGTAAATTACTTAGAAAGCAGGCTCCTAAAAAAGCTCCGATGGAACCTGGGATAATTAGTTTTAACACCATCGATTTATCTACGTTTCCAAATTTAATATGTGAAACACCAGAAGCTGCTGTTGTTACAACTTCTGCTAAGTGAACAGATGCGGAAGCCACAGCTGGTGCAATTCCAAACGTTAAAAGCAGCGTAGTTGATGTCACCCCGTATGCCATTCCGAGTGATCCATCAATTAACTGAGCTAAAAAGCCAATAAGTGCAAACGTAATTAACTTTTTCATGTTGTCCCTCCACTTTCATCTTCTGTTAGAAAGCGCAAAAAGGCCTCCAACAGTTGTTTGCTAGAAGCCTTCGGTATGTCCGATCAGCTGTCCGTTTTATGAATAAGTTGTTTATATTGTAATCCTAACTATTCCTAGAAGTCAACTGTGTTTTTGATTTTTTCTTTTAGTCTATGTATGCTGCTTGGTTATAGTATCAGTAAAATAAAATTCTTCTTGTTAAGTCAACCACATAAAAACGACCGCTCACTTAATAAGGGCGGTCGTTTTTATGCATGTCTTTCCAATGAGCCAGCACTTCAGGAGGCAAACTCACATCTTTATCTAATGACGTCATATCCATAGAAGCAGGCTCGTCGCTATTTATCACTTTTTCTACCCAATCTGGCTGTACGACTAATGCTTGTTCAATCGTAATTAAAGCCAGACCTTGCTCAAAAGCTTCTGCTACTTCTGTTGCTGTAAGTCCTCCTGTACCTACAAGAGGGACACGGTGATTGACGTGCTTAATAATCGAAGAAAGAAGTGAACGATTTTCTTCACTATCCAAGGTAGATTCATGCAAATCACTGATATGTAAATAATCAATTTCTGTATGAACAAGACGATCAATCCACTCAAATGTATCTTCCACTTTATTTCCTAAATAGCCTTTTTCTTTAGGCGCTAATGTATACCCCACAATAAATGGTTTGCCCGCATGTGCTGCTCGACGCGTCACTTCACGAATAACTTCAAGTGCAAAAGTGAAGCGGTTTTCTGCGCTTCCCCCATAAGAATCGCTTCGTTCATTGGCTTGCCTTGACATAAACTGCTGCAGTAAACATTCATTTCCTCCGTCAATTTCCACTCCGTCAAATCCTGCTTCCATAGCTCTAGTGGTAGCTTCGCCAAACGCTTGAACAATATAAGTTATATCGCGCTCGTTCATTTGAACAGGCTTTTTGCCTTTACGTTTATGAGGCTTTTCACTTGGGCTAATGGCTTGCCATTTATTTTTCATTTCTACGCACTTTCTTCCCCCGTGCGATAGTTGAAGAATCGCTTTAGCTCCTCTCCTATGAATCATTTGAGTTAGTTGATGAAGCTTTCGTATGACCTGATCACGATGAATGCCGATTTGACCATGTGCTACTTGGCCATTTTCTGTGATAAACGCGGGGCCGACAATTACCGTACTGACGCCCCCTACTCGTTTTTCGTAAAAAGTCAGATCGATATCGGATATTTCTCCGTTTTCCCGTGAAGCGTATGTGAGTATAGGTCCCATTGCTAATCGGTTTTTCATCTCAAGAGCATCAACAAATTTAAAATGTTTAAATAATTTTTCATAGGCTGTCTTCAATTAATTCACACCTTTTTTCCTTAGCTTGCCCATCTAGAAGCCGAGTAGACATAGGCACAAAAAAAGAAATACCTTCGCCGGCATTTCTTTTTACGTTGTTTTTCTTATTTTTTTAATGGGGTAAAATACAAATTCGCTTTTTCCGACAATCCGTTTCTCATCAATGAGACCTAGACCGTTGCGGCTATCCATACTGTACAGACGGTTATCACCCATTACAAATACTTCGTTTTTAGGTATTTGAACGGGTTCAAAATCTCCTGTGAGCTCCATATCCATGTTATTGGCAATTTGACGATTCGTTTTTAAATAAGGTTCACTTACTTTTTTATCATCAATATAAAGCTGATCTTTTTTCATTTCGATTTTTTCACCTGGCAGACCGATTACTCTTTTTACATAATGCTTATTCTTAGCCTCATCTTTAATAATCACAATATCTCCGCGGCGAATATCATGGAGCGAATACGACAGTTTATTCACAAACAAACGCTCTCCGTTATGAAGCGTTGGGTTCATTGAAGCGCCTTCTACAATATACGGAGAAAATAAAAATGCGCGAATCATAAATACTAGAGCGATAGCGAAGATAATAGTTTTGAATATGCTGCGTAATTGATCGCTTTTTGTTTTTTCCGTAGTCAATATACTTTGTCTCCTTTGTACAGCTCACTTTTCTTATGAAAAAAAGCAAGAAACCTCTTACTTTAACACTTATTCTAACTTAATCATAGAAAGAACTGAAATCAAATGTTTTATGTTATGTAAAAAAAGAACCTCTAACAAATGTTAGAGGCTTACATTACGCAAGTTTCGTCTTTACATCTCTTATTATAACATTAATTATATAAAAAGAGACTACCTTTTATGTAAAAATTATGTTTTTTACGCAAACTTAACTAAATCTTCACATTTAAAGGCGTTTCTCCATGTATAAAAAGTTGAGAGATACAATACTCTATAATCTCTCTTCGCCGCACGAGTCCAATAAAAATATTTTGATCATCTACAACTGGTACAAAATTTTGTTCAGACGCGCGTGACAAAATACTTTCCATTTCGTCATTAATGGTGATAGGTTCATAATCGCGATGCCTTGGGACCTCTTCAATTCGTAGGTGTTCTAGCTCATGAAGTTCTATATGCTCTAGGCTTTTTATTTTCCATAGCAAGTCTCCTTCTGCCAAAGTCCCTACATATTCTCCTTTTTGGTTAATGAGCGGTACAGAAGAGTAGCGATGATACTCCATTTTCTCCAATGCTTGACGGACAGTTGACTGTGTCGACAGGGTAACGACTTCTTTTTTGGGGAGTAAAAAGAACGCAATATTCACTCATATTCTCCTTTTATTATACATCCATTTTATTGTCATTGCTTTGCTGAATCTGAAACAATATGAATGTCGATGTTATGAGTCTGTCTCATAATCGTATTCACAATAGACCCTTTTCGAATCTCTTCCCACCTTGTCCTCGCTGATTGCCCTAGTAAGATTTGAGTAACGCGATACTGCTTGGCTACGTTCACAATCACTGCAGCCGGTTTTTGCTTTTTAGCTTCTTCAACAATTAGCGATGCGTGAAAGCGATCAGCAAATTCCTGCCACTCTTTGATTTGTGCTTTTTGCCTTTCAGTTTGCTCGCCTGTAAAAACATGAAGCAGCAGCAAATCTGCTTTCAACCGGTTTGCCATTCTCCAGCCTCTTCGAATCAATTTTTCAGCTGTTTCACTGTATTGAATGCATACTAAAATGCGTTCGCAAATACCTGTTACGCCAATTTCATGGGAATGAATGAGCTTACCGTCCACTTCATCCGCTATTTCTCTGAGCGTTAATTCACGAAGGGCATGGAGATTTGCGAGCTTAAAAAAAGACTGCAGGCTTTGTTCAATTTTATGAACTTCGTATATTTTGCCTTCACGAAGACGCTTTTGCAGCTGTTCTGGCGTAACATCCACAAGCTGAATTTCATCTGCTTGCTGGATAAATAAATCTGGCACTGTTTCACGAACTTTTACCTGGGTAACAGCATATACGAGATCATGTACGCTTTCCATATGCTGAATATTCATTGCTGACATGACTGAAATACCTTGGTTGAGCAGGTAAGAAACATCTTCAAAACGTTTTTTATGGCGGCTTGTCGGCACATTTGTATGAGCGAGTTCATCGATAATTACAACTTTTGGCCGCCTTCTTACAATCGCCAGCAAATCAAGCTCTTGTAATTCTTTTCCCTTATAAAAAATGGTTTCTTTTTGGATTACTTCTAGATTTCCGATCATCGCCTCAGTCTCATTCCTCCCGTGTGCTTCTACATATCCAACTACGACATCTACGCCTTCTTTGACTAAATCGTGCGCATCTTGAAGCATTTTATACGTCTTTCCTACTCCCGGCGCCGCACCGATGTAGAGTTTAAGCTTTCCGCGCTTCTGATCATGAAGTTCACGCAATAGTTCTTCCGGAGTTTTTCTTCGAAAGTATGGATGAGCTTCTTTTTCTTTCATTGTTCAGGCCCCTTTATCACACTCGCTTCAATACATGAAGCGAGGGCATGTAATTAGCGCTCTCGTTGAACAGCTAAATTTAGCTCTACTACATTTACTCGTTTTGCACCAAAAGCTCCTTGCTGAGTATGTTCTTTGATCAGCTCTTTTAGCGTGTTGGTGTTAATATGCGCTGCTTTTGCTACGCGCTCTACTTGTGCATATGCAGCTTGTGGCGTAATATCCGGATCGAGTCCAGAAGCCGAATTTGTGACGGCATCAATTGGAATTCCGCCTTTTGGTACCTCGTTTTCTTTTTTCCACGCCGCTACTGATCTTTCGATACGGTTCGTAAGATCTTTATTTGAAGGTGCTAAATTCAACGAGCCAGACCCTGCCCCGTTATAATCAATACTAGAGACTCTGCCATGAAAAAATGCATTGCTCGTAAACTGCTGCCCTATCAGCTTAGAACCGATAACTTGATGCTTGTTTGAATAGATTAAGCTGCCATTTGCTTTACTTGGAATAGCCGTCTGAGCAATGCCTGTCATCACAACAGGATAAATAAGACCACAAAGAATTATCATCATAATTGTTAAGCGAACAATAATGCTTCCCATTCGTTCTGTTTGTATCATCGTTTCTTCTCCTCTACATTACAAATGAAAGTAGTAAGTCAATCGCTTTAATCCCAATGAAGGGAACCAATACCCCACCTAATCCGTAAATGAACAAATTTTTTCGCAGCAGGGTGTTAGAACTCATCGGCTTATACGCAATTCCCTTCATGGCTAAGGGAATTAACAGCGGGATAATGACCGCATTAAAAATAAGCGCTGACAATACGGCAGATAGAGGTGAATTCAGCTTCATTACGTTAAGAGCCTCCATTTGCGGAATCGCCAAGGTAAACATGGCTGGAATAATAGCGAAATACTTAGCAATATCGTTTGCGATACTGAATGTAGTTAAGGCACCCCTTGTCATTAATAGCTGTTTTCCAATTGAAACGACTTCAATGATTTTAGTGGGATCAGAATCTAAGTCCACCATATTTGCTGCTTCTTTAGCAGCTGAGGTTCCGCTGTTCATTGCTAAGCCAACATCAGCTTGAGCAAGCGCAGGGGCATCGTTTGTCCCGTCACCTGTCATAGCAACTAGCTTTCCTTGCTGCTGTTCATATTTAATTACTTGAATCTTGTCTTCTGGCTTGCATTCCGCAATAAATTCATCTACTCCAGCTTCTTTTGCAATGGTTGCAGCGGTTAACGGATTATCTCCTGTACACATAACCGTTTTAATACCCATTCTACGAAGTTCATCAAAGCGTTCTTTCATTCCTGGTTTTACCGTGTCTTTTAAATAAATTAAGCCATAGATTTTATCATCATCGGCGACGGCAAGCGGCGTGCCACCAGCTCCTGCAATTTCGTTTGCTTTTTGCTGCAAATCAGAGGGAATCTTCCCGCCCTTTGACTCTACCCATGCCGTGACGGCGTCCACTGCTCCTTTTCGTACAGATACATTCTCTAAGTCAATACCGCTCATTCGCGTTTCAGCTTTGAATTCTACAAATGTTCCCTGCGTTTTTCTAAGATCTTCTACTCCCATACGGTTTTGAATAAAATCAACAACTGAGCGCCCTTCTGGCGTTTCGTCGTAAAGAGAAGAAACAAACGCCCATTTGTAAAGTTCACGTTCGTCTATGCCTTTTACAGTCGTTAATTGATGAGCCATTCGGTTTCCGAACGTAATGGTGCCGGTTTTATCTAAGATAATTGTATTGATGTCACCAGCTGCTTCTACTGCTTTTCCTGACATGGCGATCACGTTAAACTGAGTAACTCGGTCCATCCCAGCAATTCCAATGGCCGATAATAATCCTCCAATTGTCGTAGGAATGAGGCAGACGAGCAGTGAAATTAAAATAGCCGTGTCGAGCTGAAAATGTAAGTAATTTGTAAATACAGGAAGCGTCACAACAACTAGTAAGAAAATAATCGTCAGACTTGTTAAAACCGTGTTTAGCGCAATTTCATTTGGCGTTTTTTGACGCTCTGCTCCTTCAACAAGCGAAATCATTTTATCTAAAAATGATTCACCTTGCTCACACGTAATTTTAACTGTAATTTCATCACTGACAACTCTTGTACCTCCCGTTACAGAGTTAAAATCTCCCCCTGCTTCTTTCATAACAGGTGCCGATTCACCCGTAATAGCCGATTCATCAACAGACGCCAGTCCTTTAATGATTTCTCCATCTCCAGGAATCATCTCGCCTTGTGAAACGACGACGATGTCTCCTTTTTTTAGTTGCGATGCCGAAACTTGTATCATTTGCCCGTTTTGAAGTTTATTAGCTGTAATGTCACCTTTCGATTGCTTTAATGAGTTTGCCTGCGCTTTTCCTCGTCCTTCTGCTAATGCTTCTGCAAAATTAGCAAAAACAATTGTGAAAAATAAAACGAGGGATATGGTAATATTAAAGCCTGCGCTTACTGTACTTTCTCCGAAAAGGTCTGGAACAACAGCTAAAAAAAGCGTAATAACAAACCCGATTTCTACTACGAACATGATAGGGTTTTTTATCATCGTTCTTGGACTTAGCTTGATAAAAGCCTGCTTTACTGATTGAATAAAAATCGATGAAGTTTGTTTATCTACTGAACCTTGAATGTGACTGTTACGATCTAATTCAAGATTATTCATAAAATTCCGTTTATTCATTATAATCCTCCGCTTTCTTGATTACAGTGTCAAATACTCAGCAACCGGCCCAAGTACAAGCACCGGGAAAAACGTAAGTGCCCCTACAATAACGGTAGTTCCAATTAAAATGCCGCTAAATAAAGACGTATCCGTTTTAAATGTCCCAGGTGTTTCAGGAACAAGCTGCTTAGATGCTAGTGAGCTCGATACCGCCAGCATCGTAATTAGTCCGAAGTAGCGTCCAATATACATAACAATTCCCGTAGAAATGTTCCAAAACGGAGTTGCGTCACCGAGTCCTTCAAAACCGGATCCATTGTTTGCTGCTGACGACGTAAATTCGTACAGTGCCTGGCTTAACCCGTGAAAGCCTGGGTTTGATATACCTTCCATTCCTAAATGAGTAGTGAGCGCTACGGCGGTTCCCCCTAAAATTAGCAGCGGCTGCAGAATAAGCGTCACGGCAATGAGCTTCATTTCTTTTCCTTCAATTTTTTTACCTACGTATTCCGGGGTTCTTCCAACCATTAAACCTGATAAAAATACGGCGATGATGACGTACATCATGACATTCATAAATCCTGCTCCGACACCGCCAAATACAGTATTTAACATCATATTTCCAAGTGTCAATAACCCGGTAAGAGGCGTAAGGGTATCGTGCATGGCATTGACTGCGCCTGTTTCACTTGCTGTCGTCACGATGGCGTACAGAGTTGACATGCCGACACCAAAACGAACTTCTTTCCCTTCCATATAACCGCTCGCTTCATTCAAATGAAAAGCATCAAGTCTAGGGTTGCCACCCCACTCTGTTACAAACGCTGTACTTAAGATAACAATAAAGAGCATACTCATCGATATAAACAAGATGCGACCTTGTTTACGCTGTCCGATCATTTTTCCGTACGTAAAAGGAAGTGCGGTTGGCAATAAAAGCATAAGGACGATTTGTAATACATTGCTCCACGCATTAGGATTTTCAAATGGATGAGCTGAATTAACACCAAAAAATCCCCCTCCGTTGTTGCCTAGCTCTTTGATTGAAAGAAAAGAAGCAACTGGTCCCCTTGCTATTTGCTGGGATGCCCCTTCTAATGTATGGGCAGTCACCGTTCCGCTTAACGTTTGAGGAACACCTAAAAACGCAAATAAAATGCCTGTTATAAAAGCGATAGGAAGTAAAACATGCGTAATTGATTTCACAAAATCAACAAAAAAGTTTCCCATTTCCTTCCCTGCCAACCCACGAATAAAAGCGATTGCTACCGCAAGTGCTGTTGCTGGTGCAGCAAACATCATAAATACAACGGCGGCCATCTGTGAGAAATAAGACAAACCTGATTCACCGCTGTAGTGCTGCAAGTTCGTATTTGTCATAAAACTAATGGCCGTGTTAAAAGCAAGGGCCGGATCCATTCCTTTGATGTGGCTTGGGTTAAGCGGCAGTACCTCTTGAAACCGGAAGATAAGATACACCACAAAAATCATAAACGTATTCGCCAAAACGAGAGCAAGTGCATATTGCTTCCACGTCTGATTATGCCCTTTAATTCCTGCCGCTTTAAACATCACCGATTCTATCTTCCCTACCAAGCTAGTGTTTTTATCGTTTGAAAACACATTCGCTATATAAATACCTACGGGCTTTGCAATAAGCGCTACAAAAACAAGCAGCAGCGCAACTGATAGTAGAAAAATTCCCACGTTTTATTCCTCCACTTATTAAAATTGTTCTGGATTTAACAGTACATATACTAAATAAATTAAAACGAGAACTGAAATACCTAACAAAATGAACGACATGTTCACTTCTCCTCTCTTTCGTCTACTACATGAGACGACCAGCAAATAATTCCGTACATAGCAGCTGTTAATATGGCAAGCGTTCCAAGCATGATTATATCCAAGTTGCTCCCTCCTATCTGTTTCTTACCACCCATGATTAAGCGTAGTGACTGTTTCTGTGCGTAAAGCATCACGCCCAAGTGAGCTAGCTGCGAAAGGTTATCTTTGATTGTTTAATCCTCACGTATTGTTGCTCTCGTTTTAAAAGCCTTACTATATCCTCTTTACGGTGCAGACATAACCTGCTCTCCTATTTTCCCCATTAAAAAAACCGCAGAAGAGAGTTCTCTTCCGCGGTTTAATGCACGACAAATAAGCCGTGATCGACACGAATTTTTTTACTCCCAAAACGCTTACGGAGTTAGCTGTCGGATTCGGGTTATGGAAGTAACCCTACTCAGTTAAGAGATTCACCCCTAGTACATACGTACAAAATATTGGGTCCCCCGCTCATAATTGATTAAGCGTATATTTGTTATTTAATTTTTAGACTTAATTATGGTTTTTACTGCTGCGTTTAAAACTTTGATTAGCTAACGTAGACAAATAGCGGTTTGCTAGATCAAAAGATTGCTGGTCGCACATTGCTCGGTATTCAATCAATTGAATCATTTGCATAAATGCATCTTGACGCTCCTTTCACCTATATTTTGAAAGGAGCGTACTATCCGCTGTTATAGAAAACGACCACGATTACACCATCCTCTCTCTTAACGCTTACGAAGTTAGCTGACGGGTTCGGGTCAAGAAAGTAACCCTACTCAATTAAGAGATTCACCCCTGATAATTGGGTCCTCCGCTCTTTCCTTCTCTTTCAGAAAAGACTCAGCGTTTCACAGTGGAACGTTTCATGAGAGTAATCTTACTCCTGTTAAAATTTACTGTCAACAACATTTTTTGAAATTTTAAAAGCTTTATTTTTCTATGTATATTCATTATTTTAAAATAATAGATTCGAAGAAAAAAAGGTTGTGACTGAATGTAGCCCATCTAAAGATGAACAGGTGAAACCTATGAGCTGAACCGCTTGTGACACCGCAGTTGATTTCTGTGCAAGACTTCGCTTTCCGCGGGCGGCCGCTGAGCCTCCTCGTCGCTTTTCCCGCAGGAGTCTTCTTCTTGCCCTCCAATCAACTGCTAGAAGGATCTGAACAGGTGAAACCTACGTTCACTTTAACAAAAAAAAACGAACCACTAATCAAACACCTTGATCAATGGTTCGTTTTTCACTTCGGCTAAAGTACGTTTGTCCCAGCCTTTTTTTAGCTCATTTTCTCAATTTCATTTACAAGAATTGAAATGGCATCCGTTTTTGTTGCTTCACGCATTGTACGCTTCATCGTACTTGCCTGCTGCTGAAGCTCATTCACTTCACGCAAAAACACTTCTTTTGTTAACTGTTCTTCTTCCACGACCATACAGTAGCCTTTTTTCTTAAAGGACTGTGCATTTAAAATTTGATCTCCGCGACTTTGTGTTTTTGACAAAGGAATAATCATCATCGGTTTATGAAGGGCTAAAAACTCAAAGATAGCATTTGATCCGCCGCGTGTAATCACATAATCAGTGGCCGCTAGAACATCTGGAAGCTGTTCATTTACATATTCTAACTGACGGTAGCCCGACTCTTTTTCAAGGCTTGTATCAACATTGCCTTTTCCGCACAGGTGTACAATTTGAAATTTCTTTTGCAGTTCAGGCAAGGACTCTCGAACAATTTCATTGATGCGACGTGCTCCTAAACTTCCGCCCATAATGGTTAAAATTGGGCGCTTATCATAAAAGCGAAGCCAGCTTTCCCCGTTCGCTGCGCTTCCGCTAAATAATTCTTTTCGAATAGGTGAACCAACAACCTGCACTTTTTCTTTTGGAAAATAGTTTGCCGCTTCATCAAAAGAAGTGAAAATTTTAGTGGCAAATTTCTGCGCAATTTTATTTGCCAGTCCCGGTGTTAAATCACTTTCATGAATGAACACGGGAATGTTTAGCGATTTAGCAGCCATTACAACAGGAACTGTGACAAAACCGCCTTTTGAAAACACAAGAGAAGGCTTTAACTTTTTCAGCACGCGACGTGCATCGCCAACTCCTTTTGCTACTCGAAATACATCTTTTACATTTTCCATATCTACGTATCGACGCAGCTTCCCGCTTGAAATCGCATGATATGGAACGTTTAATTTTGTAATTAATTCTTTCTCAATACCATTGTGAGAACCGACATAATGGATATCCCATTTTTCACTGTCTAATTCTTTCATAATGGCAATGTTTGGTGTTACGTGTCCAGCTGTTCCGCCTCCGGTAAAAACGATAACTTGCTTACTCATTTTTTCTTCCTCTCTTTACTTCACTTAATCGATCTGTTTTGACATCAATTTTTATCTGATCTTTTTAGCATGCAATCTGACATGTAAAACGATGGTTTTATTATAGCATTTTTCTTTTTACATATGTATGATAAGGCGTATAAAAGCATGCTATACTTTTCATAGGGAGTGATGATAATGAACAAATCTGTACCTGCAGTAAAAGGTGATACGGTGGATTCCGAAACGCGCTGTACGCACTATCATACAGCTAAAGATATTATCGCAATAAAATTTTATTGCTGTAATACATATTATCCATGCTATCAATGTCATAACGGACATGCTGATCATGATATTAAAAGGTGGCCAAAAGCTATGTTTAATAAAAAAGCTATTCTTTGCGGAGTATGTAAACATGAGCTATCAATTAATGAATACTTAACCTGTAACTCGACTTGCCCTCACTGTCGTTCTTCTTTTAATCCCGGGTGCAGCCTGCATGCACACATTTATTTTGAACAAAAAAGCTGAACAAAACATCGTTCAGCTTTTAAAATAATTGCTCATCTATATTTATAATGGAAGGAAGCAGACCTGGGAACAATTCCTCAAGTTCTTCTAAACGCAAGGAATAATAGTGCTGCGTACCTTCTATACGTAGTTTGATAATTCCAGCTTCGCGAAGTACTTTAATATGATGTGATAGCGTTGATTTTGATACATTTAATTTTTGATAATACGAACAGGTCTGCTCCTTTCTTGTCACTAAACACTGTACAATTCGCAGCCGGTTAGGATCACTCAACGCATGTAAAATAGGCGTTAATTTAATTTCAGATTTCGGTGGTTGATAAGGTTTTCTCATGCTTAAAATATAACACAGCTTCTTTTGTGTATCAATGTTCGATAACTTTCGAACTAAATTCCTTGCACTGTTATTTAATCGGTGTTATAGTTTCATTGTTCGATGATATTCGAACTTATCTTCATTTTAATCGTAAATTGAATGAAAGATTAAAAACAAAACAAATAATATAAAGCACCATCATTATTAAAGGAGGAATCACCCATGATTCATTTACAAGCTTCAATGAAAGTTAACCCAGCAAAAAGAGAAGAATTTTTAGAAAACGTACAAGAACTAATTAAGCATTCTTTACAAGAAGAAGGAAACAGCAACTATCAACTATTTGAAGATGCTTTTACACCTAACACATTTATGATGATTGAAGAGTGGAAAAGCGAAGAAGCAATTCAAGCACACAATAAATCAGCTCACTTCCAAAGTTTTGTAGTATTTGCTCAAACTGGCGTACTTGTAGCACCTTTAGATGTAAAAACATTACAAGGTTAATCATAACTTCTTTGAAAGGATGACGCATCATGAATGAAGCAATTCGTATAATTCAAGATCATCGTTCTATCCGTCAGTATACAGACGAAGCAGTAAGTGACGAACATTTAGATAAGATTATTCAATCTGCTCAGTCAGCCGCTTCTTCTATTAATGGACAGCAAGTAACTATTATTAGCGTCCAAGATAAAGAAAAGAAGAAAAAACTTTCAGAGCTTGCCGGCAACCAAGCGTGGATTGACCAAGCTCCTCTATTTTTAATCTTTTGTGCAGATTTTAATCGTGCTAAGATTGCAGCTGAGCTTAACGATGCCCCTCTTGGCGTAACCGATGGGCTTGAATCAATTTTAGTCGGGGCAACTGATGCTGGAATTTCTTTAGAAGCCGCAACAGTTGCAGCAGAATCACTCGGTTTAGGTACAGTCCCAATCGGAGGAATTCGCAGAAAGCCGCTAGAAGTCATTGAACTGCTCGATTTACCGGAATACGTATTCCCAGTAAGCGGTCTTGTGGTTGGGCATCCGTCAGATCATTCTGCGAAAAAGCCTCGATTGCCACAAGCTGCTGTGCACCATCGTGAAAGCTATAATCACGACTTGAAGTCATTGATTCAAGACTATGATGCTGAAATGGCAGAGTATATGAAAAAGAGAACAAACGGTGCTGATGACCGCAACTGGTCACAAACTGTATCAGCTATTTACAAAACCATTTATTATCCAGAAGTTCGAGCGATGCTTGAAAAACAAGGATTTAAATTCGAATAACCAAAAGCTGCGATGAACATCGCAGCTTTTTTATCTACTTTAACAGCGTGCTGAATAGACTAAAAGTAATACTCAATAAATGAGGTGTTGATATGGAGTTTATTTTAATTTGTAATTTTCTTTTAAGTGCAACCGCAGCGTTTTTATTGGTGCCGGCTTTTACAAAAAAGCACACACTTCACGTAACTTTACTTTCTCTCCTTTTCCTCCTTTCGATTGTCCCGACTTTTCTTCTCGCTAATCCACATATCGGCGTTTTGCCTTGGGCTATTCGAGACGGTCTTCTATTGTTCGCCGCTTTCCTTTTCTTTTATTTAACCTTCACTTTAAACAGATGGAAAAAGCTTTTGTTTTTTCTTCTATTTTTACTGTCGATTGCTCCTCTTTCCTACGTCGTATATGACGACTTCACGCATACGTATATAGATGCCAATATTGGGCTTGGCCTAGGCTTTTTATTGACATGGCTCTTAACAGCTCTGTACAATATTTTGGCTATTCTTCGATTTTTTCGTCAGAAATCTCAGTAAACATATCAAAAGTTAACAAACAAACGAATAGTTGATTTTATTTAGTGTACGCTAACAACTGCACAGTCCTTCTATTTACATAAAGCTGTGTATAATAAAAAAGGAGTGATACTTGATGAAACGACTATTCGTAATGGCAGCAGTGATTGCCTTCTTGGCACTTAGCCGCATGTTAGTATTTGCTGCTGAAACACCTCCTGCTGCAGATGAGCGAACAGCTCAAAATGCAGAAGTTCGCATCGTTCATGCTTCACCGGATGCTCCGGCTATAGACATTTTTGTGGATGACAAAGCTATAGTAGAAGGAGCAAAGTTTAAAGATGTCTCCAACTCCTTGCCTTTGTCAGCCGGTTCTCATAAAGTAGAAGTATACGAAACGAAGACAAAAGGAACAAAAGATTCCATCATCGAAGCTACCCTTGTTGTAGACGGTGGAAAATCGTATACAGTGGCCGCTGTAAATAAAGCGGAAAATCTTGAACTACAGGCTTTCACGAATAATAAGCAAGGAATGGATGGAAAAGCAAGCTTACGTGTTGCTCATTTATCTCCTGATGCTCCTGCGGTAAACGTAGGTCCTAAAGGTGCTGCTCCTTTATTTAAAGATCTGTCTTTTAAAAGCATTTCAGGTTATCAAGTAGTAAATCCGGGTTCGTATGATCTATCTGTTTCCACAGCAGATGGAAAAGAAATACTAAGTCTTCCTAGAACAAATCTTCAAAGCGGTAAAAACTATACGGTTCTCGCAGTAAATACTGCTGACAAGCTTGAGATCATTGTTTTACAAGATAATTAATTAAAAAACGTCATTTCAATTGAAATGACGTTTTTTATAGACTGCGCTGAATGAATTCTTCTTTTTTGTACTCATAGGTAGAAATATCGTTCCACAATCGTTTTGAAAGCTCGTATTTCATACCTTCATATTTTTTTCTAGCACGTTCGCTCGAGCGTAACTGCTCCCTGAAATTAATTCGTTCGTTCCAGTAAGGAGATTCACTGACCGTTACATACACATGACTTCTTCTAGCATCATGTGGAATGAGCCTACGGGCATTTTTAGCTGTCATAATTGGAGGATAGTGTGCAGCTGGAACGCCTTCTTTTAATAAGACAAACATCTCTTTTTCCCCTACATATACGTGAGATTTATTTTTTAATATAGCCCGCACTTCATTTATGTCTTCTTCGCGTTTGACTCCGATTAAAATATCAACGATTGGTGAACCTGCCAATCCTGGAACGGACGTGCTTCCAATATGTTCGATGTCTACTGAAAAGTCTTTTAGTGTATTAAGCAACGCTTCTTTTTCCATTTGATACAAAAGCGACCACTTTGTTTCATACTGAACAATCTTTCGCATATCAGTTTCCACCCTTTCACTTTTTTATACTGTATCATGTTTCAAAATAAAAAGAAAGAATTTTCTAACTATTTACTTTTAGTTTATGCTACGAGCTTTACAGCAATATAGACAGGCTTTTTATTATTTTATATATTTTTGTTATTTTTATTCTAAATGTTTCATAATTGTGGATGTTTCCTCCTCTAAAAGATAGATACGATTTTATCTGCTATCTCTCCTCTATCCTATTCACATCCGGCTGCTTTATACTATTTTACATTTTTTCTAGTATAAAACACGTCCTCAAAATGTCGATAAACAAAGGACTAAATGCTTTTAATATCTCTATATTCCACCTTTAACATAATTATATTTTACATTAATGTAAAATTTTATAGGTAAGGATGGCAGATAGTTCAAATTCATTATACAATTGAATTTCGACATATAGTATGATGGATAATATCGGTATTATGAGATAATAGTAGATTTCACTCAAAATTTTGGACTATTTGCCGATATATGCTTTGTATACCAATAACCTTATGTTGAAATTTGTAATTTGCAAGGAGGAAAAAATGAGTAAAAAACATGTCATGTACACAGCCGTTTCTTCTGTTCTTTTAAGCTCTTCATTGCTTTTGCACTCAATTGATGCAGATGCAGCTGAATCGGCCAAAGTAACTGCTACATCGTTAAATGTACGTGCAACGCCTAGTACAAGCGGTGCTATCGTTGGAAAAATAACGAAGGGGAACACCGTTGATATAGTAGATGAAAGCAAAGGATGGGCTAAAATTACCTATAACGGTAAAGAAGCTTGGATTTCATCTCAATACATAAATAAAACGCAAACAAACAGTACGTCTACCGCAAATTCGACATCGAAGTCAGCGGTCGTTAATGCGAGCTCATTAAACGTTCGTTCTTCTGCAAGCACAAGCGCATCCATCGTGACAAACTTACCGCGCAATTCAAAAGTAACAGTGGTAAAAGTAAGCGGATCTTGGTCGCAGATTAAAACGGCATCGGGTCAAACCGGCTGGGTGGCGAGTCAGTACTTACAAGCAGGCTCTGCTTCTTCTGCGCCAGCTAAAGATTCTGGGTCCACATCATCACACTCAGCGGTCGTTAACGCGAGCTCATTAAACGTTCGTTCTTCTGCAAGCACAGGCGCGTCCATCGTGACGAGCTTATCGCGCAATTCAAAAGTAACGGTGGTAAAAGAAAGCGGATCTTGGTCGCAGGTTAAAACGGCATCGGGCCAAACCGGCTGGGTGGCGAGTCAGTATTTAAAAGCTGATTCTGGACAGTCTTCACAACCAGCCCTGTCGATTCAAATTACAAAAGCTTCAAATTTGCGCAGTCAGCCGAGCTTAAGTGCGGGAATCATTCGTGTAGCAAAAGCAGGTGAACGATTCAAAAAAGTAGGCGAAACGAATGACTGGGTGCAAATTCAGTACTCTGCAAGTCAAACAGCATGGGTGTCAAAAGGGTTAACAGCTGCGGCTGGTTCTACAACTTCAGCTAGTTTCCCTTCCTCATCTGCTGCTTTAAAAGATAAAATTATTGTAGTAGACGCTGGGCACGGCGGATATGATCCTGGCACTTCAGGCAAGTCATCGATTGAGAAAAATTTAGCGTTAACAACAGCAAAACTTGTGGCAAGCCGCCTAGCTAATTCTGGAGCAAATGTATTTATGACGCGTTCAAACGATACTTTTATCTCACTAAGCGGACGAGTGAACGTTAGTGAAGCAAAGCATGCAGATGCATTTATCAGCATTCACTATAACGCTTCTACTTCATCTTCTGCAAACGGCATCGCATCATTTTATTACAGTGAAGCCAAAGATAAAGAATTAGCAAAATACATTCAAGAAAGCATGGCTGAAAACGCGCCTTCTATGAAGGATATGGGGGTTCGTTTTGGAGATTATTATGTTACTCGAGAAAACAACCAGCGTGCTGTGCTTCTTGAACTAGGCTTTTTATCAAATGCTCACGATGAGCAAATTGTTTCTTCTAACGCGTATCAGCAGCAAATATCTACAGGTATTTACCAAGGAATTGCTCGATATTTTGCAGCTAATAAATAATAAAAGCCCTCATAATGAGGGCTTTTATACTACCAGCTTGCTTTTTTAACACCTGGAATTTGTCCTTTGTAGGCCAATTCCCTAAAAGCGATGCGTGACATTTCAAATTTTCTAAGATAGCCTCGCGGACGACCGGTAACACGGCAGCGATTATTTAAGCGGGTTGGTGAAGAATCTCTAGGTAATTTTTTTAACGCTTCGTAATCTCCTTTTTCCTTCAGCTCTTGGCGTAATTGCGCATATCTCGCTACCATCTCTTGACGCTTTTTTTCTTTCACAACTTTTGATTTTTTAGCCAAACTCTTTGTCATCCTTTCGTTTTATCAATTTTTTATTTGAAATACGTAATCATTACGATTTAATTATTTTGAGCAAGTTACTTTTTAAATTTAATCATATTTTCTTCATTTTTTCAACTTGTTTGCTTCCAGGCTTACATGTAGCCTACCCCCAGGCTGCTGCATAAACATAAAAAAAATTGTATGTCAAATGTAATTAATTCCTGCATCTCCTATATCATACAAAGAGCCCTACATATTCCATATTGTAGGAGGATTTGTATTTACAGATAATATTTCAATAATATTACAGTTCATTTACATATTAATAACTTCGACAAATTTAGCGGTTATCTAGTATATAATCATCTTAGAAATTCCAAAAATAATATTTTGCGTACTCAATAAAATATAAAAGTAAAGGTGATTAAAAAATGAAATCGACTGGTATTGTAAGAAAAGTAGATGATTTAGGTCGTATCGTAATTCCTAAAGAGTTAAGACGTGTTCTTGAAATAGATGTAAAAGATCCTGTTGAAATTTTTGTCGAAACAGATCGAATTATTTTAAAGAAATATGAGCCGAACGGTGCTTGTGCGATTACTGGCGAAGTATCTTCTGACAACGTAACAATCGCAGATGGCAAATTAACTTTAAGCCGCGAAGGTATGGAGTTATTACTTGAAGAGTTAAAACAACGTAATTTCTAATAAAAAGAAAAGCAGCTGCTCACATGCAGCTGTTTTTCTTTTTGTTAAAGTTTTTTCTTCGCTTTCTGAGTTTCAGATGCTATACTCAGAAGCGAAATACATAATAAAGGAGCCTTTCATCATGACAGTTGAACAAATTACTCATCACTTTTTAGCACATCGAAACGTAACTAATGAATTAATCAACAAAATTGAAGCAGGTCACTACGAATACAAGCCTGCCCCGACATCTATGTCCGCTTTTGACTTATCTACGCATATTTTAACATCTTTTTATGCATTTGCAGCAGTGGTAAAATCCGGTGATTTATCTCCACTTGGTCAAAAAGCTGATTTTAGCGGTAAATCATTATCGGACCTTGCAGCTGAATATACGCAAAAAACAGTAGACGTATTACGTTCACTTAGCGAAGATGATTTAAACAAAACAATTGACACCACTGCAGCGTTTGGAAGAAAGCTTCCCGGAAGTCAACTCTTACAAATGGCCATCGACCATGAAATTCATCATAAAGGAAATTTATACGTCTACGTACGTGAGATGGGTCATACAGATCTTCCTCTATTTGTTCAGTTCGGTTAATAAAATAGTTCGTGCTTGTAAGCGCCCAAGCTAGAAGTTTGGTGCGCTTTTTCTTTGCAGTTTTCGGCATAATAAGTGAGATATATGGTATAATTCTATCAATAACTTCATATCTACTATTCAAAGCTTGTTTCTTCTTATAAAACGATAGTCATCATCTTTTACAAAGGAGGAATCACTTCATGAGTCAAACTGTTAATCAACAAAAAATTGCTCAAGTGTATCATCTTCCGTTTGTTTCTTCATTTGGAGGAAGTGCTATGAACCTTCTTTCTCCTCAAGCTGGCGAACATATTTTAGATATTGGCTGCGGCACTGGCGAATTTATTTCGCAGCTCAATAAGCTTCATGTCCGTGCAACGGGCATCGATTGCTCTGAAAATATGATTGAACAGGCTCGTCATCAGTACCCAACTTTATCCTTTGAACAGTTAAATGCCCTTAACCTTCCTTATTATGAACAATTTGACGCAGTTTTTTCAAATGCAACTTTACACGACATCCGTCCCCCTCACCTTGTCATTAAAAACATTTACAATGCTTTAAAACCAAATGGCCGATTTGTAGCAGAATTTTGGGGAAAAGGAAACATGGACGAAATTTTCACAGAAATCATTCGTCAATTTAAAACGTTTGATATCCCTTATAACGATGTAGATTTCCCATGGTACTTTCCTTCTGTAGCTGAATATTCTTCTCTTTTGGAATCACAGAATTTTCAAGTCACCACGGCTATTCACTACAGCCGTCCCTTCTTGTTAAAAGGGGAAAACGGCTTGCGTAATTGGCTGGAAACAAATGCAGCCCCTCTTTTTGCTCACGTGACGACAGAAACTAAAAATGTCCTCATTACGCGCTTAGAAAATCGAATGCAAGATAAACTATTTCAAAATGGATCTTGGCTAGCAGAAGCTAAACATATACGTGTACATGCTGTAAAACGAGATTAAAAAATGGACGTGATTCTATTCACGTCCATTTTCGTTAAAGTGCAGCCAATATCCTTTTCCTCGAATCACTTCGATTTCTAAATATGTTCCTATTTTTTTTCGAACCCGGTAAATCAGCGCATTCAGCTCTTCCGCTGCTACTAGAATTTCTCCATTTGACTCTACTCGTTCAGGCCAAACGCTTTTTTTTAATGCTTCTTTTGAAACAAATTGATTGTTGTATTCTAGAAGATAAGCTAAGCACGCGTATTCTTTATCTGACAGAATATACGTTTCCTCTTTTATTTTTACTTTCTGCAAAATTGGATCTAATGTGTAAAATGGCTTATTTATTTGTTTTAGCAAAGGTCCTAAATCGAGGGTTGCATCCATATCATCATTTCTAAATACTAAAGCTGCCTCTTCATTTGCTAAGGTAATGACATCCTGCTCTTTCAATGAACGAGGGGTTCCAGGCTGTAACTCTTCTCCGTTTACTTTTGTCCCGTGTTTACTAAACAAGTCTGTAATGAAAAAGGCATTGCTTTCGTACGTTACTTCAAAATGCTTGCGCGAAATGTAAGCACTTTGAAAGGCCAGATAAGGCTCCCATTCTTCACTGCTTCGTCCGATAATACAGGCTTTATCTTTTGGAATAGGCACGGAAGCTCCTTCATAAAAAGGAGCACCGTTCCGAATAATCAACATACCGTTCATTGTTTGCTCACACTCTTTTTTAAAATTTTCTGACTCTTATCATGTAATTATAACACTCACATTTATTGAGATTTCTTCCAACTTTGGATAACATCATAGTATAGTCAGTTATATGATAAAGGTTGTTGCCATGTAAGTAAACCTTTAGAGCAGTCCTTTTCTAACTGAAAAAATACGTATTCTTTGCCCTGCTTTAAAGGGGATACAATTTTTTTGTAAAATAATTTGGTTTTTAGTAACTTTGACATATGTTCTCTCTTTTTAAAGCGGAGTAAAATAGGAAAACACGTGAAATATTTACATAATGGAGGAAGACCAATGGGACGTTTGCCAAAAGATAGAGAAATTCAAGCGATTAAACGACGCGTTGCACTGGTATTGTTAATTATTGGATCATTTATTTTAACAGGTGCTAGCTTTAGCATTTATTGGTTTATGATGTTAAAAATATAAGATTTTTTTATAAAATAAAGAAAAAAGACATGGTTTTGTTTCCATGTCTTTTTTAGGTTTATTCTTTCTCAGACACTCCAGCAGATTGAAACGTAGCCATATTGGCAATCATCAGTGAAGCCGAGTGCAGCAGCGGAAATGTAACAGCAGCTCCACTTCCCTCACCTAAACGAAGATTGAGGTTGAGGAGCGGTTTCTTGCCAAGAAGCTTCATTGCACACGCATGGCCTTGTTCAACAGATTCGTGACTAGCAAACATATAGTCTCTTGCTTGTGTATTGATTTCTGTTGCTAGAAGGGCTGCAACTGTACAAATAAAACCATCTACTAAAATAGGAATACGGTGAGCAGCTGCCGCCAGCATAGCACCTGTCATCCCGGCAATTTCAAGACCCCCTATTTTACTAATAATATCAATCGGATCCTGAGGGTTAATGTGCCTGTTTTGCAGCGCTTCTTCAATCACGTTCACTTTGTGGCGCAGTTGTTCATCAGAAATCCCAGTGCCCATTCCCGCAAGCTTAGAGACTTTTTCTCCTGTCAATACAGCTAAAATAGCCGTGCTTGACGTAGTATTTCCGATGCCCATTTCTCCTGCAATCAAACATTTAATTCCTTGGGCAATAAGCTCTTCAGCTTCTTCATATCCGACTTGAACAGCCAGTTCTGCCTCACTGCGCGTCATCGCGTCTTCTTTATAAAAACTTGCTGTCCCCAGCTTCACTTTGCGTTGTACAAGGTCCTTATGGGAAAGGTCAGAAGCAATGCCGATGTCAATCAGTTTGAACTGTGCATCTATTTGCTGACTAAACACGTTAATAGCTGCTCCTCCCTGCAAAAAATTCAGCGCCATTTGTGCCGTTACGTCTTGCGGATAAGCTGAAACTCCTTCTTCTACAATTCCATGATCGCCTGCAAAAACGAGGACTCCTGGCGGCGTGACTGTCGGAAAAACTTCCCCGGTCATAGCCGCTAATTCCACTGCTATTTCTTCGAGTCTTCCAAGGCTTCCTATCGGTTTGGTTAATGTATCAATATAGCGTGCCGCTTTTTCGCCAGCGCTTGTTTGAAGCGCTGGAATATAAACGTTTATCATATGTACAGCTCCTTTATTTCAGCAAATGTCTACCGTTTAATTTAACAGGATTTTGTTTATTCTGGCTAGTCTTTTTTAAAGTAGATAATTGGATAGAGTTCCCAAGACTTAGTTATACTAGTAAGAGTTGCGTATAGGCAGTATTTTGAAAGGAAAGATTTTATGACAACGAAACAGCACAAAAAGGAAAAGGCAGGTCGGCTCATTTATCGTTACATTATGATGTTAATTGGGGCTTCCTTGGCTGCCGTTTCTATCGAATTATTTTTAGTCCCAAATTCCGTAATTGATGGCGGTATTATCGGTATTTCTCTAATTTTAGTTTACTTAACGAAATTGCCGTTCAGTCTTCTTATCATCATCTTTAATCTCCCTTTTTTATATAGTGGATACAAACAAATTGGTCGTAACTTCTGCTTTTCATCTATGTTTGCAGTTGTTGCTTTATCCATTGTAGAATCTCAATTGCACCATGTTCCAGCTGTAACATCTGAACCGCTTCTTGCTACTGTATTTGGCGGGCTACTGTTAGGAGCAGGTGTAGGAACGGTCATTCGTCACGGCGGAGCGTTAGACGGAACTGAGATTTTAGGTATTTTATTAACAAAAAAAATCCCGTTTTCTGTGGGCGAATTTGTGATGTTTTTAAATATCTTCATTTTTGCTTGGGCAGGGTTTGTGCTAGGTTGGGAACAGGCCATGTACTCGATCCTTACGTACTATATTGCTTCTAAAACAATCGATGCGATTATTCAGGGTCTTGATGAAACAAAAGCAGCCTTTATTGTTTCAAATCACTACGAAGAGCTGTCAGATGCTATTACACATCGTCTAGGACGCGGCGTTACAAAGCTTTACGGTAAAGGCGGATTTGAAGGTACAGAAAAAGAAGTCATATACGTAGTTGTGACGCGTTTAGAAATTACCAAGCTTAAAACCATTATTTCCGAAATAGATCCGCATGCATTTACAACCATTATGGATACCCAAGAAGCGCATGGCGGCAAATTCAAATCAGCCATCCACTAACTTATACATAAGCGTGGATTTCTTTGAGCATGCTAATAGCTGACTACCCGTAAAGGAGCTCACCACAATGAAAGAACAAATGTCCAACTTATTTCACCAATTAAAACAGTCGGTTTCCGATGTATCTGATAAGTTATATGACAAAGTACATACGCTGCAATCATCACCAGGAGTGAGTGCGTTTGAACTGTATGAATGGATTAAAGAAAACCCAAGCACAAGCGTACAAAAGCAAACGCTGCTCGGGATGTCGTACTCTTTCTATACACTCCACGTAGACGGCGTTTTTTTCTATATGGAAACGAAATATGATTATTTACTTTACATGACTATTTATAGTCCAACACGTCATTATTTCACCTATCATTCTTACAGAGATTCTTTATCAACAGCGACTCCCTTGACGTTTCCTATTCCTAAATCATAAAAAGCTCCTCAATCGAGGAGCTTTCTTTATATGGTTATCTTCCTTTTCGGACTTTAAAGATAAACAGCGCAAGTAAAAAACCGCTCGTTGCAGTTACTATTTTCCACGCGTTTAAGATTGGATTTTTTTTCAAGGTCCTGCTCCTTCCTTGCGGCTATACTAAAAATAGGATGGCCGCCTTTCAAACAGCTAGTCCAACTTCCCCCTACTATTGATACGATCATCTAACATATAGCCCACCGACATTTTCATCAATTTCACTTTTCATACTATAACATATTTTTGCCATTTAGTAGAAGTCTTAAAAGTAAAAGCTGCACTTCTCTTAAAAAAAACGGTATTGAACCCCTGCATTTTCTTTACCGTTCATTTTTTGATAAAGGTTTTGAGCAACTTTATTTTCACTGCTGCACTCAGCGGTCATACCTGCAAACTCATACTTTTGAGAATAGGCAAGGCAGATCTTAAACAAACGTTCACCAATTTTATTTCCTCTGTTTAAAGGAGATACGTACAAGTCTTTTAAGATGGCTGTTTCTTTAAAATAATAGGTGCTCCACGATACGTACACCGTCGCAAAACCTACTAGTTTCCCTTCCAATTCAGCAACAAACTGGATACCATAGGAAGGATTATTCAATAAGCGCTTAATATGTAAAGTTAAAGCTTTCCGGGAAGGGGCAGGCTGCTCACAGAATTTTACTATATATTCTTGCATTAACGTAGCCAGTCGCTCTCGATCAGTTTCAACCGCCTGTCGAATGACAACCATTTAATCACTCCTTTTAGCTCAACGCTCTTAACATAATTCGATAACCATATTTTTTTTCCTTTCGTTTTCGTGAAAAGCTCCCTACTTTTACACAAGGGATATTTAAAGCAAACAACCTTATACGGCTTATGGTTGAGGAGAGAAAATACAATGTTTTAAAAAAGGTTGCAAATAGCAACCTTTTTTAGTTAGCAAGCGCATAATTTCGTAAGAATAAACCTACACAGCCGCTGATTACAATCAGTCCTCCTGCTGTTAGAAACGCCGCCGTCACATTTAGCGAAGCAACAGCTCCAAGCAGCAGCACCGAAAGCCCAAACGTCACATATGAAACGCTAAGCGTAGCAGAAAGTACCTTAGAAAGCTTTTCTAAAGGAACGGCCGTTTGTGTAAGCGTGTAAGAACACGTAGCGCTTATTTGAAGGGCAATACCAATAGCAAAACTAAGTAAAAGTGAAAGAAAAGGAGCAGGCATCACTCCGAACAATAATGTAAAGAAACCTGATAAAAGACTGCCTAATGTTACGATATGACAAAGACTTTTCTCTTGTTCAACTGAAATCTTCAACAAAACGAAACCTCCAAGAACCGTTCCAACAAAAAAACTGCTGTTGATATATCCCCACCAAGCTTCATTTTTATTTAATATCTCTTTCACAAACACGTAGACAATTGCTGATGCCCAAACGCCGGCAGCCATTCCTTCTAAAACCTCCATGACTAATAAAACCCGCAGGCGCGGATAATGCCAAATTAGCTTCCATCCCTCTTTTAACCCTTGTTTTTGCTTCGTTTTAGAAGAATGAGCGTTAATGCGAATGGACTGCATAAATACGATTGACAAACTGAATAATGAAAATGACAGCCATAAAAGGCCAGTAGCATCCCAGCTAATGATCAGAAAGCTTCCAAGCGGATAGGCTGCAATTTGAATCGTTTGATCGGTGACATTAAACATACTGTTCCATTTCAACAGCTTCTCTTTATCTACTAAATGAGGAAGCATAGAGCTTTGAACCGGAGCTGCCCACCCATCGAAAAAAGCAATAAGCGCCACGCAGCACAGCATGCTGATAAGCGACATATGCCACAAGAAAAACATAGACAAAACACTGGTTTTTAACAGCTGAGACACAACAAGAATACGCTTAGCCCTGTAGCGATCTATAAGAAAAGGCACAGTAAAACTGCTCAAAAACTTAGCAGTCGTAATGGTAAACGGAATGCATGAAAGCAGCACGGGAGAACTATTTTGAGTATAAAGAATGCTGATTAACGCAACAATATATAATACATCTGCTAAATTGGCTTGACTTTGACCAAACCATAAAAAAATTACGGAACGATTTTTCACGACAATCCCTCTTTCTTTTTAGTATGACTGAAAAGAAAGAGAATCCTACACGTAATCAACCCCTTTATATAGCGGCTTGCTTTTATCGACTTATTACAATCGTATGCTTTTTACCGAACACAACTTTTTTATATATTAAAAATACAAACAGTTAAACAGTATCGTAAAAAATCAAGAAATTGTCGTGAAAACGAAGTTAGATTAACTATAGAATATCAGAGTTATAGAATCAATACTTTTTACATAATTTTCTTTTTACTTCTAAATAACCCAAGCTTGCCATATATATAGATGAACGATTACTCCTATTAAAATTTAACGTATAGGGTGAGGAATATTTTTTCGAGAGTGGTTTCGATTTGCTGTGGCAGCTTATTAATTGGACTAGGGCTAAACGGATTTATTGCTCCGTATCACTTACTAGACGGTGGACTTATAGGATTTGGTCTTATCGTATATTATGTGTTTGGAACTCCTATCGGAATGTCCATTTTCTTTTTGAACGTACCTGTCTATTTATATGCTTTTTTTCGTCATCGTCAAAACTTTTTTTATGGAAGTATAGGTTTATTTGTTTCTTTTTTTATGACAGAATGGCTGTCTATTCTCGAAGGCACGCTGGAGCTTCCTTTGCTCTTTAGCTCACTGCTTGGAGGCGCACTCGTAGGAATGGGAATAGGACTGATGCTTCGCTACGGCATCAGTTCGGACGGGCTTGATTTAATTGCCATTATTGTATCAAAAAAATGGAAAATCAATATAGGAATAACCATTTTTATCTTAGACAGTACGATTATGATAGTGGGCTTACATATTATCGGATTTACTGCTTTTTGCTACTCCATGCTTGTTATTACGATGAGCAGCATAATGATTATGCTCTTTACTTCTCCGCGATGGCTGTCTTCATAAAAAAAACGCTGGAACTTCCAGCGTTTTTTTATCTGTTTCCGACTATCATATTTATGTGATTGTGGAGAACCGTAATCGTTGAAGGTGTCGTCGTTTCTTTTTCTCCATCACAATCTACCGTTTTTTCAGGAGTAGTTTCAATATGAACTTCTTTTGCACGAAAATGCATAAGGTTGCTTTCAGGGTTAAGCTGTTCCTCATCAGGGCTTGTTTGTAACCATGCCATAACCGGCTCGATTCCCATTTCTTTAATAACGAATACATCTAATAATCCGTCTTGAAATGAGCTGTTTCCTAGCATAGCGCGAGTTCCTCCTAAAAAGGGACCGTTTCCAATTAACACCATAACAGCTTCTCCTTCATAGGAAGCTTTTTCACTCGTCATTTTTAATTGAAAAGGCTCTGCTTGATTTAAAGTTCTACCTACGCTCATGTAATAAGAGAGCTTACCAAATTTCTCTTTATTTTCTTCTAAAATATTTTCAGATACATCAGCTACGAGGCCGATTCCCCAAAAGTTTAAAAAATAATCTTCGCCATGTTTTCCAACATCCACTGCCTCCGTCTGCTTTTCTATAATTTGCTCCACCGCTTTTAAAGGATTTTGATTCATTCCAATTGCACGCGAAAAGTCGTTGCACGTTCCTCCAGGTAAAATAGCAAATACAGGACGTTGCTGCAGCGGAGCAAGAGCGTTGATGAGCTCATAAATTGTCCCGTCTCCTCCTGCTCCAATAATGACATCCGCTTTGCCTTCCAATTTTCTTACCAGATCGGCACCATCTCCAGGTTGCTCTGTTTTATATAAAGTAACCGTCTCAAATGCAGTGTTTAACCGATCACATATAAAGTCAATTTCATTTACTAATTTTTTGTTTCCTGCGTTTGGATTCAAAATCACTGCTGCTTTCATCTTTCTCTCTCCTCTATTCATATCTTCCGTTTCACTTTTTTTCCCTTTCTCTTTAAAAAACAAACCTTTTCAAATATGAACGTTTTATGAAACCATTCCAATAGTACTTTTTTTACTTTCAAAACCTGCTATAATAATTTTCGGACTTGTATTAACAAAAGATGGTTATTGAGAGGAGCTTTCTATACGTGTCAATAAAATGCATGACGCAGCTATTTGCAAGTTGTTTTGTTTTTTTACTTTCCTCAGTCGCTACTTGGTATAACGGCTCTTCGATGCTTGAAGGACCTTTATCAGCTAGTTTGACCGGAGGACTAACAAAGTCCTCGGCGGTTCATCACTATTCTCACATCGATTATTTGTTATATACAATTAAATTCCACCCTCAGTTTCCAATTATGATGATGGTGAGCGGAATTTATTTGATTGTATTACTATCTATTATTGGCTTCAAAAAGCGGTATGGATTGATTAGCTCCTGCTGTTTATGTATCACAGCTCTCTTATGCTACAGCAGCTATAAACTTTCACGTACCCCTACCGAAGGTGAGCACGCCATGATTACCTCTAGCTTAGCTGCAGCAAGTTTATGCTTAGCAGTCGGATTATTCTATTTATTAAAGCGATTTTATTCTCAAAAAGAATATATTTAACCATATGAAAAAAACGTCGGATCTACCGACGTTTTTTATGTGAAACCGAGTTTATTTATTGATTTTGTTCAACTGGCGTATAACCTATATACGCAGACTGAGGTCGGTAAATACGATTATTTTCTGACTGCTCTACGACATGAGCTGTCCAGCCAACTACACGGCTTGCTGTGAAGGTTGGTGTGAATAGTTCAGACGGAAGCTCAACCGCTTTCATAACCGCTGCAGCGAAATATTCTACATTGGTATAAATGCCTCGACCCGGCTTGTATTCATTGAGTAATTCAATGGTTTTATCTTCAATTTTAACAATTAAATCAAATAGCCCGTTGTCTCCTGAGATTTGTTTCGATACTTCTTTTAATGCTTCTGCTCTTGGATCATGTGTACGATAAACGCGATGACCAAATCCCATAATTTTCTCTTTATTATCTAATTTTTTACGAACCCAAGGCTCAATATTCTCTTCACTTCCAATTTCATCAAACATGGTAATAACACCAGAAGGAGCTCCTCCGTGAAGCGGACCTTTCATCGCGCCAATTGCTCCGCAAATAGCTGAAACCATGTCAGATTCGGTAGATGAAATAACGCGTGATGAGAAGGTTGAGGCGTTCATCCCATGTTCAATTGTCAAAACAAAATATGCGTTCAGCGCAGTAACCAAACTTTGATCTGGAATTTCCCCGTTAATCATATATAAATAGTTTGCTACATGATCCAAATGCTCGTTAGGTTCTACTACTTCTAAGTCATTCATTTTACGATACCAATAGGCAATAATGGTAGGTGTTACCGCTGTAATCGCAAGCGCCTGCTCTTTTGTCGGAGGCCAGCTGTATGAAGGGTCTCCTAATGCTGAGATACATGTGCGAAGCGCGCTCATCACTTCTGTATCTTTTGGCAAACAGTCCATTAACGCAACAATATTAGCTGGAAGCGTACGATGAGTCACCATTTTTTGTTTAAATGCTTTTAACTCATCATGATTTGGCAGTGTGCCGTTCCAAATTAAATAAGAAACTTCTTCAAAAGAATAATTGATCGCCAAATCTTTTGCCCAATATCCGCGATAAATCAGCTGACCTTTCTCTCCATCAACATGCCCTACTTTTGTTTCAGCTGCAATGATTCCTTCTAGTCCTTTAACGTATGTCATCTCAACCACTCCCCCAATTATTTTTAACAAACAGGCCTTTTTTCTATGTACGGCTCGTTTGCAGAATGAATAGACTCACCTTAGTGGTGCACTATACCATTTTATTCCTCTTTCTTAATTGTCAGAACAGTATACAAAATGAACATTTCAACACTTGTTATTTCTGCGCTCGCGGCTTTGTTTTACGGGAGAAAAAAATATTTTTCTAGGATTTTCTTCGAGGGTGCTTTTTTTGTTAACGCTTACAAACATGCGGGTTTCTAACGTATTTAGAGGAATTTGATGTACTATTTTTAGATGAATCCTTATTCACTTCCTTATGTAAGAGTTTACATTTATTTGAATCATAAGTAAAATAGATAAATAGAATAAATAGTATGAAAACTAAGAATACTAGTGAGGGGAATTTATGGATATTCGAGAACTGCAACATTTCATGGAAGTAGTTAATCAAAAAAGTTTCACGAAAGCAGCAGCTGCAATTCACTTGTCTCAGCCAGCATTAAGTAAAATTGTAAAGAAACTAGAAGAAGAACTCGGCGTAGATCTTTTTGATCGCTCTACTCGAAAGCTGACGTTAACCGATGCAGGACAGATTGTGTATGGGCAAAGCCAAAAGCTGGTATCCACTCTTCACGAGCTGCATGCTCTGTTAGATGATTTACGGAATCTGCCTACAGGAGATATTAAAGTAGGAATTCCTCCTTTAGTAGGGACTGTTGTTTTCCCGATGATTGCAAAAAACTTTACATCAAAACATCCTCAGGTGAAATTAGAGCTTGTGGAGCTTGGCGCAAAGCGAATTGTCGAACTTGTAGAAAACGAACAAGTAGACCTTGGCATTATTGTGTTGCCTATTCAAAACCCTCTTTTTCACATCTATCCGTTTATTGAAGAAGAGTTTAATTTATACATTCATCATGAGCATCCGCTCGCAGCTAAATCAATTGTTGCTTTGAGCGAGCTTAGAGAAGAGCCGTTTGTTCTGTTCAGCAAAGATTTCTCTCTTCATGATCGCATTATTCATGAGTGCATTCAAGCGGGTTTTCATCCAAAAATAGCGTACGAAAGTTCTCAATGGGATTTGATTATTGAACTAGTTGCTTCTGAATTAGGTATTGCTATTTTACCAAAGTCCGTGTTTCCGAAAATCAATAATCCCTTTATTAAAAGTATTCCAATTGCCGCCCCTACTCCAATGTGGGAGCTCGGGATCATTTTGAAAAAAGATCGGTATATGTCATATGCTACACGAGAACTTTTGTCCTTTCTCGTCGACCAAGACATCATTTTACCGTCTCATACGATGTCAGCAAACTCTTAACAAAAAAGCCTCTTCTTTCATTAGGAAGAGGTTTTTAGTCATCTTTGATATCTTCTTCAATCTTCTTTGTCATCCGATTGACTAAAAACAAGTCAGCAAATGGCGACTTGTTTTACAGCTGCTTTTTGAATAGCACACCTTTTTTAAAATGTACTCCCAAAGCTTCACGATTGGCCATAAACACTCCTATTAAAATAAGAAGGCCTCCGCCAATAATAGAAGGCGTGATAGCTTCATTTAAGACTACATAACCGATTAACACCGCGATTAAAGGAGATACATACAACCACGTAGATGGAAAAACCGGATTTGTTTGGGCTATTAGCCAATAATATAAACCGTGTCCAGCAATTGAACCAACAAAAATTAAATATACAATAGACCATACTGCGTTCCAAGGCATAATAGTGGAAACATGGATCTGCTCTGTACATAAAGATAGCACCAGTAGAAATATTCCCCCGTAAAACATTTGAATACCGTTAATTAAAAACGGTGATACTTCTTTTAGTTTATTTAACAAAGCTTTCGAATAATTGCTGCCTATGCCGTAAAATACCTCTCCTACTATGATAATGATACACCCTAACGTCCGCGAATAAGACATAGTGGCTGTCACATTTGGAAGTGAAATGCAAATAACACCGGTAAAAGCCAGAAGCAAAGCGAATAACTGCTCTTTTTTTAATTCCATTTTTCTTTGCATCACTTGAATAAGCAATATCATCATTGGGCCAGTAGCAGATAAAACAGCTGCAAGACCCGATGTCACATGTTGTTCTGCCCAATAGAGTGTTGAAAAAGTCATAAAGGTCAAACAAAACCCTACCATCATGACTTTTTTTGAAAGTAATAACGAGCGTCGAACGTCTTTTTTATATGCAAAGTACGAGATTACTAATATTCCTGCTAAAAGAAAGCGAGTTCCAGCTGAGAAAAGGGGAGGCATTCCTGCTTCAATCCCTAATTTAATAGTTAAGAATGTCGTGCCGAAAATAAAACAGATAAGTACGTAATTAATAATAATCATATATCTTCCTCCTTTAAACATGCCACGAGTATAAAAGAAAGGAAGTATAACAGTAAAACCTTGACTATAACAGTTGCTGTTTTTCCAGTTGCGCCCATGCTTATTTTGAGGTTAACTAAAGAAAAAGAATAGTTAGGTGACACAATGAGATTTAATGTACATAAAAAATCTTCTACCCCCATTTATCAGCAAATCTATGAGCAGATTCGTTATCGCATCCAAACGAGCATGATAAAACCTGGTGATCAGCTCCCTTCTTTACGCAAGCTATCACAAGAGTTAGAAATAAGCTTATTAACGGTACGAAAATCGTATCAGCTCTTACAAAAATCAGGATTAATCGTAATACAGTCAGGAAAAGGAGCTTTTGTTAAAGGGGTTACTAAACGTTCTTCCAAGGTATTAAATAATTTTTCATGGCAAGATGAATTAAACGTAAATATCACGCGCTCTCAGTATAGCTTAAATCGTGATCGTAAATATTATGATTTCTCTCAGGCTATTCTTTTCCCTCGTCTCCTTCCTAATCAGTTTTTAGCGCAAGAAATGCAAAGTCTGTTACGTACCAATGAGCTTGTTTTAGCCACATACGGTCCAATTCAAGGAGATCGTGAGCTTCGCATAGAGCTTTCTTCTTATTTACAGAAAGAGCAAGGAATAAAAGCTGATCCTCATGAAATCATGATTACAAGTGGCGCTCAGCAAGGTATTGATTTAATTGCTCAAACGCTTTTAAAGCCAGGGGATACGGTTATAGTAGAGAGTCCATGCTACGGAGCTGCAATTGATGTCTTCACCAATAAAGGTGTTAACGTCATTTCAATTGAACTAGATGAAGAAGGAATACAATCTGATTTAGTAGAAGAAGTCTGCAAAAAAATAAAGCCTTCGCTTTTGTACGTAAACCCTTCTTTTCAAAACCCTACAGGTTTACTAATGAGCAGACAGCGCCGCAAAGAACTAGTTGATTTGGCCGAATTGTATCACTTTTTTATTGTTGAAGATGATTCGTTTGGAGAGATTTATTTCGATGATATATCAGTGCCTCCACCGATCAAAACGTTTGATAAAAATGGGCATGTTTTGTTCTTGAAGGGGTTTAGTAAAACTTTGGCTCCAGGACTTCGAATTGGATTACTTTATGCACAAGGTTCTGTATTTGATTGGCTATATGCGGTTAAAGCATTGATGGACATTGGTAGTCCCTTACTAACTCAAAAAGCTGTGCTAGCTTTCTTACGCACTGAGCGAATGAAACAGCATATGGAAAAGCTGAGGATCGCTTTGCAATTGAGAAGAGATCATGCAAGCGACCTGCTTTCGCCTCTTTCCGACTACGTTCAATTCCAAGTCCCTAAAGGAGGCTTCAACTTATGGTTAAAACTGCCGCAAAATGTAAACACATTCGCATTATTAAAAAAAGCCCAGGAGCATAATGTTTGCTTTTTACCTGGTGAAGCTTGTTTCGTTCACAAACCTCCTCATGCTTACATTCGAATAAGCTATTCCCTTCTTAGTGATACTGATTTGAACATTGGACTTCAACGTCTTAATGCTATCCTTTCAGCTGAAATATAAAAAGAATGTTTAATTGTAAGCGAAGAAGTGTATACAGAAAGAGGAGAAGAAAGTTATTCTTTCTTCTCCTCCACTCTTTTAACTCACATTTTTATTCACAGCAATAATTTCACTAAGATTATTCATATAAATAATTTGATCACCAAACGTTCTATTTTTCAAAGCAGCCGTATGGTGAGGCTTCATGCCGATAATGTAGCATGTGATACCCATGAGGTAGAAGGACTGCATAAAGCCTGCAAAAGCTTGAATTCCTTCGGTTGTTAATATATCTAAGCCTCCAAAGTCAAATAGAAGCGTGGTGTAATTTCCTTCATGCGCAAAGTTTTGCAAAATGCACGTATTTTCAGCTACAAGATCTGTATCTAAGTCTCCAAAAAGAGGTATAAGTCCTACTTTAGAGGATAATTTAATAAAAGAAGCGGACAATTGCTTAATTTTTTGTAATGATTTTTCAAGACGTTCTTTTTGTTCAAGCAGTTCAAAATCTGTATCTGCTAATCGTTTCCGATGGTCTTGAACAAGATTCGTTAGCTCTTGTATACGTTCATCTTGGCGAATACAAACTAAATGACCTATATCACTATCCCATTGAATTAAGCATTCAAACAGTGAATAAGGCGAATCATTGGTTTGCATCACAAGCTCTACTTTCTGAATAGCCTGGCCTCGGCTTTGGACAAGCGTTTGCTCATCATGGGGTTCGTCTACCGACAGTTCTCGAGAATCTTTTTGGCGCAAGCTTAAAAACTTTCTCGCCTTTTCTTGACTAAATACGTCTACAAGATCTAAAAAATTAGCTGAAGGCTTAAATAAATGACCTGATTGTTGCGACCATTCCAAAATATTAAATTCAGTATCCACTAAAAAGTAAGGAATTGGAACATATTCAAGCATCGACATTAACTTCCACTCCTTTGTGATAACTGATTAACCAGTTATTTAGTTGGTGAAGATCCGGAATTAGGCGTGTATGCTCAGAACAGTAGGAACGGAAATCAATTTGAGAAACTAAGCGCCCTCCTACCATTACCGTTGGTCTTGGTTCTAATTTGTCCAAAGTTTTGGTATATTCAGCAAGCCTCTCAATATGATAAGGAATACTGACAGATAATCCTACCATTTGTGGTTTCCATTCTATAGCCATTTTCTCAGCGTATTCCAGAGGCAGATTGGCCCCTAAAAAGCGAGTATTCCACCCATGTTCTTCAAACAATAAAGCCACCATCTTTAAACCAATAAAGTGCTGTTCTTGTTCCAAACATAGAAGCAGTGCCTTTGGAGCGATGTCTGAAGCGTGTCCCTGAATTTTTTTATAAAAGCGATAGCGAGTTAGCACATAATCACATGTCGTAGTGGCGACATGCTCATCAGCTACAGAAATGATATTTTCTTCCCACATATCTCCAGTTACTCGCATTGCGGTTGTAATTAAATTTTCATAAATATCTAGGCTGTTCTTTCCTTGTTGGATTTCTTCTAGCACAACTTCCCAAGCGCTGTCTTGATCACCAGCTAATAAATAGCCTACAAATTTTTGTACTTGAGATTTCATTGTTTCACCTCAGTAAACGTAAAGCTTTTAAGAAACTTGAATAAAAGCTTCTCGTCTCTCTTTTTCAAGATCGCCTAAAATGTACACCACTTTTAGACTAACACATGTTGCCAATAGCAACAACCTAAAAATAGAATAATAACTTTTCATTCTACTACACTCAGTAAAATATGACTAGTATTTCTCTAAATATTCTCCTTTCCCTTTTATTTACGAAAAACACCTCGGCATTTTTTACCGAGGTGTTTTTCCAGTTGTCATCATTTCGGCTCAAAGAATGTAAGTTCGTCTCGTTCTCTTTTAAGCATTTCTACTTATCTTCCACTTTCAATAGACTTTCAAACATATGTATTTATGACTCTTCTGCTCCGACCATAATACTGATAAGATAGAGCGCTGTCATAACTGAGCCGATTGTATTGCATATCAAATGAATATATTGGCTGGTCGCCATAAACAAGTATAAACTTAGCGACAGCAGCATCGTTCCGAACAAAAAAGACCATTTAAATAATGACAGTGGCCGCTTGAACTTTAGCCGCAAACAAAAAATGAGAATAAAGCCTACTAGCGCCATCACAAAGAAACTAACGTTAAATAAATTGATGGTTATCACGTTTGTTCACACTCCCTTTGCTCCTGAAACTATTATAACATATTTTTCCTTATCTTCATTCTTTCTCTAGGAGCAAACGCGTCGAAAATTGTTTTTTTGACGTGTTTATGTCACAATATTTTTATAAAAATTCCAAGGAATGAAGGAATGCATTGACTACACCTGAAGCTCAAGATTCAAAATGGTCCATTTTAAATAAAGCCCTTCATAGCTCACAATCTGGTATTATCGTGACAGACCCTTCTTTGCGTGATAACCCAATTATTTACCTCAATCAAGGGTTTTCCCTTATGACCGGCTATAAGGAAGAAGAAGTATTAGGGGAAAATTGCCGTTTTCTACAAGGTCCTCTTACAAACCCGCACCACGTTGATGAAATTCGCAGCGCTATCAGCCGCAATCAGTCAGTCTCTGTTACGCTTGTTAATTATCGAAAAGACGGCTCTTTCTTTCATAATCAGCTAACGATTGACCCAACATATATAGAAGAAGATAAATACTACTTTATCGGTGTTCAAAAAGACGTAACAATAGAAATCACAGCCCAGGAACAGCTTCAGCAGGCTTTGGAAGAAGTGGAAAGGCTATCCACTCCTATCGTGTCAATAGAGGAAGGAATCTCTGTTCTTCCATTAATCGGAACGTTAAACGAACGGCGTATAGAAATGCTATTTAATAGCTTCACCGCGCGTAATACAAGCAGCAAAGATCGTTATTTAATCCTAGACGTCTCAGGATTAGCGCAATTTAATGATTCATTCGGCCATGATATTCTTAATATTTACAATTGGCTGAAGCTCATGGGAACTCAGCTTGTTTTAACAGGAATTTCTCCTGACATGGCCATACATATGAGCACTATAGAAGATGATATGTCCTTTATTTTAGTCTATCAAAGCATTAAAGATGCCTTGCCGAAGCTAAAGCTATAAGCATAAGAAGTGGTTCTTTATGAAAAATAGTTAACATGCATGAATATGCTAGTTAAAAAATGTTTATTTTTTTATAAATTGGGTTTGAGAGTATACAGTTAGGGAAAATAAGGCGTATAGGAAAATAAATGCGCTTCATAATGGATTTATTTATAAGCATCCTCACTCTAGATCAGGGGATGCTTTTATGCTTTTATGCTTTTATTTATAAATTAATTAGACTATACATATATAAGGAGAGTCTTCATGCATAAAAATCAGGACTTATATCATTTTTTCAAAGAACATTCTCTTCAATTAACTGAAGACTGGTACAATCAGCTCGACGATGAAAATGAGTTTTCTGTCTATTCGAGTGAAAATCCAGCAATTGTGAAAGAACTGAAACAGCAAAATCAAGATTATTTTCAGCATTTATTTGACGTATTTATAAAGGATGAGGAGTATTTTTTTTCAGATTTTCAGCAGTGGTCGATAGAACTAGCACGTGATCCAAAGCACTTAAGTACGCCTCTTCACTTTATTATTCGAGAATATTTTAATTCACAAAAAATTGTCGTTAATTATTTAAAGAAGTTTATCTCTTTGCATTCGAATGAGGTAAGCGTAGATAAGATATTTATGTGGTATGACATTATTGTTAAAGCTTTTGATCTATCTATTTATATCTTTATTCAAGAATATCATAAAAATACGCAAGAACAGCTGAACGCTCAGAAAGAGTTAATTAATGAATTAAGTTCTCCTGTCATCATGCTTCAAAACAAAGTTGCACTTTTGCCTCTTGTGGGGGATATTGGAACGGTCAAAAGTCAGTTTATTTTAGAAAATACGCTTCAGCAATGCTCGGAAAAAGGCGTTGAACATTTATGTATTGACCTGCTCGGTGTAGCTACGATTGATACGATGATGGCACAAGAGATTTTTAATTTGGTAAAAGCTCTTCGTTTAATTGGTGTGCAAACAATTTTATCTGGAATTCGACCGGAAATTTCTCAAACTGCCATTCGCTTAGGGCTTTCATTTGAACATGTTAAAACTACTTCTTCTCTTGCACAAGCACTTAATTCTATTAGTTAAGCATATGGCTCTCTATTACAGTATAGAGAGCCATATCTATGGCGTTTCAAATTTTACTGGAGTATAGTAGACACGCCCGATTAACTTTTTTCCTTTGCTATCTTTCCAGTCCGCTACGAGTATATACCGATCACTGCGGGAGGTAGAATCTACTGTAATAGCAGATGTTTTTTTTATGTCCTTTTTTTCTACTATGTTTTCGTAAATAGACTGATTGCGAATTTGTTTGTAATAAAGCGCATTAGGTTTTTTACCATCTATTTTAATGGACACTTGACCACCTTGAGAGACGGGAATACTATCTTTCATAACAATTTGTCTAAAATTTTTTCGTTCGCCAAAATCAGCTTCACATTCGGTCCAGCAAAAAAATAAAGGCTTGATGATGGCTTCTTTGCCTTCCGCTATTATTTTTATAGCGGGTGGATAAGGATCTTCAAGCGTTTCAGCTGTAGGAACCTGACATGCGGCTAATGAAAACAAACTAAATAGAATAACCACCACTTTTTTCATACTATGTCCTCCCTTTTTTGTAAACGTGGTGCACGTAAGTGAGTGGTGCATAGTATACTCTTTCGCCTGCAACCAAAAGATTCCTTTTATAATCAACAAAAAAACAGCTGCCTATTTGTTTAGGCAGCTGTTTTTTTCTATTTACTTAGCATGCTTATTTCTTTTTTCATATCTTTTTCTACATATTCCATTAAATCAGATACGTAGGTTTGAAGCGGTTTTGTTGCGTCTTTGTGATCATTCATCGTTAATTCATAAATGCTATCGATATTATCAATCATCAGTTCCATATCATCGATGACGCCGGTATGCTTATACATCGTTTTCATCGTAGGATCAAGGGAAGCTAATTCATTATATTCATAGTTTATAGTATTTGAAATATCATCGAGTTCATTGATAAATTGCTTTTTGGTTTTTTTTTCGGACATAAGCTGATTATACTCTTTAAAAGCAGTTTGAAGGTTTTTCTGAGAGGCAGTCAATACTTTCAGCTGTTCTCGTCCTAAATAATAATCATAAATACTAGTAACAGTAAAATATCCCCCAAATGTGAGCGCGATTCCGATAACCAAACCTATCCAAAACGTGCTCGTTTTAAAAAAATGTTTCATAATGACTCCTTTTATCTGTGTTCTCTGTACAACACTAGCTCATGCTGCTACTTTTTCCTAGGATACACCAAAAACGAAGTGGAAGCTACACTTTTTTAAAAATTTGTCGAAATTTGTCTCTTTTCTCACAAACCGCAGCACATTATGTTCTATCTCTATTTCTCCATCTATATACATCAAATTCGTTAACCGCTGTAAAACCAAGTTTTTCATAGGCTGGCTTTCCTGCATTTGTAGCATGCAAAATACACGTATCCGCCTGTTTTTTTGCTTCAGTAAGAACTTCCTTCAAATATGCGGTGGCCAGGCCTTTTCTCCTCATATGTCTAGCTGTAGTGATACAATACAAACCCGCTGTACCATCATAAAAAAAGAGAGATCCAGCTACAGCTGGCCGGTTGTGATAAAGGCCCAGATATAACTGATAGTGGTCAGTGTGCTGCATAAGCTCCCTAAACCTTTCAAGAAAGTCAGCTTGATATTCTTTTGGTTTTTGATAGCCGTCTATGTATACTGTTATCCATTCTTTCAATTCAGCTTCTGTGCGTACTCGTTTACATTGAAACCCTTCTACTCCTGTATGTATGTATTCTTTTTCTTGAATGTGCTGAATCATTCCAATCCATTTTTCATAAGGAACAAATCCATTTTTATGAAGAACTGGACCAAGGTTATCATATGAAGATGGACCGACAATCCATAGAGGTTCCTCCCCTTGCGGAGAGCATATTCCTAACGCAGGCTCAATGTGACGGGTTCCTGCATATATCCCCCGATTGTAAGGAGATGCAGAAATCCATTTAATTTCTGACGTATCCACTTTCACAGATTTCTTCGTATGCTGAAAATACATCCAGTGCTGAATCAAGTGCTGCTCTACTACCTCGCTTTGATTTTTTATTTTCACTTTATGTCTCCCTTCTCTTCTAAACTATGTTCCTTTTTCTATTATATACTAGTTAGTCTATTTTCTATGACTCTATCGCAGGTCTTAAATCCTTTTACAAGTTTTTTTATTTTTTTTTGCTATTCCGTGAATAGTTTTCTTTTAAGTGGGGTATTAACCTATATAAGCAATACATCATTAAAAAGGAGGATGATATTTATGTCATTTTTATGGGCACTTATTGTAGGTGGTATTATTGGGTGGCTTGCCGGATTAATTACGGGAAGAGACGTTCCAGGGGGTATTATTGGTAACATTATTGCCGGTTTTATCGGTTCTTGGTTAGGTTCAACTATCTTTGGAAGCTTCGGACCAGTTGTAGGTGGATTTGCTATTATTCCTGCTATCATCGGATCAATCATCTTAGTGTTAATCGTAAGTTTCATTATGAGAAAAATGCGTGGTAATCATAAACATGCCTAATAAATTATTATATTAGAAAAAGAACCTCTGTTGAAAAAGAGGTTCTTTTTTATATGAAAAATTCTTAAAACTTACTATTTTTAATTTCATAATATTGAAAAATAAACCTATTAATGTTAATTTAACCATAATCACTATAGAAAAAAGAGGAATTAACATGCTGCTTTCAACCCACTCAAAAGACAAATCCATGTACCAAATACTAATAGAAGAAATCGAACAGACACGAACGTTAATGATTCAAACGGCTGTCCGTGAAGGAATGACAAGTCCTAACACACTTCAAGTTAGTCAATCATTAGATGCTTTATTAAATAAACTTCAAATTTTCTTCTACCAATAAAAGCCCGTGAGTATGTAACCATCTCATGGGCTTTTGTGTTGTATTAGTCCGCTTGATTAACGTATTCCACTGCTTGGTGAAGGCTGCTGAAAGTCGTAATGTCAGCCAAATCTAACCCTAAGTTCACCATCGTCTGAGCAATTTCAGCGCGAATCCCGCTTAAAACCACTTGAATTCCTAATAATCTTAAAGCACCGATTACTTTAAAAATTTGGTCCGCTACCATCGTATCAATAATTGGAACCGCGTATAAATCAATAATCAGCCAATTTAGCTTGTAGTCGCTGCCGTGTTGAAGCGCATTTTCCATTAAAATTTGAGCGCGATTTGTATCTAAATCGCCAACAAGAGGAATCACGCCAATTTCTTTCGTAATGCGTACCACAGGAATTGAAAGTTCATCAATTGCATAACGAGCGGATTGAATTTTGTTTGCAAAGTCCGTCATATATGATTTACTAACCCAGTGTACAGCCTTGTCTACTACTACGTTGAAACGAGAAATAACTTGATAGAAGGCATCAAACGTAAACGTCTCAGCTTTTGCTTCTTCTTTAATAATTTCTCCGATAACATTTCGGTAATAGCTGATTTCTTCTAATGCTACATCCAACGGAAGCTGAAGGACAACGAGTAAATTCGCTACTTCTCTTCCCCATTCCTCAAGTACTTCAAAGTTTTTTGTATCATTTGTTGAGACAGAATCAGCATATATTTGAATTAAATGAACGCGCCACGGTTCTAGTTGTTGTTGAATATCTTTTTCTTCATATTTTTTTTGTTTTGAGAACTCTTCTTTTTTTTCTAAAATTAAATTCGTAATGTGTTTAAGCTTTTTATCTAATAATAATGACTCCATATTGTTCTCCCGTTAAGAATTTGTTTACTTAAAATGATATCACAAATACCGTTAAAAAAAGTAAAACTAAGGGAAAAAGCTTTAAAAAATGAACCGGATCTCCCCTTTTACGAATAGAATGAGCTAAATTGAATGTAAAACGTACACGAGCTGAACTTCTCTCCTTCATTTTATCGTTACTTTCACAGTGGATTCTCATACATAACTCTTCAATTTAATGTTGGGCTATCTTAGCATATATGATAAATAGATGAAAAAATGTAAAAGGGTATGCAGCAAGCATGTCGCATGACAAAGTGTGTTTTAGGAAAGACTGAAAAGGAATTCCCTATAAAAGGAGGTTAGGTATATGTCATTTATTTGGACGCTTATTGTTGGAGGACTTATCGGCTGGCTTGCCGGTGCGTTGACAGGACGAGATGTTCCAGGTGGAATTATCGGAAACATCATTGCCGGGTTTATTGGAGCATGGTTAGGCTCTCTAATTTTTGGAGATTTTGGTCCAGAGATTGGCGGATTCGCAATTGTTCCTGCTATTATTGGTGCTGTTATTTTAGTCTTAATTGTGAGTTTTGTTTTACGCAAAATGCGCGGAAATAATAATCATCGACATGCCTGAATAAAAAAGAGAAATCAGCGTCTTGATTTCTCTTTTTCCCTTACTTCTTATAGCAAAATGTTTTAACAATGAACCTACCTGTAAGTGTAACTCTTTATTGCTGCATTTAAAAATGGCTGCTTGTCACCTCTCACATTTAATAATTCTACACCCTCATATCAAGCGCGTTAGTAAGGAGCAGCTCTGTACCTTCGAGATCATCAAGCATATCGGTAGAAGATAGCTTCAATATGAACAAGTGCAGTTTTAGCTTTCATTGGACATTTTTTTATAGTTGCTTTCTATTTGGGCTCTACTAATTCAATAAATGATCTTGCTTGTTTGCCCTTTAACTGTGCGTAGTGTGTATCTGTAGCTAATTCAACGGTTTCGTTTCCTAAGTTGACCCACATCCGATAAGATTGTACCTTTATATCCTTTTTTGTTTCTACCGGTTCAAAGTGAAGAATGTAGTTAGGTTTTCGAATCATTTCAGCTTTTTCTTCTCTCCATGATACATCTTTTAACCACTGCTGCACTTTCTGTACTTGATTTTGGTCTTTCATTTTAACTGCATGGCCATATTGATTATCGGCTATGTATTTTTCGATTACGAGCTTTTGCTCAACAGTACCGCTTGAAGCACTGCTTTGCTGACATCCTGTTATCACCCAACAAATAGCAATGAGAACAACTAATCCAGACCATACTTTTTTCATTTACATCTACCTTTCTTTGTGTAATTGAAATGAGATGTTCTTGCTGAATGATGCTACCAGCTGCTCGTTTTTAAATCTCTTTTTGCATTCTCCTTTCTTCATATAAATCCCTGCTTCATTTGCTCAAAAAAACTGAATCCCCGAAAGGATCCAGTTTTTCGTTACGATTCGACATCTTCTATGACATGAACAGCGCGAATAGCGGCGTTTATTTTTGCATGTTGAATTCGCTCTTTTGCTTCTTGTATAGTCATTGCTTCTACTTCTTGATAAAAAATCACGTTCGCCCATTCATATTCTACTGAATAACGATTTGTTTTTTCCACACGGTATCCTCCTTATTGATGAACTAAAATTTGATCAATCATGCCATATTCTTTTGCTTCATCCGCTGTAAAGAATGTATCTCGATCAGTGTCTTTTTTAATCGTTGACAGCGATTGCCCTGTTCGTTCAGACAGCAGTTCATTTAGGTGGTCTTTTAACCGCAAAATACGCTTCGCTCGAATCTCAATTTCAGCTGCTTGTCCTTTTGCTCCTCCTAGCGGCTGATGAATCATCACTTCGCTATTAGGAAGAGCAAAACGTTTCCCTTTTTGACCGCCCGCTAGTAAAAATGAACCCATAGATGCCGCTAGCCCTATACACAATGTGCTTACATCTGCACGTATAAGCTGCATCGTATCAAAAATAGCCATGCCCGCTGTAATAGATCCTCCCGGTGAATTAATATAAATGCTGATATCCTTTTCTGGGTTTTCTGCATCTAAAAATAAAAGCTGAGCAATAATGCTAGTAGCCACCTCATCCGTAACTTCACCTGTGAGCATAATCACTCGGTCGAGCAACAGCCTTGAATAAATATCATAGGCACGCTCTCCTTTGCTTGTTTGTTCTACTACATATGGAGTTAAGTTCATGTGACCGCCTCTTTCCACTGAATTAGTACGAGCAAATTTTTTCACTTTTGCACTGATTTCATGATTTAAAAATGAATCCCCTATCAACTCTTCATCCGTAAATTTAATCATTAGAGAATGCCTTTCTTGCTGTATATGCAAGGTTTCATCGCGGTAAGTCACAGCAACTGTAATCTCTGCCTGTGGATATAAAACAGTCTCTTCCGTGTAGAGCTCTATTAATAGAGGTTCATCGTCGATATGTTTTACTTCGATTTGCCCCTGTTTGTTTTCCCGGTATCCATTTAAGTTTGTCGTTTTAAACAGACCTTCGGGCAGCTGAATATCAATCGTGATGTTTGTTACTTTTACTTGCGAACGTTCAAATGTAATACAAAGGTGGTTCATTCCTTCTTCTTTTTCCATCACTGATTTTGCCACAGCTAATTTAATCATGCGATGAATGATCCTTTAAAATTTGAGTAACAGACTCAATTACTTTTTGCCGTACGTCCGCTGATAAATTTCGATTCATAGCTACAAACACATCTTCATTGACTTGATGCATTTCTTGATTTTGAATTTGTTTGCTTTGGTAAAGAGGGAGCTGCGCACCGATGTTTTTTACTTCTTCATCACTCATGGAACACAGCGTTTTTTGAATGGAAGCTAGTGACTCACCTGCTTTTGATAATGTTAAAACGGCTCGAAAGTAGTGAACGTGCTGATCTGTATAGACACGCTTATTCCCTACTAGCACTAGCGGAGGAACAATTTCTATTTGCGTGTAATACCGTACCGTACGCAGGTTCAAGTCCGCACCTTCATTATTTAATAACTCCGTAATTTGCTTTCCTGTATATGTATTCAAACAATCCCCCCTTATTAGTTACAGTTAACTGTTACACTATCATTATACTGTAAATATTTTATTTTTACAATTAAAACCATGGTAAATTTTAGATAAAAAACTAACCATATAAAAAGAACAAAACAAAGAGCCCAGGTCATATATCCGGGCTCTCTTTACTAAGCGAAAAAATACCTGTGTATATTTCAAACTATTCCTCCTGATACTTTTCGTGCTACACTTTAGTTATCTTAAAAAGGAGAGAACGTATGATGGTGAATCCACGTATAGATTGCTTAGGGTGTCGATTAGCAAATAACCAAGAGAAATCGCATGTGATATTTGAAGATTCGTTTGTGACGTGCCTATTAGATCACAAGCCATTTAACGAAGGACACGTCTTAATTCTTCCTAAAACACATATAGTGGAAATCGACGAATTTGATACTGAATACATACTGGCCGTGATGAATGCAGCGAAGCTAATGACAAAAGCAGTGAAGACGCTCTTTGTTCCAGACGGAGTTACTCTCTCTCAAAACGGCGGGATGTTTAACGAGTTAACTCACTTTCACATGCACATCGTTCCGAGATATAAAGAGGAGTGTTTCGGAGGTTTTTATACGCAAATTCCTCAATATGCTGAAAAGGATGACGTTTTGGCTGCAACAGCTCAGAAAATGCGCCGCGTCATTCATCACATGTCTTCATAAAAAAACGGCTTCCATAAGGAAGCCGTTCTTTTTATTGTCGATCAAACAATGAACTTCCTGCAATACCAGGGTTCGTCATTTCAAATGGATTTAAAATGAGATCTAATTCCTCTTCTGTTAACACATCGTATTGAAGGCAAAGCTCACGAATTGGTTTTCCTGTTAAAATCGCTTCACGCGCAATACGCGATACGACTTCATAGCCTAAGTGAGGGTTAACAGCTGTAATAATTCCTACGCTTTTTTCTACATATTCTTTCATGCGCGTTTCGTTTGCTTCAATTCCTGCTAAACAGTGATCTGTAAAGCTTCTGAAACCGTTGTTCATGATGCTGATTGATTGAAGCAAGTTAAATACAAGCACAGGTTCCATGACGTTAAGCTCCATCTGACCTGCTTCTGAAGCAAGAGAGATCGTTTGGTCATTTCCCATTACTTGAAACGCAATTTGATTGATTAATTCAGCCATAACCGGGTTTACTTTTCCTGGCATGATTGAAGAACCAGGCTGACGGGCTGGAAGGCTGATTTCTCCTAGACCTGCACGAGGTCCAGACGCCATTAAACGCAGGTCATTTGCAATTTTAGACATATTCGTCATACAGATTTTAAGCGCTGCAGATACTTCTGTATAAGCATCTGTATTTTGAGTAGCGTCCACTAAATGCTCTGCATGCACAAGCGGCAGACCGCTGATATCGGCTAAGTGTTTGACTACATTTTCAATATAGCGAGGATCTGCATTTAAGCCTGTTCCAACAGCTGTCGCCCCCATATTTACTTCATGCAAGTGGTCACGCGTTGCGCTGATACGCTTAATGTCGCGCGCTAACACGCGGCTGTATGCTTCAAACTCTTGACCAAGACGAACGGGTACAGCATCTTGAAGGTGCGTACGGCCCATTTTAATTACATGATCAAATTCTTGCGCTTTTCGTTTAAACACATCATGCATGTCATTCATTGTAACAAGAAGTTTATTTAATAAGTTCAGCGTTGAAATATGAATAGCCGTTGGAAATACATCATTTGTTGACTGAGACATATTCACATGGCTGTTAGGACTTAATTTACCATATTCTCCTTTATTATTTCCCATAATTTCAAGAGCACGGTTCGCAATAACTTCATTGGCATTCATATTCATTGACGTTCCTGCTCCGCCTTGAATAGGATCAACAATAAAGTATTCATGCCACTGACCTGCTAAAATTTCATCAGCTGCTTGAACAATCGCATTTCCAATACCTTCATATAAGCGCTTTGTATCCATATTTGCAAGCGCTGCCGCTTTTTTCACAATAGCAAGCGCTTTAATCATTTCTTCATGTACTTTATAACCCGTAATCGGAAAATTTTCTACGGCACGTGCGGTTTGTACACCGTAGTATACGTCTGCTGGGATTTGTTTTTCTCCTAGAAAATCAGCTTCTGTACGATATCCTGCTGTTTCTTGTTTCATAGCTGTACCTGCTTTCTTTTTAATTAATATCTTCTGCAATCGACGTTTCCATCATCTTTTTAACTTGGTGAGGGTCTTTCGTTTGTCCGAGCACCCACATTAATTTAGGAACAATGGCTTCTGTGTTCATGTTTTTTGAGCGCACGACGCTGTCATGATTAATCATTCGGCCTACTTCATAAATGCCCATGTCTTCTCCTTCTTCAAGACATTGAGTCGTAATGACAACGGATACACCGTGGTTTGTTAACTCAACAAGCTTGGCTAATATGTTGCGAACTTGAAATGGAATGCCTCCACTTCCATAGCTTTCAACAACAACGCCTTGATATACATCCTTTAATCCATCGAAAAATTCAGGTTTAATGCCGGGAAACAGTTTAACAACTGCTACATCCGTACAAAGAGATGTATTAACCGTCAACTCTTCTTTACTAGAGCGAACGGGTTTTGTATATTCCACCGTATTATCATGGATAGACGCCACGTATGGATAATTAATGCTTTCAAATGCATCATAGCTTTTTGTACGAAGCTTGATTGCTCTTGTGCCTTGAATCACACGACCGTCAAAGACTACATAGACTCCGCCTGTTTCTTCACAAGCAAAGCGAATCGCATCTGCAATATTGCGCTTCGCGTCCGTTTTACTAAATGAAATAGGAATTTGAGATCCTGTAATCGCAATTGGTTTTTTAGAATGCTGAAGCATGTAAGAAAGAGCTGCCGATGTGTAGGCCATTGTATCAGTTCCATGGGTGATAACAAAACCATCGTATTCATTATAATGCTCTTCGATCGCTTTTGCCATCTCTATCCAACATTCTGGCTGCATATTTGTACTATCAAGATTCATAAGAGATTTGCTGTCAATTTGACAGTGTTCATTTAAATCAGGTATGTAGCTTAGTAATTGATCTGGCTCCATTCCAGGAACAAGTCCATTTTCACCTTCAAGTGAAGCGACCGTTCCACCAGTTGATAACAATAATAGTTTTTTCAAAACCGACATCCCCTTTGCTTAATTTTTGTAAAAAAACCTGACAATCTATCAAATAAATTATATTCATTTCGCGTACTTCACCTGTAATTATAGTAACCAAAAATCAATAAATCAAGAGAAAAATTATTCGTTTCGCGTACACTTTTCTCTGCAGCAATGATATAATGAATAAAAATGCAAATTAGCTCACGGTTTGATTACAAAGATCTGCGCGCGAGCTGAATGCCTCGGTTTTTTACATACTACACCTACAAAGGAGCGTCATGAATGTTAAGCAGATTAGCTCAACTCAGGAAAGAAAAAAAATGGTCTCTTCAATATACAGCTGACCAGCTTGAAATTGCTAAAAGCACCTACGCAGGATACGAATCTGGCTATCGTCGTCCTTCTCTTGAAGCACTCGTTACAATCGCAGAACTATTTGATACATCAACAGACTACTTGCTAGGTAAGGAAAAAGAACCTCACTCTCTTTCAGATGCACACATCGAATTAACATCGCCTCAAACTCATACGATTACGGTCGACGGTGCGGAACTATCTCAAGAAGAAATTCAGCAGCTGACGGCTTTTATTCGTGCTAAAAGACAAATTGAAAAAGAAACTGCACCTTCTTCAATTTAAAGAAGATTAGAAGCAGGGTGCTTCTAATCTTCTAGCTGCATTTCTAAATACCCTACTACTTCTTTTGTTATTTCCTCTTCTGTTTCTTCCAGCAGCTCTCCGGTTATCTTGCTGCCTGGGAGCTTCCTCGAAGAACGGATGCCCCAAAACGTGCGTACACAGTGCCAGATAGGAATAAAAAGACTGTCTAAAAACTTATCTTTTTCCAAAATACCCACTTGAATAGTGGCGTGGTAACCGGGCTGAAAAGGATTTTCCCCTTCACGGATCACACCTACAGAAAGCTCCATCCCTTTTTTTTCAAAAGCTTCTTTATATTGTGCATATATTGATTTGAGAAGTTCTTGCATAGATTTTTCAACTGTATGTATATGTTGTTCTAACTGCGGCGTAAATTGTTTTGCGGTGTATTCCATCTATTTCCCTCTTCTTTCGGTTCCCTATCCCTTATTTTAGCGACTTTCATTTTATTGTATCATAAGAAAAGCTTTTATCTGTCTAGCAGAAAACCCCGCTTTTTTATAGAAAAGCGGGGTTCATACGTACCTTTACGAGCAATAGCTTACATTGCTTTGTCTTGTTTAGAAGATGATTTTAATTTTTTATTTTTAGTTGGATCTGGCTCATTAGAAGACATGATGATGTTTCCTTCGCCGTTGCACACTTTGCACTTTATAAATCCAAATTTCTTACCGGCTCCTTGGCATTGTGGACAAACATATCGAATTGGCATAAACTGTACCTTCCTTCTTTCTAATTTATACCTGCGCCTTGAAAGCGCCTGTGGCTAGTTTATAGTTTTATTATAAGTTGTACAATCCGCCCTATCAAGACGTGCCAAATTGCACATCTTTAATGGTAAGAAATCCTTCCTTTCTAAAATTCACCTGAAAAATGAGTCGATAGACAGGAGAATTTCTTTTCTTGTCAAAAGGCAATACGTCAGAGGAAGTTTCTTATTGGATATAATTAGCGAATGTTTGCGCGGAAAATTTTGCGCTTTTTCGCGAAGTTCAAGGTTAAACAACCGTTTTATCTCGAATTTCTTTTGAAATGGTTACGTCTTTCCAAAGCTGTTCGTATTTATAACCCGTTAAACTTTCACAAACCGCTTGCGCTTCAGGAGTAACGTCTTTCGCTCGGCCTCCCTTTTTTCTTCTTTGAATTTCAGTTAATAAGATTTTGTGATTTTTCGGACTTATTTTAAACCATATGGTTGCGATAATTCCAGCGAGAATCAAAATAGCAGGTACAATCATGAACAGCTTTTGCAAGCCGGCTAGCGTAGACGCTGACTGCTCGGCGTTTGGTACATAGCCAACATTCTTTAAGGCAACACCAACCAGAAAAATCGCAAGCGCCTGAGAAGATTTTCGAATAAACGACATCAGCCCTGCATACACGCCCTCTCTTCTTTTTGTCGTAATCATTTCATCTACATCTGATACGAACGGCAGTACATTCCATGGAATCATAATCGCTCCAGAATGACCGCTTCCTAAGAAAAATGCTGCTAAATAAATAAGAACTAACGAGCTGTCTGTTGTTAGGAAACTGAATAAAACAATGCCCGTTCCCCAGATGATCATGCTGAAGTTATAGGTTAATTTATTTCCTAACTTAATGGCTATGTACGTAACAAGAGGAATAAATAGCACTTGTGTAATTTGCACAAAGCTTAGGGTGTCTGCATAAATAGCTTCGCGCAGCATGTAATAGGCAATAAAATAAAAGAAAAGAGCATTAAATACATCCATTGCAATGTAAGATGCTAAGTACATGGCAAGATACACGTTAAACGACTTATTTTTAAATGCACTTCCAAAACTGATAAAAAGCTGCTTAAATTCTAACCAAAATCCGTTTTTCTTTTTTCGTTCCACTACTTCTCCGCTATCCCAAGTTCCTTTATAGACAAAAATCCATGGAAGAGCAAAAAGAAGACCAAAGATAATGCCCATGATTAAATACCCTTGTCCACCTGGAAATGCATCAATGATTCGTTTTGGAAAGAAAGCGCCTAAAAATGAAGCACCTTGTGAAAAGACCATGCGTATTCCCGTCATTTTCGAACGAATACTATAATCTGTAGTCATTTCTGCTGCTAGCGTGTTGTAAGGGACCATCACCATACCAAACGCCGTGTTAAACAAAAGATAGGCTAAGATAAAATAGGTGTATTTGAACATATGCGAGCCTTCAATAGGAATCCACAGCATAGTGAACGTGATGGCAACTGGAATGATTCCAAAAAGAAAAAAGACTCTTCTTCGTCCTTTTTTTGTCTGAAGATGATCAGATATGTACCCAATGGTTGGATCTAACAAAGCATCCCACACTTTTCCAAGAGCTACAATCGTTCCTGCTTCTACAGGAGAAAGCCCGACTACATCCGTTAAAAAAACCATAAATAATGTGCCGATAATAAAAAAGGATCCTCCGCCAAACAAATCCCCAAATCCATACGCTACCATATTACGAAAGCGCACTTGTTTTGTTTTCCCTTGCATATGCAGCCCTCCCCCTGAGTAAATAGACTAGCTTCCTTTGTTATTCACTTTTTTCTATTTTACTAAACTACCCCTTGAAAAATAAGGAATATGTCACCTTTTCTACTCAAAAGAATAAGATACTTCTTGATCATATAAATAGAAAAAGGGCTGGGTAAACCGTTCTTTTTTATACTCTATTATAAGTTGACTTTTTTTCACAGCTGTTATAATTCAACCCATCGCTTTTTATTTAGCTATAAAATGCAAACTTGAACATTTGACATCTGAGCTGTGACGAATAAAATAATAAGTATGAAACCTATTGATATCTTTAAAGCATTATCTAATGAAACTCGATTAAATATATTGGAGTGGTTAAAAGAACCTGAAAAGCATTTTAAAGACAAACAAGCACATTTGCCTAAGGAGGTCAGCAGCAGAGGCGGTGTTTGCGTGGGAGATATTCAGGAAAAAGCTCAGCTGTCTCAGTCCACAGTGTCCAGTTATCTTTCCATGATGCAAAAAGCAGGTTTGTTAGAGTCAATTCGGTACGGTCAATGGACATACTATCGCCGAAATGAAGAAACGCTTCAAGAGCTTTCTTCATTCTTACGAAAAAAACTTTAACGAGTTTTTTTCACTCATTATATCTATTTTTCTAGATATGCAAATATAAAGAAATACCGGAGTGATAAACGTGAAGTTGTTGGTTTATTTGGTTGCGGTTCTAGGCGGCGCTGCTTTAAGTATGGAAGGCGCTATTGCCGGAGAACTCGGAAAAACAGTGGGAAAACTTGAAAGCAGTTATTATATTTTTATTATGGGAACGCTCATTTTAGGTCTGACCACTTTATTTGCTGGAAAGGGAGATTTACCTTACGTCTTAAAAGCGCCTAAGTGGAATTTAACCGGCGGTTTATTAGGTACGGTTTATTTAACAATTCTAGTGATTAGTATCCCCTTTATCGGAATTGGCGTTTCAATGGTTGCTGTTATTGTGGGCCAAATGATTACAAGCATGATCATTGAGCATTTTGGTTGGCTTGGCAGCAGCAAAATTAAAATTAACAAAGAACGCGTAATGGCTATTGTATGTATGGGAATTGCGCTTGTGCTTATTTTCTAGGAGGGTTTTACGATGAGTTTATTGATGGTGATACTTACCTTAATAGGAGGATTAACGCTAAGCGCTCAGTCTTCTATTAACGGTACACTAAGTAAAAAAACAGGTACGTTTGAAACAGCTTTTTTAACCTTTGCGACAGGTGCCATGATTTTAACGATTGTCGTTGTATTCTTTGGTCAAGGAAACATTCTCTCTGTTTTTGATGTCCCTAAATGGGAGCTTACCTGCGCTTTATTCGGAGCATCTTATTTATTTTTAACTGTTTTAGCTGTACCTAAAATTGGTGTAACAGCAGCTAATATCTCAACTGTTATCGGTCAGTTATTTGCAAGTATGATTATTGACCATTTTGGCTGGTTTGGAAGCAAGGAAGTACCCTTTGATCTATCCCGCTGGATTGGTGTAGCATTTATGCTATTAGCTCTTTATTTTATTTTTAAAGGCAATAAGAAAACAGCATAAAATGTTCATGAAAATAGCCAAGTGTCCTTATGTAAAGGCACACTGGGCTATTTTTTGTACGTAAACCACATCTGAATTTTCAATCAATTATTTAGAACATATTTTATTTAAACTAAATTGATTTTAAATAAGGTAAATTCCACAAAAAAAATTGTGCATACCTTCCTGCCTTTGTTCAAAAGATAAAGAGGCAGATCTAGAAAATCAGCTACATAAACGAACAGGTAAGGTGGGTTTTTTCGTGGGAAAATTTTTATTTTTAGCAGCATTTGTCTTTTTTTGTTTTACGCTTTCCATTTCCGCAGAAGAAAATATACCAGAAGAAAATATAGAATCACACGTAAGTCAGCCTGTTGTAAAAGATTTTATTTATCAATCTCTTGAACCTTGGGTCCATCAAGATATTACTTCTCATTATGAGAAGGTTTACGGTAAACAGCATAAAAAAGTAAAAGTTCGCCCGATTAAAAAAGATGATATCGGGATACAAATGGGTGAAATACAGCCCGGCAAAGGCGGTAAGTTCACTCATATTGTGCGGGTGAAAATCTTGAACTTAAAAGTAAAACCCGAGGGAGAAGATGAATTTTTTGCAACAGATACGCTTATTTATAAAGTGAATATCAACGAACTTTCTGCTGAAAATGATGTAGAAAACGTCGTAAAACTACTCGAGTATAAACATCAAGAAAGATAAAATTCCAACTCTCCCCCCTTTTGAAGGTATTTATTCCTCTATTCAAAGGGGGCTTTATTATGGAGTATGTTTTTTCTTCACGTATTTAGGGAATATAACTACCACTTATCCCCTAATTTTTTCATATTGCTAGTGCATAAGGTACGAAGTTGATAACTTTTTGTCGGATTGTATCTATTTCTGTAGGGTTTCCTGTAGGATAAAAAAGAAAGTAAAGCGCTTTAATTACCTTGGCAGAAAGGTTGAGGATAGCTGTCCTGCATAAATGGAAATCAATAGGTATCAAGAACTGCATGTAACGACAAAAGTTGACAATCAAAGATTTCAGAATAATAATAATAAAGCAACAACGTTTAATTGAAAGACTTATTTTATATGAAAGGTGTTAGTCAGATGAACAATTTACATCGAAGAATGGGAACATTCGCGTTAACCATGACGGGACTTGGATCAATTATTGGTTCCGGCTGGTTATTTGGAGCGTGGCGAGCAGCTCAAATTGCAGGTCCGGCTGCTATTTTATCATGGGTCATTGGAATGGTCGTTATTTTATTTATTGCACTTTCTTACAGTGAATTAGGATCCATGTTTCCCGAAGCTGGCGGGATGGTCAAGTATACGCAGTACTCGCACGGTTCGTTTATTGGTTTTATTGCTGCTTGGGCAAACTGGATTGCGATTGTATCCGTTATTCCAGTCGAAGCAGTAGCTTCTGTACAATATATGAGCTCATGGCCTTGGAAGTGGGCACAGTGGACAAGCCACCTCGTAGAAAAAGGAACGTTAACTGGCGAAGGATTAGCTATCGCTACTGTGCTATTGATTATTTACTTTTTACTGAATTATTGGACAGTTGGACTATTTTCCAAGGCCAACTCGTTAATCACTATTTTTAAAATTGTTATACCGGGACTTACAATTGGAGCACTTTTATTTGTAGGCTTTCACGGAGAGAACTTCACTTCTGGAAGCAGCATCGCACCAAACGGCTGGGCTAGTGTGCTAACAGCTGTTGCTACGTCTGGAATTGTGTTCGCTTTTAACGGCTTTCAAAGCCCCATTAATATGGCTGGAGAAGCAAAGAATCCTGGAAGAGCTATTCCGATTGCGGTTGTAGGCTCAATTTTAGTGGCTACAGTCATTTATTTGCTTCTTCAAATTGCTTTTATCGGTGCGGTAAACCCTTCTGATATTGCCAAGGGATGGAGTCATTTAAATTTCAACTCTCCATTTGCAGATTTAGCCATTGCGCTTAACATCAACTGGCTTGTAATTGTCCTGTATGCAGATGCGTTTGTTTCACCATCTGGAACAGGTATTACGTATACAGCTACTACTGCTCGAATGATTTATGGTATGGAACAAAATAAATATTTGCCAAGTGTTCTAGGACGCCTTCATCCTATTTATGGTGTTCCGCGTCAAGCCATGTTTTTTAACTTAGCTGTTTCTCTTGTCTTTTTGTTTTTATTTCGGGGCTGGGGCGTGCTTGCTGAAATTATTTCAGTCGCTACGCTTATTTCTTACATTACAGGTCCTGTTACAGTTATGACGCTAAGACGAACTGGAAGCGATTTATATCGTCCCCTTCGTTTAAAAGGATTAAGCATTATTGCGGCGCTCGGCTTTATTTTTGCTTCATTAACGCTATATTGGGCGCGCTGGCCGCTAACTGGACAAGTTTTGTTTATTATTTTAATCGGCCTGCCTATTTATTTTTATTATCAAGCAAAGGCTAAATGGAAAGGCTTTCGACAGAACTTCAAAGGCGGCGTATGGATGGTTGTATACTTACTTTGTATGATGACTATTTCATGGCTTGGAAGCGAAAAGTTTGGGGGCCTTAATGTCATTAAATATGGATGGGATATGGGAATTATTGTTGTTGTTTCTCTTCTCTTCTACACATGGGCTTTAAAAAGCGGCTTCAAAACAGAGTATTTAGAGAATGGAAGAAAAGTAAATGACGGCTTAAAAGCAGCAGCGGCTGAAACAGCCGCTTCCGAAGAGTCGTAACAAAAGCACCTTGCATGAGCAAGGTGCTTTTTAGTGAGCAGTTCTAACTTTTTTCAGCACGTCTTCGATCGTAATTTGATCTAAATGCCTGATTACGCTTTGCTCACTCTCTGTAAAAATGTCGTCCATCACTGTTTGAATGTTTGATTTCACAATACAGTCAGCGTCAGGGTCGCCGCTGCACCAGTGAGGCTTCAGCGTTCCTGTCGATATAACTCGGTAAATCAATCCAAGACTTATTTCAGCAGGGCTGCAGCCTAAAGTATAACCGCCGCCTAGCCCTTCTTTTGTCCGAACCAAGTTGTTTTTTCTGAGTGTACTCATTATTTTCCGAACCCGTGCAGGATTGGTACAGATGTTATAAGCAATCAATTCACTGCTTGCTCGGTGATCTGGTAAATTTGCTAGGAACACTAAGCTGTGCACGGCAATGGTAAATTCACTGTTCATCTTCCATAAACCACCTTTTTTCTTTCTCTACTGTAACGTTAAGTGACACAGTTGAAAAAGTCAAGAGAGCAAGGAGGGAAAGAAGAACTGTAGCTTTATTTATTCACGGTCTTCTTTTTCTATACTTTCTACTTCATTAGCTGAGTTGATTTCAAGGTATACCGTCTTTTCTTTTAAACTGCCCTTTTCTTCTTTTTCAAAGTCTGTGCTTTTTTGATACGTTTTTTTGCCGTTTGGAACTTTTACCGTTATATGTTTGTTACTTTCTTCTATAAAAACACCTACAATTTTACGTTCGTCTCCATCTTGTTCATACACGCCATTTTTATCTGCTTTTGCTTTTGGAGTTAATTCAATACTAGTTGCTTCTTGTTTAGCTGCGTCAATTTCAGCTTCTACTTCTTTATTAATCATATCTTTTAGCTGTGAGCCTTCCACTTCCATCCCAGAGCTTTTTGGTACTTTAACGAGTTGATCATCGATATTCAGCGTCATTTCTTTTTCAGCGTCTTTTTTTAACGTACCAATCAAGTCAAAATCTTCATCTTTCCCCTTTTTAATGTCTGGGTCGCTCGAATACTGCTGTAGCTTTGTCAATTCTTGACGGTCTTCAATTGGTTTTTCCTCTGCTTTATGATTATCAGATTTTGTCTTGTTAGCTGGTTCACCTGAACAAGCTGCCGCACTTCCAATCATACATAGAGTAATTAAGAACAGGATTCCTTTTGTTAGCTGTTTTTGCATATGTATTCTCCTTTTTCTTTTTTATTTCCACCTTTATACATATGTAAAACAAAAAAAGTGAGACATAACTACATACAGGAAACCAACGTTCACCCTACCCATGAAAAAATCCGAACAGATTGGATTCTCTAACAAGAATCAAACCCGTTCGGATTTCCCTTCAACTAAAACACTTTTGTCCTAGCCTCTTTTTTAAAGCTGCTGTTGCTTCAGTATATGATTTGCTTCTTCTAAGTAAGTCACATACGCCTGTACTTGTTTATCACCGTAATTATCTAATTCAAACAGCGCTTCTTGTATAAAATTAAAATTATCAATAATATGCTGTGTTTTCATGCCTCTACTTGTGAGTAAATTGTTTAACCATAAGGCATAGTCCGTAAAAATTTTCAGGTTGTCTAACTTATATGTTGTCTCAAGATACTTCATATGATAATGATTATCTTCATGGCATCTTTCTTTACCGCGCTCTCCGAATTTTTCGAGCAAAGAAGGTTCTAACTCGTAGATTTTCTCCGTTACTCTTTCGACGATCTTATTAACGGGAAGTGAACTCATCGTGCCACCACTTTGTACTGAGAAACTTTTGGGATGACGGCTGCCAGTTCCTGATCAGGGTACTTTTTCTCTAAATCATGAATACGCTTGAAATCTTCGCTTCGTACCCAGCTTAAATAATTCTCTTTCGTATCAAATGTAAGCTGAACGGTGAGCTCCCCTGCTCGCTTATCGTTTTGAAGAAGTAGAAAGTCTACAAATCCTGGAGCCTCGTCGACTGATTTTGAACGATTTTTATAAATTCCAATCACTTCTTCAGCTTTTTCATCCGGTACATTAAATGTTGAAAATACGGTGTACATCTTTGTTCCTCCCTTTATGATACAAAACCTGGGTTCTTTTCTCTTTATTGTACATCATATGGGAGATGAAATGGTGTTACGTTTAGATTTCACAGCGGTTACAGCAGGTCTTTAAAACAAAAAGCCCTTTGAAACAGCGTTTCAAAGGGCTTTTTTACCCGTTATTAGTTTTCGATTTTTGTTAATTGTTCTGTATGTGTTTTTACACGTGCTGGATCAATTGTAATGCGGGCAACGCCTGAATCCATTGCCGCTTTTGCTACAGACTCTGCTACAGCTGGCGCTACGCGAGGATCAAATGGTCCAGGGATAACGTAATCTGCGTTTAGCTCTTCTTCTGTAATAAGGGCTGCAATTGCTTCAACAGCAGCTTTTTTCATTTCTTCGTTGATATGAGTAGCGCGAACGTCTAACGCACCGCGGAAAATTCCAGGGAATGCAAGAACGTTATTTACTTGGTTAGGGAAGTCTGAACGACCTGTTCCAATAACAGCCGCTCCTGCTTCTTTTGCAGCGTCTGGCTTGATTTCTGGATTAGGATTTGCCATCGCAAAGATAATTGCATCTTCATTCATTGATTTAACCATCTCTTGAGATAATGCATCTGCTGCAGATACACCGATAAATACATCTGCGCCTTTAATTACATCGCTTAGCGTACCGCTTTCTTTATTTACGTTTGTATAAGAAGCCACTTCAGCTTTCACTTTGTTCATACCTTGAGAGCGGCCTTCATAAATAGCACCTCTCGTATCACACATAATCATGTCACGTACACCGTAAGAATAAAGAAGCTTTGTAATGGCAATGCCGGCAGCTCCTGCTCCGTTTAAGACGATTTTTAAGTCTTTCATTGATTTATTGACAATTTTCAGTGCATTTACAAGTCCTGCTACCGTTACGATTGCTGTGCCGTGCTGATCATCATGGAACACAGGAATATCTACTTCTTTTTTCAGGCGCTCTTCAATTTCAAAGCACTGTGGAGCTGCGATATCTTCTAAGTTAATGCCTCCGAATGTATGAGCCATTAATTTCACAGTTTCAACAATTTTATCTGTATCTGTTGTATCAAGTGTAATTGGGAATGCATCTACGCCTGCAAAGCTTTTAAATAAAATTGCTTTTCCTTCCATAACGGGAAGTGAAGCCGCAGGTCCGATGTTTCCAAGGCCAAGAACAGCGGTACCATTTGTCACAACGCCGACCATGTTTCCTTTCATTGTGTAATCATACACCGTTTCTGGATGTTCATGAATTTCTTTACAAGGTTCTGCTACTCCCGGAGAGTAAGCTAAGCTTAAATCTTGAGCGTTTTGAACTTCAACTTTTGATTTAACTTCTAACTTACCTTGTTTTTCTTGATGCATATGTAGTGCTTGATCACGTAGTGACATAATTGTATTCTCTCCTTTTTTTCTATACATTTAAATTTTTTAATGAATTTATTTAACACTTGCTTTTTATCTCCATAATTGTAAGACAACCTGACCGAATAAATTCACAGACAAGTGCCATTATGAAACAAGGAACATAAAAAGTAAACTATCTTGCTTGAATGACTTCTGCGCTTGTTTAATTTAGATTCCAGAGGGGTCGCTGGCTCTCACGTTAAGTTGTCTGATATACAGACAACTTTAAAAGCATACAACCACTTACTGTAGCGCTTTCAAATACGTTTCAGCAAAATCGACGGCTTTAGGCATTGAAAAGAAGTATGCACGTGCTGAACCGATTTTTTCAGCTTTTATTCCTTTTGCTTCAATAAACGCTTCACCTATCTTTTCAAACAGCTCTTCTCGAAACTCTAATTCTTTATATGTCTTCCATACTCGCTTTCCTGCATCCATAACTGGAGACCCTTTTTGAATCACGTTTCGATATGGAATACGATATTCCGCTAGATGAAAAGAAGTATTGTTCCCAAACCCGACACCTAATAATAAAACAAAGGCATGTTTTTTGTAAAGCCTTTCAAGAGGAGAATTTTCGCCTAAACTGAATTCAAGGGGATGATCTCTTAAGAGGTCTTCGCTGTCCTTTCCCCAAGCGGCGAATGAATACATTGGATGGCTGCTTCTTCTTACGCCAGAGTACGTTCGAAAAGTTTCCACGATTTGTCCCATCCCGCTTGTTGGCGTGTGGGCCGGATCATATGCAGGCATCGTTTCCCGAATAGTTTCCCACCACTCTTTTGGCACAGCCGGATTGCCCCATTCTGATGGATCCGAAAGATCGACCGACTGTGACGGCATCACGATCGTTCCTTCCTCTGTCACTGTCTCCATTAAAGCTTGAACAACGGCTACTGAACCTCCGTTTACCCACCCTAATGAAGATAGCGAAGAATGAACGATGATAGTCATCCCTTGTGTTATGCCTAACCTGCGTAAATCTTCTTTTAATGTGTCTTTCGTTCTAGGATGATCTGTTGCTTGGACAATGTGCTTCATCGTAAGCTCCTTACTTATAGTGCTGCGAGAATGTGTTGCCGAACTCTAGCAATATATGTAAAACTTATGTTTCCATAATAGTAAGAATAACATCAATTGTCAAATTATTTAAAGTAATAGAAAAACTTAGTTTTATTCATATCAGTTATCATACAACTGACTTGTTGGTAAGCTTTATTTCCTTCAATTATCTTACTATAATAACGGCTAATGAAGCTTTTCAATAAATTAAAAAGAAGAATATTCCTATAAATAAAAGAAATACTAATGAAGCTATAAATATTTACCTATCACTATTTTCAGGAGGAATGTGTACAATGAGCACATCAAAACTTCCGCCGCTCACGTCATCGGAGCTTGCTAACTTATGGATGACTTATCAGGAAAAAACGATGATTTTGAGGTTTCTAGAATATTTTCTGGAAGATAAACAAGATTACAAAGAACTTTTTGAGCTATATTATAGCCGATCTTTAAAACGTGTAGCTCGAATTAAAGAAATATTTGAGAACGAAGGCGCTGTTATCCCAATTGGTTTTACGAAAGATGACGTGAATATAGGAGTTCCTAAACTATATGACCACATGTTCGAAGTCATGTATATACGCTTAATGTCTCAAATTGAAACAGGACTGTTTGCTTTGCATTCGACCATGTCTTACCGAGAAGATGTCCGAAATTTCTTCGTAGAGGCAACAGCAGAAGCACAGGACATATACAATCAATCCACACAAGTATTGTTAGAAACGGGTGTCATCGCAAAACCCCCATACGTTTCTATGCCTAAGGAAGTCCATTTTGTCCATGAACAAAATTATATAGGCGGATTGAGCTGGTTTAGCGAAAAAAGATCGCTGAATACCATTGAAGTGTCACTTATTCAACATGCTGTTGATACAAATCTTGTAGGAATGCAGCTGATGATTGGTTTTGCTCAAGTGGCCAACAACAAAGAGGCACAGCAGCATTTTGTCAGGGGTATGAAGCTTTCGAAGAAAATTGAAACAGAACTAGGTGATATTTTACGCCATAGCTACATAGAACCCCCGGCTACTCATGCCGGAAAAGCGACGAATTCAACCGTTCCTCCTTTTTCAGATAAGCTGATGATGTACAATACGAGTCTTTTGAGTACGTTCGGTCTGGGGAGTAATGCTTTAGGAGGAGCCTTTAGTTTAAGAAGTGATTTGCCATTAAAGATGCTCCAGCTTGCAAAAGACATTTACAGTTTGGCGAAAGAAGGCGGCAAAATTATGATTCAAAACGGATGGCTTGAAGAGCCTCCTCAAATTGAAGATCGCAATCAGTTAACTAAAAAATAGGTTCTTTCCTACAGGAAAGCTAGCTGCTCTACGTGCAGCTAGCTCTATTTGTTTTTTTAGTATACTGTTTTCAGTGCTAGTATGTAACAACTGTTTGCGTTATTTAGAAGTTTTTCCTGTCTTTTTCTCAGTCGTTTAGCTCGTATTTCCACTTAATTTATAACAGAAAAATAAAATAAAAGGTATTTTCTCTGAGCTGACGAAATCTTTCTATATAAAATAGAAAGGAGAAAAGTATGTTTCCTATTCTTCTTACACCTCGCACTACACTGCGTGAAATAACAGAAGTCGATGCAGATACTATTTTTGACTGCTTCTCTCAGAAAGAAGTTATTAGATATTACGGGCAAGAAAAATTCACAACTATTCAAGAAGCTCTGGTTCTGATTGATATTTTTGCTGAAAATTACAGAACTCAAAAAGGCATGCGCTGGGGAATTGAACGGCTCGATACGGGGGAATTAATTGGGACAGTTGGATTTAATCAGTGGAACCAAAAGCATAAGCGCGCGGAAATTGGCTATGAGCTGCACCCTCAGCACTGGGGTCACGGCTATGCTTCGGAAGCTGCTTCGGCTGTTATGGCTTATGGCTTTGATACCCTTCAGCTAGTGCGGATTGGAGCTGTTGTGTTTCTTGAAAACAAAGCATCACAGCATGTGCTTGAAAAGCTCGGGTTTCAAAAAGAAGGAGTGTTAAAAAACTATATGTATCAAAACGGAAAAGCTCACGATACGTTTGTTTATAGCTCCCTGCCTACTACATAATAAAAAAGGATTCTTTTCTTAAAAAGAATCCTTTTTCCTTTTATTTAAATGCCGCATACCCATCATCAGCCATGATGACGCTGCCGTTTACAGCTCCCGCTTCTTCTAAGGAAAGCAAATAAACCATATCTGCAATTTGTTTTGGTGTAGTGAGCTCCCTGCTCATCGTTTTAGCTTTCATTCCTTCAACCATACCGTTGTCTTTATAGCCTTGAATAATGGGCGTATCAACAAATCCTGGCGCAATGGCGACGACGCGAATGCCGTATTTAGCGAGATCTAGCGCAGCTGATTTCGTCATCATCACAACAGCTCCTTTTGTTGCGTGATAGGCATAGGTACCGGGTGAGGCTAAGAAGCTAAAAATAGATGCCGTATTGATAATGACGCCTTTAATACCTAACTCTCTCATTTTCCTGCCCGCTGCCATAATCCCATATGTAACGCCGTGCTGATTCACGTCAATAATACGGTGATATTCTTCTAAGTCTTGATCTAAAATAGATGTAGGGCGTCCAATACCTGCATTGTTAAACATCACGTCAATTCGCCCAAAGCGGTTCACAGTTTCCTCAATCAGCGCTTCCACTTCTTCAAACTTTGTGACGTCTGTTTGCACAAATAAAGCGCTCCCTCCAGCTTCTTCAATTTTTTGAAGGGTCTCTTTTCCTTTCCCTTTATCATAATCAGCAATGACCACCGCGTCTCCTTTTTGCGCAAACTTTAAGGCAGTTTCTTTGCCAATTCCGCTTGCTCCCCCTGTAATAACCACTACTCGTTTTTGCTGCATGTTTCTCCCTCCTTGATAAAAATTCCTTTCTTTTACATTATAGCATTCTTTTTTTCTGCCAGCTGTTTCTATTGATCACCTCATTGCTATGAAATCAGCCGAGTTAGGCATAAGTGAACGCCTTTTTTAATAAAAATCAGCGTGTGTACAAGCAGTCTGCCATTTTTTGCATTTACTATAGTGTAAGGAGGTGATGGCTATGCATGAACACACAGGTAATGTATCTATCCCACGTCCTCCGGATGTGGTGACAATTCTGTGGGAGCGAAATCCTTTGGATAGACAAGCTCCTCGTACTGTCGTAGAAGCAACAGTAATCGGCAGCGCAAATCCTTGCGGACGCTTGTTAGCTCAAGGTCAGCGCTACCGAAGTGCAGCACATTGTTTACTTGATAACGGATTTGAACAAATTACCGCTGAAAGATTAGGAGTATTTGGAGTAGCAGTATTTGTTAGAGAATATTAAAATAGAAAAAAGGGACCTTTCTGTAAGTTTAGAAAGGTCCCTTCATACGTATTATGCGTGGAAATTCGTGCCGTCTGTTACAGCTTCGATTACACCAGCGCGGATGACATAGTCACCAAAGTGCTCGCCTTCTTCTCTCTCTTTTGCATAGCGAGGAAGTAAGACGCGCAGTTCGTTTAAGATTTGTTCTTCACTGATATTTTCACGGTACATTTTACTTAAGCGGCTTCCATCAAATGCTGCTCCAAGATACATATTGTATTTGCCCGGTGCTTTACCGATAAAAGCAATTTCACCTAAAGCAGGACGTGCACAGCCGTTAGGACAGCCCGTCATACGAATGGTGATTTCTTTATCGCGAAGGCCGTTTTCATCTACAATTGCTTCAATTTTCTCAAGAAGAACTGGGAGATAACGCTCAGCTTCCGCCATAGCAAGCCCGCAAGTTGGAAGCGATACACAGGCTAATGAGCTGCGGCGCAGAGCCGAATAATGCTTGCCGTCAGTTAGTCCATATTGTTCGATGAGGTCACTAATTTGTTTTTTCTTTTCAGTTGATACGTTCGCGATAATTAAATTTTGATTGGCCGTTAAACGGAAATCACCGCTATGAACTTTTGCAATTTCACGAAGACCCGTCATAAGCTTATAGTCTTCAAAGTCAGCAATACGTCCACCTTGAACAAAAAGAGTAAAGTGCCATTTTCCTTTTACACCTTTTTCCCAGCCGTAGCGGTCGCCGTTATGATCAAAGTGATAAGATTTTGCTTCGTCTAAGCTCCAGCCCAGACGATTTTCAAGCTCTTCTTTTACCGTTTCTAATCCAAGACGATCAACCGTGTATTTAAAACGCGCGTTTTTACGTACAGAGCGGTTTCCATAATCACGTTGAATCGTAATGACTTTTTCAGCTACTTCTAGAATTTGATCAGGTCGACAGAACCCAATCACTTTTGCAAGCTGAGGGTAAGTTGCTTTATCTCCGTGCGTCATACCCATACCGCCGCCGATTGCTACGTTAAACCCAACAAGTTTCTCGTCTTCTAAAATGGCAATAAAGCCAAGGTCTTGTGAATACACGTCAATATCGTTAGACGGTGGAACAGCTACGCCAATTTTGAACTTTCTTGGCAAATAGAGCGGACCATACATTGGTTCCACTTCTTCTTCCACTTCCGGTGTGCTGATCACTTTCTCTTCATCTAGCCAAAGTTCGTGGTACGCTCTTGTACGAGGCAATAAGTAATCACTTAATTTTTTTGACCATTCGAATACTTCAGCGTGCACTTCTGACTGATACGGATTTGGATTGCACATTACGTTACGGTTTACATCTCCGCAAGCTGCAATTGTATCTAATAAAGAAGCATGAATTTCTTGAATCGTTTTCTTCATGTTCCACTTTAAAATTCCGTGCATTTGGAATGCCTGACGAGTTGTCAGCTTTAACGTTCCATTTCCGTATTTTTGTGCTAAATCATCCATCACTAGCCACTGTTCTGGTGTTGAAACACCGCCTGGCGTACGGACGCGAAGCATGAATTGGTAAGCTGGCTCTAGCTTTTGTTTTTGACGTTCATTACGAAGATCTCGGTCATCTTGCAAGTAGCTTCCATGGAACTTCATCAAACGATTATCGTCTTCAGAAATACCTGAGCTGATGCGGTCGAGCATTGTTTCTCCTAATGTACCGCGCAAATAATTACTTTCATCTTTTATGCGCTCAACGTCACTTGGAGGACCTTCGGGCGCTTTTAAAATTTTGTTTACCATGTTGAAAATCTCCTTTCAATCCTCAGTATACATCACGCTGATAACGTTTTTGTTTCTTCATTTCAGCAAGGTAACCTTCCGCCTGTTCACGGCTCATGTTGCCTTCTGTTTCGATAATTTCAACTAGCGTGTTGTGCACGTCGCGTGCCATATTTGTTTTATCTCCGCACACATAAAAAGATGCGCCTTCTTCTAACCATTGGAATAATTCTTTACTATGCTCGAGCATACGGTTTTGTACGTATACTTTTTCTTCAGCATCGCGTGAAAACGCCACGTCCATTTTTGTCAGTACGCCATCTTTTAACCACTTTTGCCATTCTGTTTGGTAAAGGAAGTCTGTTACGAAGTGCTGATCTCCAAAGAACATCCATGACTTGCCTTTTGCCCCTGTTTCTTCACGCTCTTGCATAAATGAGCGGAACGGAGCCACACCTGTACCAGGTCCTACCATAATAATTGGCGTTTCTTGATCTTGAGGAAGCTTAAAGTTTTTATTGCTTTGAAGATATACAGGAATCGTATCGCCTGGCTGCAAACGTTCTGAACATAGGACGGAACAAACACCTTTACGCTCGCGTCCATGCGCTTCGTAGCGTACCGCTCCGATTGTTAGATGAACTTCATCAGGGTTTGCTGATAAGCTGCTTGCAATCGAGTAAAGGCGCGCTGGCATTTTACGTAAAATGGCTACAAACTCTTGTGCCGATACGTTCCATGGGCCGAAGTCACGAACTAAGTCAATCACATCACGGCCTTGTGTGTATGCTTTCAATTCCTCGCGATTTTCTACAAGCGCTTTTAACTTATCGTTTCCAGTAAGCTCAGCTGCTTGCTTTAAAAGCGGCTTTGTTAAAACGGTAATTTCAAAATTAGAGATTAGCGCTTCTCTAAGAGGACGCGTTTCTCCTTCTTTATTAACCGTTACATTTTCACTTGCATCCCACTTGAATTCGTTAAGAAGAAGATCAACAAGCTCCGGGTCATTTTCAGGATAAATACCTAAACTGTCTCCTGGTTCATACGTCAAACCTGAACCTTCTAGAGATAGTTCTAAGTGTCGCGTTTCTTTATTTGATCCGCGGCCGTTTAAGTTTAAGTTCTCAAGCACTTCTGCTTTAAAAGGATTTGTTCTTGAATATGGTGAAGTTCCTGCAGGAGCTTCCGCTGGAACAGCTGCCGAAGCGCTGTGTCCTTTCGCTTCGCTTAATCCGTCAATAACACCTTTAAGCCATTTATTTGCGGGCTCTTCAAAATCTAAATCACAGTCAACGCGCGGATACAGTCTTTCACCGCCAAGTTCTGCTAAGCGCACATCAAATTCTTTTCCTGTTTGACAGAAAAATTCGTATGAGCTGTCTCCAAGCGATAAAACAGAGAAACGGAAGTTCTCAAGTTTTGGCGCTCGACGGCCGTGAAGAAATTCATGGAAAGATAGCGCATTATCAGGCGGCTCTCCTTCTCCGTGTGTACTTACGACAATTAATAAATTTTCAAGTTTCTTTAAATTATTTGGTTTGAAATCATTCATAGAAGATACGGTTACATTAAAGCCTTTTGCTTCAAGCGTTTTGCCTGTATTTTCAGCAAGTCCTTGAGCATTTCCTGTTTGTGATCCATAAAGAATCGTTACGTCTTTTGAAACTGTCTGTTTCGTTTGAGCAGGCGCTGCTGTAGAAACGTCTGGCGTTCCTTCGGCAGACGTAGATTGAGATGCTGTTAAATAACCGCTCAACCACATTTTTTGTGCTTCTGTTAATGTCGGCAGAAGGCGATTAAGCAAATCTGCTTGTTCTTGATTAAAAGGGCTGTTTACTACCTTAAGTTGCAACACTGTCCACCTCACAAAAATATATAATTTAAATATGTATGCTTTTACGAATCATCTTCAACAACATTTAATACCTGTGTCTAATTAATCAATGATGTTTCCCTTCATACATTATTATTCCTATAGATTATATCAAATTTAATTATATAAATCATTAGAAAATTCTTATCAAATTCGTCTACCTGCATTTTATCGGAGAAGAATAAATTAGTAAAATACATATAATTGATAACTAGTATTAAGATCATTAATAATTGAAGCTGTAGTTACGTTTTTTATAAACACAGTTACTTCTATATTTGTTCATTCTACATCCTTCACATGAATATGAATATTTTGTAATTTTTAGAGAAGTTTTGTAGAAACGGTTTTCTTTCTCATCAGAATGTTACATAATAAATGTAACATTAATCCTTTTAAAAAACACTATACGGAAAAGACAGTATATTCTGAAATTTAGGACAGTTTATAGGTGGGCTAGCAACCTTTTATTCGATCTATTCATACACGTTGGAGAATATAAAGGGAAGCTTGCAGTACATACAATTCCCTTTTGCTCATCTCAAATGAAAGGACTGGCTTTTAAATCAGGTAATCTCTTTTAAGGAGGCTTCTCGAATGTTTTTACGAGAATTAACGAAAAGTGGGACGATAACTGTTTCTTACTATAAAGATGGAACGTTGCAAACGTGCAAAGGCCGCGTGCACAACTTAAATCTCCATCAGCAAATTCTATCCGTAAAAGACGAAAATGAAGCCGTTGTTTCCCTTCAGCTTTCTGATATTAAATCCATTCATTAGTATGTAAAATTAAGGAGGAATTACCATGTGGAAAGATAATAAGCAAGCGCTTACAGATTTTGTGTCGGAAGATCGGTTTGAACTGAACTTATATCTAACGTATTTGCTTGATCAAATTTCGTATGACACGTCTAAACAATCTCCTTTTCTTCGTAAGCCTAATGAAACAACTAGTTAATATAGAAAAAAGCGCACAAATTTGTGCGCTTTTTTTAACGTGATGGCTCTACTTCAGCAATGCCTTCTTCTGGTTTTTCTTCGGCTTTTTTATTTGAAAGCTTGATCTGCCTTAAGAACAATGTGCATACCGCTCCTAAAATAATAAAAGCTAAGCCCATGAAAAAGACGCTGTGCAATGCGCTCATTAGCGAGGTCTTCAAAATTGGCACAATGCTGTCTGAAAGGGCAGCTGGGATACTTTTTAGCGCTTGGGGGCTAAACAGCATCTGCAGCACACTTTCAGGATTCGTATCAATCGCTTTTTTAAACCCGTCCGCAAAAGCACTTGCTTGAGCAGGCAATGTGTTTAAATATGGAACGAGTTTGTCAGTAAGAAGCGTACCTGATTTTGCATTCATCACCGCTCCTAAAATGGTAATACCGAACGTTCCTCCAATTGAACGGAAAAATTGACTTGATGATGTAACCACACCGAGCTCTTCTTTTGAAAAGCTCTCTTGAAGAGCAAGTGTTAAAATTGGCATCACAAGACCCATTCCTAAACCGATTATGGCCATATAAGAAGTGGCAACAAGTTTGCTAGTATGAAGGTCTAATGTTGTTAACAAGAAGAACCCTCCTGCCATAATGAGCATACCCGTTACGATTTGAGGCTTGATTCCAACTTTATAAACAAGCTGCCCTCCAATAATACTTGTTACAATCATTGAAATCATCATCGGCGTCATAATGGTACCGGATTCCGAGGCGCTGACTCCAACGATTCCTTGCATAAAGAACGGAACAAACGTAATGGCTCCGAACATGCCGATGCTCATAAAAAAGCCAATGATATTTAAAAGCGTAAACGTTCGGTTCTTAAATAAATACATCGGAAGAATCGGCTCTTTGGCTTTCGTTTCCACAATAATAAAGCTTATGATCCCAACAACAGCCAGTGTAAATAGACTAACAATTTGCCAAGAGTTCCAGTCGTAGTCTTTTCCTCCAAAGCTCAGGGCCAGAAGCAAGCTCACTACTCCGATAACCATTGTGAACATACCCGCTACATCGAATTTCACAGGTCCCGTATGTTTCTTTCCTTGAAGTCCCAGTGCAATAAAAACGGTAGCGAGTATCCCTACCGGCAAGTTGATGTAAAACACCCATTTCCAATTCAGTGAATCAACAATCCATCCGCCAATTTGTGGACCAATGACAGAAGCAAGGCCGTAAATTCCTCCGAATACTCCTTGAAATTTTGCTCGTGCTTTTCCTGTAAATAAATCACCGATTACAATCATTGCCATCGGCATCATAACGCCACCGCCAATTCCTTGTAATGCACGGAATAAAATAAGCTCTGTCATGTTATTTGCCATTCCACATAGAGCAGAAGCGACCATAAAAATAATAAGTCCTGTAACATAAATTACTCTGCGTCCTACTAAATCAGCGAGTTTCCCTGCAATCGGAACAACCGTTGTCGACGTTAATAAATAGGCTGTTGTCAGCCATGTCATCATGCTCAATCCACCAAGATCTCCTACGATTCTTGGCATAGCTGTTCCGACAATGGTTCCATCAAGTGCAGAAAAGAACATCGCAATAATTAACCCAATTAATAAGAGCGTGCGCTTTGAATTTTTTTGATTTTCCATCGTGTGTCTCTCCTCTTTTTTGTTACTGATGCTTATCTTTATAAGAAGCAGCTGACGTTGCAAGCTTTTTCGTAATAGAAGCCATCATAGAAAGCTCTTCTTCTGTTAAATGCAAAAGATAGCGGTCCATAATGGCTTTTCGACCATTCAGCACATCTTCAAGCTTGCGATGCCCAAACTCCGTTAAGGTAATATCAACGACTCGTCTGTCCTCTTTATTATGTTCTCTTACAACAAAATTGTGTTGTTCAAGACGATCTACTAAAAGAGTCACGGCGCTCGGTTTGACATCCATGAGTTCTGCAATTTGAGAAACCTTGCTGCTCCCTACTTTCTTTAAATAAGAAAGAACAAATAATTGCGTAGGAGTCATCTCATGCTCATTTAGGCTCTCCATCATTTCAGGCTGCATTTTTTCAAATAGCACTTGAAGCGATGAACGAATCTCTCCAAGATACTGATTGCTTTTTGTCACATCTATTCCTCCAGGCTTGCTTATTTATTTCATGTTATAAATAGTTAATGCTAATTAAATATAAATGCATATAAACTAAAAGTCAATTATTTCTTTTTTAGTATTGACCCTTACGCTGCGTTATATTTTATAGTAGATTTCAGAAGGGAGATGAAAGAATGAACAGAAAAGTAAAAGAAGTTGCTGACTTAGTAGGAATCAGCGTCCGCACGCTGCATCATTATGATGAAATCGGGCTATTAAAACCTGATGCCGTTAGTGAATCCGGCTACCGGCTTTATTCACCGGCTAATCTCGATATGCTTCAGCAAATATTATTTTTTAAAGAACTTGGCTTCCCTTTAAAACAAATTCACGAGATTATAACAGATCCGACGTTTAATCGCACAGAAGCGTTGATACTGCAAAAAAACATGCTGATTGAAAAACGCAGTCGGCTCGATCAAATGATTGTAACCATTAATAAAACGATTCAATATGAAAAAGGAGCGATTGAAATGAACGAAAAAGAGCGATTTAAAGGACTGGATTTTTCGCATAACCCCTATGAAGAAGAAGCACGGAAGCGCTGGGGAAATCAGCGGGTAGATGAAGCGAATGAAAAAGTACAAAGCTTCTCACAAGAAGAACAGCAGCGCATATCAAACGAATGGGAAAGTATCTACACTCACTTAGCTTCGCTTCGTGATCTGTCACCATCCTCTACAGAAGCTCAAAAAGCTATTGCGACATGGTATCAATTTTTAAATGAGAACTTTGGAACATATTCATTAGAAGCCTTTAAAGGTCTTGGAGAAATGTATGTGCAAGATGAGCGATTTACAACTAACATTGATCGCTATGGAAAAGGATTAGCCAAATTTATGAACGAGGCGATGAGTGTATTTGCGGAAGCTAAAAAACAATAAACAAAAAAAGAGTGAGATATAACTACGTCAATTCAATCTAAAGACGAACCATTGGCATACATGATCTGACCTGCTTGTTCCGCCGCCATTGATTTCCGTCCAAGGCTTCGCGTTCCGCGGGCGCCGCTGAGCCTCCAAAATCGTTAGAAGCATCTGCCTATAGGAAGCCTATGTTCATCACCACAATGAAAATCCGAACGATTCATCGTTCGGATTTTCATTCACTTAATATACTTTTGTCCCAGCCTCTTTTTATAAGTGAAGACCCATAAGCATTGTATTATAGTACACGCCATTTATATAGGTGTCTTTTTCTTTTAATCCTTCTGTTTGAAACCCTAGCTGCTTGTATAAAGAAATAGCTCTTTGGTTATCTTCTCGCGTCACAAGTTCGATTTTTTTTGTTTGTTTATTCGTACGTGCCCATTCAATCAGCTCAATCATTAGCTGTCTGCCTAACCCTAGCCCGCTATAAGATTTCTCTACTACAATACCGAGGATTCCCACATGCTTATTACGCGGGTTTTGAGACGAGGTGATGGATGCAATACTAATGATTTTCTCTTCTTTTTCAGCCACAACTATAAGAGCATTTTGCTCTTGTTTTACAGAAGCTAAAAACAGTTCGTACTCTGAAAGAGGTGTAAGAAACTCACCTTCTCCAAATGAAAGAAAATCGCTTTCTCCTCCTACCCGGTTGTAAAAAGCAATCATTTTCTCTGCGTCTTTCGGTACTGCTTCTCGAATGCTGATGCCTATACCGTTCTTTAATGTACATAAACTCATATATCCATCTTCCTTTTGGTTATTCTTGTTTGCTTAGCCCAATTTTAGCGCTGTTTTTCTCTCCACTGATCTAACCACATGCGATTTCCTAAAGCTGTAAAATCATTTTCGTCGGCGTAGCGTTCAATGACGGAAAGCGCGTTGTCCTCAAGCATTGGTGAATAGCTCATGATTTCTAAAATATGATGTGCAGCCCATAGGTCAATTCGATAAGTAGGATTTGTCAGCAGTGTTGCAAATTCAAACAGCATGCCTGGATAATATAAATGAATGAGCTGCGCAATTTTTTTCATATCTTCTGCAGCTCGATTGCCTTTTTTTACAGATTTTTTATCTCGATAATCGATTTCATAATGAATTTTGGCGCTTTTTTGATAAAGATCAACTAGCGTTTCATACGTACGGTGTTTCCGCATTTCTCATCTTCCTTTGCTTCTAGATTTCCTCGTTTGAAGATGCTATAGTTCATTTTTAGGTTTCATATATTCAAATAAATGCAGCAAAAATATGATACTTCCACCAATACACATCACAAAACTTAACGTAGCAGGATACTTAATAAAGAAACCGACAACACCAAAAATCAGCATAGCAAGCGCTCCTATCATCATAAACAGATGATAAGCCGGTGTATTTTCTTCATTATTCATACATAACTCCTTTTCACTATTTTTTAAGTTATTAAAAAGATATGACACTTCTTTTGGACTATGATCTTTTATTTTGCTGCCGCTTTATTTCTTTAGTTTAGCACGAAGTAACGTGAGAAGGCCTCCTCCAAACATGACGCCACCCACAATTTGATACAGATGTATGTAGCTTTTTATCGTTTCAAGATACAGATCCGTGTCTGCGTTCCCTTGACTTTCTAGCCATTTTTCACCCATGGCCTGCCCTGTTGCAACGCTTTTTAACAAAACGACCAGGCCTCCAAGCATGACAACAGCGGCGATAATAAGCTGCACCTTTTCTTTGTCATCTAGCATTTTTTTGAGCTCATCTGCCATATATATCTCTCCCATCCTTACCTTGTTATGTATCTACTTGTTTGTAATCATGCTGTTTTTTCTATTATAACGCTCAACTTGGTCATTATAACACGGTTTTGCCCTGGCTTTAGTCTTACTTTTCATAAATCAAGCCTTTTTGGATCATACTATATTTGAAACACAGGCGTCTTTAACATCCCTTCATCATTTTTAAAGGGTTACTAATTGAGGTTGATACATGCTTATATTTTTAGGGATTTTTTTACTTTGTGCAGCTGTTTGTTTAGTAGAAATACCTTATTTAAAAAAAGTGAACAGTAAAAAAGAAAAGCAAATTTTTTGGAGTTTGTTCATAGTAAGTATTTTAATTGTTAGTTTAAAATACGGCGGTGTGGAGGTTCCTAACCCCGGGGACGGCATTGCTTTTTTATTAAAACCTTTTAGTGATTTTTTGTTCAGTCTGTTGAAATAAAAGGAAGTGAACAATGTGCATAGTCAGATGAATTTATCCGCAGCACAGTTTCGAATACTCGTCATTTTTTATAGTTTAGGCGACACCATTTTAGTCGTTCCAGGAAGCTTAACGGCTGATTCTAAACAAGAGGCATGGATTCCAGCTATTTTAGGCGTAGGTGTAGGCGTTTTTCTTGTATGGATGTATATCAAACTTTCTAGCCTTTATCCTAATAAAACGCTCATGGAACTAAACGAAGCCATTTTAGGCAAGTGGCTAGGAAAGTTTGTATCTCTTTTATTTGTCGCTTCTACTCTTCTTTTTTGCAGTCAAGTTTTGTTTTACGTGGGCTCGTTTCTAACAACTCGCATTATTATTCAAACACCTATGCTTGCTGTTCATATTTTGTTTATGGGAATTGTGATTGTCGGCGTTCGGCTTGGCATTGAAACGATTGCCCGCTGTGCTGAAATTCTCTTTCCTTGGTTTGTTATTCCGTTCTTAATCTTAGTTTTTTCGATCTTCCCTCAAATTCATTATGAGAATTTGCAGCCTTTGTTAGAGGTAGGCGTTAAACCTATTATCAGATCTATTCTGGTATTTACAAGTATTACTTCTCTCACTTTTATTGTATTGCTAACCGTTTTCCCTGCTCACGTAGCGGAACCAGATCAGCGAAACCGCGCTTTTTTTACGGGAAGCTTAATCGGCGGAGGCATTATGATTATTATCTTATTGCTTGGCATTCTTGTACTTGGAAATACGTATACACGTATTGCTTTATATCCAAGCTATGAGCTTGCAAGACGGATCGAAGTTGCGGATTTTCTGAAAAATATTGAAGTAATTATGGCTATTATGTGGTTTTTATCTCTTTATTTTAAAACGTCTCTCTACTATTATGCGACCGTTTCTGGACTCGCTCAAATTCTTGAATTAAAAAACTACCGAATTTTAACTCTTCCGCTAAGCATTATTGCCGTTACATTTTCACTTATCGTGTATCCAAGCATTCCATATGAACAAACGTGGGACAGAGATACGTGGATTCCGTATAGTCTGTTATTTGGACTATTTTACCCTCTTGGATTATTAATTGTTGGGAAAATTCGCGTAAAGCATTCTGCATCTTTATCCAAATAAAAAAGCCGCTTAAGCGGCTTTTAAAAGAAGACGGTTATACTCACTAATCCATTCCACAGCATATGTAAAATCATAGAGGGAAAAATAGATTTTGTTCGATAATAAATAATGGCAAAGACAAGTCCCATGACGGTAGCTGTAATCGGAAAGCCAATATGTAACAGACCGAATACAATAGCGGAAACGAAAATGCCTACAGACACGTGATGGCGTTTGGTTAAAAAACCACATAAAACACCTCTATAAAGCAGCTCTTCTTTAATAGGCGTAATGACTGCTACACTTATAAAGAATATCCAGCTTGAAAGCAGCGTTTGATTAAAACTGCCTTGGTTTAAATCTTTTTGCTGCTGATTTGCGCTTTCTACGTTTAAAAATGAAAGCATCACGTACTGCACCGCGGCTACAATTAAAAAGCCTACCACAATATATACATACGTTTTTCTTTCTTTTAATACTGAGACGTTCCACATAGGCTTTAAAAATCTGAGCACAGGCCTGTACAGCACCGCAACGCCTAGAAAAAACGCCGCGTCTACCAGCAGGGCATATGGCCCTTCTAATAAAATTCCCGTCATATTTGAACCCGTAACTTCATCGTAAATAGCTACTCCAATTCCGGCTATAATCTGCAGGCCAAAGCCTAACACGATAAATAGAAGCAGCGTGAAGTAAGTAAACTCTTTTTTCTTTTTAGGCTTTAAAACCGGCTCTGAATTTGTTGATAACGTACTCAAAATAGCAACCTCCAAAAATGATTCTTTCTCTCTAGTGCTCTCAAAATTCTACCATAACCTCCGCTTAATGATGTTATTTTTTAGGAAAAAAGTTATATTTTTTCACATTTTATACACAAAGTTAAGGTTTTAAAAGATAAATGCGCTAGCCAAATTAGTTGTCAACTTCCTTATATTTGATTACGCTTGAAGAAATCTTACCGAAAGTGAAGTGAAAAAATGGCAAACATTTTAATGATCAATTTTCCCGCTGAAGGTCACGTAAACCCAACGCTTGGAATGGTAAAAGCTTTTTCAGATCGAGGTGATGCCGTTCATTACATTACGGCCGAGCGTTTTAAAGAGCGTCTTGAAAACGCCGGGGCTATCGTACACACTCACCGGGACTTATTAAGCGGTGTATCCATCAAGCCTGAAACTGCTCAAGGAATCAACGCCTTTTTAAATATCCACATCCAAACGTCTTTAGATACGCTGAAGCTTGTTCATTCATTATCAAAAAAAATTGACTTTGACTTTGTGTTTTACGACAAGTTTGGAGCAGGGGAATTAGTACGTGATTATTTGCGAATTCCCGGGATTGTATCATCTGCTTCTTTTTTAATGCCAAAAGAACGCTTAGCAATGATGCCTCTGCATCCGGATTCAGATGTTCCATTTAAACCTGACGAAAAAGCTCAGTACGGGCTCAGCTTGCTCAAAAATCAGTTTGGCGTAGAACCTAAAAATCTGCTTCAATTTATGAACAATGAAGGCGAATTAACGGTCGTATACACAAGCCGCTTTTTTCAGCCGCTTCATGAACGTTTTGATGAATCCTGTTTATTTATTGGGCCAAGCTTTCCAAAGCGTCACACCTCTCATGATTTTCCGTTAGAAAAGCTAAGAGATGAAAAAGTTCTTTATGTTTCAATGGGAACAGTACTCGACGATGTAGAAGGCTTTTTTAACCTTTGCATCGACGCATTTAGCGACTTTGATGGAAAAGTTGTGATTGCAGCAGGAGACCGGGCTGATTTTAAAAAGATAAGAAAAGCACCAGAGCATTTTATTATTTCGCCCTATGTTCCTCAGCTTGACGTGTTAAAAGAAGCTGACGTTTTTATCACGCACGGAGGCATGAACAGTGTAAATGAAGCTATTCATTTTAACGTACCGTTAGTCGTTTTACCTCACGGAAAAGATCAGCCGCTCGTTGCTCAAAGGCTCGTGGAGCTAAACGCCGGGTATCGCTTAGCAAAAGAAACGGTAAATGCCTCGCTTTTAAGGAGTGCCGTTGACGAAGTCATACATGACGACCGCTACAAGAAAGGGATAAAAGAAATCAACGTAAGTTTCGAACAGGCAGCTGGACCCGCCGCTGCAGCCGAAAAAATTGTAAATCACGTAGTGAAGCAGCATTCATAAAGAAAAGGTGCACATCTGTGCACCTTTTCTTCATGAAAACAGCCATGTACAAACTGTATATACGCCAATGATTAGTAAACTGACGACTGTAAGGAAAATCAATGCACATCCAGCTACAATAAGTTTATCAGCTCATTTGGATACGTAACGAGCAAACTGTGCAGGCGGTCTCTCACTTTCCCCAAGTTCCCTTGTTCGATATCTCGTTGAATATTTTGCCTTGTTTTTTTGATACTACATCGCTCATAAGCCTCTCCTTTTTAGGTGTTTATACTCATCTTAACGAGGGTACAATGAACTATAATTGATTTTCGAAGGGGCTCGGTTATGAACAATGATCTTTTACTCATTCAAGAGATAAAAATCCGAAAGAAAGAAGCACTTCATCAGCTTTACAATCGATATGAATCGCTTTTGTATCGTCTTGTCTATTCAGCAGTAAAAGATCCACATGCTTGCGAAAGCATCTTAACAGAGCTATTCAAAGAAATTTGGCATTCCCCTGATCTTTTGGTCAAAGAACGTACGCTTTCTCTTTCCTTGTGCAAGCAGGGTGTAAAAAATATAAAAAAGCACAGCCAGCACTCGGAGAGGATATCGTGGTAAATCATTTGTTTGCTGTACATACTATGAATACAAATCCATATGACTAAAATAATCGAAAATATGATTTAAATCTGTAATCTTTATGCTATGAGTGCTGTAAGCAACGATTATTTCAGCCAGCATAAGAACGAATAAAATGGCCAAAAGCACCTTAACAAGCGGAAATTGTCGGAACTGAGGAGAAAAAAGCAGTTTACTGACTGTATACAAAAACAGCAGGATAAAGTAGATCATCATGGCATTTGTCGCTTGAAGGGGCACATTCCAGACAAATATGTACACGCTGAATGTCAAAATCAAAATAAACGACATTTCTTTCCCGCTAAAAAAATCACTCATTGCGTAACACCTTTTCTTGTTCATGAATGAATAAGAAATTATAAACTCACGAAACATTAACGTTATTTTTACAACAGTATACACGATTTTCCTGTTGATTTCTATATACCAGTGCACATATGAAGTTGCTTTTAACGGATTCGCGTCATGTTTTTACGTGCAATGGGTTATAGTAACAGGGAAAGTTCATAAAGGAGGTTTGGATAATGGAAAACACAAATGAATTTGTTCAAAAACTGAATGACAATCAAGAAAAGCAGCGTAAAAACAAGCAGGGTCAAGCTACTGGGCATCCTGAAAAAAAACTTCCTAACAAACAGCATTAATGTTGTAAAAGTTGGCTGTAAAGACAGCCGGCTTTTTTTTTCTGAACTTTTTCGGAAGTCGAAATGTTTGAAGATAAAACAAATCCCCTGTTACAATAAACTGAACCCGCTGCAAAACGTTCGCAGCTATACTTTCCTCTTAAGGAGCTGAATATAAAATGAGTAAATTTGAAAAACTATTCCAACCAACAAACATTGAAGCATTTGATTTACACACTCGTACAGCAATGGCACCGATGACAAGATGCTTTGCTGATCCAGAGACAGGCGTAGTCGGTCAAGACGTTGTAGACTATTACAGCCGCCGCGCAAAGGATGGTATTGGCTTAATTATTAGTGAAGGAATTGTTATCAGCGAACGCGCAAAAGGAAATCCTGGCGTTCCGGGTATCTATACCCAAGAACAAATTGATTCATGGAAGCCTGTAACAGAAGCTGTTCATGAAGAAGGCGGCACGATTATCGCTCAAATTTGGCACGTTGGCCGCTTGAGTCATTCCGGGTTAATCAATGGACATAAGCCTCAGGCCCCTTCCGCTATTGCAGCACAAGGCCAAGTGCCTCGTTTCCGCAAGCCCTACGAAGAGCCTGAAGAAATGTCAAAAGAAGATATTAAAGAAGTTGTAGAACAGTACGCCCAAGCCGCTAAAAATGCCATTGAAGCAGGATTTGATGGCGTTGAAATTCACGGTGCTCACGGCTATTTAATCGATCAGTTTAATTCAGACTGGTCTAATAAACGCACTGATGAATACGGAGGCGACCTTGCACAGCGATTAACGTTTATGAAAGAAGTGATTTCGGCTGTTATCGACGCCATTGGAAAAGAGCGCGTTGTGATTCGTTTCTCTCCTCATAAGCTTGATAAACCAGACTACCGCTGGGATGATACTGAAAAAGCTATTCAAACGTATACAGAAGCGTTTAAAGAAACAGGAATTGAGATCATTCATCCATCTATGCTGGATTTTTATGAAGATGTTCAAAACGGTCAAAATCTTTATGAAATTACGCGTAAGTACTGGGATGGACCGATTATCGGCGTAGGTGACTTAACGCCTGAATCAGCTGAAAAAGCGCTGCAAGCCGGCTGGATCGACGTAGCTGCTATTGGCCGCCCGCTTATTTCAAATCCTGATTATTTACAGCGCATCAAAAACGGAGATGCTCTTGTCGAATACGATGCTAAAAAACATTTACCAGAGCTTATCTAAAAAAAAGCGCTCCTTTCGGAGCGCTTTTTTTATTGATTTACGTATGCCTGAACCTCTTTTTTCCAAATAGCATAGCCTTGGCCTTTTAAATGAAGACCATCAACCGTGAAATTACTTTTTAACTGATTATGTGTAGATACTTTCGAATACAGGTCAATGTAAGAATCGTTGTGTTTCTTAGCTAGACGCTTTAAATAGTTATTTAATGCGATAACATCTTTATTGTCCACTGCGTCGCCGCATTTTTTATTGTTCACGGGCAGTACACTTTGAATATAGACTTTTGTATTGGGTGATTCTTTATGAATACGTTCAAGAATTTCAGCGTAATTGGCTTTGGTTTTTTTTACAGATTTTTGCTCATTTAAATCGTTAATGCCAATCATTAAGAAAATCTTTTTTGGCTTAGCATCTGTAATACTTTTTAGACGATGCAATACCCCTTCTGTTGTATCATCGGCTACGCCTCGATTGACAATCTGCTTATTATGAAAAAGTTCGCTCCATTCAGAGCGCTGGGTAATGCTATCACCGAGAAATACGATTGACTCTTTAGGAATACTTAATTGCTTGAACAAAGTGGTCCGTTCAATGTAATAAGGATTATCTCTATAGCTTTGCTTAGACGAATCCTTAGATGACAGCGGATTTTTCATCGCGCTGCTGCTTGTTGCATAAAAAGCAAAAACACCTATGAAAAGGACATTTAAGATAAGGGAACTGATAAATACAACTTTCTTTGTTGAACTCACGAAAACGACACTCCTGTACTTTGTATGTTTTTTAGATAACTCTACGATGATATAGTAAAGCTTCCTGTTAACACTCTTTCCCTCCATACAAGACATTTAATCATTTTTTGTAAATAATGACTTTACATAAAAAAGAAGCGGCGCTTGAAAGCGCCGCTTCTTTTTCTATAATATAAGGGGTTAAAACGTACTTTTATTATAACATATAGTCTATGGTCATATTTTCCTCTATTAGAAAATAGTTCTTATGTCGTTTCTTTTTCCAGCTGTTTTTCTCTTTTCACTTGCTTTGCGAAGAAGAGTTCGTATACCACTGGAATAATAATTAAGGTAAGAAGGGTAGATGACGCAAGCCCTCCGATCACCGTGATAGCTAAGCCTTTTGAAATCAGCGTTCCGCTTGATGTAGTAAGCGCCAGCGGAATTAATGCAGCAATGGTAGCAAACGCCGTCATTAAAATTGGACGCAAGCGCGTTTTCCCAGCTTCAATAAGGGATTGGCGGATCGTCATGCCTTTTTGTTCACGATTTTGGGTAATTCGATCTACAAGTACAATCGCGTTTGTTGTAACAATTCCAATCAGCATTAAGAATCCAATCATGACGCTGACGGACAGCGGTTCTTTTGCAAGTACTAGACCAACTAACGAACCGATTGGCACAAAAATGAGTGACGATAAAATGATAAATGGAATACGCGCTTTTCCAAACGTAACGAGCATCGTTAAATACACAAGGCCGATTGCCGTTAAAATAGCTAGACCTAGAGATTGGAAGACTTCCACTGTCTCGTCGCTTCCGCCTCCACCGTCCAAGCTCACATCTTTTGGCAAGTCTAACTTTTTCACTCCATCTACAACATCTTTGGTCACAGCTTGAACATCATCGCCTTTAATATCTGCTTCCACTCGCGCAAATACTTTGCCGTCAAGCTTTTGAATAGAAGTGAACGTATCAATTGTACGAACGTCAGCAATATCTTTTACTAACACAGGCCCTCGTTCTGTAAATACTTGAAGATCTTTAATTTCTTTTACTGAACTAAGGTCTTTATCGTACGAAAGCTGAACCGCTCGTTTTGTATTATCTAATTTTAAGTCTCCAACGGATACTGGTTTGGTTTGGTCTGAGATTGTACCAAGCAGCTGAAATCCAGATACTCCGTACTCTGCGGCTTTATCAGGATCTACTTCTACTACAAGCTGCTTTTGCTTATCTGAGAAGTTATTTGTTACATATTTAAGACGTTTGTCTTTGTTTAAGTGGTTTTCCACTTGCTTAGCTGCCTTTTGCAAGTCATTTAAATTAGAAGAATATAAATCAACCGTTACGTTATTATTTGTAGGAGGCCCTCCTGTTGATGCTTCTTGTACATTAACTGTTGCTTTAGGCGATTCTTCTTTCGTGATGCTTTCCATTTTCTTTTGAACTTTATCAATAAACGTATCGACATTCACGCCTTCTTTTACGTTCAAGAAATAGCCAACTTGGTTTGGGCGTTTTACACCTGTTGAAAAGTCGCGTGATCCAACTTCCGTAGTCACATCTGAAATTTCATTTTGATTCGCAAACATCTTTTCAATTTTTAAAGATACATCGTTTGTTTTTTCAAGTGATGTAGATGCTGGTAATTGAACGTTGGCCTGAAGCATTTTTTGTTCTTCATTTGGAATAAACGTAAAGCCAAGTGAAGGAACAAGTGCAAATGAGCCAAACAGTAAAATAAAGGATAAAATTAAAATTTTGATTTTATGATTAAGCGACCATGCAATCGCTTTTGCATATCCGCGCTGCAGCTTTCCTTCTTTTTCTTCAGGCGGGACTTTTTTAAATGCAAACTTTGCTAGAATCGGCACGATTGTAATCGCTACAAGAAGAGATGCTAACAGTGAAAAAACAACTGTTAAGGCAAACGGCAAGAAGAACTCTCCTGTAATTCCTCCTACAAAGCCGATTGGCAAGAATACGACAACCGTTGTAATGGTAGACGAGGTAATGGCTTTTAAAATCTCTTTTGTGGACGATTCGACAAGCCCGTTGCTCATGCCTTCTTCTGAACGGCGAACGCGTCTAAAAATATTTTCAATCACAACAATACTGTCATCCACTACGCGCCCAACGGCTACAGCCATTCCGCCTAGTGTCATAATGTTAAGTGAAATATCAAGCTGGTTTAAGAAAATAGCTGATACTAACAGCGATAATGGAATCGATATAATGGCAATGATTGTAGCGCGGAAGTTACGCAAGAAAATCAGCACGGCAAGTGACGCAAATAATGCTCCGAGCAATCCTTCGCGCACTAATGTTTCAACAGACTTTTCAATGCCGTCAGCTGAGTCAAAGCCGATTGCGTAGTCTAACTGATCGTCATATTTTTTCAAAATTTTCATCGTTTCGCTCGCCACTTCAACTGTATTAGCATCTTGTTTTTTTGTGATGGCCATCGACAGTGCATCTTTGCCGTCATAGCGTGTATATTCGCCTTGTTCTGTTACGGCTTCGACTTTGGCAATATCGCCAAGCTTCACAGGCTTTGCTTCAGGATTCATCGTAGATTTCAGCTGGATTTTCTTTAATGCATCGATCGTCGCAACTTTTTCTTCTACTCGCACTGGAATTTGAAGCTCTTTTCCGTTTAATGTTCCTGCTGGGAATGAAACAGCTTTTTGATTAATTTGTTCTTTCATCCCATCAAGCGTTAAGCCAGCTTGAGCTGCTTTTTCTTTATCGACCGTAATTTGTAAAAGGTCCTCTTTCACGCCGCCAACTGAGACGGAGTTAATACCTTGAATTTTATTCAATTCAGGAATCACTTCATCGTTTAATACTTTTTCAAGATTTGCATCATCTTTCGCAAACAGTGAAATGTTGAAAATCGGGAATGAACCAAATGAAAAACGGTTTACGTCTACATTTGATGACTCTGGTAAATCTAATTCTTTTATCGACGAGTTAATTTGCTGTTCAATTTTATCTAAATCCGTATTAAAAGGGAATTCTAAATTAATAATACCGACGTTTTCATACGATACGCTTTGTACGCTTTTAACGCCTTCAATTCCTTTCACTTGGTCTTCGATTTTCGACGTGACGCTTTCATTTACGTCATCAGGAGAAGCCCCTGGATACGTTGCTTCAATGGACAGCTGCGGAAATTCGATATTCGGCAGTAAATCAATTTTTAGTTTTGAAAATGAATATAGCCCCGCTAAAATAAGTAAAAATGAAACGATAAACACAGCTACCGCATTTTTTAAACTAAATCTCGTCAAAAAATTCATCTTTTTCCTCCGTTACGTAACTAAGTTATTTGAAAAGCCTTCATCCTTTAATAGCTGCAGACCCGTTTTATTTTTTTTAACAATTTTAGAGTACCCGCGGGTCAGTTTTTCGTAAAAAAACTCACCTCCTTTCATGTGCTGATGAGCTGTCTATACAAACTGAAATTTGATGGTCGCACGCTCCCCCTGGCAGGGAGATAAAAGAAAAGCCGTCTTGACCATATAAATCCCAACCTTCAAAAAAGAGCTGTCGTGAAACATATCTAGCGCATACCCATTAGAAAATGTAATTCGAAGTATACCGATATCTTCATACCACTGTATAGAGATAATGTGCTGGCCAAGCAGCAGTGCTTCGACTTGCTGACGCTGCTCGGCAGAATGTAGCGATTTCCAGTCCGCTTGACCAAGCAAGATGCTGCGTTTGTTTTTTAGTCTCCATGGACATTCTGCCACAAGTCCACCTTTACTAAATCCAAGAGAAAACGGCAGGGTATTGTCTGTGTTAACCTTGGTAACGGTTTGTTCTTGAAAATATGAAAAATTAATTACTGTGCTGCTGGTATTCATCATATCCCTCCATTATCAACCAGTACCGACGAGTCATTTTTGGGTCTCAAAATAGCAGCCTTCAATGTATAAGTTCACAATGAACTCCGCATAGTTCGTGATATCTTCTTCTGTTATATCATCATCGGAAACGATATCCATCCTATACCCATTTAACATACTGCAAAACGCTTTTGAGTGTAAGAAAGCATTTTTTATTTTCTCCTCTTCAATCAATTTAGCAACAAGCCCGTGATAATCCTCAAAAAATTGATGAAGACGACCCATCATTTCTGGCATTTGGTGAGGGGCTTGCCAAAAAGAGTCCGGATATTTTTTAGTTTCGTAAAAAAAGAGCAGGTGATGCTTCGCAATTGAATACAGCTTTTCATGAAACGTTTGGCATTCATCCGTTCTTCGCTTTGCATGATACAAAAACTCATCAAACGAACGATTGTTCACAGCGATATAAAGCGACTCTTTAGACGAAAAGTACAAGTAAAGCGTTCCTTTAGATACACCCGCTAGTTTAGCAATATCAATCATTTTTGCTTCATAGTAGCCTTTGGATCCGAACACTTCAAAAGCAGCACCTAAAATTTTCTCTCTCTGCTGTTCTCGGTTTGTCATGGTAAAAAATCCTCTCATACGTTTTCGATACTATACATATAAAATAATTAAAATAACTTGTCAACACGTAGTGTGCTCTTTTATCCCTTGCATCACAAGAGTATGTCAGTTTTTCAAACAAAATACTTCTATAAAGCAAATTAAAGCGTTTTCGACTTTTTTGTGACAGATACAAATGATGCTTGTATATGAAGAGCTCGCTATGGTACATTTTTGTCATTGATACAGAAATTTATTCCGTCGTTACGGGAGGAGAAAACATGGTTCTTACATCACCAATCGGTCGCCTGCGTTTAGTAGGAATTTTAGAAGGAATTTCATTTTTACTGCTGCTTGGCATTGCTATGCCGCTAAAATATGCAGCAGGCATACCCGAAGCTGTATCAGTTGTAGGCGCAGCACACGGTGCACTTTTTGTGCTGTACGCTCTTGCAGTCGTTCATGTGAAATTCGCGCATAAATGGTCAATCGGCCGCTCTTTATTTGCATTTCTTATGTCGGTTATTCCATTTGGTCCTTTTATTTTAGAGAGACAGTTGAAAAAAGAACAGTAAAAGAAAAGAACGTCACGGACATCATGTTTCCATGACGTTCTTTTTCCTTACTGTTCAGCACTGTTTTCGCTAAAATGGTCAATCGTTTTCCACCACTTCAGTGAGTGAGGTTTTAATAGCATTCCAATTTCTTCTGGGCTAATTTGCTGATCTATAATCATTTCATGCATTGCTTGAAAGAGTCCCGTTGTAACAGCTTCTTTCACATCAGCTTCACCTTCTATATACAGCTGTTCAATCGCTTCAAATACGTCCGGTTCACGCTGGAGCTGGCCGTTATATTCAAGAGAGATTAAATGACCCGCAACACGGCTTAATTCATGCTGCAGCTCGTCTTTATCGTTGAGGTCCACTTCTTCGCTTGGCTCAAAAGATGGGCAAGCTTCTTTTAGTAATGGAATAACATTTTGTTTTGTAATCATATCTAAATTCCCTGCCTTTGCATGTGTGACAAATTCTCTATTCTTTACCCTTTTCTCTTTTTCTATAAACTTGTTTTACAAAACTTTTCCGTTTTCTACAACTACTTCTCCTTTTTTTACTACGCAGTCAATATGATTTAAGCCATACTGATATTGAAGGGTTCGATAACTAGAGACATTAAAAATCGCTAGGTCAGCCTGTTTTCCGGCTTCAATACTCCCAATCTTATCTCCTTGATTAATAGCATGAGCTGCGTTAAGAGTTGTGGCTACAAGCACTTCTTCAGGACTCATGTTCATATTCATACATGCCAGGTTCATCACAAATTGCTGTGAAGTCGTTGGAGATGAACCTGGATTGCAGTCTGTAGAAAGAGTAACCGGAACTCCTAAATCGATCATTTTTCTAGCATCTGGCCATTTCATTCCAACAAATAAGGAATTCCCGGGTAAAAGTGTGGCTACGATCCGTTTTTCAGCCAGTTTCTTTAATCCTTCATCAGAAGCATACAAAAGATAATCTGCTGATATCGCTCCTACCTCTGCTGCGAGCTCCGCTCCTCTGCAGTATTCAAAGGGGTCGGCATGTATTTTAGGAAGCATGCCATATCTTTTCCCGGCTTCGAGTATTTCTTGACATTGTTTGAATGAAAAAGCATTTGGAAGACATACAGCATCATTAAATGCTGCAAGGTTATAAGAAGAAATTTGAGGAATCATTTCGTGAATAAGTAAATTGACGTATTTCTGCGTATCTTTTTTATATACAAGAGGTACGACGTGTGCGCCTAAAAAGGTACTTACTACATCAACTGCATGCGTATCATTCAGCATTTTAGCGATTTGCAGCTGCTTTAGTTCTGTTTCTAGTTCTAAGCCATACCCGCTTTTAACTTCTATAGTTGTGACTCCGTGAGCTAGAAAAGACGTAAGACGCTCATAGCTCTGCTGATAAATCCGGTACGCATACTCTTCCTGTGTTTGAACGACAGTGGAGTGAATACCTCCACCTTCTTCTAATAAATCCAAGTAAGAAGTTGGCCTTTCAAACCGCCTATAAAATTCTTCTTCACGCGAGCCAGCGTACACAGCGTGTGTATGGGGATCAATCAGACCCGGAGTCACAATTTTATGAGAAGCATCAATAATCGTTGCGTCATTTCTTTCCCTTTCATATTTTTGTTCTAGCTCTTTTGTTGTACCTACGGTCACAATTTGATCTCCTTCTATCCAGACTGAGCCATTTTCAATCACCGTCAAGTTCCTCATTTCTTTTCCAGCTAAAGGACCTTTATTTTCTTTGGCCGTTACAACTTGCGAAGCATTTTTAATCCATAGCGCTTTTTTTGACATCGTTGAATTTCCCCCTTTTCTAGCATGTACCACGTTTTGGGGCCTCATGTTTACCGTAAACTCATTTAGATTCACCTACACATTTCGCACCTCTGCCTTCTTTCTTGTAGGTAGAAATTTGAAAAAGCATGTCCATGGTCTGAAAAGCGTGTTTTTAAGTCTTTAAAGCTAGATAACTTATATTTTTTTCAATTATATACGCTTTTAGACCCTCCTTTTCTCCGTTTTCTTACTTATCGACTCTCGTTTTATACAAATATATCCTTATATACTAAATCTTTTATCACATGTATTTTATAAACATCACGGCGAGTTCCCCTCAACAGGATAAATAATAGATTTCTAGGAATAGAACGTTTATAATATTCTTTGAAGTTTTACTTTTAGAAAGATTCACTAATGGAGGAAGAAATATGATTGTCAACTATAAAAACCAAGCAACCGGTCATCGCATGAATAACGGCTGGAATCTTTTCTACGCGTCAAACTTAACGATGTGGCGCAAAGATGAAAAGTATTTGCTTTTAGATGAAAACCAAGATGTAGTGATGATCTTTGGCTTTAAAAAAGACGAAATCATTCTAGATAAATTGCAAACGTGGGGCTATACATTTGGTGTCCATCCAGAGAAAAAACAAATTTCCTGCTTGCAGCGTCAAGAAGAAATTGGTGAATAAAAAGAGGGCTGAATTTTTTCAGCCCTCTTTTTTATTCATTGGTTTGTTGAAACATAGCGCTCAGCTGTTTTTTTTCAGATGGTTTGACAACATAATACCATGTACCATCTACCATTTGCCCTTCTCCTTTTACCGTTACCGTTTCGAAATCAGGCCGGCCATTCTTAATGATGTTATACATCGTAAATGCATCGCTGACATCAATATTCGTTCGAATATGCTTTTTTACAAGCGTGAGGAGACTTGGAATGTTTTTCACCGTTGACATGTTCATTCCTTTATCTAATAGAGCTTCCACTACTTGGCGCTGGCGATTATTTCTTCCTAAATCTCCTTTTGGATCTTCGTGTCTCATCCTCACATAAGCAAGAGCTTTTTCGCCGTTCAACGCATTTTCTCCTTCAGGAAAGATAAATGAATCAAACACAAAAGGAAACGGGTTCTTAACGTTCACTCCGCCAAGTTCATCTACTACATCTTTAAAGCCTTCCATATTTACTTTCACATAATAATCGACATCGATATCTAAGAATTTCTCAACCGTGCGCACGGTTAAAGGAATCCCTCCGTATCGATAAGCATGATTAATTTTCTCATCCGTTCCTTTTCCATCAATGTGCACGCGTGTATCTCTAGGGATCGGCATAACTTTTGCTTTATTGTGGCTCGTATCTAAGTTGACCACCATTAATACATCTGAGCGGCCTGTATCTCCCGGCCTTTCATCTACGCCCATCACCAGTACATTAAACGAGTGAGACTGCTCTTTAGCAGATGTTTGCTGTTGATAGGCAATTCCAAATCCAGCGGTTCCTAAAAGCAAAATACATGCCGCTAAGATCCCTATTTTGTATTTTTTCATTCATATGGTCTCCTTTACACATCACTTACTCTCTATATGCCTTAATGAATGAAAATTTATACCTTTTTAGAGAAATTTAAGCACATGTCAAAAAAGCCTGCTTGTTGAGAAGCTGGCTTTTCACTAGTAGATTTTAGCTTGATTTTTGATGCACATCACGCTGTGCCCATTCACTGTCTAACATACTCATTTCAATTAAGCTCCAGTACTGTCCATCTACAAGCCGGACATCTCGAAGAAGGCCTTCGCGTGTAAAGCCAATTCGTTCATAGGACTGAATCGCCCGCTCGTTAAAATCAAAGACGCCGAGCGAAATTCGGTGAAGACCCAGTTCTTCAAAACCGAAAGCTAACACTTTTTCAAACATGTGCGAGCAAAGCCCTTTTCCTCTATACTTTTCACCAAGCAGTACTCGGCCAATTCTTCCTGTTTTATGATAATAATCAATATGAGCAAGAGAAATATGCCCAATAAGCTGTTCATTTTCATCTATGACGGAAAAAGCATAGGTAGAAGCACCATCTTCATTTGCATATCGAATGTAGTGTTTTAACTGTCTAGGAGTAAGCGGAAAAGAAAAGCTAGAGCCGCTCCATTGCACCATAAATGACTCGGAGGGAATCCAATCCATTAGCTGTTTAAAGTCTTTTTTGGAGAACGGTCGTAGAGCTATCACATAATTCTCCCCCTTATTATTTCTGACTTTTCTAAATATATTACATTTATCATAATAAACTGTCAACTTTCTATGTAAAAAAAAGCCATCATTTCGATGACTTATAGCTGTAATGCTTTTCTGAGAAGAGTTAAATCATGAGTGAATTCAAAAAAATAGGTTCTATTTTCATTGTCAAATACCATCATGATTGGCTTTTGATTCGGCTCAAGAACAAAAATAACTTCACTTGCCAGCGTGTTGACCGCACTATTTTCAATTTTTACGGCTGGATCAAGAGGTACTTTAACAAGATAGCCTTTTTTAGGAAGCGGACTTGCCTTTTTATATAAACCAGTAATGGACGCAATACTTTTTTCGGCTTCTTTTTGAACACTTGGGGGTTTGAGCGTTGAACGAACGACTCTGCCCGTTTCAATTTGAAATATCTCTACTTTTGGCTGTTCAGCACTTACTGCCTGCGGAAAAATAAAAGCAGCGAATACGACGCATACAGCAACCCATTTTCGTATCATTTTTAGCACCTCTTTCCATTCATTGTGGATGAGATGGAGATAAGAATGGTCGTCTCTTCTTATACTATGACCTATTTTTATGTATTTATTTCACTAAATGAATGCCTATACTTCCATGTTTTTGTCATGTTCTCAGAACTTCCTCTATACACTACTAATAAGGACACGCTGTATGAGGTGATAAGATGTCGTGGTTTGAAGCATTTATTTTGGGAATCATTCAAGGGCTTACAGAGTTTTTACCGATAAGCAGCACGGGGCATTTGTATTTAGGACGCCACTTATTTGGCTTAGACGATGCAGGACTGTATTTAGATACGATGCTGCATATGGGCACTCTGCTTGCTGTGTTTGTCTTTTATAAGCGTGAGCTATGGCATATTATTCGTCATCCCTTTAGCAAGCTTACAGGGCTTTTAGTGATAGGAACAATCCCTGCAGTTGCGATTGGTCTTTTGTTCAAAGACTATTTTGACAGTATTTCTAAATCTGGCTTAACGATTGGCTGGGAATTTCTTGCGACGGGACTGCTTTTATGGTTTGGTGATTCCGTAAAAAATGGCTATAAAAAAATGGATCATATTTCATACGGAGATGCCTTTTTTATCGGCTCGTTTCAAGCAGCTGCGATATTCCCTGCTGTATCTCGATCGGGCTTAACGATGGTAGCTGCGTTAATGCGAAAATTAGACCGTGAAACAGCCGCTTACTTTTCATTTTTATTGTCGACTCCCGCTATTTGCGGAGCGGTGTTACTTCAGTTAAAAGATGTAGTCACAGGTGAAGTCGAGCAGCTTTCCGTTTTCTTTTTATTCGTCGCCACCCTTTCATCTGCTTTATTTGGTTATGTAGCGGTAAAATGGATGATCAATTATTTAAAGCATCATTCATTAAAAACGTTTGCAATTTACGTTTGGATATTAGGTGCAGTCGTGCTGGTTTGTCAGTTTACGGGGGTGTTTTAAGATGAAGATGAAAGTCCGGACGCTTTTTTTAGTATTGTTTTTTGCCGGCATTTTAGTCGTGACAAGCTATGTTGATAACAATTCCCAGCAGTCGTTTGACAGCTTATCTCACCTTTCACTTGATGGAGGAGCTGTTGAAACCTCTGCAGATGAAGGCGAGGCGGAACAATTAAACATGTCGGTCAAAGAAGTTCATGTTAAAACAGAAAAAAGAGGCGGATACCGAATTGAAGTGTACGAACAAGTAAATGTTTATAGAGATGATAAAGGAAAAGTAGTAAAAAAAGTTCCCACGGGAGAATATCAAACGTTGAAATATAAACTGAATGAAAAAAAATAAACCACTTACCGAAGTAAGTGGTTTTATTTTTAATGGTTAAAGTGAGCTGCAAGAATCCACAGTGTACCAACAACGATACAAAGTGCAATAAAGAAACTGTAAAGAATGTTTGCAACCTGGACTTTACCATTTTCACTTTCAGTCATGTGCATGAACATTACTAGCTGCATTGCTGCTTGTAATAACGCTAGGATCATGATAAGAGTCATCGTAATGCTTCTTGATAGATCAGCTAGCACTACTAAACCAAGCGCTGCGAATGTTAAGGCTAGTGAAAGGATAAGCCCAAATACATGACTAAGCGGAAAACCTGCTTTTTGGCCTTGTTTATTTTCCATGTCTTATCCCACCAATCCGTTCAAGTATACAAGCGTAAAGATGAAGATCCATACAACATCAAGGAAATGCCAGTATAAACCGATAATAAATACTTTACGAGCAGTAACTGGTGTTAATCCTCGTCTTACTAATTGAATAATAATACTGATTGCCCAGAATACACCGACTGTTACGTGAAGACCGTGCGTTCCAAGTAGTGTAAAGAACCCTGATAAGAAGGCACTTGTTTGCATTGTTGCACCTTCGTGAACTGCGTACATGTAAAACTCACGAATTTCGTAGAAAAGGAATCCTCCACCAAGGACAAGCGTAATAACGAACCAAACTAAAAGTCCTTTTAAATCATTATTACGCATTTTAAAGATGGCAATTCCCATCGTGAAACTACTGAATAGTAGTAACAGCGTTTCGATCATAAAATCTTTAACAACGAACAGTTCTTCTGCAGTAGGGCCACCCGCTGTACGCGTATGGTACGTTAAGTACGTTACGAACAGCGTAGAGAACAACGCGATCTCGGCACCTAAGAAAATCCAGAATCCAAGGATATTCAGGCGACTTTGTTCTTCTTGGTATTCTAACGGCAATGATTTATCTAAATGTCCTGCCATTATTTGTCACCCCCTGTAATTCCTTCAACCTTCTTGATTTCATCTACTTTTACATAGAAGCCCGGATCATAATCAAATGAACGAGCAAGCATACAAGCAAAAATACCTGCTAATCCAACGATTGCCATTGGAATCCATTCAAATACTAAGCCAAATCCACCGATAAACCAGAAAATACCTGAGATAAACGGCACACCAGAATTGCTTGGTAAGTGAATTGGTTTTAAGTCTTCTGCTTTAATTTCTGTTTCATTACGTTTTTTCATGTGCCAGAATGCATCCATTTCTTTCACATGAGGAATTACTGCAAAGTTGTAAGCTTGAACTGGTGATTTAGTCCACCACTCAAGTGTACGACCATCCCAAGGATCGTTTGCAGTGTCGCGTTTGTTTTTCCATGCACTGTATAATAAGTTAACTACTAATACGAAGAAGCCAAGACCCATTAAGAATGCACCGATTGTTGAAACTAAGTTTAATCCGTTCCAGCCAAGGTTGTCTGCATAAGTTTGCATACGACGAGTCATACCGTCTAAACCTAGGAAGAATTGTGGGAAGAAACATACGTTAAATCCAACAACAAAAATCCAGAATGAAATTTTTCCTAATTTTTCGTTCAACGTGTGACCGAAAATTTTTGGATACCAGAAGTATAAACCTGCGAAACAGCCAAACACTGTACCAGAGATTAATACATAGTGGAAGTGAGCGATTAGGAAGTAACTGTTATGATATTGATAATCGGCTGATGCCATCGCAAGCATAACCCCTGTTACCCCACCGATTACGAAGTTTGGAATAAACGCTAATGACCAAAGCATCGCAGTCGTAAATTTGATACGGCCTTTATACATTGTAAAGAGCCAGTTAAAGATTTTAACTCCGGTTGGTACGGCAATTAACATCGTTGTGATTGAGAAGAACGAGTTAACTGACGGTGAGTTACCCATTGTAAAGAAGTGATGCACCCATACAAGGTAACTTAAGAATGCGATACCGACCATTGATACAACCATTGCTTTATAACCGAATAAGTTCTTACGAGAATGTGTACTGATAACTTCTGAGAAGACACCGAATACCGGTAAAATAACGATATATACTTCAGGGTGACCCCAAATCCAGAATAAGTTAGCCCACATCATTGGAAGACCGCCGTTAGCCATTGTAAAGAAGGCTGTTCCGAATACACGGTCAAGTGTCATAAGTGCAAGCGCTACTGTTAATACAGGGAACGCGAAAATGATAATAATTGATGTGATGAAGATTGACCAAGTAAACATTGGCATTTTCATCATTGTCATGCCAGGAGCACGCATTTTTAAAATTGTTACAAAGAAGTTGATACCAGTCATTAATGTACCAGCACCAGCAATCTGTAGTGAAACGGCATAGAAGTTATTTCCGATGCCCTCACTGAATTCTTTACCTGCAAGCGGGAAGTAACTTGTCCAACCTGCATCAGGAGCTCCTCCGATTACGAAAGAAAGGTTAAATAGCATTGCTCCCATAAAGAATGTCCAGAAACTAATTGCGTTTAAGAACGGATATGCTACGTCACGCGCACCAATTTGTAATGGAACGATTACGTTCATTAGTCCGATAATAAATGGCATTGCCATGAATAAGATCATGATAACACCGTGAGCCGTGAAGACTCCGTTGTAGTGATGTTCATCTAAAATGTTCATACCCGGGAATGCAAGCTGCATACGCATCATGATTCCATCGATTCCGCCGCGGAAAAGCATTAATACAGCTGAAAGGATGTACATGACACCGAGTCTTTTATGGTCAACTGTTGTTAACCATTCTGTCCATAACCATTTCCATTTCTTGAAATATGTTAAGACAAAAACGATACCGATGACCGTCATAGCGATTGCTGCATCAGCAGCGTAAATCATAGGTTCGCCAGTGACGAAAAATTCATCTAGCTTCATTATGTCTTCCCCCAATCATTACGTTATTTAGTGTAATAAATGAATGTTATTCATGATTTGAGTGATCCATGTTTTCCATTTCTTCATTACTCGTTTTTTCGTCTTCTTTCATCTTGCTGTGATCATGTCCTGTACCACGTTCTAGCTCTTTGCCAGGAATGTATACATCTTTTGCATGGTCAATCCATTTTAAATGTGTACCGTTGTAAGTTTGACGACCAACAACGCCTGGGCTTAGGATTTGATCATATTTCTTTTCAGTCAGTTTACCAGCTGTGCCTTTTACGTCGCTAACCCACTCTTTGAAGTCTTTGTCCGTTTGAGCTTGAACTTCGAACTGCATTTGAGTGAAATGTTCACCAGAGAAGTTAGCACTACGTCCCATATAAGAACCAGGCTTATCAGCTTCTAAGTATAATGGCATTGACATGTTGTTCATCGAATATTTTTGTCCGCCAAGTTCTGGTACCCAGAATGAGTTCATAGGCCCTTGAGCTGTTAACTCAAATTTCACTGGCGTATCCGCTGGAATGTTTACGTAGTTAACCGTCTCGATATTTTGTTCCGGATAACTGAAAATCCATTTCCAGTTTGCAGATGTAACGTGAATCACGATTGGATCTTTATCCTTTGATTCTGCCGGTACTTCTTCTGCAGAATAGATCGCTTTAACAGTTGGCACTGCTAATAGAATTAAGATGATGATTGGGAATGCTGTCCAAATAACCTCCATCTTTAAGTTACCTTCTTGCTCAGGTGGCTCATAGTCCATGTTTTCAGGTTTTTCACGATATTTGACAAGAACAAATATAAAAATAGCAAATACGACAACAACCACGATCAACATCATCCACATAGACCAAATGATTAAATCAGATTGCGTTTTTGCAACAGGACCTTGCGGGTTCAATACAGCAAGCTTTGAACAACCGCTCAAAAATACTAGTGAAAGCGCAGATAGTAAACCTACTAGCTTCCAAAATCCTTTTTTTGGTTTCACTTAAAACTCTCCTTTCTAACAACACATGATGCGAAGCCTATATTGATGAACATTCAAAATGCGCTATCTTTCGCTAGATAACGACATTTTTATACAGACTCTCTTCCCCCTTATTTGTAGGCCACTACTATTGTAATACAAAATGACATTTTTTTCGTCCCTTTTGCTTTATTTTTTTATATTAAAAATATTCTAATATAGTGACTGTACCAATGGGGTTAGAGTGCTTCAACCTTGCGATATTCTATCACATAATTTGGTATGAATAAATGTAAATAAAAGGATCTAGCTCCCATTTCTTAACTATTTCTTTAGGAATAACTGCAAAATTAGCTTTGTATGTTTGCTTCAACATTGATATATCAATACACATCGACATAATTGAATATTTTGTGACAAATTTTCAAAGAAAATGTGACGCCTTGTATGAAACTTATTTTGCCCGTTAATTCCCCTTTACTTTGTAGCAAATATTTGATTTTTTTGCTTAAAATTCTTTCTTTCGAAAATATGAACAAAACGTGAATTTTTTTTAAAAGCTTTTTATTATAGAAAAGAGCTGCGTGTTATTCACGCAGCTCTTGATCCATAAATTCTTTAACCGTGATATCATCCCCTGCTTTATCTAGCAGCGTTGTCGTTGCTGGAAACGGATGTTTAATATGACTCGGTATCTTTTCATACAGCACAAAATAATCACTTTTTGGGACCGCGGCATCAATTGTATATGTATCGTGCACCAAAGCCGCCTTTACTCGCTCAATTTGTTTACTTCTATTTGTTCCTGTAAACAGCGCATATGTCCCTTTATTTGTATGGATATCATCATAATCCACTAAATTGCTCATTTTGGTACTGACTTCAATACGCAGGCGTTTGTTCCATCCTTGCTTCAATACGGCCATTCCTTCTTTATCACCAGGTATGGAGAATAAGGCTATGTATGTATTAGAGTGATCAACCCGTTTAAAATCTTGCAGCGTAATCCTTGCAGAACCATCAATACTTTCTTTATGCTCCCAATTTCGCAAATGCTGCTGCACACTTGCAGCATTGTTTTCAATCGGATATCGAATCATCTCATACGCAACAATTACAACCGCTATACAAATGAACAGAAATAGCAACCGCTTTATCTTTCGCACATCTATTCACCTTCCTTAGCTTACTCCCCTTTTATGTAATTGCCTAAATTATAACTTCCTATTAAACCTCTGTCTATGCACTAGGAGAACTACGTTTTTTTTTACCACAAAAGGGATTTTTCAAACCTTTTGTCATAAAAATACGCTAAAAGACTCAGTAGCTGTTGAACCAAAAGAAACCGATCCCTGCCCCCTTCTCGTCTTCATAACAAAAAAAGATACCCGTTTTGACACAGGTATCTTTCAGCTTATATATCACAGCTTTCCAAAAGGAAACCCTATAAAGGGTCTTTTGCTGTTCTTTTTATTACACACATCTTTCCGCACACATGTATCCCTTGACCTGATACCCATGCTTTTTGAGCTGCCGAATGCTTAAATTTCGGGAAATGCTGTCAGGAACAATTACGACCACTTCTTTATATGGAATTTCTGCATGCTGTCTCTCTAAATAAGGAAGCGGAATATGGATTGCTTTTTGACAGGGGTTTTGTTTCATTTCATGAAAATGACGAACATCTACATACGAAATTGTTGTAGAAGCACAGTCGACGGTCGTCACTTTCTTTATTCCCTGCACCGGCACATAGCGTTTATAAAAACTGTAACAAATTAATAAAAGTAAAATACCTATGCTCATATATAGTATCGCCATGTTTTCCTCCCAATTAATTTCTATACCCCTGTATGTATACTATATTCAAAAGAAAGAATCAACACAGAAGCACTCTATCTCATTTCTCTCTGAAAGAAAAATGGTCTTTTTACACTTTATTATGAAAACACAATAAAGTGACGAAATCAATCATTATTTATTTTGATTTTTCAAAAGATTTAAATACTAGTAAACAGATCGTTTTTTCTTATTATAATGAAGAAACGCAGAATTTTTATTTTCATTTCCCCTTTTCTTTCCCGTTAAAACTGAGGTTCGCTTATGAGTAATACATTAGAACCAATGTTGCACAAACGTCAGAAAAATGATTCTAAAAGTGAAGGATGCGAGATAGGATAGTATGAACACGTGAAGGGAGAGATATGATGTTTGATTTGTACTATGTTGTATTATTTACAGATCAAGGTGAGGTAGCAGGCACCTGCCCCATCTATATAAGTCCCGAAGAAGACGTTGAAAAAGAACTGTTAAAAAATATCACTTTGCATAAACAAAGGCTGCAGTCAAAAAAAGAAAAAGTGTTTTATTTTGACCGGGATAAAGAGGATATGACGGATTTATCAGGTCACTATGCACACATCCTTACATTTGCTAACAACGACAGTCAAATTGCAAAATGGCTGGAAGAAGCACATGAGAAGCTGTGCAAAGCCGGGGAACTTTTTGTGGAGAACGGTTATTTTCAAAGCGTTTTTATGCAATATATTAATCAAAAAAACAATGTTTTAGAAAATTATTCGTACGAAGTTTGTGAGAAATCGGTAAAATTCATCTATCAAGCGAGAGACTATATTGTGATTGGCTCAGAAAAATACGAGTTAACTTAAAAATGCGATATACACAAAAAAGGAAAGCTTCGGAAACGAAAGCTTTCCTTTTTTAGATTAATCTCCATCAAGGTTTGCCCGACAATTATTATGAGACAAAGAGGTACTTTGTGCTTCATGCTGTTTTTTCTCAACCTGCATTGTCATATCATCTTTTTCCGTTCTTCCTTTAGCGATGTGTTTAGTTTTATTTCCTTGGTTTAATGTCATGTTCATTCCCCTTTCTGGTGGATATAGTGTATGAAAATAACTCACACGCCATAAGAGGAAATGATATGAAAAAGCCCCTCTTAAATTGAGTGAGCTTTCTGCCTAAAACTGCTTTTCCTTTTATTGCTGAATCCGCATGAAAGGATATTCTCTATTTTAAACGTTCGTTTCTCGTTCCTTAGTAAGCACCAAGCTTTTACGCTCTGAGGATAAATTTTATACACAATAATAAATCGCTGTGTCAAACATCCTTTATCGTCCATATAAATAATTTCAACAGGTCGTTTTGAAGAGTAGCTTTCTTGAAGTAGCTGTCGCATAGAATTCGCTCCTTTAATTTTTAGTTTATCGAACGTATGTTCTTTTTTCAAGTGTTTTAAACTGAATAATTCTTTAGCTTTTACAGCTTAAAACGGGGAAAAGCATGGGGAAAATAATAAAAATCATACAAATATTAGGTAATTGTGATATGGTAAAAGGAATTACTTAAGTTGGGAGAGGTGCATGATGGAAAGTAACATACTTAAATGGATCCCCGTTCCTTACTTTCAATTAAATCAAGAAGGTGAAATCCTTCATTTTTCTAGTCAAGCACATTCTTATTTTTCTTCAGTCTCCAGTCTGTGGAGCATTATTCATAAAGACGACCGGAAACAAGCAATGTGGATGCTGTCTCAGCACTCCTCACCTAACCCCATCATCAGGCATTTGCGTTTGAGAACGACCGATAATACATTTGTGAATTTTAAATGCACGATTCATTGGAAAAATGGTGTAGGGCATTTAGTATGTACCGAAAAGAAGAATGTCAAGGATCCGTTAGATGTTGTATTATCTGCTCAATCCTATTTAGAAAACTCGGACAAACGATTAAAAGAGTCGGACAAGGTGTTAAATAATTCAGCAGATTTATTATTTAACCGATTAAAACGCTAATTAAGTAAACAAAGTCTAAGCTATATTCCATTATTTCTATCATTTTTAAAGTCATTAAAAGGCTACCTACAGGGGTGGCTTTTTGTTTTGGCCTGCATGTAAAGTCATTCTCTTTTCGCCCGCACCATTTAGTACAGAGTACATACACTAATAGGCATACTTTCTATATTTATGTTTTGCTCAGAAAAAAATTCCGAATAATCAATAAATGTTTGAACATTTTTTGAAATTGACATATATTATAAACAAACAATCATTTGAATGTTTGAATGAAGGAGGAAATCATGCCAAAAGACCGCTGTGATATTTATTGTTTTAATGAAGAAAAAGTAAATCGTATTAAGCCTGCTATCGATGCCGAAGCTGTTCAAGGTGTTTCTGCCCTGTTCAAAGCGTTAGGAGATGAAACGAGGCTTAAAATCGTCTTGGCTCTGTATAAAGGCGAGGAATTATGTGTATGTGACGTAGCCAATATTGTAGGCTCTACAGTTGCGACTGCTTCTCATCACTTAAGACTGCTGCGTAATATAGGAATTGCCAATTATCGCAAAGAAGGAAAGTTAGCTTTTTATTCTTTAAGGGATGCACATATTAAACAAGTAATTGATATCATGTTTGCTAAAAAAGAAGACGTAACCATTTAAGTTTTTCTTACCGTATAGGGAGTGGGACACAATGAAACACGAAGATAAAAAAAATCATCAGCATACCGGAAGCTGCTGCAGCGGATCTTCTTCACCAGAAATTGAAAGCAAGACCTGCTGCTCCTTTTCTTCAGAAGCCGCATCTACTGAAGAGCCTTCTTCCTGCGGCACAAAGAGTCATGAACACAGTCACAGCTGCTGTTCAGATACCATTGCGTTAACGACCGACAAAGGCCAGCATTCTTGCTGCAGTGATCACGATATAGTATCAGGCGACAGTGACATAGAAGAAACGGCTGAATACCGCGTATATGGAATGGATTGTCCTTCCTGCGCCGCGACGATTGAAAAAAGTTTAAAAACATTAAACGATATTCAACATGTAACCCTCAACTATAATACAGGGAAGCTCCAGGTAGCGGCAGCAAGTGAGTCAGCTCTGTTACTCATTCCAAGCTCAGTAGAAAAACTAGGGTTTAACATTGAGACTATCCAATCAAATAAAAAAATGAAAACGTATTTGATTGAAGGAATGGACTGCGCGGCTTGTGCGAACACAATTGTGAATCATTTAAAAACAGTTCCTGCTGTCAAAGATGTACGCGTTAACTTTTCAACGGGAAAGGCACAAATTGAGCACGATAACGAAGCGGATGACATTATTAAAGAAGTATCTAAAGCTGGGTATACCGCTACTTTAGTAACCAGCAGCAGGCAGTCTGCTGAGTCGCGGCACCATAAAGGCCAAAATGGACCGATTGTTTTTTCGGGTATTCTCATCGCATTAGGTTTTATCGGTTCTCATACAGGGATTGCTTCTTATATGACAACTGTACTCTACGCTATTGCCATGATTGTTAGCGGATATAAACCGGCTAAAAGTGCTTATTACGGAATTAAAAGCCGTTCTTTAGACATGAATGTTTTAATGACCGTTGCAGCACTTGGAGCAGCTGTTATTGGTGAGTGGCTTGAAGGTGCTACGGTCGTTTGGCTATTTGCTTTAGGTGTTGCTCTACAAACAAGGTCGATTGAACAAACAAGAAACTCGATACGAGGTTTGATGGATTTAGCTCCTTCTGAAGCATGGGTGAAAGAAAACGGCCAGCTGATTAAAAAAGCAGCGGAAGATATTTCAATCGGCACTACGATTGTCGTAAAGCCAGGAGACCGAATTCCGCTAGATGGTGAAATTATAAACGGCGAATCCAGTATCAACCAAGCTCCTATTACAGGTGAATCTATTCCAGTTGATAAAGTAATCGGTGATGCTGTTTATGCAGGCACCATTAACGAAAGCGGATCGTTAGAAATTAAGGTAACAAAGCTAGTCGAAGATACGACTATTTCTAAAATTATTCATTTAGTGGAAGAAGCACAGGAGAAAAAAGCGCCTACTCAAGCATTTGTTGATAAATTTGCAACCATTTACACGCCTATCGTCTTTATTTTAGCTTTATTCATTATGGTCATCCCTCCCCTGTTTGATGGTGCATGGAGTGAGTGGTTTTACAAGGGGCTTGAATTATTAGTTGTGGCTTGCCCATGCGCGCTAGTCATTTCTACTCCCGTCGCCATTGTATCTGCGATTGGAAACGCGGCGAAAAATGGCGTGCTCATTAAAGGCGGGACGTTTTTAGAAAAAGCTGGTGCAATCAATGCGATTGCTTTTGATAAAACAGGAACGCTAACAGAAGGTAAACCAGCCGTTTCAGAGGTTGTTTCCCTTGCTGTTGAAGAAAATCAGCTTTTAGCGATAACAAAAACGCTTGAAGACTATTCGAATCACCCCATTGCCCGTGCTATCGTGGATTATGCAGCGGAGAAAAAAGTCGATTCTTTGCAAGGATCAAATTTTAAAATCCTTACAGGAAAAGGCGTTCAGGCAACAATTCAAGAAACGGTTTATTACGCAGGTAATGCAAAATTATTCTCAGATTTAGGAACACCTCTATCCCACTGCTGGTCTCATATTGAAAAGCTTCAAAACGAAGGTAAAACGATTATTATTGTCGGAACAGCTAAAAGTGTTCTAGGTATTATTAGCGTAGCTGATACCATCAGACATACAACCGTATCTGCTTTAGAAAACCTCAAACAAAACGGAATGCAGCAAATTGTGATGTTAACCGGTGATAACGAAGGAACAGCTAAAATGATTGCCTCTGAGTCGCGGGTAGACCGCTATTTCGCCGATTTGCTGCCTGAAGACAAAGTAAAAGCCATACAGCAGCTTCAACATGAAGGGTATCAAACGGCTATGGTTGGAGATGGAATTAATGACGCCCCTGCCCTCGCAACTGCTGATCTTGGCATTGCAATGGGCGGTGCTGGTACTGATACGGCCATGGAAACAGCTGATATTGTTCTCATGGCAGACAATTTAGAAAAGCTTCCTCATACGATGAAGCTAAGCCGCAAAGCGTTAGCCGTCATCAAACAAAACATTTGGTTTTCTATTATTGTTAAAGTCATTGCCTTAGCCTTTATCTTCCCAGGGTGGCTTACTCTGTGGATTGCCGTTTTAAGCGATACAGGAGCAGCGCTACTTGTTATTTTAAACAGTCTTCGCTTACTCAAAATGAAAAAATAAATATAATCCATAAGCTTTCCAGCAGGCGTTGGAAAGCTTATTTTCTAGGAGGGTTTACATGAATAACTGCTGGAATCAATTTATTTATAAGTGTTGGGCCCCTTTTTATGATGCGTTTTTTAATAATGGGATGTTTTATCAAGCCAGAAAAAAAGTCTTTCAAGACGTCCACTTTTCATCTGAACAGCGCATTTTATTTGTAGGTGTTGGAACGGGTGCAGATTTAGCTTTTATTCCTCATGAAGTAAATGTAACCGCCATCGACTATTCCAGTGAAATGCTTCAAAAAGCAAAAGATAAATACAAAAATCCATCTATAACCTTCCACCAAATGGACGCTCAGCAGCTAACATTCGACTCTTTTTCATTTGATGTAGTTGTAGCAAGCTTAATTCTTAGCGTAGTACCTGATGCGGAGCAAGCTTTAAAAGAAATGACAAGAGTAGTAAAGCCTAAGGGAACTATCCTGATTTTTGATAAATTTGAAACTAAAAAGAAATCAGCGGCTTTTGCTAAAAAAATATTCCGCCCTTTCGTAAAATTACTAGGAACGGATATTGGACTCTCTTTTGAACATGTGTTTGAAGCAAGCCGGGATCAGCTTATCTTAAAGGAAAATTCAAGCGTCATGTTGAAAGGTATGTATCGGAAAATTATTTTGCAGAAAGTTGATGAATGACTTCAAAGACGAATAATGTCTTTTTCACATGATGGATGTACATATTATTAGCTTTAATTGAAGAAAGGATGAACATTTTGATGATAAAATCAAAGGTCATAACAGTTGTCCTTGCAGCAAGCATGGTCTCCGGCTGCGGAAACGAAAGTAAAGAAAGTTCAGGCAGCAAACGTACAGAAGCAACACAACATGAAGAACATCAGCAGCACACATTAGGTGATAAACGAGAAGAAACAAAAAATAGTGAAACTCTTCCCTCTTTTCTGAATGACAAGCCCGAAGACATGCAGCTTATTTATGCAGCCGCTGCTAAGCATCAAACCTTACTAGAAAACATTCCTTGCTACTGCGGATGTGGAGAAGAAGCTAATCATCAAAACAACTACGACTGTTTTATCTTCGAAAACAAAGGAAACGGCGCAGTGACGTGGGATGATCACGGAACAAAATGCGGCGTCTGTTTAGAAATAGCGGCTCAAGCTGTAGTAGACTACAGCAAAGGCAAAAGCATCGAAGACATTCGCCAAGAAATCGATGATAAATATAAGGAAGGCTATGCTACGCCTACTCCTACGCCCGAGGTATGATGCTTCAGTATAAAATAAAAATTAGTAAAAGACTTTGATTTCTTTATTCAAAGTCTTTTTGTCATTTTATTATTGGTTGATAAACTCTCGGTTGACCTCACCTTTTTAAGTCCTTGTAAAATGTCATAATGTAAAAATAACACATTTGGACGTTTATTTACTGAATCCTCAGGGAATATGCTTTCTAACACCCAAATATAACCATGAGAGGAGAAAAAAACTATGAGTAATTCTGTAGAAACAAATCATTCAGCAAAAGTTGAAGGAGCAATTAATTCTATGAGCGAGGAGAAAAAAGAGGATATTCTCTCTAGCTTCGAAGGATTTAAAAGTTATCTAGGGGACAAGGTCTCAAAAGGCGAAAAGTTAGGGATGAATGAGGAACAGCTGGCTAAAACAGCTCAGAAAGTAGCTGATTACCTTGCTAAGCATGAAGAGCCGCGCAATCGAGAGGAAAACCTGCTTCACGAACTGTGGAAGGTTGGAGACAAAGAACAGCAGCATCACCTTGCCCATATGCTTGTAAGATTAGTTCAATAAATAAAAAAGATGACACGCTGCCGTGTCATCTTTTTTATTTACAGATATTAAACAGCGGGAATGATAATTTGCTGACCAATTTGTAAGTTTGTAGGATCTACGCCGGGGTTTGCATCCTGCAGCTGCTGAACGGTCATGCTGTATTTTTTCGCGATGCTATAAAACGTATCTCCTGCTTGTACAGTATACGTAGTGACAGGAAGAACAATTTGCTGACCAATTTGCAGTTTTGTAGGATCTACGCCAGGATTTGCATCCTGCAGCTGCTGAACGGTGATATTATACTTCTTTGCAATGCTATAAAATGTATCTCCAGATTGAATGGTATAGAATGTAACTTGATTAGAAGGTAAGTTTAAATAATTAGCAATTCCACGCGCGTGCGCTTCTCCCACTTCCCGAAGAAACGTAGCGTTTTTTAATTTTTCAGCGTCGGCTGTCGTATCGATAAACAAGTTTTCTGTTAAAACAGCTGGCATATTTGTTTCACGCAGTACAGCGTAATTAGCCGTTTTTAAACCGCGATCTGCAATCGTCCCAAATTTCCGCATGATTGTTAAAATCTCTGTGTGCAGCTCTTTTTGTAAAAGAGAAGATTGACTTCCCTCTTGTGATGGATACCGATACGTTTCAAATCCAGTACCGCTGCCAGCATTGATGTGCATAGAAACAAAAATATCCGCTCCCCATGCATTAGCCCGGTTCGCTCGATCTGATAATGAAACAAACACATCGGTTGAACGGGTTACTTGAACATCTACGGAATAGTTATGTTCTAAATACGCCCGCGCGTGTAGTACAAGCTGCAGCGTAATATCTTTTTCACGCAAATTATTTCCTAAAGCGCCTGAATCTGTACCGCCGTGTCCTGCATCTAGCCATACTTTTTTCATGTGAACCTTTCCTTTCAATCATAATATGAAAGAACTTGTGATTAACACCGGCTTTGCCTGATGTTTTATCTCTCATTCTATATATATATGTGATTGGACAAGAAGGGTTCGTCCCCTTAAAACATTCGAGAATATTCACTCAAAAAAGCAGGATTTTGCCAGGCACTGCTGTTTTAAAGCACAAAATAAAGACGGATAAATGAGCTAGCGTGAATCTCGTTACACCGCTATTGATTTCCGTGCAAAGCTTCGCTTTCCGCGGGCGGTGAGCCTCCTCGTCGCTTGCACTTCTGCGGGGTCTCATCTATTCCGCTTTTCCCGCAGAAGTCTTCGCCTTGCCCTCCAATCACCAGCTAGAAGCAACTACATACATGAAACCTACTTTTACTATAGACATAAAAAATCCGAACGAATTGGATTTATCGTTCGGATCTCCCTTTAACTAACCTATGCCCACGCCTTTTAATAGAGATAAAAAGCAGGTTTACCGTCTTATCTTTTGCTTATTTCTCACTGAAAGCAATTTTTAAGCCAATAAGCGTAAAGATAGAGCCTTGCACAAGATTAAGCCGCTTAGACAGCGCCGGAGATTTTCGCAAAAACTCTCCTACTTTCCCTGCAAATAGACTAATTAACGTAAAAATAATCAGCGCTTGAACTAAAAACACGGCTCCATAAACAAGCATTTGCTGTGTGGCGTGTCCGGTTGAATGATTAACAAACTGAGGTAAAAGAGCAAGAAAAAAAAGCGAAACTTTTGGATTTAGCAGATTCATAATCACTCCTTTTTTATATAGCACCTTGTACTCAACGGCTTCTTTGTTTTCAACAGCGAGAGCGGAATCTTTTGCTGTAAACGTCTTATAAGCCAGATATAATAAATAAGCTGCTCCAGCGTATTTTACAATAGCAAACGCTAAAGCCGATTGATAGATAACAGCCGATAGACCCAATGTTGCTGCAGCTATATGACCAAGCAAGCCCGTACAAAGCCCTAATGAAGTCGAGATTCCTGCATATCTACCGTTTGATATGCTTTGTGCTAAAACAAATAAGTTATCAGGTCCAGGCATAACCGTAAGCAAAGCGGCTACGCCTAAAAAAGAAGTGATTGATACGATATCCATAAGTCGTTCTCCCCCTGCATGATTTTGCCCACCATTATAGCATTTTTTACTATCTAGTATTCAAAAAAATAAAATTTATCCACAAAAGAAGAGGCTGGAACATAACTAAATCAATCTAATCTAAAGACAAACAAATTGGATACATGAGCTGGACTGCTTGTGACACCGCAGTTGATTTTCCTTGCAAGGCTTCGCTTTCCGCGGGCGGCCGATGAGCCTCCTCCTCTCTTGCGCTCCTGCGGGGTCTCATCCCTTCCGCTTTTCCCGGAGGAGTCTTCGCCTTGTCCTCCAATCAACTGCTAGAACCAACTATACACATAAAATCTATATTCAACATAACAACAAAAAAACACGAACTACCAATCAAAAAATAATTAATAGTTCGCATTTGACTTCAACTGAAATACTTTTGTCCCAGCCTCATTTTTACTACTTATTTAATTTGTTTTTCTATGATCTGTTCTTTAGCTGAGGCAGTCTGTGCTTCCGCTGCTTTCATTTCATTATTAACATTGATTGCTTCTTTTAAATACTCGGTTTTGTATCCGCTTTTAAGTGCCCAAGCATAAAAGAAAAGTGCAACAATTGCAATCAGACCCATATCCCAGCCGTATTTAATAATATTGAGTCCCCCGAACTTTTCACTTCCTATCCAAGAGATTGTCATCATACATAATAAGTAGACAATCATCCAAACGCCAGCTCGGAAGTTTTGACCAAAGCCTTTCCATTTTGATTTTGCTTGGTAATAAAAATAAATTGGCAAACCAATTAAAATAATAAATAATACCTGTCCAGTTAACGGCCATCTTGCCCAGTAAAGAGTAAGTGAAGCAAAAATAAATCCAAGAGGCGCTATTACGTTTAACCCTTTTATACGTAAAGGTCTATAAAGATCGGTCCCCGTTTTTCTTAACGTCATAGCGGTAATAGGACCGGTAAGATATGAAATTAATGTAGCTACAGAAATAATTTCGGCTAATATTCCCCAGCCTCTAAATAAAAATAAAAAGATGAATGAGACAAATAAATTAAAGAACATGGCTTGACGCGGAACTCCGTAAAGCGGATGAACTCGTCCCAGTATATTCGGCAAATATTTATTTTTTTCCATACCATAAATCATGCGTGACGTGGTAGCTGTATACGTAATACCTGTTCCTGATGGCGATACAAAAGCATCGGCATATAAAACAATAACAAGCCAGTTAATATTTAAGGCAATCGCTAGATCGGCAAACGGCGAATTAAAGTTAAGATGACTCCATCCTTTTACGATTTCTGAAGGATTTACCGCTCCAATAAACGCAATTTGAAGCAATACATAGATCACGGTCGCAATTAAAATGGATCCTACTACCGCAATAGGAATAGAGCGTCCCGGGTTTTTCGCTTCTCCCGCCATATTAATGGGGCTTTGAAAACCGTTAAAAGCAAACACAATCCCAGACGTAGCAACAGCTGTCAAAACGCTTGCCCATCCATTTGGAGCAACGCCTCCTGCAGAGGAGAAGTTTCCTCCGTGAAACCCTGCGAATAAAAGAGCACCAATTGTAAGCCCTGGAATTACAATCTTAAAAACGGTAATAAGCGAATTAGCTTTTGAAAATAAGCCTACGGTCCAATAATTTAAAAGAAAATAAATGATTAATAGTCCTGTAGCAATAGCCAAGCCTTTTCCAGTAAGAATCCCATTTTCTACTAAACTGCCTGTCCATTTCGCCCACTCCCATGGCCATGAACTCATATACTGAACAGAAGCAACCGCTTCAACAGGAATAACCGATACGATTGCAATCCAGTTTGCCCAAGCCGCAATAAAGCCAAGAAATGAGCCGTGCGAGTATTGCGTATACTTAACCATACCTCCTGCTTCTGGAAACATAGACCCTAGTTCACTGTAAGAAAGAGCTATAAATAAAATAACAACCATTCCAATAATCCAAGAAGCAATTGCTGCCGGGCCTGCAATTTGAGCAGCTCTCCATGCCCCAAACAGCCATCCTGATCCAATAATAGATCCAAGACCGACCATCATGAGAGAAAACGTTCCCATTTTTCTATGTAAGTTATTCATGTATCTAACACCTTTCTTCTATATTTTCTGAGAAGTTAGTTATTAAGCGCTTTCATTAAATTTAAAAAATAAAATTCATGTTGAACTCTAAAAATGCTGCTTAAAAATACTGACCAAAAGCTTTTCCATTCATTCACGCGTCCCCTTTCTTCATTTATTATTTGTTATTATATCATCATCAAGTTGAAAAGTACGCGTTTTGAATAAAAAATATTTTTATTTTTAGAATTTTGTACGTTTTCTCAATTAAAAGTGCGCGTTTTGAACACTAACATTCATAAGAGCTGCCTTTCCATTAAAGTGATATACAAACGATCTTGTTGCAATAACCAGAAAAAAAGCAAGATAAAATGAGCGCTTCATTTTATCTTGCTTTTTTAAGTTATTTCACAACAGCTAATACCGTTTCTTTAAAGCTGTTATAAACATACGACCAAAGAGCCGGTTCTTCTTTATATCTTCTTCGTAACGAAGAAAAGACTTCTTTTTGTTTTTCTTCAAACGAAGGGTCTTCTTTTGAAGGAAGCGTGGCACGAAGCTCATCGACGATTTGCTGAACTTCAGGAGCGCGAGGACCCCATTTTCCTAGTAAATTCCCCTCATTATTAAAAATTAAAATAATCGGAATGGCACGTCCTCCGTTTGTTAAGTGGCGGTCAATTAATTCGGTGTCCGCATCTCGCAGTGCAACGCGCACATCGATACCGGCAGCTTCCGCTACTTTACGAATGATTGGGTTAATCATCATCGCATCTCCGCACCAATCTTCAGTAATTGCTAAGAAGTGAAGCTTGCGAGCCTTTAATTTGTCAGCGAGTCCATCTTTAGGAAGCTGAAATTGTTCATAAACAGCTAAACTTTCCTCTTTTAATGTACTCATGTCGTTCATATATGTTTGAATTGATTTTCCTTCTTCAAAATACTGCTGTTCTGTTTTCATCAAAATCCCTCTTTCTTTTTTGTATACGAATAGATGAGATGTAAAAATTCGGTTTACTCTTTTCTATACGCACTACTAGTATAGCTTTTAAGCACAGCGAATCAAAATATAAAAGTCAGCGCGTTTTTTTAATCCCGTTTTTTAGCCTGCGACAGGATTTACAACACTTCAATTTAAAAACAGCACATTGAGATGTTATAAAAAAAGAGAATGGGGTACATGTACACTATCAATGTAACAAATTTTAAATCTTTGTGAATATTTGAGAATGTTTATTGTGTAACCGTCATCTTTTGATTATGATAATGATATGTTAGCTACTTGACTAAATATGGAGGATGAGGCAAATATGAATCAATCCCCGCATGAAAAGCGAAAAAAACGCAAACAGTTTGTAGAACGTTTAAGGCTAAAAGGAATCAAAATAGAGCTGACAAAACCGCGCTCTCACTTTTCTTCACTATCCTTACTAAAATCATAACTCGTAACCACCTTTTTCTAAAGCGGAACGGTATCGAATTTCAACTATCTATGCTAAGGCTTACATATCATTTCAAAAAGAACAGCTTCTAAGTGCTGTTCTTTTTTGGTACTTTTTTATATTTCTGCCTCTGTCAAAAAAATTATAAACCTTTTTCTTTATTTCCTCCTTTTTCTATCTGGGGCTTTCCGCTCCCTTTCATACGGGATTCTCAAAATCTATAGTTCTATAAATCCCTTAAATTACCACTATATTCAAGCTATATATAATATAAGTATATATTGTAAATTTATAACTCTTCCTATATAATCTTGTAGAAAACGTAAAAAAAAGGAGAAAATTGATGAAAAAACTGGGGGCAATACTATTATCATTTCTGCTGTTTGTAGGCGTATTTCCAACGTCTTCATTCGCAGCAGCGTCAACATTTGACGCAGATTTCAACAAGTATTTAAAATCGGTAAGCCAAACGCGAGGCTTTGAAGTAACCAAAGACGACGTTGAATATTCGCTTTCACTGTACGATGAAAGTCTTGAAAACTTCGATACAATCGCAGATTTAGAAGACTTTTTAGGTGAACCAATTGCAGCTGACTTACATAACGTGCAAGATGTGTATGCAGATTTTGACTTAGACAAAACAAGCTTAAATGCGTTATTAAAAGAGAATGGCCAAAGCTTAGACGATTATGTGTACCTAGATGATTTATATGAGGATGTTGGCTTCTATCTAGAGGGCGACGACTGGTATAAAGATGATGAGTCATATGACGAAGAAGACGCTTCTTACGATGATGAATTAAGCGAAGAAGATTTAAGCGGCTTACTATCGTTTATGCAGTCTGAATTAGGCTTAACTTCAGAAGAGTTAAATCGAATTGAAGCACATTTTACATCGTTAGAAGATGAGCTTTCAAATGAAGCAACGCTTAACCGCTTAGATCAATTAGGCGAGCGCTTAGCGGCATTCGAAGATTTTGATACAGCAACAGAATTATCTGCTGATCAAATCGCTGAATTAATGTCTATTTATAAAGAAATGCTATCAATCTTCCATTTAGACGCTAAGTTTGCACTTGTACAAGGCGGAAATGAAAGACCGCTTTCTCTTACTGATTTAATCAACTTAGAAGAATTAAAAAATGCAAGTCTAAAAATTTCTCTTTATACAACAGACGGTAAATTTTTAGCAGACATGGTGATTACAGGCGATATGTTTAATTCTGATATCATCACAGACACAGGAAAAGAAGTAGAAAAATCTGCTGAAGCTGTAGCAAAACCAGCTCAAGCGCAAAAACCAGCAGTAGAAAAGAAACAAGAACCGGTGAAGAAACAAACGAATGGCGCTGTACAAAAAACAGTTAAAGGTGGAAAACTTCCCGAAACGGCTTCTAATTATGTAACAAATACATTAATTGGATTAGTGCTTGTAGCAGCTGGCTTTGTTCTTTTCCGCAAAGTGAGACGCGCATAAAATGGAACCAAGAAAAACAAGAAGAACAATCAATCGCAAAAAGCGGTTGATTGTTCTTTCCCTTTTAGCCGCCGTCATTTGCTTTGGTCTTTGGTTTACAACAACAAACGCCTATAAATTTGCAAGAGGCTATTTGGCATTTAAAACAATGGATACAGAAGAACCAGCCGCAGCTTCAGTTTCTAAAAGCAAGGACTCTTCAACAGCAGACTCTTCTGCTGAAGCTTCTTCTGTTGAAGCTAAAAAAGCGGTACACTCTCGTACTGCTAGCTCGGAAAAAAAGCCGAAAGTGTCAGATGTGTCTTACCCGAAACAGCCAAAAATCGGTGATTTAATGGGAGAATTATATATTCCTAAATTAAACGCTAAGCTGCCGATTTATCACGGTACGAACGAAGATGAATTAGAAAAAGGCGTGGGTCATTTTGCAGGAAGCGTGTTGCCTGGTCAAAACGACAATTCTGTTCTATCAGGACATCGCGATACGGTTTTTCGTAAGCTTGGCGACGTGGGTGAAGGCGATTCGCTCGTGGTGAACACGGCAGCAGGCACCTTCACATACAAAGTGAACAAAGTACGAATCGTTGATGCGGATGACCGGACTGTTATTGTGCCAAAGCCTAGAGCCACTTTAACCGTCAGCACCTGTTATCCATTTAACTACGTTGGTTCAGCACCTGAACGCTATATTTTAGTCGCTCACCTTGTGTCATCAACAACAAAATAAAAAAGCTGTCCTTAAAAAGGCAGCTTTTTTTAATGAATAGATTTCATTAGTAAATCAAACCATATTTTCAGCGAAGTCGCCGTAATAACGATCGCTAAGATAACTTGCAGCGACGCTACCTTCGTCTTTTGCCCGACAAAAGCGCCGATTGGAGCTGCTAGTAAGCTTGCTCCAATAATCATAAGCGCCGGAAGCAAAAGGACTTGATGCGTCATTACTTTACCGAATGTTGTTCCCATAGACGAAATAAACGTCACGGCTAATGAGCTTGCAATCGTTACGCGCACAGGAATTTTTAACACGGTAATCATAATAGGAACAAGTAAAAATGCGCCCCCTGCTCCGACAATCCCCCCGCAAATTCCAACTAAAAACGCCAGAGCTGCTGCCAAAGGTTTTGAAAACGTCACTTCGAATGAATCGGCCGCTGGATTATTTTTTTTGGGCATAAACATTAATCCTGCAGCAATTGTTGCCATCACGCCGTAAATGAAATTGATCATTCCTTCTGAAAACGAGTTTGATAGCGTTGAACCAATGAGACTGCCAACTAAGACGCTGATACCCATATATAAAATTAACGGTTTATTCAAATAGCCGCCCTTTTTGTAAGCAAGAGCTCCTGAAACAGACGCAAACAGCGACTGTACGGCTCCTATACCAGCTACTTCGTGCGCGCTGAACATTCCCACTCCTACAAGAGGCGGAACAAATAGCAACAGCGGGTACAAAACAACTGATCCTCCAATTCCAAGCATACCTGCTAAAAATGACCCGAAAAACCCGAGTGCAAATACCGTTATTAATAGTTGTACATCCATGTTTTTACCACCTGCTTTTATCAATCCAATATCATGTTTGTTATAAAGTATGTATACATACAACGCCTTATCTCTTCTTCCATTGTATCACTGTATATGCTTCTTTTCTGTAAAAATATTGATAAAAGTGCTTTCAATTATTAATTTTTTTAATCATTAAAATCCTATCGACTTTATGCGTTATTTACTTTTAGCCTAAACTTCCTCGTTCTCCTCTCTGTTACTTGTGGTAGAATAAAGAAAAACTAGATGTTAGAACTGCCTACACGCTACGCTTATCTCAGCAGGCCCATCATCACAGGAGGCTTTCGTATGTTTGAATACAAAATTGATGACGAAGTTAGTTTGCATTTGATTGAATCAACTGACGCTTTCCCCTTGCTTTCTCTTATTAACGAGTCAAGACCTTACCTAAAAGAATGGCTCCCATGGGTAGATAGCATGCAAAGTATTGCTGACTATGATGAACTTATCCCTGAATGGAGAGCTCAATACTATAATAACCAAGGATTCCAGGCCATCATTCGGTACTACGGAGAAATCGCCGGGATGATTGGTTTTCACGGAATTAATTGGGGAAACAAAAGTACAAGTCTCGGCTATTGGATTGGACATGATTTTCAAGGAAAAGGTATTATGACAAGAGCCGTACACGGATGCCTGAACTATGCATTTAATACGTTAAACCTTCATCGAGTCGAAATACGCTGCGGCGTTAATAACGAAAAAAGTAAAGCCATCCCTACGCGTCTAGGTTTTACAGAAGAAGGCCTTTGCAGAGAAGGTGAATACCTATATGATCACTACCACGACCTTGTGATTTATGGCATGTTAAAACACGAGTGGAAGCAAGCTCCTTATGCTCCTTGGCTTCTTTCTTAAAAGGCAGGATCAGTTGGACAAGCTATAGTAAAAAGATTAAAAGAAGCTGGGACAACAATATGTGAGTTGAAGAGAAATCCGAACGAGGTTGATTCTTAATGGAGAATCAACCTCGTTCGGATTTTTTATTGTGATGGTGAACAAAGGTTTCAATGCAGGTGCTTCTAGCTGTTGATTGGAGCGATTTCGTTATGTCTCCATCTCTTTTTTAGTTGAAATACTGAAGCTGTTCGCGGCGAAGCTTATCTTTTTGTTTGTCCGAAATTGAGTAGTCGTAGTTATAAATAGCTCCTTCCCAATCTCCATACATTGGATTTGGAAATACGATTAGCTTTTGGCCAAACGCTTCTTTTTGCTCTTCTACAAGCTTATTTCGATCAGTAATGGACTTTTTATCAAAGCCGCTAAAATCAGATAAATTATCCCCAAACAGCAGGACTACATTATGATTCGTCGCTACTTTTTGACGGCGCGTTTCTTTTCCTTCATCTTTTGGACCCGTTAATAGCACATGGTCTTTGGTTGCTTGAGGAATATGTAAATTCTTTAGGTTTTTAATTGTTGCCTCAAGCTGAGAAGTTGTACGGCCTGAAATATAGTAAATATCTACGCCTTTTTGATCCGCATACGTCAAGAAATCAACAGCACCTGGTACTGCTTTCGCTTTTGCTGCTTGCACCCACTCATCCCACTTATAAGGAAACCCTTTGCCGGTTTTGATTGCTGATGCTTGAAATGGACTATTATCAAACACGGTCTCATCTAAATCCAAAATAATGGCAGGCTTTTTATCGGTACTTTTTGCAAGCGCCTCATCTAAACGAAGCTTTCCTGTATTATAGCCTTGGTAATACAAAGCTTTCATTTCGCCGGATGTTTGGTACCAAGCGTCGGCCATGATTTGCTGATCAGCGAGGTGTTGAGGGGGTTCTTTTTTCTCAGCAAACACTTCTTTTTCCTGCTGAGGGGCACATGCTGTCATTGAAAAAGCAAGTACAGCCACCCCTGTCAACGCTGATAATTTCTTATTCATTCCGCATCCACTTCCATCTCTACATATTTTCATGGTAATAATGTTATATATTACCTCAATCAAACAAAAAATCAACAAAAATCCGAACTACATTTTAATTTTTGTTAAAATTGTTCGTTTAAACTAATATTTCCTCCCTTTTTTTAACCATTATCCAAATATTTGTTTATACATTTTCCAAAATCCGTTTTTCTCATTCTTTCTTTGTAATCTTTTTTTAGAAACATATTGGTTTATCGCTCATTCGCTTCAAAAAAACTTAATAAATCTGAATTATCTAACTTTTAATCTTGTGTTAGATTCTCTCACAAAAGTGCTTTTTTTTGAAAAGATATATAGTAAAATAGATTTTGTGAATTAAAAGACGGTGTTTTCTATCGAAAGTATTGTATAAATATACAAAAGGGGATGGAGATATGAATCACGTAAAACAATGGGGATGGATTACCTTTGGCTGTTTGTGCGTTGCCATCGGAATTCAATTTTTAACCGCTTCTAACCTCGTTATTGGCGGAACAGCAGGACTTGGAATCGTCCTGCAGCATTTAACCGGTATTTCATTTGGGGTATTGTTCTTTATCATCAATTTACCATTTTATTTTATGGCTCTTACGCAAATCGGGCTGCAATTTACGATAAAAAGCTTCATCAGCGTTAGCCTGATGTCAGTGATGTCCGATTTATTAGCTGCCAACTTTTCGTTTGAGCTTCCGCATCCGCTTGTAGCTGCGATTGTGGGCGGCATTATTGTCGGCATTGGACTGATCTTTTTGTTTCGCCACGGCTCTTCTCTTGGCGGAATCAACATGCTATGCGTGTTTCTTGATAAACGCTTTGGCATTAATCCAGGTAAAACAATGCTTTTGACAGATGTGTTGATTGTAGGCTCTGCAACAGTGGTATTCGGCGTAGTTCAAGTTCTTTATTCGTTAATTGGTATCTTCATCATGACAGGACTGCTTGGACGCTATCACAAACGCTCGCCAATCGAACGAACTGGTGAACATATGGAAGAAGAAGCGAAACAACAAACGGCTTCAACGATGTAAAAAAACCCGTGCGGGATTATTCCCGCACGGGTTTTTACGCTTATTCTGCTACTTTTACAAGCTGTTTTCCTAAGTTTGCTCCTTCAAATAAACCAAGGAACGCTTCAGGTACATTTTCAAAACCTTCTACAACGTTTTCGCTGTACTTGATTTTTCCTTGCTGCACCCATTCGCCTAACTGCTTAATGCCTTCAGGGAATTTGTCCGCATAGTCGGCTACAATAAAGCCTTTCATTAACGCACTGTTAATTAATAAAGGTGTTTGAACACGCGGTCCAACATCTTGTTTTTCTAAGTTATACAGTGAAATTTGGCCGCAAAGCGGAATGCGCGCAAACTTATTTAATAAGCTAACAACTGCATCTGAAATCTCTCCGCCGACGTTTTCAAAGTAAACATCAACGCCATTAGGACACGCTTCTTTCAACGCTTCTTTCACATTTCCTTTTTTATAATTAATCACTTCATCAAATCCGAGCTCATCTTTTAAATAAGCAATTTTATCTTCAGAACCTGCGATGCCGACAACACGTGCGCCTTTAATTTTAGCGATTTGACCAACAACAGATCCAACAGCACCTGCTGCACCGGAAACGACTACTGTTTCGCCTTCTTTTGGCTGACCGATTTCAAGCAGTCCAAAGTAAGCTGTGAGACCAGGCATACCAAGAACGCCGATAGCCGTTGTAATTGGCGTTAGCTCTGGATCAACTTTCTGTAAGTTTTTTGCTTCTGCAGCTGAATAGCGTTTCCAAGGAAGCATTCCCGTCACGATATCGCCTTCTTTAAAGCGATCTGATTTTGATTCCATTACGCGTGCTACAATGCCGCCTGCAAGCGGTGCGTTTAGCTCAAATGGAGGAACATATGATTTTGTATCGTTCATGCGTCCTCTCATATACGGATCAACAGAAAGGTAAAGAGTTTGAACAAGTACCTCGCCTTCTTTCGCTGTAGGCATTTCAATTTTTTCGTATTTAAACGTATCTTTTGTTGGCATTCCCTTTGGGCGTTCTGCTAATAAAATTTGTTCATTCATCGATATCGCTCCTTTTTATTTCTCTGTTTTTTGTAAAATGTGCTAAACTTACCTTTGTTATTTTAAATTATATATTGTGCACAACGCAAAAAATATGATTGTGCAATAACATCAAAGGAGAAAAAGACATGGAGCTAATTCGCTGTAAAGAAAATGTTGTTAAAAAACTAAACGAGTTTGTTGAAGTAACTCCCCCCGTTATTTTGTTTAAAAAAGGCAATATGTATCCGATTAAAATGGATATCAACTATAATTGGATTGCCACGGATGAACAAGGTCATGAGCATATTGTCGCTTCAAACACAAAGAATGTGCAGGACGACTACTGGTTTAGCTACCATTTTGACTTATATTAAGGAGTTTCCCGGATTTCCTCTTCATAAACGTTATATAAATAAAGTGTTGCATCAGTAAAAAAACAGCTCCAGAATTCTGGCGCTGTTTTTTTATGTAGTAATCGCAATTGCACGTGTATTTGTTTGAGCAGTCACCCCGGTTGAAAACCGGCTAAAAAACTCTATTCTCACTGAGTACGTGTATGTACCAATTGATGTTACTGTATCTACCCATGTAAAAGAAAGAGCGTTTTGCTGAGTAAATGATAGTGTTAAAACGGCTGCAGCTCCCTGCTGTAAATTCTGTGAAAACAAAAGCTGAGAATTTCTATATACTCTAAGTGTTACTCCATATTGATAACTAGTTAATCCAAGGGGAATACTTGATTCAATTGTAGCAAAACCGTCTATTTTCATCTTTTGGTTGGGTTTTTTCGTCTCAGCGTCTACACTTAAAATGCTCGTTTCCGAACCATAAGTCAATGTCTGCACGTTTTGAGACTGCGCTGAAAATATGTTCAGCTGACCTTGAATTACGTCTCCCATCTTCCTACCTCTAATATGAATTACATGGTATTAAAGTATATACTCTCCTTTTATTTAACATAACTAAGAGTTTACTAATCTCCACTAATCAGCTTGCCAGAACTATCTCTTGATTCACAAAAGCTATCTTTTATAATGTTCCATTTTCTGCATCGATATCTACTTAAGATTATGTTACAATCACGGTAAAGTAATTTATGATTGATAGAATAAAAGCTAGAGCTTGAAAAATTCGAGGTGGATTATGCAAGGTAAAGTTGTATATAAAGAAGGATTTTCAGTGATAGGCATAGCAAAAAACGGAGAGTATCAAAAAGAGAATCTTTTGAAGCAAGTACTTAAAGAAAAAGAAATGATTAGCTCTTCAAAAGAACCTCATATGGTTACAGGCATTTGCATGGCTCCGAAAAAAGAAAATTATTTTTATATTGCAGGGACAGAAGTGGCTGATACGGCTTGTATTCCAAACGGTATGAGCGTTCATACGTTTCCTTCGTTTACATACCTGCAGTTTAAACACAGAGGTCCCATTACATCGCTTGGGTCGACGTATAACAGCATCTGGAATGAATGGCTTCCGAACTCTCCTTACAGCATGATTGAAGGTCCTGCTCTTGAAATTGTAAATACAGCTATACACAGCAATTTATATAGTGATACATATGAAATGGATATTTATATTCCCATAAAGCTGGGACAATAAAAAAGGTGAACTTAAGTTCACCTTTTTCCTATTTTTGCAGCTGTTTATATAAATGATAAAGAGTAAAAACGCACTCTGGATGACGCTCTTTATGGTTAAAAAATCCATGGGGAAACATGAGTGAAAGATTCCCTTTTTCAATTCCGGTCACATACTTGTTTTCCATAAGCGGATATTCTTTCACAACCCAGCGCGCTTCGTCAATAGTAGACGTAACCACTTCACCAAAGTATACGCCCATGCACTCTTCGAATTCTTCTTTTGTCATCGAAAAATAGTCAAAACAATTGCTGTCTTCTAGATCATAGTAAAGAAGCTCTAATATTTTCAAGCTTTCATCTGTAAAATCAACGGTGAATTCATCTACCGCTTTGCTTATTTCATGAATGTGATTCATGCACTGTTCGCGCACTTGATGATAGTAATAGCTAGCTTCAAACTGATGTTCACACGTCACTAACGATTCTCCGTATGATGCTGTTAGATCATGATGCTTGCTCATGCTGACACCTCCACGCTAAGCTTATGAAGCAAGTATAACATTAACCAAGCAGCTATTGAGCATCTTCCATTAACAACCTATCCGTGGCAATATTAGGTTCACTTTTTGCTCATTATTCTGCCGTACACAAATCCTCCGCTAACAAGAAGAATACCGCTAATTAATACGCTGCTTAAAAAGGTTTGCGAATGCATCAAGTGATTATACATCATCCACACGCTCATTTCGTCATCTCCTTTTGGCTTTTTTAACTAGTATCCCCGATTTTCTTACCGCACATGCCGGCGTTTTCACTGTTTTTTCATCAAGTTTCTATATAGTTAAAGCCGTGAAGCCAACTATCTTTTTTCATCGTTTTACTCTTTAAAAAGCCTGCTTATGACTCTAAAGCAGGCTTTTTTTACATGGTGAAACAAGTAATTAAGCCGTCTATCCCCACTAATTGTGCATAGTAAGGTATAATTAAAGATAGTTTCACTTTTCTAAAGTGAGAAATACATATGAGGCATCAAAGGAGACATGCAAATGACAGAACTCGAAAAAGCGAAAATTCAGCACCGAAAGCTGTCCAAGGGACAGGTATTTGGAAGGGCCGTCGCCATTGCAATCGGTGCGCTGCTCATGGCCACAGGACTTGAAATTTTCCTTGTCCCAAACCACGTTGTCGACGGAGGAATTACCGGTATTTCCATCATGCTTTCGCATATTACTGGCGTAAATCTAGGAATCTTTCTTTTTGTACTAAATCTTCCGTTTGTATTTATCGGGTACAAGCAAATGGGGAAAACATTTGCCCTTTCCACTATTTTTGGCATACTGGTTGTATCCATCTTAACTTCTATGTTTCATGAAGTCCCCGCGTTTACCGCAGACGTTCTCCTTGCTACCGTTTTTGGAGGAATTATTCTCGGAATTGGAATTGGACTCGTAATTCGCTACGGCGGAGCGCTTGACGGTACAGAGATACTTGCCATTTTAATCAGTAAAAAAATTCCGTTTTCTGTGGGAGAAATTGTGATGTTTTTCAACTTCTTCATTTTAGGAGCAGCGGGATTTGTGTTCACGTGGGACCGCGCCATGTATTCCATCCTTGCTTATATCATTGCAGCTAAAGCCATTGATACGGTTGTAGAAGGATTGGAAGAATCAAAATCAGCCTGGATTATTAGTGAATATTCCGACGAAATTGGCGATGCGATTAATGCGCGTCTAGGTCGAGGCGTTACCTATTTGCACGGTGAAGGTGCTTATACGGGCGATGATAAAAAAGTGATTTTCTGCATCATTACGCGCCTTGAAGAATCAAAGCTAAAAACCATTGTTGAAGATTTTGACCCTACTGCCTTTTTAGCCGTTGCAGATATTACCGAAGTCCGCGGCGGACGCTTTAAAAAACGAAACATTCACTAAAAAAACGCGCAGAAAGCATGATGCTTTCTGCGCGTTTTTTTATATAAGAGATACTTTTTGAACCCGCTTAAACCATTCATAACAAAGAAGCACAATTAAACATAAGTCGATTAAATCGCCTCCGTAATACATCAGCATAGCCCCTTGCTGCGCCCCTTCCGCCGAGACGTGCATAGGCGGGTGAGCGTACACATATTTTGATAAAATACCGTGAGCGGCAAGAGCAAGAACCAATACGGATGCTCGGTGCGTAAAAGTTTTTTGATGCGGCGAAGGATCAATTGAAATCATCGATACGGTGAATAAATAGCCGGCTAAAAATACGTGAATATGTACAGCGACATACACGAAAAAAGAGTGATGCATCATGCCATACAGACTTGTTGTATAAAGAATCCAAAGTCCTCCTACGTTAAGAACAGAAGCTGTCACCGGACTGCTGATGAACCGAACAAACCGTCCTTTTAAAAGTTTTGACACTTTTCTGGCTGCATGAACCGGAAGCGTGCGAAGCAGCAGCGTAAGAGGTGCTCCTAACGCCATTAAAAGCGGAGCTAGCATACCTAAAAGCAAATGCCCCGTCATATGCGCGGTAAAGTCCATATGAGCACGGGCTGCGAGCGGTCCTGCTACAGAAGATATGGCGCATAAAATACCAAGTGTCCAGCTGGACGTCCTATATAATGACCATTTTCTATACGTCGCATTCGAAGACGCTACAGCCCACATATATAAAAAAAAGGCAGCGGCAAAAGGCAGAGCTAATAAAAGCTGAGACAATACTTCATATTTAATCATGATGTGCACCTTGTTTACGTGTAAACCATATTAAAATGATGCCAATAAGCAGCATCAAACATGCAAGTACATTCCACGTAATGTCGTAAGGTGCAATCTTCACTCCGTATCGGATTTGATGAAGTCCCATAAGCTTGTGCTGCACGGTCCCGTCATAAAGCTGAAACGCACCGGCTCCAAGCAATACTCCTCCTATCCACCTTTTCACCCACCAGCCGCCCCGGCGCCTAAGATCCGCCACCATAAAAAGTGATGCAATTGTAGCGAACCAGCTGAATGCATGAAACAAACCGTCCGACACTAAACCAGCGGACGTTGTGGACTTATCATAAAAATGATGCCAATGAAGCAGCTGATGAAACACTGCTTCATCAATAAAAGCAACTAACCCTACGCCAAACAAAAAGCCTGACCAGCTATTTCGAGCGCGGTGAACCACGCGCTGATTTGTAGTTGCTTCGTGTTTCTTTTCCATATATATACCTCCCTGGCAGCTCTTTAAGTTTATATCGATTCTAATGAACGTATACCCTATTAAAGAGAAATGAATCTATAATATGGAAAAATAGGAGCTATATCCTAATATCGTTTTCACTATCTTTTCATCATAAAGGTATAGGATAGTACTTGCGAAGCCAATTAGCATATTTTTTTCATAGTTTTACTCCTTTTGAAGATCTGCTTCCCCAGAGCAGGTCTTTTTTTATATCCCGCTTCTCTTTTCATCATTTTTTCACCATAAAGGTATAGGATAGTACTTGCGAAGCCAATTAGCATATTTTTTTCATAGTTTTACTCCTTTTGAAGATCTGCTTCCCCAGAGCAGGTCTTTTTTTATATCCCGCTTCTCTTTTCATCATTTTTTCACCATAAAGGTATAGGATAGTACTTGCGAAGCCAATTAGCATATTTTTTCATAGTTTTACTCCCTTTCTAATGACCTGTTTCCCCAAAACAGGTCTTTTTTATATCCCGTTTCTCTTTTCATCATTTTTTCACCATAAAGGTATAGGATAGTACTTGCGAAGCCAATTAGCATATTTTTTTCATAGTTTTACTCCTTTGTGAAGACCTGCTTCCCCAGAGCAGGTCTTTTTTTGTTTGATGTTTCTTTTCACTGTTTTTTCACTATTGGGCGGTAAGATAGTATGTGTAAAGCCAATTAGCATATTTTTTCATAGTTTTACTCCCTTTCTAGTGACCTGTTTCCCCAAAACAGGTCTTTTTTTATTTTTTCTAAAAGCTTCCATCTTTTCACCGTTTTTTCACTTTTCTTTTGTATACTAAGTTTGTCAAAGCAATTTCATCATTTTTCATAAATGACCCCTATTTATTCCCCGCTTTTTGTGAGCGGGGCTTTTTTTATAAGAAAAGCATATTTTCCTCTTATTTTTTAAAAAAGCTTTTCTCTTTTCACCGTTTTTTCACTTTTCTTTTATATACTGTTCTTGTCAAAACAATTTCATCATTTTTCATAGATGTACCCTATTTGCACCCGCTTCTTGTAAGCGGGACTTTTTTTATTTCCATACAAAAAAGCTTAACCTCGAGGTTAAGCTTTTTTCGTCTGCTTGCGAAGAACAAGCATCATAATCGTAATAATGGTAAACGCAATAAACGCTAAAAAAGGAATGGTGATAAACCCAAGCCAGTTAATATATTGACCTGAGCAAGGAACACCGCTTGTACACGTTTCAAATGCTTTAAGAGCCGGTATCTTCTGCAGGCAATAATGATAGCCTGAAAGCGCCATACCAATCACCGAAAACGGCAGGACGTATTTGTAGATGAACGTATCATTCCGATACACGGCTATACCTAGCACAATCGCGAGCGGATACATTAAAATTCGCTGATACCAGCAAAGTTCACACGGGATAAAGTGAAGAACTTCACTAAACGTCAAGCTTCCAAGCATCGCGATAAGCGCTGTAATCCACCCGAAAACCAAAGACTTGTTCATTATTTGTTCTCCTTAGCCGCATCTTTGACCATTTGATCAAAGTCATCGATTGTTTTTCCTTCGAATTTTTTGCCGCCTACATAAATGGTTGGTGTACCTGTGATGCCTAAATCATTGGCTGTCTTCATATCTTGATCAAACGCATCTTTTCCTTTTCCGTCTTTAAATGCACTCGCTACTTTTTTCGCATCGGCATCGCTAGATACTTCTTTCAGCGTATCTTCTAAGTAAGATTCCGTTAAGACATCTTTCTTTTCGTCCGCTGCGTTTTGCTTTTTATAAAGAAGTTCATGGAATTTCCAAAATGTATCGTTTCCAAGCTCTTTATATACCGTCTCGGCAAACTCTGCTGCACGAGATGAGTCATTGTTGATAAACGCATAGTTCATAAAGTAGAATTTGACTTTGCCCGTATCTACATAATCTTTTTGAATCAGCGGGAAAAAGGATTCCGTGAAGTTTTTACAAGCCGGGCATTTGTAATCTCCAAACTCTACTACTTCTACCGGAGCTGACTCTTTTCCAAGATACGGCTGATTATCATATGTAAGAGCGGCCCTTTCATCTCCTCCGCCCTTTGACATATTAGAAAGGACGATTAACCCTAAAATGCAGACCGCAATAATTCCAATCACCCAAAAAATCCACTTGCTCGAGGACGTTTGCTGATTGGGCGTTACTTTTTTCTTTTTCTTTGCTTTTGACACAATCTCATCTCCTTCTTTTCCTTCTTTTCTTTCTCTCTTACAAACTTACAAAGCTGTTAGAGCTGTAAAAATTAGCGCACACAAAATAAAAAACACGTATAGCGACGTCAGCGTTAAAATAACAGGAGGCTGCATCGGCATTTTCGTTTCCGGATTTAAAATATATTGAATGCGATAATTAACCGACGTATCAGCAAACGATACGTGCGCACACGAAAGACTTGTTTGTCCCGTTTTAACCATTTTCAAAAGGGCGCTGCCGATGTGAGCAGACGTGCCATTTTTCACAATGGCATCTTGATCAGCCAGCACTTCACGCATGACTTTGAAACGTTTATGGCTCCATTTAATAAACGGAATATACCATAATGCAGAAGCAAGCGTGCTTAGTAAAAATGTTTTGAGCGGATCTTTGTTTGCAACGTGTGACTGCTCGTGGTAAATAACAGCTTCTAGTTCATTTTCATCAAGCACCGAGAGCAACCCTGTAGACAGAACGATGTGCGGTGTGAACAACCCCATTGTTAATGCAATGGGCTGATCTGTTGTTAAAACTGTTAAATTCTTTCCGTACGCTTTTTGCAGGTGAGCCGTTGTTGTTTCATTTCGCAGCTTCGTAATCATTTTACGGACTTTCCGCATTTGAATCACTTGCTTTACAGCTTTAATGAACAGTACAAACATCGTATGAAAAATAACCGCATTCAGCATGTATTCAATAAAAAACAAGCCGAAAAAGTGGGCTACTTTGTTACAAAGTAAAATTAAGTTAAATGATAAATTCCATCCAAACAGCAAATGCAGCACATACATGCCCATTTGCATAAGCAACGTCACGGCAATAAAAAAGCACAGGTTAAAAATAAGCTTAGAACGCTTTAGTATTCCTTGATTCATTGATTATTCATCCTTTTTTAACTGTTTGACTTTTGATTCGAGCATGCTTAACAGTGAATCATCGACTTCTTCTAACGCATCAAGCATATGAGTAACAGCAAGCGAGCCAAATTCGTCGATCAATTCGTGCGTTAACTCTTTCGACTGAGCGTCGATAAATTCCTCTTTAGAAAGAATCGGCTGATACATCGACGTACGTCCTTTTAAACGCTTTTGCAACACGCCTTTTTCCACCAATCGATTCATAACGGTCATAACGGTGTTGAAGTTAACTGCTTTTTCTTTCTCAAGCACGTGCTGCACATCTTTAATGGACATTTCACTTCCGTTCCATAAAGCCGTCATAATTTTTGCTTCAAGCGGGCCAAAAAAGCGATTAAGGCCGGTTTCGTTAAATTTGAATTTTTCAATTTTCATATTTGACACCTCACACTACCAATTGTAGTGTGAGGTGTCAAATCCGTCAACTTTTCCCTGACAACTGCCTTACAATTGTCATAATCACTTTTTTACTTCATCGGTTAAATGCTGAATGGATAGCACAACTGTATCGAGCTTGGCTTCGATTCGGTGAAGTAAATAAAGCGTCACCACAACGGGAAAACCAACGTCTGAGACAAGCGTAAACCACTCTGTCATCTTCCTCTCTCCTTTTAAAAAAGCCCTTCGCACCGAAGTGGAAGGACTCTCATTTTTAAATCGTAAATTCGGTTACATTTCGCTCGACGATTTGAGCGCCTTTTCTGGCAACGAGCGCTCCGCCGCTTGAAGTAAAGACATCGCTTGCGATCAGCGCATTCATTGCTGCTGTAATGGCTGCCGCGTTTAACGTATCTTTTGGTGATTCAATCGATAGGCTTACTGCTTTTTGTGACTCATTCAAAAACTGCATCGTTAAAGTTTTCATACTCTACCTCTTTTCTTATTTTAAAAGTGAAAACGTGACAACTTCGTTGATTTCAACAAGCGGCAGTGACTGCAGGCTGGCAATGGTTTCACTTGCTGTAATGAGTGCATCTGCAGAACTTCCAGGCTGAATGTTCATATAGGATTTTGTCTTTAAATCGGGTTTTCCATCCTCTTTTATTCCTTGTTCTAATACTAAGCGAAGCTGGCTTGAATGCTGAATTTTTTCTGCCATCTTTTATTCCCCCTTTCACTTTATATATAGAAATGGAAATAGGAAAGAGGGATGATGGAAACATAAAAATTTTTGGTTTATAATGGGAGATAGTCTGAGTTAGAAAGAGGCTTTGGTAATGAGAAAGTGGAGCTTTTTATTTTTTGTTCTAGCATTCATGCATCCAGCTTCAGCACTTGCTGACGAAGGTGCAGATGAAAAAAAGCTTGGTCCGTTTTACTACACGGTTTCTCATGATTATAGTCGAGAAAAATGGGATGTAGGGGTGTTAAATCAGCAAGGCAAAACAAACATTCCTGAGACTGATTTGAACGATGAAACGCTAAAATTGTTTCAGCGTACGGTTGATGATTTAGCAGACCTCGCGATTCGATTTGCTGCTATGAGCGTACTGCTTGTATGTTCACTCGTTGTTTTTACGTACTTTCGCATTCAAAAAAAACGCCCTTTTCTCCGCTTGTTTTTTGTTTTTTCAAGCGTTGGCTTTCTATTTTGCGTCTATACATCATTGGAGTTATTTAAAAAAACTGAACAAGCAAAATCTTTATTTTACTTACTATGACTTGAAACCCAAAAAAACCAGCCGATCGGCTGGTTTTTTCATGCATTTCTTACGGTTATGTACTTCTGTTCATACGTCATTTCTTCCGTTTGCTTTTGCTGCTCCAAATGGTAATAAGCAGCGCATACTCCTCCTAACCCAGCCAGTGCTAGGACAATTAGAAGTATGGATGTCGCTTTTTTCATTGCCTTTTCTCCCCTTATGTTTAACCCTACCTAGCAACGGCATCCGTGAAAAAGAGTCCCCTTTCTCTTCTTTACTTGCTCATTACTTACGAAAGATATTATCATACTTTTTTTCACTTTTGTCATTTTTTTAGTTATTGTCAAAAAGTTGTATATTTTATCCTTGATTTAATGAGTGTTTAAGAAAGTCAATGGACTGGTTTTTTGAAAGGCCAAACGCTGTCACGATATAATCAACGTAGGCAAGAAGCTCCAGATTACCTCCCAATTTTGTCGTTTTAAATGATCGATTAAATCGGTATTGCTTTTTATCTGAAAAGACGAGCCCTTCTTCTTCTAAAAATGTTTGAAATTGCTCATGCGGAAAGTAAAGCACATCGTTTCGAACGTTCTCTAAGTCAATCACAATAATCATATCTTCCAGCTCTGCTTTTAATTCCATCATACAATCAATGTATCCGCCGATGCAGCTGATTAAAGATGTGAGAAAAAAGGGTCCGTTTATATATTGAAACTGCTCAAAAATCGTCTCATCGATGTAGCTTGAAATACTTGACTTTAATACGTCATGAATTTGTTTTGATTCTTCCATGTACGGAATAGGAATATGAAACTTAGCTGATCCGTTATAAAACTGCTCCCACGCAATTGTTTTATCATACGCATCAATCACATCTGTGCTTCGAAAAATGATGGATTCCGCTGAATAAGAGGCTTTAACAAACGGTGTATGCAGCATCACCGTACTCTCGTCGTCCAAACGATAGTGTTTTGGCTCGCTAGACTTGCTTAAAATATATTGTTTTAACCGTTCTTCGTCCATTTGTTCAACTAAATGCAAATCATATAGTGGCAGCACGTACATATTACACATCCCGTAATGAATATAGCTTTTCCCATGCATCGGCCATTTTCTGTTATAGATAGACAGTTCTTTTGTGCAAAATTCCTCTATTCGCTGCGTTTGATCCTCGGATTTTTGATAGAGTCGATCTAAATGATAGCGATCATCGATTTCCGTAACCGGAGATGTGCCGCTTCCAATTCTTCTGTAAATTTTCCCGTAAGACATGTACGGAGGGTTCGGACCTTCGGGGATCCAAATGACAAAAACACCTTGCCTGGGGTGATCTTCAGGTGATAAAAAACGCGTAACGATACGAGGAATGGGATTGGTGACATCTTTAAGCATATTATTAATAAACAGCTCATATTCCTTGCGCTCGAGCAGGTTAATGGAATGGTCGTCTTCATCTACGCCAAAAATAAGCCACCCTCCTTTTTCATTGGCAAACGAAGCGATGATATTTGGGATTTTCCGTTTGACCGTTGAGCTTACTTCGCGCTTGAACTCAAGCTGATAGCCTTCTTCTAAATGTTTTTCCATCATGCGCTGCACATCTGAAAACTCAATTTCTCCAATTGTTTTTTTCTTTCCGTCTTCGCTTATAAATGGTGAATAAAACGATTCTTCGTTCACTTGTCTTCCCCTCCTCACCACTTCTATTTAACTTATCCATATGATGAGAAGTAAAAAGACAGTCATATTTCTTTGATTTTTTTCAAAAAACAATTTTTTTACCAAATTAATCCTGTTTTATATTATGATAGAAAAAGAGGTGATTAATATGATTGAAGCAATATTTTTAGACCGAGACGGAACAATTGGCGGCAGTAATGAAATACAATATCCAGGTGATTTTCAGCTATTCCCCCAAGCAAAACAAGCGATTATAGACATAAAGAAACAAAACATTCCGTTGTTTTCCTTTACGAATCAGCCCGATATTGCAAAAGGAAAGGTAAAGAAATCAGACTTTATCTCTGAGCTTTTAGCTTTTGGATTTGATGATGTTTACCTTTGTCCTCATGAAGATTCGGACAATTGTTCGTGCCGCAAACCAAGGACGGGCATGCTGTTAAAAGCAGCCGAGGAGCACAGCTTAAATTTGGCTAACTGCATCGTGATTGGCGACCGGTGGAAAGACCTCGTAGCGGCTCGTGCAGCAGGAGCACAATGTATTTTAGTGTTAACAGGAGCTGGGCACGACACGTTACATGCACGGGAAAAATGGGCTGACGTACAAGCAGCCTTTATTGCAGCCAATATACAGGAAGCTGTTGAATTTATCTTTACATCACTGAGTTCACAGCCGATACTACCGCATTCACATACTCGTTAAACAGCTGATTATCCTTCAATAATTGTTCATACTGCGGAGTGGTTATTTCAAGCTGCAGTCCTTTATGCCGCTGATTGCCGTTTGCGATATTTCGAGGTGAAACGCCTTTTAAATGTACGGGCGTTTCACTGATCGGAAAACCTGAGAGTGCATGACGCACCGCTTTTTCTAACTCTTCGTCTCTTCCTCCGATATAAGTCGTGCAGACGTCGCTGTAGGCACCGTGAAGAGAAATTGTGACCGCTGATTTTTTAACAAGATGACGCGCCATTTCTTCATCGTAGTTTGCAGACGTAACATGCAATTCAAACGGATTTTCTGTTTTCAGCGTTTTAAATACGTACACCGTTGCGTTCAGCTTTTCTGCTATTTTTTCTGCTACTTCTTCTGTCCCAATTTCCATCGTTCCTCCGTGAATAGCAAGCACGACAATTTCTCTCCGGCGAATGACACATTCTATTTCGTAATCAATTCCCGCTCGTTCACACTGTGATAGTTCTTGAAAACTTTGATACACATCCCTCATCTGTTTCTTCACACCTTTCTTTCATATACCCAGGCTTTATTTTTTCTTTTTCTTCATATAGTAAAGGTATTAACCCTTTGTTTACTCGTTTATTTTTGTTTTTATACTTTATATTTTAGTGTGCACAAAAATTTTTTTTGAAATTCGAAATAAAAGTATTGCCAAACAAACCGTCCAGACGGTAAAGTATTCTAGGGAAAATCAATAAGGAGGAAATTCACGTGTCTACATTTGATGATATATTGCTTGCAGCTACGCAGGTTGTACAGCGCGACGGTGTTGGAAAGTTAACGCTTGAAAAAGTAGCAAAAGAAGCCGGCGTCAGTAAAGGCGGTTTGTTGTATCACTTCTCTTCAAAAGATGAATTGATTAAGCAAATGCTGTATTCAGTCACAAAGAAATATGATGACGGACTAAACGTACAAGTTGAACATGACGATTCTCCTGGCAAATGGAGCCGGGCTTATCTCTCTGAGACGCTTCATGATTTGCAGCGTGAACAAGTGATGAGCGCGGGATTACTTGCAGGTATTGCAACCAATCCTGAACTCCTGCAGCACTTTCAAAAGCAATACGAAAAGTGGCAGCAGCACATTGAACAAGACGCCATTGATCCAGTCCTTGCTACCATTGTGCGCTTAGCAGCTGACGGATTATGGTTCAGTCAAATGTTTGGGCTCGCACCCGTGGATCCAGACATGCAAAAACAGATTCAACAACAACTTCGGAAATTAACAGAGGAGGGTTTTCGATGAAAGCCTATTTATTTTTAGCCATTGCAATTAGTTCAGAGTTATTTGGTACATCTATGTTAAAAGCATCAAACGGATTTACAAAATTTTGGCCTAGCCTTGGTGTTTTATTAGGGTTTGGTCTTGCTTTCTATGCGCTTTCCACATCGCTTCAGCACATTCCACTCAGCGTTGCGTATGCCATTTGGTCTGGCGTAGGAACTGCTGTGACAGCTGTGATTGGCGTAGTCATTTGGAAAGAAAGCGGCAGTCTCACGATGGTATTTGGCATCGTATTAATCATTGCAGGAGTCATTCTTTTAAATTTAAAATCAGTGGCTCACTAAAAAAAGAGCCAGTAAATACTGACTCTTAAGCAAAGGAGGAAAATCGACTGTCTACTTATGAAAGTAGTATGTATCGTTTTCCTTTTTTTATACTCTTTTATAGATTAAACGGATCTAGGAATTTAACAGATGGATATTTGTCCTGGAACAAACGCCATACAAAATCGTTTTCAAACATAAGAACGGAATGCTTATCACGATCTTCTACTAGCATCACGCGAGAATCTAGCATGCGATCTTCAATTGTTGATTTGTCTACCCATTTTGCAATGTTATGAGACATGCGGGTGAATTCAAGATCGACATTGTACTCACCTTTCATACGGTGTTCAAACACTTGGAACTGAAGTTCACCGACTGCTCCTAAAATATAATCTCCAAAGAACGGCGTACGGTAAAGCTGTACGGCTCCTTCTTGTACAAGCTGATTAATCCCTTTTTCAAAGTGCTTGGATTTCATTGCATTTTTCGCACGAACTTTTACAAACAGTTCAGGCGGGAACTTTGGAAGAGCATCAAATTCGAATACTTTTCCCTCTCCTACAATGGTATCGCCAATTTGATACGTGCCTGAATCATACAAGCCAATGATATCCCCTGGATACGCTGTGTCTACTGTTTCACGGCTTGATGCCAAGAACTGATGAGACTGCGCAAGCTTCATTTTACGGTTCGTTCTTGCTAACGTCACGTTCATTCCACGCTCGAATTTCCCTGAACATACGCGTACGAACGCAATGCGGTCGCGGTGAGCTGGGTTCATATTCGCTTGAATTTTGAAGATGAAACCTGAGAAGTTTTCATCCGTAGGCTGAACGGTGCCATTCGTTGATTCACGAGGCTGCGGCGGTGATGTTAATTGTAAAAATGAATTAAAGAAAGACTGTACACCAAAGTTTGCAATCGCACTTCCGAAGAAAACAGGTGTTAATAGGCCTTGCTTTACTTTTTCAATTGAAAAATCATTACCTGCTTCGTCTAATAGAGATAAATCATCCACTAAGCCTGGTAAATACATTTCATCGACGTGTTTTTTAATTTCATCGTCGATATTTTCACCGTCAAAGTCTGCAAAATAGGACTCTTTATTTCCTTGGTATACTTCAATTTGTTTTGAAAAACGGTCATACGTTCCTTGGAATCGTTTCCCCATGCCAATTGGCCACGTTACAGGGTATGATTCAATACCGAGTACATCTTCAATTTCTTCAAGCAGCTCAAGCGGCTCTTTTCCTTCACGGTCTAATTTATTGATAAACGTTAGGATGGGAATACCGCGCATACGGCAAACTTTAAAAAGTTTAAGCGTTTGTGCTTCAATCCCTTTTGTTCCGTCAATAACCATGACCGCACTGTCTACAGCCGTTAAGGTACGATACGTATCCTCACTGAAGTCTTCATGTCCTGGTGTATCCAAGATGTTAATAAAGTGATCTTTATACTCAAACTGCATAACACTTGATGTAACCGAAATTCCACGTTGTTTTTCGATTTCCATCCAGTCAGATGTAGCAAACTTGCCTGATTTTTTTCCTTTAACCGTTCCGGCTGAACGAATCATTCCGCCCAGTAACAGCATTTTTTCTGTTAACGTTGTTTTCCCGGCATCCGGGTGAGAAATAATGGCGAATGTACGACGTGAATCGACCATCGTTTCTTGAAGTTGGTTGCTCATACGTTTTAAAATCCTTTCTGCTCTACAATTCCTATTTTCATCATTTCATTATACGCTTTTTTTATACTGCGTGACTAGTTTTTTTCATAATTGAATACTTCTACAAAATCAAAGAAATCGTCAACAAGGTGTAAAAAGCGAACAAGAAAAGACCCCTTTTATAAAAGGGGCCTTCTCCCAGTTTAGTTTAACGAACGACCAGAGAAACGTTCTGCTGATCGGCTTAAACTTTATAAAAAAAATTACTTTTGAACGTTAGCAGCTTGTGGTCCACGGTTGCCTTCAACGATCTCAAATGTAACTTCTTGACCTTCTTCTAAAGTTTTGAAACCTTCGCCTTGGATAGCAGAGAAATGAACGAATACATCGTCTTGTCCTTCTACTTCGATGAAACCGAAACCTTTTTCAGCGTTGAACCATTTTACTTTACCTTGTAACATATCTCTTTTCCTCCTTGTGTGACAATCCACACATTGTGTATTACTCTATTCCTGCTCTTACAATAAGTCAAGACGAACACTTCGAACTATCCTTACCGAACAAAAATAAGCACCTTTATTGTAACAAATCCTCCAAAAAAATTCAAAGGAATTTGCACATTCTTTTTGTTTGCTTTGATCCCTTACCTACAGCCTTTCCGCCCCTTTTTAAGCAGCCGAAAGTGAACGCATTATCCGCCCTTCTTCTTGATGTTTTTTCTTGTATAACGATCCTTTAAATGGATAACGCTATAGAGATAGATACTCTTTCTATTTATGAGAAAGCAGGTGACATCACAACCTATGGAAGACATTCTCATGTCCCTTCTTAGAACCTTTGTTTCTTTTATTATCTTAAGCATTACAACTTTCCTGATTGGAAAACAAATTAACACGCATAATAATCATTTTACATTTGCGATGTCCATCATTATTGGGTCGTTCATTGCAAATATGGGATTTGATTTAAAATTAAAATTTCTGCCGATGTTCGCTTCTTTTGCTTTTCTTGTGGCCATTCATTTTCTTTTAGCATCAACAGCTCTAAAAAGCAGACGCTTGCGAAAATGGATTTCAGGTCGCCCGACGGTTATTATGGAAAAAGGAAAGCTTCTTGAAGCAAATATGAAAAAAGTCAAATATTCTATTGACGACTTGAATCAGCATTTACGAGAACTAGGAACATTCAACATTGCTGAAGTAGAATTTGCTGTTTTAGAAGTAAGCGGCAAACTGTCGGTATTAAAGAAAACTGCTTATCAAAACATTGCCAAACAGGACGTTTTGTCTAAGCCGTTTAAAGAAATGAATTTACCGGTAGAACTCATCATGGACGGAGAAATTATTCATAAAAATTTAACATCTCAATATACCGAACAGTGGATCAACCTTGAGCTTTCAAATCGTCAGCTTCAGTTGAACCAAGTGCTGTATGCAGTTGTGTCAACAAACGGCATGCTCTATGTAGATGAGTATAAAGATCAGCTGTCCGCTCCTACAGACAGAGAATAAGATTGAGACATAACTAAATTACGCCAATCTAAAGACAGACAAATGAGGTGAATGAGTTCGTATGGATCCATCTTGACACGGCTGTTGATTTCCTTGCAGGGCTTTGCTTTCCGCGTGCGGCCGGTGAGCCTCCTCGTTGCTTCCGCTTTTCCGGCAGGAATCTTCGCCTTGCTCTCCTATCAACAGCTAGAAGCAATTACATACATAAAACCTATGTTCATGACTACCATGAAAAAATCCGAACGAGTTTGATTCTTGATGGAGAACCAAACTCGTTCGGATAAAATATGTTTGTCCCAGTTTCACTGTGCCATTTCTTCAACGGTTCCTTCTTTTAAGCCATAGTAGTTCCGTTCTAATCGCTTTATTTCTTGATCATAGCGGCGTACTTTTGCATCGGCTAGCTGGCGGCTTTGTTTTGTTTCTTCAAGCAGCTCGACCTGCTGATTAATTTGAAAAATAGTCGTCGTCAGCTCGTCTTGATAATCATAAATTTCATTTTGAATATCCACGCATACGGGCAAGCGATTTGCTAAAATAAAGTCCGTCATTTGCATAAGCACTTTTTTACGCTCTACCTCTTTCACTTTGCTTTTGACGGCCCGTTCTGCAGAACGGAATGTCAGCCTTACTTTAGAGAAGAAGTCACCTTTAATCGAAAGCTTGCGCTGCAGTTCTTCTACATCTTGTTTTAATGATTCATGCTCTTCAATCATTTTTTGAAGCACAAGCCCTCCGTTTAACGATGTGAGCTCCATTTCATCAAGCTGATGGCGGATGGCTGTTTTGAGCGTTTCAATTTGTTTCACCGTCTTTTTCTCCGTAGCGCGGAGCTGCTTAACATACTGCTCTGTTTTATAAATAAAGCTGTCTAACCGTTCACGGTCAAACAGTGACTGCTCTTTCTTTTTCATGTAATCTTGATACCCTGTGTGTACAGATGACCACTTGATCAGCAGAGACTGATAATTCAACAGCTCATCCTGATGCTCAAGCTTGTACGTCCACATCAGCTGAACAACTACTAATAACAGCGGTAAAAAAGTTCCAGCTTCTTTGCGTTTTGCAATAATTTCATGACTTTCAAAGCTCGCCATTAAAAACAGCGGCGCATTCATACTAAATAGCAGTGCTGGCGGGTAATTAACGGGAATAAAGATACTCATTACGGTTGCCATAAGGCCTGAAACAGCAGGGTATGCGTGCGGAGGAAGCTGTTTGTATAGCTCGATTGTCCCTTTTTTTTGCAGCAGTTTCACAAGCGCTTCCTGCTGATATTCTCCTAATGCATCAATCATTCTTTCCTGATACATGGGGGGCAGCTGTTCAATCCAATTCATCAGCTGCTGCTGAAACACAGCTTGCTGACGATTTGTAGCAATCATGTATTGCGAATCAATTAGATGAAAGAACAGTCGGATTTGATGGCGCATTACGTCTTCTAGCGTATGACAGCGTGCAATTGAAAACAGCTCATTGTATTTAGATACAAGCAAATTTCCAATGTTATCACTTAACTCGTACAGCTCGCCATTTGTTGTAGCATGGGAAACAGGAAGTTCAAAAAACTTCGCCATTTCAAGCAAAATATGCAGATGCATGTCTACTTCAGGCTGTTTTTCAAGCAATTTCATTTCTTCTACCAATGACGCTTGAAAATCCGTATGCTCCGTTTGCTGATACTGTGCTGACATTTCCGTATAAATGCGGTGGTCACATAACACATAAGCAGCTCTTAGGATATCGCCTTTAGACGTAAGCAACCCATACAATAACTGTTGTCCGTTCATCTTCACACCGTCCTTCATTAAATTTTCTTACTATAGCTTTCTATCATTTTATACTTTTTCTATAAATTCGATGCAATAGTTCAAATTTCCTGTTATCTTTCTTCTTGCTTCCTTAATACAAAGAGTGCCGTCCAACATGACATCAGTGCCGGCGGAATGGTCCAAGTCATATATCGCCACTCACCCGTCACAAGTGCCATAATGAGAAAGATGAGCGGAAAACCTATTAGTACTATGATAACACGTGCTCGGCTTACCGATTTTTTCATAGTGCATCGCCCCTTCTGTTCGTCCCTTATTCCTATAATACCCTTTCGCTTCTATAGCATTAAACACCTTTATAAACCGTTCGTACATTTCTTTGTTTTCTAGACAGTCTATGACATAAGTTTTAAAAAAGAACGGAGGATACCTCTTACTTTGATGAATCTCGTAAGCAGCTTTTATGTTTTGACAAGCTAAATCGAGAAAAATGTGTTATGGTAAAAGAAAATTTCGTTTTTACTACCTACATTGAAACGAAAGGGTTGATCGTATGAACATTTTTTTGATTGGCGCAAGCGGCAGGACCGGACAGGAATTAATAAAGCAAGCGATTAAAAACGGACATTATGTAAAAGCATTTGTGAGAAATCCATCTAAGCTTAAGATAACGCATGCGAACGTACACATCATACAAGGCGACGTGCTTGATTATTATGAAGTGTGTCAGGCCATGCGAGGGTGTGATGCAGTAATTTCTTGTCTTGGGACCGAAAATCTAGGGCATTCTACCCTTTTAGTAGAAACGACAAATCTGCTGATTCAATGTATGAACGAAAACGGAATTCAGCGTATCGCCTACACGGCTTCTGCCGGAATCGACGGAGAAATTCCAGGCATGACGGGCTGGCTTGCTCAGCGTATTTTAAAAAATGTGCTTCGCGATCATTACGAAGCCGTGAAGCTCTTGAAGGTAAGCGGGCTCGACTGGACTGTTGCTCGGCCAATGGGGTTAACGAGCGGTCCATTAACTACGTATTATCGTATAGGAGAAGCTAGCGTACCAGAAAACGGACGCAACATCAGCCGTTCTGACGTCGCTCATTTTCTCCTTCAAGCCGTAGAAAACAACAGGCACATAAAAAAATCACTAAGTCTTTCGTATTAAGTGTTCTAAAGGAGTGTTGATAGTGAACCTATCAAAAATTTTTCTAAAAATAAGTCTTGTACTTTTAATGGCATGCGTCTTTATTGAAGGTAATTTTCAGGTGGCGCTTGGCATCTTTGCTGCTGTTTGCATGCTTGTCATAATTTTTGCCAAGCCTCTTTCAAAATCGCTGCTTCCTGCTAATAAAAAAACAGGAAAAAAAGACCGCGAAATATTAATGATGGTCATTGGTGTCATCGTTTTTATTTCAGGAAGCTTTTTTATTGCGTAGAAGCATTGTAAAGAAAACAGGCTTAAATCCACATTTTTAATCATATAAAAGGTTGTGCTGTAAGTCGAATGTTCGGCTTATGACGCAGCCTTTTTTTGGTTTCATGAGGTCTCTTTTAGCAATAGCTTCTGTCTTTTATATACATACCATTCCATTATTTAAGCAAATTACCTATCAACCCCTCTTATGCTTTTTTCATCAGTTCACATAATATATGTAGAAGATGTCATAAGACAAGCGTCAAACGATTTGTATCTAGAAAAAGGAGGAAGATAAATGAAATGCCCCCATTGCGCTTATTCTAATCCGGAAGGGGTAAAATTCTGCTTAAATTGCGGCCATGAAATCGTGGACCGTGATGAAAACTACAGCATATTCTACTTGTTTGCCCATCGTGTTGATAAAATACCAAGAAATGAACGTTCGGTTGAACCTAAATTTCGAAATATATTCTCTCGAGTCTTCCGACAGCACAGTGAAATGGAAGCTGAACGGCTTTTTATTGTAGGAACAGGACTTACGACTCCTAAAATAGAAGAAGTTGTAAACACATGGCCAAAGCCTTGGCTTTTTGCAAGGGTCTTTCTTATTGCGCTTATCGCATACTTAGGGCTATATCTAGGCGTAAGCTTGTTCGAAAACATCAACTTCATACCCGGTCTTATTGTAGTCGGTGCTTTTGCAGTGCCATTTACTACGCTCATTTTCTTTTGGGAAATGAACGCTCCGCAGAATATTGCTATTTACAAAATTGTTTATGTCGTTTTTATTGGCGGAATCCTCTCACTTTTATTAGCACTTGTGTTTTATGATATTCTTGGAAATAACACAAACGTGATCGTGATTGGAATATGCGAGGAACTGGCTAAAGTTATCGCGGTTATTTATTTTGTGCGCAATCTTAAATATAGATATATCCTTAACGGACTCCTCTTGGGAGCTGCAATAGGAGCTGGTTTTGCTGCTTTTGAAACCGCTGGCTATGCTTTACGGGCACTTCTTTCCGGCAGCTTTCACATGCTTTATTCTACAATACTTTGGCGCAGTATTTTTGCTCCTGGAGGACATGTAGCTTGGGCTGCCTTGACTGGAGCTGCCGTCTGCATCGTCCAAGGAGATAAGAAATTTCAGTGGAGCATGTTGATAAAACCAAAATTTCTCGGTGTATTTTTGCTTGTCGTTTTTATGCACGCTCTTTGGGACTCACCTATACTAGGTATTTTGCCCGCTGGACATACAATTTTAACGGTTATATTATGGATTTTAGTATTCAGTATGATTCGTATTGGGCTAAAAGAAATCGCAGATAAAAAGTTGGAGTTGACCTACTGCAAAGAAAAACCTACCCCCTCATAGGAAATGTTCAGCTTGCGTTAAGCTGCTCGTTTTAACTTTTTATTACCTTTATGTTTCATTTTGAAAATTGTTGTTACAAATTGTAAAAAAAAGCATTCAAACTACCTGTACATGGTATGATAACTTCAATAACATGAAAGGGTGACTTGGTGGATGAACCTAACTGAAATTAAGCACATGATAGCAAATTTAGTAAATTATAGAGATAGCGACATTACTTATACTCTTGCCAATAGGTTTACACTAAGTTATTCAAAACAATTAAACAGTTTTCAAATCTGCGACATTGAAAACGATATCATTTATCGTTATGAGGAACCAGAAACAACTGCGTTAGCTCTGTTTAACATGGTCCATAATCTTCCTGAGACTATTTATAGACATACTAATTCGTTTGAACAAGTTTAAAGCAGCAAAAAAAGCTCATTTATTAACTAACATGAGCTTTTTTGCCGGTGTTTATCTATTTTAGTTATTTATAACCTTCTTCAAAAGAAGAATATCCTTTTTAATTGCCCGTCTAATTTCTTCAACTTTACAGCGTTTGTATTCTTGTACTAAGCGATAGAGCTCTCGTTTAAATAAAAATTCATCTTTTTGGTTACTCATAGCAGCATACCCCTTATTAGCTTTCTATCACAAGCGATTAAAGAAAGTATTCCCTTTTCTTCTTGTAAAAAACAAATAAATTCACAAACAGATGTAAAAAAGCCCTTTATCATGCGCTTACAGGAATGGCGAGATGTGCTTTGCGCTAGACAAATGAAAGAATTTCGCTAAAGCAAATAAAAAAACATTGACTACTAGCTCCCAGTCAATGTTTTTTATTTTAGCTTTGTTTAATTAAAGTCGATTCACATACTTTTATGCGTTCATATCTCCTAAACCTGGAGCATGCTCATTTGGCATTTCGGATAAATGAGGGACTGGAAAAGCTTCCGGTGGAGGTGTTACGCTCAAGTCTCCGCCATTTCTGCTTGGCGTCTGCCCTTGGAATATTTCTCCCATTCGGTGCGGATCTAACCTAAAATCAAATTGCGTGTTATGATACCCCATCTCGACAAATTTTCTGCATTCAGGGTATTTGTTAATATCATAATTTGGTACAGGGAATAGTTTTCCCCAGTCCACGCCTAATGTTTCAAGAGCTTTTGCAAACGCATTTTGATGAGCATTATCTCGAACAATTAAGAAACCTAGCGTTTCTCTTAACGTTTGGTTAGAACTCATTTCGTATATTCTTGTTTTTTGTAAAACACCGGTTGATTCTAATACAACGTTATTCAGTAAATCAGCCACTAGATTTCCGTGATTATAAACCCACGAGCCGTTCCATGGATTTCCGCCCGCATCTACTGGCAGTGAGCTTTGAGCGCCCATGATATAGTGATGAGGATTAGCATGTTTTACGGCTTCATCAAGAGGAGCCTGATCTGAACCTTGACTTCCTACCCCGGCTCCGCCAGATTCATCTAACAATGCATTAATAGTATTTTGAACGAGTTCTACGTGAGCAATTTCTTCTAAAAAAACACCTTTCATTAAATCGCGATACTGCGTTTCTTTTCCTCTGAAGTTAGAGCTTTGAAAGAAATATTGCATCATCGTCCGCATTTCACCAAACTGCCCGCCTAAGGCTTCTTGCAGTACCTTCGCGGCCGCAGGATCGGGCTTACCCGGTTTAATGCCATTGATTAATCCTTCTTTGTAATAATACATATCAAACACTCCTTTTATTGACATTGCTTGTTTTTGAACTAACTTATGTAGATTTTTGTCCGCTATAGGATTTTTCACTTACAGTACCTGTTGCTTTTCTTCCTAACATATTCCTTGGTGACATCTTTCTAACATATGCACATACCTACTGTTTCCATATGCGGCTGTTTTATTCTAGATATTAAAAGATAACTTAATTGAAACACGTAGATAACACCCTTTGTTATAAGCAAAAAAAGACCTCTCGAACATATCGAGGGTCTTTCTTTCTTTTATTTAGAGAAAACTTTTTTACGAGTTAAATCATGATGCAACGAAGTATCAGGAATTTCCGGATTGGGAACTTGTCCTTTTGCTACAGGATCTTTGATATATACATATTCACCGCTTCCGTCTGGGGCACTTCCAGTAGCCCAGGGTCCCTCTTCTGATTCAGCGCCTTCTGAAAGGTTCCAAAACTCATAAGCTTGTGGCTGTGATTCTTTTTCAGCCTCAGGAGGGAAAGATGCAGGAACAACTACTCCATTTTTTTCTTCTAGTTCGTTTATCGCTTCCATCCACTGATACTGGTGATAGCGATCACGCGCTAGCATTTTTCGGAATGTCGCGCGTACACCTTCATCTTTTGTCATATGGTATAACCTAGCTACTTGAAGTCTGCCTTGGCTTTCTGCATGCAAGTTCGAACGCATGTCTGCTAATAAATTGCCGCTTGCTACGATATATGAACCGTTCCATGGAACTCCATTTGAATTAGTAGGCAAACCACCAAGCCCGCTCACTAATAAATGCTGAGGATTAATTCCTCCCATGATAGCTGCTGTTGCAGGATCTTTCGCAGCTTCTGCTTGATCTTCTGAAGAGGCTCCATCAAGTAATTGACTAATAAGTGAACAAAGCATCTCTACGTGTCCAATTTCTTCTGTACCTATATCCATCAGCATATCTTTATATTTTTCTTCTCCTCGACAGTTAAATCCTTGAAAGAGGTATTGCATCATCACCGTCATTTCACCGAATTGTCCACCTAGTACTTCTTGAATCTGGCGAGCAAGCATCGGATCGGGGCGATCTACTTTGACTTCAAATTGCAGTTCTTTTTGATGACGAAACATGTTAACTCCTCCTTTAATATAATAAATTCCTTTTAGAGATTTTTTCCTCTTTTTTCCGTTCCCTTTTCCTATTCAATTAATCACTAAACTTGTACCTTTTTTCGTCTAGAACGAAAATGGATAAAAATACCTATTAATAAACTTAATTTAATTAAGTAGAAAGACACCTAAAGAAAAGGAAATACCTGCACTTTGCTCTTTAGTATTCGTTCAGTTTATAACGTTTTATAGTCACAACCACTGCCAGATAGAAAAATGTTCACTAAAAAATGAGATTGAGACATAACTAATCACTTCAATCTATAGACGAACCAATTGGATAAATGATCTAATATGGATTACGCCTCTGTTAATTCCCGTACAAGACTTCGCTTTCCGCGGGCGGCAGGAGTCTTCGCCTTTCCCTCCAATCAACAGCTAGAAGCAGCTACAGATATGAAACCTATTTTCTCTCCACAACAATAAAAAAATCCGAATGATTTGATTAATCATTCGGATCTACTTTCAATTAAAATACCTTTGTTCCAGTCTCTCTTTTCGCTATTACTTCTCTATCCCTGCTTTGATTTCTTTAATCATGCCTGCCATTGACTCAAGGCCTCCTCCAGATAAATACCAAAGGCCTGGATCAAGATATACAACGTGATTGTTTTTTACTGCATTGACTTCTTTTACGTACTCATTTTCAACAATTTGTTTAGCGGATGATTTTTCACCAATTGCGGCGCCGCGGTCAACTACGAATAAGTAGTCCGGGTTTTGCTTAACTAAATACTCATATGCAATGCTTTGACCGTGCTTAGCCGATGGATCTAGGCTGTCGTCTGCTGCTTTGATACCGAATACGTCGTGGATTAATCCGTATTTAGAACCCGGACCAAACGCTGTCATTTTGCTATCATTTGCCATCATTACAAGCGCTTTTTTATCTAGTTTGTCCGCTTGTTTTTTCAAATCTGCAATTTGCTTATCAATCGCTGCTAGCTCTTTTTTCGCTTGATCTTCTTTATCAAAAATTTGTCCTAGTACTTTTGTGTTTTCTTTAAATGACTTCATATAGTGCTGGTTGTCTGTATCGATATAAATCGTCGGCGCAATTTTTGAGAATTCATCAAATGAATCGGCTTGGCGCCCTTGAATAATAATTAAATCTGGCTTTAATTCTGCAATTTTTTCAAAATCAGGCTCTTTTAAGCCACCTACATTTGCGTACTTATCATCTTGATATTTTGATAAATACTCAGGAATCGCTTGTTTTGGTAAGCCCGCTACTTCAACCCCTAGTTTATCTAGTGTATCAAGTGCACCCATGCTGAATACTACAACTTTTTTAGGGTTTTTCTTAATTTTAATTCCGTCTTTATTGAACTGATCGGTTACTGTTACCGTCTCTTTTTGCTTACTTTCTCCACCTGTTGTTTCTTTTGCTCCTTGATTACCGCAAGCAGCTACAACAATTGCAGTTAAGACTGCTACAAACATTAATAACACTTTTTTCACTTTCGTCACCTCATGAATAAATTTTATGAAAAATACACGCAAATACGCTGTCCGCCAACCGTTTCGATTGGAATATCCATATCGTATATATCCTTTAATACAGACGTTTGAATGATGGCTTCTGTTGGGCCTTCACGGATCACTTCACCGTTTTTAAGCGCCACGATGTAATCCGAATAGACAGACGCAAAATTAATATCATGAATGACAATCACAATGGTTTTGCCTAAGTCTTCTACGAGACGTTTCAACAGCTTCATAATTTCAACAGAATGCTTCATATCTAAGTTATTGAGCGGTTCATCTAAGAAGATATACTCCGTGTCCTGTGCGATGACCATAGCGATAAAAGCTCGCTGACACTGTCCCCCGCTCAGTTCATCCAAGTATTTATCCTGAATACTTTCAAGCTTCATGTAACTCAGCGCCTGATCAACCGCTTGTTCATCGCTTTTTGTTAACCGGCCTTTTGAATAAGGGAACCGGCCAAAATTTACGAGTTCACGTACGCTAAGCCTGATATTGAGCTGATTGGACTGTTTTAAAATACTCATTTTTTTGGCTAAATCTGAGCTGTCAATATTCTCTATATTTTTTCCTTCTATTGATATTGATCCTGAGTCGGCTTTAATGAGACGGCTCATAATTGAAAGCAGCGTACTTTTCCCCGCTCCGTTCGGGCCGATAAATGACGTGATTTTCCTTTTTGGAATCACGACGGATGTTTTTTCTAAAACGGTTTTTTCTCCGTATGTTTTACTGACATTTGTTACTTCTACCATGATTTATTCTCCTTTAGCAGCAAATAAATAAAGTAAATTCCGCCGGCAAAGTCAATGATGACGCTCAGCGTGGTGCTGAAGGTGAACACTTTTTCAACGATAAACTCTCCTCCGACGAGGGCTATAACACTAAGCAGCAGTGATCCCATCATTAAATAGGTGTGCTTGTACGTTTTGAACAGCTCTCTCGCAAGGTTCACAACAAGCAGTCCAAGAAAGGTGATCGGTCCAACTAACGCTGTAGCCACTGAGACAAAAATGGCAATCACAATCAGCATTTTTTTGACGAGCCCGTCATAATCAATCCCTAAATTTACCGCATGTTCTCTTCCTAGCGACAGTACATCAAAAATGGATGTAAAGCGCCACACGTAAATGCCAAGCAGGATAAATATGACGGCTGCTATGTATAGCAAATCGGTATTAACATTGTTAAAGCTTGCAAATGATTTATCTTGTACAACTTGAAATTCATTGGGATCAATCAGCATTTCCATAAATGAAGACATGCTTTTAAATAACGTGCCGAACACAATTCCAACCAGTAAAATAAAGAAAATATTCTTACCGGCTTTTTTGAACATCAGTATGTAAAGCAAGACCGAAAAGATAATCATCAGCGAAACGCAAAGAAGAAAATTAAGATTTTTGTTCATGATGATAATATTCGTTGAGCCAAAGATGTACACAATAAACGTTTGCAGAAATAAATACAGTGAATCTAGTCCTAGAATACTAGGAGTTAGAATTCGATTATTGGTAATCGTTTGAAAGATAACGGATGAAAACGCAATGGCTCCTCCAGTTAAAACAATCGCAGCGACTTTTTCAATTCTTCGCGGCAGCGTGTACTGCCAGTAGCCTAAATCATAGCTGATAAACAGCGCCACTGATAAAATGGCCAGCGCGGCGAGAATGATAATTTTATGTTTGTTATGCATAACGACCTCTCCTTATCAGCATAAAAAGAAAGATCGCACTTCCTATTACACCTACCATTAACCCAATAGAGATTTCATATGGGAAAATAATGACTCTGCCTAAAATATCGCACGCAAGTACGAACACAGCTCCAAGAAGCGCTGTATGAGGCAGGCTTTTGCGCAAATGATCTCCACGGTAAATCGATACGATATTTGGGATGATTAATCCTAAGAAAGGCAGCATGCCAACGGTCAAAATCGTAATCGAAGTAATAAGCGAAACAATGACTAATCCAATGTTTACGATTTGTTTGTATTTCACGCCTAAATTGATTGAAAAGCTTTCTCCCATACCAGCAACTGTGAACTTATCTGCGTAAAGATAAGCAATTATTAAGAGCGGTATACTAAGGTATAAAAGTTCATATCTCCCCTTGACTACTAGCGAAAAGTCGCCTTGCAGCCATGAAGAAAGGTTTTGAATCAAATCGTATTTATAGGCAATAAAGGTAGCTAAGGAACTTACGATACTACCGAGCATTAAACCGACTAGTGGAATATAAATCGTATCGTTAAATTTAATTCTGTCTAGTATTCTCATAAACAATAGATTGCCCGCCAGTGAGAAAATGAAAGCAATGCTCATTTTTAATAGAGGACTTGCTGAAGCAAATACTAGTAGAGAAATCAACACACCAAGCCTTGCCCAGTCCATCGTTCCTGCCGTTGTTGGAGATACAAACTTATTTCGCGTAATTTGCTGCATAATTAATCCGCAAATACTAAGGCTCATTCCCGCCATAATAATACTCAAAAGCCTAGGAAAACGACTAAAAAACAGCGTTTGGCTTTCTTCTTTTGTTAAATGAAACAGATCCATCGCTGACAGATCTTGTACTCCTACAAAAAGAGACAAAATCGATAGTACAGCAAACACAAGAATTAACTGATAAAACTTCAACTTTCCTTACTCCTTTCTTCCCTCTATAAGTCTAGTTATCTCCTCCTTCATCATATGTAAATGATTATCATTATCAATTGACTTTCTTTATCATATCATTATTCTCTAAATAATCAATGGTTTTCTCAAAATTTAAGCAAAAAAATACCTTAACAGATGGATCTGTTAAGGTATTTTAAGGTTCAATTAGACTTAAAAATCCAAACTATTAATATTAATAGTTTGGATTTTACTTTAACCAAGATACTTCTGTAGCAGACTCTTTGCATTAACATTACATATATATGAAATATATGTTTATATTTGAGAGAAATCTACTTATTTTGCAAATACATGGTTTCCAATAACTGCCGTTACTTGCTGCGTTGCAACCCATTGGCTTTCAGCGATTTTCGGATTATAGAAAAACAGCGCATCGTTTTCATGCGGGTTTGATAATGCTTCGCTTACCGCTCGTTTTGATTCTTCTGATGCAGGCTGATTAATAGCTCCGTTTGCTACTGGTGAAAATTGATATACGCCGTTTCCTAGCTGCTGATAAATAACGTCGTGAATGTTATTTGGGAATTCCGGTGAAGCTACACGGTTTAATACCACAATTGCTACCGCTACTTTTCCTTGGTACGGCTCACCTTTTGCTTCTGCCTCTACTAATCTAGCTAGTAAATCTTGATCTTGTGCAGAAACCGATGTAGACGGAGCAGTTTGTGCCGGCGCCGGTGCTTCTCCTTGAAGTTTTAATGTTTGTCCGATGGTAATGATATCACTTTGTAAACCGTTAACAGCTTTTAACTGATCCACAGTCATGCCGTTTTGTGTTGCAATATGATATAACGTTTCGCCTTGTGCTACTGTATGTACAGATGTTGCCGGACTAGCGGCAGGTTGTGCTTGTCCCTGGTCAGGAATCGTTAATGTTTCTCCAACGTAAATCATGTCGTTTTGGCGGTTATTAGCACCTTTCAGCTCATCTACCGTAACCCCATTTTGTTGGCCAAGCCCCCACAAGGTATCTCCTTTTACGACTTTGTGCGAAGCTGCTGCTGATGCTGTTCCTTGACTTGCTAGAAATGCTACAGACGCTGCAGAAGCAACTGCCCATTTTTTTACACGTTTTTTACTCACAAAAACTACCTCCTAAAATTTGAACCTGTTATTACCTTAGCACATAGATTCGCCTTTTCATTAAAAAAAACAGTAACATTTGTTCTAATTGGATTAAGTTTCTTACAGTGCCATTCATTATGTTACAACTTTTACATGACCCTTAAAGAATATGTAGAAATATGACGATTTCATTGCGAAACGAGCTTTTTATCTGTTTACTTACATTCCTCTTTCTGTAAAAAACTTGATTTAATTATGATTAATCGCAGAGATAAAAAGGAAAACAGCAGTTAAATAGAGAAATAGTGTAACTATTGAGGAATGGTTCAGCGCTTCTTTGTCAATTTACGTTTGTTTATTAATAAAGGAGGTCTATTTGGATGTGTGCAAATAAAATGTATGTGACGTATAACACGGAGAAACCGGCTATTACAATTCAAGGAGCTTTTTATCATACGGGAGGAACGCAGGAAGAGTTTTTGCGGGAATTCAAGTACTGGCTTGAATCTCACGGCTGGTCATTTATGGGCGTAACAAATGAAACAACGATGACAACGGCGAACAAAGAGTTAAAAGAAACGATGGAACAGCATAAAATAGAAGGCAAAAAAGTTCAAAGACTAGAAGATTTATAACGATTGCTTCTATAATCCTTCACACATGTCCAAACGCCAATACGTAAAAAAGCCTTTAGATGAGCTAAAGGCTTTTTTACATTAACGAGAAAGTGCGACCACCTTCTGATTTTCTACTCTCTCTTCAACAGGCTTTCTCATTTCTTTTTCCGTCCATACGCCAATGCGTTTTTGTCTTTTCCCAAGAGGCTGTTTTTCACATGCATAGCAAATTTCTGAAATATCATCAAAATGAGCTAACGACATCTTTATCCCTCCTTTTCTAAATATACACAGGCAAGTTAGTATGCTTCTTCCCTTATTTTCCAAAGCTAAACTGCTGCATCTTATATTTAAACAATTTATAAACAAACGGAATAAATAATTTCTACTTCATTATCATTTAGATTGTTTTATTTAGATATAGACGGGTAAACAAAAACTATCCCACCTCACACCCTGAAGTTTGAAACTGTCACGTAAAAAAGCTGCTTTCTATACATCTAATGTATAGAAAGCAGCTTTTTTATGTAGCTAGAAAAAACGCATTGATGCACCAGCTATAACAACAGGCAACCCGCCCTTTATTTTCTAGCAGTTCGTTTTTTGTAACGGTGAATAGTATGCATAGATTCATTAAAATCTTTCATTAGACGATAAGGCTTGCTCACTAACCTTATCGGAATTCCAGTTAAAAATCTATTTATATCTTTTTTATATTCTTTTGATACTCGGTTAGGTTTAGTAAAGACACGCTTGTAGACCTCTTTATAGAACTCTTTCAAAACATCAACTTTAAATACCATTGTACGCCTACATTCTTGACACTCTACGCGTACAATTTTGCCGTTAATATAATAAATGTGGTGTGGAAGCTCTTCTTTGCAACTGTTACAATATAAACCTGCTTCCATTTGGGTATCTTTCACACTTCCTCCCTCCCTGATTTACATTATTTATATAGTTCGTTTCTACGACTGAACAAGCACTTTTATTTCATTACCTGATAGAACGGCTTCGAATCCTTGACGCCAATAATCAAGAGGTACAATTTTAGTGATCATTTTCTCTGTATTAATTTTCTTTTCTTCAAGAAGTTTCAAAGCAATATGCCAAGAACTTGGTTTCTGAGAACGCGTTCCAATATATGTAATTTCCCTTTGAATGATAGATTCTTGATCTAAAAGGTTTAATTTTTCGGAGAAAATCCCTACTTGTACAAACGTTCCTTTTTTCTTAACCAGAGGCAACCCTTGGTTTAACGCCTGGACAGCACCTGAACACTCAAATAACTTGTCAACACCGTATCCCTGTGTATAGGTTAGCACAATTTCTTCTAAGCTTTCATTTTGGATATCTACAGTTACGTCGATTCCTAAAGACTTAGCTAACTCTAAACGCTTCTGATCTTTTGTTATACCTGCTAATATAACAAACGCTCCTTGTGCTTTTACAACTTGCGCTTGCAGTAAACCAATGGGACCTGGACCAAAAATTAATACTTTATCTTCTTTTTTAACAACTGTTTTTTCTAAAGCTGCATGAACGCAGCAAGCTAGAGGCTCAGTTAAAGCAGCTGCTTTTAGGTCGACTGCATCTGGTAGCACATGGACACTTTCCTCACGTGAAATAACATATTCAGCAAAGCTGCCGTTTATTTGTGTGCCTATTCCTTTTCGATGAGCGCACAAATTATAGTCTTTTTCTAAGCAATAATCACACTCTCCGCACGTCACAAATGTTGTTTCACTCGTTACTTTATCGCCAACTTTTACTTTTGTTACAGCTTCCCCTACTTCAACGACTATACCGGAAAACTCATGCCCAAGCACAACCGGCGTCTGGGAATTTTTATATTGACCTGTAAACGTGTGAATATCCGTACCGCATATTCCGGTATACGCTACTTTAATCTTCACTTGGTTTTTCTGAACTTCTAATTCAGGGATTGTTTTTAACAGCATCTTATCGTAGCCTGGCTCTACCTTCATGACTGCCTTCATTTTTTTCACTCCTTATTTGGAATTATTAACACTTTTCCATAAGCTTCTTCTCGATTAATAATCATATTAAATGCTTTTTGCGTGTCTTCTAACTTGAATCGATGAGAAATTAATTCTTTTAATCTAATCTTTCTATTTAAAATAAAGTCAACGCTTGTTTTCCACTCTTTCCCGGGAAACGGTGCAGAATAAGAGTTCCAAAAACCTTGCAATGTAAGCTCTTTTCTAAAAATACTCTCAAATGCTGCTTCAGATAAACACACATCTGAATAAGCAATACCTAAATATCCAACCTTCCCTTTTTTACGAGTAACGAGCAGGCACTGCTCTTGAGTGAAAGGGGAACCTGCACATTCGAGTGCAAGATCCACCCCTCTTCCTTTTGTATAATCATTAATTTTTTCAAGGACATTTTCATAACGGGCATGAATCACTTTTTCACAACCCATGGCCCTCGCTTCTGCAAGCTTTTCACTAGAAATGTCGATGGCGATGATTTCTTTTACACCCGCAATTTTCAACCATTGAATCGTCAGCATGCCAATGACTCCTGCTCCAAAGACCGCTGCAGTGTCTCCTATTTGCGGATGAATATTAAGTACTCCATGAAGCGCTACTGCTAAAGGTTCTATCATAGCTGCTTCTTCAAAGTCCATCTCTCCTACTTGGATAACATTTGAAGCTGGAATATTGACATACTGAGCAAATCCGCCAAATGATTGCGCGCCAATCATTCCGTAGTTTTCGCATAGTGAATACTGCCCTTTTTGGCAATATTCACATGCGCTGCACGGTTTAAACGGAATAGCAGCTACTCTGTCTCCAACGTTCAAATCTACTACTTTTCCCCCTTTTTCAACGATATACCCAGCAAATTCATGTCCCATAATGGCAGGCAGCGGATACTTCCATCTGCTTGTCATTTTGTGTGTATCCGATCCGCATATTCCTGCTGCCATTACTTTTATTTTGACTTCATTCGCTCGGCAGGAATCAATCCCAATATCTTGATAAATAATTTTATTTTTTTCATGTAGCACAGCCGCTTTCATTGCCTTACCTCCTGTTTATGCCTATTTTAAAAAATAGAAGCCCACAGCTGAGAGAATTTAAGAATAAGCCAGTTAAATAAGTTTCCTCCCATGTCTAAACTTGAAATTTGTGTTGCACCTTCCGGCATAGAAAACTGAGCTCCTGATAACATTTGCGTATGCACATCTGCAAAATTCGTTGCCATATAAAGTGATAGCGCTACCATAACAGTGCCCGAAATAAGAGAGTGTATAATATTTCCTCTTAATGAGCCCACAACAAAAGCTACATAGAAAGGAATGGTAGCCAAATCCCCAAACGGCAATACTTTATTCCCAGGCAGAATGACAGCTAAAAGTAATGTAATGGGGACAAGTAACAGTGCTGTAGCCATAACGGATGGATGTCCTACTGCAAGAGCGGCATCTAATCCAATATATATTTCACGATCACCATATCGTTTTTGAAGAAAAGAACGAGCTGCTTCAGAAATTGGAATAAGTCCTTCTATTAAGATTTTAACCATTCTAGGCATCAAAAGCATAACCGCTCCCATTGAAATACCTACTTGAAAAACTTTACCAAGGTCATAGCCTGCTAATATACCGATTACACACCCTAAGATTAAACCCATCATCATTGGTTCACCGAAAATACCAAACCGTTTTTGAATAGATTCGGGATCTGCGTTCAACCTTTTAATCCCTGGAATCCTTGATACACCCATACCTATCAAAATACCAATTGGTCCAAACGCAGCTGTAGAGCCCGTAGGAAGAGAAATTCCTTCTAACCCGTAAAATTTTTGAACCATTGGCGCTGTCTTATCTGCTACAAATAAAACAGCAATTTCATACAGAACGGTACACAGTATTGCAAACCACCAGCTTCCTGTGACAACGTATCCTGTTGCACCAGCAGCGATAAAGTGCCAATAGTTCCAAATATCAATATCAAGCGTTTTAGTCAGTTTTAACAAAAGTAAAATAATATTTACAAACAAGCAAACAGGAATTAGTATAGCTGCAACGGGAGATGCCCATGATATTGCAGCGGCAGAAGGCCATCCTGTATCGATAACAGTTAGATTTAATCCAAATCGTTCAACCATTGCTTGTGCTGCTGGTCCTAAGTTTTTTACAAGTAAATCAATAACTAAGTTGATGCCGACAAAACCAATTCCTATTGTAATTCCGGATTTAAACGCTTTTTTTGCTCCTGTTTTAAATAACAGGCCTAAGATAAAAATGGCAATTGGTAAAATAACTGTAGGTCCTAGATTTAATACTGCTTGCACACCTGATAGAAGTTTATCCATATCCATCCCTCATTTTTCTTTTGTCATTTCCTAAAATGGAGGCAACGCGTGGTACCTATGCTTGTAAATGCGTCAGAATTTTTTGATCTAGTGCTTCCATGCCAATCCCTGTGATATAGGAGGTTGCGCTTAATGCTGGAATGCTGTACGTTGTGGGTAAAATCGTTGTCGATACAATTAAATCCGCTCCTTCTTGGCGAGAAGCTACTTCGGCAATTTTACACTGCACAACTTCTGCGTTAATGCCGTTGTCTTTTAATAAATTTTCTACTCGTTCACACACCACTGTTGATGTTGCAATTCCCGCTCCGCATGCTACTAATACCGTATATTTTTTCATTTTGTTCAGCTCCTAATTTATTATTTTTAATTTTCTGACTTATTAATTAACAAAAGTTTTATTTAAGGCATCTATTATTTTTTGGTCCAGTGCTTCCATGCCAATCCCTGTGATATAGGAGGTTGCGCTTAATGCTGGAATGCTGTACGTTGTGGGTAAAATCGTTGTCGATACAATTAAATCTGCTCCTTCTTGGCGAGAAGCTACTTCGGCAATTTTACACTGCACAACTTCCGCGTTAATGCTGTTGTCTTTTAATAAATTTTCTACTCGTTCACACACCACTGTTGATGTTGCAATTCCCGCTCCGCACGCTACTAATACCGTATACTTTTTCATTTTACTTCTCCCCTTTTGTACTAATTTTTTCAACTCCGTTAAAAATAGCTTGAACATCCCTTTGATTTTCAGCCTGTAATAATTGCTCTATTTTTTGCTGATCTTGAATTGCTTGCATCAGCTCCTGAAGTACTGTTAACTGGGTATGAGGCTGGTTTAACCCTAATAGAAGCACAATGCGCACATCCACTTTTTTTGTATTATCATCCATTAAATAAAACGATACAGGTTTTTGTAAGGTAACCACACTAATAAATTGTTCAAAAACGTGCTCTGGATCTGTATGAGGAATTGCTACACTGTAATCGCCTATTTGGAGGCCTGTCGGAAAAGATGCTTCTCTTTCTTTAATTTTTGTCAGAAAGTTTTCACTGACATACCCTTTGCCAAATGCCTCTTTGTACACCATTTCAAAAATATCGGCTTGATCTTTACATACACTATTTAACTTCAATAACTCTTCTTTTAAAAAAGGCTGTAATGTCACGATTGTATCCTCCTTGCTATACATTCTGTACCATGATTAGATAGAGTGCGTTTTAATTATTTCATAGATTTTGTATTTTTCATTTAGCCGTTTCATCTCATTTATTACCCCGTTCATTTCCGCTAACTTCATCAGCTGCAGCATAGCGTTTAAATGTTTCTTTTTATCAATAGCTGCGATAACAACAATAAAATGAACTTTTTGCTCTCCGCACAATAAGCCTTCTTTTAACTTAAGTAAGCTCATGCCTACTGCTTGAACACCATCCTCAGGGCTTGCGTGAGGTATTGCAACATTAAGTCTTAGTACAATATGTGGAGACATAGACGGATATTGTTCCTGCATTTTATCAATATAAGCTTCAGTAATAATACCTTTATGTAAAAGCGGGGCAGCCGCTATTGAAATAGCTTCCTTCCAGCTTTCCACTTGATCGCGCAGCACAATTGTTTCGGGTGTAATTAAATCTGCTAAACTGTATTCTTGATTTTTACTTGTTTCGTTTAATACTTGGAGAGAAAAATAATCTTGCAGTGCTTTTTGAAGTTGAGACTTCTGATCAACTTTTGCGTATTTTCCAATGACATTTATTAACTGTTCAATGTTTACCACGGATGTATTTAAACCGAATATGGTTTGAATGACTCTCTGCCGAAGCTGCAACTTTTGAAAATCAGTAATAAATTGTTCCACAATAAATAAATGCTTAGAAGTCTGAACAGGAACAGGAGAAAATACCATATCAAATTCTGCTTTTGATTGCTCAAATTCTCGAATCGAAAGAGCTTCGTAGAAATAAAACTCTGGAAATAAATCACGCAGCGTGTGCTCCATCAAATGTGAAATGGATACCCCGTTAGGACAAACAACAACCGCTCGCTTTTTAAGCTGTATTGTTTCGCCACTGTTAATTAAATGTCCGCCAATAAAAACGGTAATAAACATCACTTCGCTTTCAGGAATAGAGCAGCCAATATAAGTTTCAAAAGGCTTTAATGAATCTTTTACAATGTAGTGAATGGCTTCGAACTCTTCACTAACTTTTTCAATTATTGAATAGTTAGTAGTTAGCTGATATTTAATGCGGTAGTAAGCTGGTTTCATATGCAGCACTAATTTTTGAAGCAGCTTCTCTTTTTCTTTAAAAGTGATACATGCTTTTTTCTCAAATAACGCAAGGCTGTTTTTTAATGAAGATTTTAATTCAAGAGTTTCTTCCTCTCTTAAAAATTGGGAGGATAGAACGTTAGAAGTAAGCAGTTGTAATGTAATAAATAAACGTTCTTCCTTTGGGATGCAAGCAGCATCTTCAATTAAAATTTCGGCAGCTTCAAACTCTTTTGTATCCGACAGTTCTTCATAGTCGATATGATAAGAATCTTTAATTAAGTTTCCTTTTTTAATTCGTTTTAGCAAAATAGCTATTGTATATGGAAGAAGTTTTATTTTTTGATCGATAAATTGAAGTGCTAAACGCTTTTCTACTTTTTCCATTTGCTCTTTTAATCTCTGAATTTCTTCTCTTGAAGTTCCTGTATACGCCTGAATATACGTCTCGCCTTGATACATGTCATAGACGGTCCGCAGTACTTCAATAAGCAACTTCCTTTTATTCCACTCACTTCCTACTATGTCGTATCCATACATTCGCGAATAAACAATTTCAAGATGATAACCATTTACAATTTTCTGTGTATATTTCATATCTCTTAATACCGTATTCTTACTCACTGATAGCGAGCTAGAGAAATGAAGTAAAGATAATTCTTCTTCGCTACTTAATAGCATAAGCAAAACCAATTGAGCTCTTTCTTTTTCAGACGGAATATAACTTCCAGCAGAGTGTTCGACTTTTTCAGCAAACAGTTCCATTAGAAGAGGATCAATAATAAATTTCCCCCCGTTCGTTCGCTGAATTTTCGGATAGTTATTACTCTTTAACCAGTCATTAATTTTTGTAAAGCTGTAGCTAATCTGCCTCCGTGAAAGATGATACTTTCTCTCTAGTTCCGTATTGGAAATACCTGGATTACTAACCACTCGTTTTAAAATTAAATTGCTCCTTTCATCTAGATGCATCAATTGCTCCCCCCTTGCTTAAATTTATTCTATCACTGATCTCTACCAAAATGTTTACGCTTTCATTACCACTTCTGGTCCAATTATTGTGCAACTTGATGGTTAACTCTTCCTTACCATTGTAGACATTTCGCTAGTGCTCAGAAAGAAAAAGAAAAACTGTTTTTGACTACGATTTTTGCGTCAAAGTGAATAAAAAAACCCGACTGTTTAGTCAGGTTTTTTGTAGATATCGATTTTTATCGGGAAGGGTTCCTAAGTCTTTAAAGATTTTAGGAATCCCCCACTTCAGGCTTGCTAAGTGGGGGTAGTTCAATGATGCTCTCCTATTCCAAATACTTCTGCTACATGATTTTCTAATTTATGCTTGTAGTGATCAATGTTTGGATGTTTGACTACATCATGAATAGTGTAAGTTGGAAGTGGGCTCATACCGACGTACTGATTCATTTTATGCAAATGCATAATGGCTTCATCTAAACTTTTTCCTTCATAGAAAGCTTCGTCATTGTCGAAAATAGCTTCCGGCGCATTCCATGTAAGAGAAAACATGTATTTTTTCCCCGTTAATAAACCGCCTCGCCCGTATTGACTGGAGCCTTTAAAGAAAATGTTATCCATATACACGCGATCAATATATTGCTTAAACTTTCCGGGAATGCTGAACCAGTAAATAGGCGTCTGCATAATCACAACATCAGCCCATAGCCACTTTTCAATTTCTTCTTCTACTTCGTAGCCTTTATCAACCACCGTTGTTTTAATGTCAAATTGATCAGTGAGTAAATGCTGCATTTCTTTGAAAATCGTCTGATTTAACTCTCCTTTTGACTTTTTATAATACTCGTGTCCATTAATGATTAATACGTTTTTCATGCTGACCTGCTCCTTTCCAAAATCCTTGCTTCTTTATCTTCATATATCTGTATACCCATAAAAACTACTTACCTATCAGTACCACCTCTTACTTTGAAGTAACACAGGTACCTAGAAGTCCCTTTTTAAACACCCTTATGATTTCCTAAATAAAGAAAAAAACAAGGTCTAATTTACTGATTCTTTAGAAGATGTTTAACTTGCATAAAGCAAATCGTTTTTTTAAAATCAGTTCTTTTAACCCAATAAAAAAGACTGGCGAATTAAATTCCGCCAGCCTTTTTCCCTTTTTTTATTTCGGTTCGCCTACTTCATTTAACGGATAGTAGCGAAACTGCACCTTTCCGATAACTGATTTTTGTGGAATGAAGCCAAATGCTCGTCCATCATGACTTACAGGACGGTTGTCCCCCATTACAAACAGTGAATTTTTCGGTACCTTCACTTTGCCATCAGTTGCAGGCAGCGTTTGAAGCGTAAAATCTTCCGTGAATTTTTCATTAGGTGCAAGAGATTTTTTAGATTCTTTTAAATACGGCTCTTTATAAGCTTTACCGTTAATATATAGAACGTCGTTTTTCATTTCTACCGTATCTCCTGGCAAGCCGATTACACGTTTAATATAATTTTCATCTGCATCCGGTGCATGAAATACAATCATATCAAAGCGATCAACATCACTGATTTTATTTAAAATGACGCGGTTTGAATCTTCAAACGTTGGAGACATTGATTCTCCGTGAACCGTAGTTGGCGCAAATAAAAAATGGCGAACTCCCACTACAATAACCAGTGCAATAACAATGGACTTAATCCATGAAAACACTTCTTTTTTCACATTATTTTTGCTCATCTTAAAACATCCCTTACGTCAAAATATACTTTCATCATAGCATCAAATAGAGGGAAAGTATAATAATAACCGAATAATCTTATTTATTGATCACCGTTTGTCATTGTGCCTTGATGGAAAAACAACCGCCACTTTTCTTCTCTTTTTCGCCAAATAGAACTGCGAAGCGTCTTTTTTTCTGCCGTATGGTTCATAAGATGATATGTAGTTAACACGCAGTCAGGAGACAATACGTCTACATGAAAATGAGAGATCTCAAATACATCTGGCGAAAGTACATGATTGTCATGGTAATCTTTTCGCTTCCATATCCTGCCCGAACTGCCAAACTCCACGTAATCATCTGCAAGAATGTTCGAAAGCTCTTCAGCAGAGGTGCGTACTTCTGATTTTAAGTGTATGCATTCTAAGTCATAAAATGTTTGGGTAGCGTTCTCCATTTTTTATTCATCTCCTCTTACGCCTATTATAAAGAAATAACGCGTTATTTTCACACAAACAACCCATACTCATATCCCGTATAGATATGAGTATAGGTTGATCAGCTGACGCTATAGCGTCTATTCTTACCTGCAATCCAATTGCTAATGATTTTCACCACAAGTCCTATGATAAATACTGTAAGAAATGAATAAAACATCGTCCAGTTCAGCAATTGGTACAAATACAGCGCTTTGAATATCGGAATACCTATAAAAGCAATAACAGCAGACGTAACGATATGTGCGATAAAGAAAAATTTCCATTTGCTGAAAAATTGGTAGACGAGTGCGATACTTACGGGAATAATAGCAAAGTCAACCGTATTGAACCGATCTGTAAACGGAAGCATCTGGTGAGGGTAGCACCATAGGTTAAAAAATTTCTCGAATTCATCTACCAAACCGACTATGTCAAAGCTGATAAAAAAACGAGCAGCATAAAAAAGAGGCGCTGTCTATCCATAAAAAAGTAAAAAAGCAGTAGAAAAAGAGCATTTATCACCACTATGAGCCACCATTGAAAACTAAAAAGTTCTTGATGAACGCAATAAGAAAATTCCTTTTCATTTAAGACTTGTTGCATCATTTTGATCATTTCAAACATAGAAATCCCTCTTATCTTAGAAAGTCTTTCCATGAGGGTTTCACTTCATATAAAAATGCCAAATCACGCATGGTGCTTTTCTTCCTTACATCCATCTTCTTCAAAAGCAGATTGTACCTATTTAGCGATTTCTATCTGTCTAGTAAAAATTTTTCGCAGGAGCTTTGCTTTTCATCTTAGAACCTATTGACTATTATTTTCATTTCATACAAAATTAACAATTGTGCATGGTTTACATGTTAATACGAGCAAAAAGATACTGTTTTGCAACATTAAAGGAGGAACAACATGAATATTGGGACGATTAAAAGAGAAGCTAAAGCTTCTTTGAAAAATCGCTGGGGACTAGCGATTTTACTTACGGTGGTGACGTACGGAGTATATACGCTTCTGCCTATTCCATTTGAAATTGTGGCAAGCGGCGGCTATGACAATTGGATGAAAGATGAATCTGATTCGGCGTCATGGATTTCAACTGCCTTTGCTATTGTCTTTTCGCCTCTTCTCATGGCGAACTACTGGGCATTTTTAGGTTTAGCGCGAGGTGAATCTGTCCAATTGGGACATTTGTTCAAAACATTCCAAGACTTCGGTCTTTATGTAAAGTCATTAGGGATTTATGTACTTATGACTCTTTATGTGATGCTGTGGTCACTGCTTTTACTGATTCCTGGAATTATCAAAGCACTGGCATATTCACAAACGTACTATATTTGTAAAGACAATCCTACTTACTCGATGAATCAAGCGATTACAGAAAGCCGCAGGTTGATGAATGGTTACAAAGGACAGTACTTCCTGCTGCTGCTAAGCTTTCTTGGCTGGTTTTTATTAAGTATTATTACACTAGGAATCGGCTTTTTATGGTCTATTCCATACCTTTCTGCTTCACTTGCCCGTTTTTATGAAAATTTGTTAAACGAACGCTCATCGCATGCTGAATAATAAAAAAATCCTCTTCATCGTGAAGGGGATTTTTTTATAAGAACACTGTTTGCATAAGTGAAGCTCTTATGTCATAAAGCTTACTAAGAGTATAGAAGAAAGGCAGGAGCTTATAATGTATACTATAAGTGAAATTTGTCAGCAGTTTGGCCAGATTTTAAACGCTAAAAGCAAAGTTAGTCCAACAGGATGCTCAGTGTCGCTTAAAAGAAGCTTTCAAGCTCATGTTCAAGGGCGAAAAAGCAGCTCTGTCGTTCCTGTTGGTGTATCATTTGAGGCGATAGACGCACAGGGAAACGCGTTAAACTTGGCTGAGATTGCTATTTTACAAGAAGAAATCCCTCGTTTTACAGAAGCTGCTGCGCGGCAAGGTCTTATCGTAAGCGCTTTGCATAACCATTGGCTTTTTACAGAACCGGTCCTTATGTATCTGCATATTCAATCTGTAGAGCCTCCTTTACATTTTGCAAAAAAAATGGCTTATTGTTTTTCAATGCTCAAAAGTCTTCCTGTTCCAACGAACGAATAATTTATTAAGCGCATCTCTCGAGTACATTAGAGCGGTGAAAGATGTTTTTTTGTACCTATAGATTATTAATATAGCTAAAAAAACCTCCTTACCTTTTAAGTACTTAACAAAAGGGGAATGTTTATAAAACATTCCCCTTTTGTTATTTTTAACATTTAATCCAGCTTGCGTCCAAATCTCCCCAAGTTTCCGGAAGAGAAGCAGTGCATAAAATATAATCAATGTGCTTTAAAGAATCTATTTTGTAGTTCGCCTTCACTTCTAGCTTGGAATGATCAGCCAATACAATGGTCTGGTTTGCATTAGCGATGAAGATTTTAGACAGCAGGCACTTTTCTAAGTCAAAGCTCGTAATCCCAGCTTCGGGATGAAGGCCGTCAATTGAAATAAAGGCTTTATCTACATAAAATTCTTTTGCAACCCTTTCTGCTAGGGATCCAGAAGCCCGAAAATGTTTGCTTCTTACATGACCTCCTAGAAAAATAACTTCTCCGCTGAAAACCTGCTTGTTTTGGTAGTCGATTAGCATAGTCACAAGAGGAAAGGAATTTGTAATAACCGTTATATTAGAAATATTGACAAGTGACGAAACCATTTGCATGGTCGTGCTGCCTTCATCTATAAAAATAACGTTGCCTTCTTCTATCAGCTCAGCTGCTTTACTCCCTATTTTTTTCTTTTCTTTGTTTCTTATGACTTCTCGCTCAAACATAGGCGGCTCAGCAATTTCTGTTTCTATTTTCACGGCCCCGCCATACACTTTTTTTAACTTTTTTTCTCCTTCTAATTCTTCTAGATAACGGCGAATAGTCTCAGTCGATACATCAAAAGCGTGCGCTAAGTCGTTTACTTTGACTTGCCCTTGATGTTCAATCATATCTAAAATTGTTTTTTTACGTTGTTCTGCCAATAAAGACACATTATTGCACTCCTAACTCTACGAAAAAATTTGCTCATGTAAAGATGATATTTTCTTTCTTCATGCAGACCTTGCTTCTTTAACTCTTGAAAGATAGTATTACGCTAAATTTTATACTGATTCGCGAGAAATTTTGCCGGCACCGCCTAAACACGTTCATTGCTGAATCTCCTTCCTCTTCACTGTCGAATGAATCGCTTCTAGCAATCTTTCGATATCTTGTTTATGTACGTCTCCAATGTTTCCAATTCTAAAGGTGTCCACTTGAGAAACTTTTCCTGGATAAATGACAAAACCTTGTTTTTTTAAAGATTGATAAAATCCTTGAAATGTAAAAAAAGAATAGGTAGGGTAAAGAAAGGATGTAATAATAGGTGACTGCTGTTTTGATTGCAGCAGCGTATTAAACCCTAGCCTCCTCATCCCTGTCACTAGCAAGTGCTGATTTTCTCGATACCGCTTAAAGCGACCTTGGACTCCCCCTTCTTCTTCAAGTTCGAGTAGCGCCTGATAAAATGCCCGGACCACATGAGTTGGGGAGGTAAAGCGCCATTTCCCTTTATCCTTTTCCATCGTTTTATATTGATCATAAAGGTCGAGTGAAAGGGAACGGGCATTTCCATTACATTTTTCAAGCTCATCTGTTTTAGCAATGACAAATCCGAATCCAGGAACGCCTTGAATGCATTTATTCGAACTGCTGATAAGTAAATCAATCTGCAGCTGCTCTATATCCATGGGTATACCGCCAAAACTGCTCATGGCGTCTACAATGGTCATTTTATTATAGCGCTTAGCAATATAACATACTTCTTCAATAGGATTTAAAATTCCTGTTGTCGTTTCACAGTGAACGACAGCTACATGAGTGATGTCTTCGTCTTCTTGAAGCATTCGTTCAATAACATCTGTATCAAAAGACTCAGTTTCATTTACTTTATATACAGTGTTATTAATTCCGATTGCTTCACACATATGAACCATTCTTAAGCCGTAAGCTCCATTTGCTGCTATCAGGATTTTCCCTTCGACTCTCGGTACGAACGTTCCGATGGCTGCTTCTACACAAAACGTGCCGCTTCCCTGCATTAACACAGCAGTGTATAAAGAAGACGCCGTTGCCAGCTTGACTAAACGCTTTCTTATATCTTGGACGAGATTATTATATTCATCATCCCATGTACACCAATCTTTCAGCATCGTTTCGCGAACCGAAGCTGTCGTAGATAATGGACCTGGAGTTAAAAGCAAATATGGATTTTTCATGATAATCCTCCTCTTTATTGTTGTTCCAATTGATTAATCACTTGATCAAGGTCAGATATACGATCCACTACGAAATTTGCCCCGGCTTCTTCTAAACGGCTTCTCACTTCTTCCATTTTTATTTTTAATTCTTTTTGATCCATATTCTTTTCTGCTTCTTCAGAAAGTCCCATCTCACTGCTTCCTAAAATCACGCCTACTGTCCACATGCCGGCATTTTTTCCTTCTTGCATATCCGTTACGGTGTCTCCTACTTTTATGATACGATTCATAGGAAAGACATCTAACTCCATGGCATTACGGTAACACATCCATGGAGACGGCCGGCCTGCTTTTACATCATCTGCTGTGAAGTAACAGTCCGGTGAATATCCTTTTTCTTTTGCTTTTGGCGCAACAATCTCCATCATTTTTCTCGTATATCCCGTCGTAGAACCTATTTTAATATTTCTGTTTCGCAAACGCTCTGAAAGCTCAACAGCTCCAGGAATAGGCGTGGTGAAGTCTTCTAATATACAAAATAAGCTTGATTCAAATTCATCATTCAGTTTTGCAACATCTTGTTCTGTTGACTTTGATCCGTGTGCCTTTTTCCATTCCCGTTGAATACGCGGCATCTTAAGAAGCGCTCGGATATGTTCAATTTTCAGCATGCCCATTGGCTCTCTAGCTTCTTCAATTGTAATTTCTACCTTATGTCTTTTAAATACCTCTAAAAACGCCTCAAGCGGAGCAAAACACCCGTAATCAATCATTGTTCCAGCCCAGTCAAATACTACAGCTTCGATTTTTTTCATTTTCCTCTTTCCTTTCGTTATTTAATTTGCCATTTACAATGTTTTTGATAAATAGTTTTCTCATTCGTAGAGAATTCCTACGATGGGCGAAAGCGGTAAAAATAATGAGTGCACTTATATCTGAGGCTGTTTTTTACACTTAACAAAATGAAAGTGCTTTAGATGTTGATCTTTGTTGTTTATGTTGTTTTTTATACGTATTTCATATTATAACACGTCAAAACAACAAAAAACCACAACAATAAACAACTATAAAAGTGATGTAAATTCTTTTAAGATTTATTTGGAGATCTGTTCTATGTAGTTTTGAGAAGCTACATAAAAACAAAACCCACCACTTTCTTATAAGTGCTGGGTTTCTGCTTTATCTATTTTCGCGTATATCTTTTTCAATTTTCCGCAATGCTTTTTTTGATCCTCGCTGCAGATCATGCTGCTCTTTTCGATCTTTATAGCTAATAAATAACGAATCGAGGTCATAGCCTTCGGGATATAATTCAGCAGCTTTGATTTCAAGAGCTACTCGCTTAACGTTTACTTCAATTAACTCCTTCTGATAGAGTACGACTATATTGTTTGTGTTGTCTTTAGACTTATAAACAATCGCATGATTTTCATAATCTAACAGTTTGACTCGATCTCCCATTTGGTATTCAACACGGTCTTTTTTCTTTTCCTTCAAAATAGTTGGTTTTTTTATTTTATTTTCTCTGACGACTTCTGTATCATACGATTTGCTTTCCATATAGAACTTTGCTTTTTGTAAAATCTCTTCTTCTACCTTCATCTTCTTTGAAATCCAAAGCGCATTGCTTTCTCCAGATGTTCCAATTAACAGTTGATACAGCGGTTCTAATGTTTTACTGTTGAACTGCATTGCGGCATTCATAAAGTCAGGATGAATTTCTGAGAAACGCTTAATTTCTCCGTAATGCGTAGTCGCGACCGTTATGCAGCCCATATGATAAAACTTTTCTAAAATCGCAATCGCAAGTGCAGCTCCTTCATTCGGTTCGGTGCCGCTGCCAATTTCATCGAATAGGAGCAGCGTATTGTTTGTTGCTTTTTGCAAAATAGCCGATATATTTTTCATGTGTGAGGAAAAGGTACTCAGCGCATTTTCAATACTTTGGTTGTCGCCGATATCGACAAAAACATGCTCAAACAATGCAATTTCTGTTCCTTCATCAGCTGTAATATGAAATCCTAACATTGTAGCGAGTGTCAGTAGCCCAATCGTTTTTAAGACAACGGTTTTTCCTCCTGCGTTAGGTCCCGTAATAATTAAGCTTCGATAATTCTCGCCAATTTCGAAGTGAAGCGGAACAATTTCACCAGTTAACAGCGGGTGATATGCGCCTTTTAAATGAATATATCCATAATCATTAATTTTAGGTTCGATTCCGTCTGCCTGTTTACTGTATTTTGCTTTGGCAAACACCATGTCGTATTGGCTAATTAGCTCTAAATTAATATGAATATCAGCTAGCTTCTCTAACACTAAACCTGTTAAAGACGCTAAAATTTGATATTCTTCTACCTCTTCTTCTGCTTTCAAAATCGCTAGTTCCGCATTCAGCTTTGTAATAGATGCCGGCTCTATGAACACTGTTGACCCTTTAGAGGATGTTTCAACAATTGTTCCTCCAACGTGATTTTTATAGGAGGCCTTAATCGGAATCGTATAGCGGTCTCCTTTTTTACTGATAAAAAAGTCTTGAATATACTCTTTGTTTTTACTGTTTCGTAAAAATTTCGCAAGCTGTTCTGAAATCTTAGCTTCCGTTCCTTCTATATGTCTTCTGATACGCTTGAGCTCTTTGCTTGCCGCAGCGTCTACTTTTCCAGCCTTGATCGCAAAATTAATTTCCTCTTCTATACTTGTCAGTTCTTTCATCGAATGGGCATAGGAACTTAAGAGCGAAGCAAAAAATTCTTTATCCACCATATATTGTTTTACTTTTCTGCAGCCTTTTAAAAAATCGGATACGCGCATTAGCTCTTCGGGCTCTAAAATCATGCCTTTTTCAAGCTTTTCGATGACTCTTCCTATACCTGAGACACCTGATAGCGGAAGTGATTTCTCAGCATCTAGAAGTCTTCGTGCTTCCGTTGTTTCTTTAAGTCGGTTTTTTACTGTTTTAAGAGATGTGCTCGGCTGAAGTTTATCCATTAATTGTTTTCCCAGCTCACTTACGCAGTGAGATTTTACGATTTTTTTTAATTCATGATACTGCAATTTTTCAAATGTCATCGTATTCATGGTTTTTCTCCTCACTATGATTTGTCATCACATATGAAGATACCTATTTATTAGAAGGCAATGAAAAAGGTAAACAAAAAAAGCTGTGGTGATCCCACAGCTTTTTGCGTTAATCAGGCGTCTAGGGCACATATCACAAGAGAAAGCTCTGTAAAAACAGACGCCTCCCTGACGACAAATGCCGAACCCTTTATAAAGCATTGTAGGTATCTTCATAGGCAGTGAAATAAATTCATAAGCAAACAAAGGGTACCTTTTGTTTGAAAAAATACCCATCTTACTTATTCAATTTATTTCATTTAATTTTTCCTATTTAGATACTACTCCGCTCATAAAAGCACCTCATTTATATTTTTGTTTTCATTGGCTTCTAATTTACACTCTTATCATACTATATGAAAAAGCGTACGTAAAGGAGACAGTAAAAAAGCTCAAGAGCATAACTTGAGCTTTCATGACCAAAGAAAAAAACGAAGCAGCGCCATCATTCCAACTCCGCTAATAACGGTGATGGATAAGCTTTTGGTTTTCAGGGCAATCAGTAAGGTTGGAATGACTACGATAATGACGGGCCAGTTAATCTTTACGCTGTCATTTGCTTGAATGATAAAATTTTCTACAACAAGTGCGGTTAAAATACAAATAGGAATATAGGATAGCCATTTTAATACGGGTTCTGGCAGCGCGATGTTACGTACAACTAAAAACGGAACAATGCGAGGAACTACGGTAACAAGGGCACACCCTAAAATAATGATGAGTGTTGGGTAGTGGATACTCATTTATCCGTCACCACCCCAATTGTCGCTACAATAATCGTTGAAATCAATACAGCCACATGTGAAGGTACGAAAAAAGACAGCACAATCATAATAATCGCCATATAAAGAATTAAACGTAAGTAATGATTAAGCTTTGAAGGTAACACACTTTCGATTTGTAAAACAAGCAGAGCTAAAAACATAGCTGTTAAGGCAAAATCAAACCCAAAGGCTTCCGGGTTAGCTAGCATATGGCCAAAAATAGCTCCTGTCGTACAGGCGATAATCCAGCTGACGTAAGCCGTTATATTTAATCCATTCATCCAGCGGTCATTAATTGGCTCACCTTTTGCAATTTTACTGGAAGACACCCCAAATGATTCGTCCGTTAGAAGGGCTCCAATTCCGACGTTTTTTAATAACGAATATTTTGTAAATTCAGGCGCGATCGTAGCGCTCAAAAGAAAGTGTCTTAAGTTAACGATAAATGTTGTGAGAATAATAGCTGAAATCGAGCTGTTCGCAACCATCAGTGCACAAATAATAAACTGTGCTGCCCCGGCATACACGAGCGCTGATAATAAAGTAACTTCCATAATGGAAAGATGCGAGGACACTCCAACGATCCCGGCAGCAAGTCCTATGCTTATGTAACCGAGTAGCGTAGGGATACAATCCTTAGCCCCTTGTCTGAACGTTAAGTCCACTTTTTCTCTTTGCTGTACTGCTTTTTCTGCAATCACCGTACTCCCTCCTTTTCTGCTATATTATACATCTATACGTTATATTAAACAACAGTATGTTATACTATCTTTATAATAATTAAAGGAGTACAACAATGGACGCGATTCAAGATATTATTGCTAAAAATCTTGTTAAATTACGAAAAAATCGAAATTTGACGCTTGATCAAGTTTCCGAATTAACGGGTGTTAGTAAAGCAATGCTTGCACAAATTGAAAAAGGTAAATCCAGTCCCACGGTTACCACGCTTTGGAAAATCGCCAACGGCCTTCAAGTCTCTTTTTCTGTATTTATGAAAGAAGACACCCCGGATGTGCAGAAAGTAAGCATAAAACAGCTAGATCCCATCACGGACAACAAAGGTGATTACTTAGTGTATTCTTTTTTTCCTTATCATCCGGAAAAAAAGTTTGAAATTTATATCGTCACATTAAAGCCCGGATGCGTGCACGAAGCGAAAACTCATTTAGGAGATGAATACTTACTTATTAAAGAAGGCGAATTAACGGTTCGTTTTGAAAATGAAGAACATGAATTAGTCTCGGGAGACGCTCTGCATTTTTCAGGAAATACCTCTCACAGCTATATCAATTCTTCTGAAGAAGAAGCAAGCTTTTTTTTACTTATGCACTACCCCGAATCATAAAAAAAGAGCGTACGGATGATCCGTACGCTCTTTTTTTAAGCTGCGTGGGCTTGTTCTTTTTTCATTTTTTTGTTTTTCATGTACCCAATGCCTACAACTGCAATGGTTAAGATAACTTGAACAGCGAGATGTAAAGCTGTAGTTGGAACAAATCCGCCGATAATTTTATCTTCCACAATCATTTTTCCAGCAGACCATGCAAGCATCGCTGCTCCAGCGTAAATGATAATCGGAAATTTTTCCATTGCTTTCATAATAAAGCTACTTCCCCAAATAATAATCGGAATTGAAATTAATACACCAATCATAATCGGGACAAATTCGTGAGCTACACCTGCTAGAGCTAATACGTTATCTAATGACATGACCGCATCTGCGATAATGATGGTTTTAACCGCGCTCCATACCGTTGCTCCACCTTGAGGATTGTCACCGTGATCGTGATTGTCCGCTAATAATTTATATGCAATCCACACTAGCATCAAACCGCCGACCGCTCCGATTAATGGTATTTTCAATAAAGGGACAATAATAGCCGCAAATAATAATCGAAGACCAATCGCGCCGCCTGTTCCAATTAAAATCGCTCTTTTTTGTAAATCTTTTGGTACGTTACGAGCCGCCATTGCAATAACAATTGCGTTATCCCCGCTTAAAATTAAATCAAGAAAAATAATTTGCAGCAAACCTTGCACTGATACGCCAATTAGTTCCTCCATAGTTACCTCCACCTTCTCTTTTTATGTAACGTTTCTCCTTTAAATGTCCGAGCCTTTTCCTCCCTTTTTATAATTGAATACAAAAAAGACCCTTACCAAATAAGCGGTAAAGGTCTTGCTAACAACATAATGTCGCCAACAAAGCCGAGAGATAATCTCTGTAATGACGACTTTGCTGTTAAAGCTACTCCCCTTTAGGAGATACGTTCAATTATTTGTTTGTATTTACACCACTTATACTATAGCATCTCCTACATTCTGTCAATCGTTTTTTATGTAAAACGATTATCAACGCTCTCTCTTTGAATTAATTCATAGTTCGAAAGCGTAAGCTTTTCGACTTCTTCTCCGTTAACTAGCTTAATGATTCGCTGTGCCCCCATTTGTCCCGCTTCTTTATAGTAATATTTTACGGTTGTTAAGCTGGGATGAATCACACCTGTAATTTCATAGCCTCCAAAGCCGGTAATGGATACATCTTCAGGAACGCGCAGTCCGTTTAAATAAGCTGCCTTTAACGTACCAAGCGCAATGTTATCGGTCGCACATACAATAATGGACGGATTAAATTCTTTCATCACAGCCGTAGCGGCCCCGATTGCATCGCTCATGTTAAAGCTTGTTTGATAACAGCGGATCTCGCAATCTCTGTCTTTAAGACCTTGCTTTACGCCTTCTTTTCGCTTTACACCTACAGCTATGTCTTTTTCGGTTACGCCTAAAAAAGCGATTTTTTTATGCCCTTTTTCTCCTATGTACCTTCCAATGTCGCATGCAGCCTCGTAGTCTTGGTGAATTAAACTGTGGACTTCTTCATGCTGCTGTCCAATTAGCAAAACGGGAATTGAAATTGTGCGGAACGCTTCCAAATGAGCTTTTGTGATTTGAACGGCAAGAAGAATAATACCTGCTACCTTCTGCTTAGCCAGCGTATAGATATTTTCGACTTCTCTTTCTAAATCTTGATTAGAATTGGAAATAATCATTTGATAGTGGTGGTCTCTAAGTTCTTGGTCAATACCATCTAATGTGCGGGAGGTCGCAAAAGAACCCATGCGCGGAACAATTACGCCAATGATATTTGTTTTTTTCGCTTTTAAGCTTTGAGCAAACGCATTTGGGCTATAGTTTGTTTCTTTAATAATCTCTTCGATTTTTCGTTTCGTCGCATCGCTCACAGACCCTCCGTTAAGGTAGCGGGATACAGTGCTTTTTGCTACTCCTGCAAGCCGAGCGATATCTGCAATAGTTGTCATTCTCTCATCTCCGTATTTTGTTGCTGATTCTTTCACAGTATACACGAATATCGCGTGCATATTAAGTAAATGCTTTACTTTTTGATTCATAAGCGTTATGATGCGTACAACTTGGATAATTATTATCCACGTTGTACACATATAGCAGGAGATGATGTCTTTGCACATGAAAACAGGCGTTGAGCAATCGGTGTATGCCATTTTGCTGCTTACGTTTTTACCTGAAAAAGCTGTGTTGCCAGGAGATGTCATCAGCACTCAGCTTGGTGGTTCGCCTACGTATTTTCAAAAGCTTCTTCGCAAGCTGGTTAGCGCTGATTTACTTGCTTCCGTTCCTGGTAGCAAAGGTGGATTTCGCTTAAAGAAAACGCCGGAAGAAATTCGTATTTATGACGTATACGTAGCCATTGAAGGTAAGCAGTCTCTTTACTCATCAAGCGGTATTTTTCACGATATGCTTAACTTAAAAGACAAAGATATTTGCTTATTATCCGATTTAATGGAAGAAGCCGAATCTTCGTGGCAGTCTATCTTAAAACGGCAAACCATTGCTACGCTCACAAATGAAATTCACAAAAAATGTCCAAAAGAAAACCTGGACATGCTAAAAGCAACAGTAGAAGAAAAAATGGTGCTGTAGCACCCAAAGGAGATCATCATGGAAAACTTAAATAGATATTTTGATTTATTCGATCAATCACGTACAAGCGAACAAGCATTTGAAGAATTAGTGGGGCTTTTTTCAGAAGATATCGTATTTGTCTTAAACGGCCACGAAAAGCAAGGCATTGAAAACTGGAAGCTGTTTGTGAAAATGGTGTTTAAAGAAAATGCTGATATTAAGCATATGTTCGAAGGCTGGAAAGCAGTTGAAGGTACAGATAAGTTTGAAACGCCCTGGGCAGTATGCGGTAAACGTGCATCTGGCAGCGTCTTTACTCAAACGGGAAAAGATATTGCTAAGCTAGATGAAAACGGGAAAATCAGCTATTTAGAAAACGTACCTGACGATACGAACATGTTTGATACGTATAAAAACTAATATAAAAAAAAAGAAGGGTTCTTCTAGCCCTTCTTTTTTTATGGGGCAAATCCCTCTTGAGAAAGATAAATCATTGAAGAAGGATAAAATTTTTCAAAATAACGAATGGCTTTGATATGAATGTCTTTGTCATACCAGTCTAGGAAACCGTACTTCTCAAATAATTCAGGCATCCCTAGCCTTTTAGACGTTTTACCTAAGGAACCGTCTCCTAAGTACAAGGTATCAATGCAAATTCGGTCCATCATTCCTTCTATTTTTTTAGGAAATTCAGGCGTAAAAGGAAACATTGGAGCAATGGTTACTTGCGTTGAAATTCCGCTTTCTTTTACTTTTTTTAACGCGTTCATACGAAGTTTCATCCCCGGAGCATAAGGAGAAAAAATTTGTTTTACATCTTCTCGGTCCGTTTCAACAGTCATCGATACGCGAAGATCACATACTTTTTGAAGCTGTAAAAGCAAATCAATATCCCTCGTCACAAGGGGCGACCTTGTTTGAATCAATAAAAAATCAGGCGGATGATTGATCATCGTTTCTAAAAGGGCACGTGTGATGCCTGCTTTACGCTCAGCAGGCTGATAGGGATCTGTCGCTGAAGACATAAAGATGCGCACCGGCTGCTCTTTTTTTCGCAGTTTTTGTATTTCTTTTTGATAGACTTCAGCTGCGTTGACTTTAAGCTCTAGCCATGTCCCCCACTCCATCTCTTTAAAACGCTGAATTGGCAGTTCTCGCACGTAGCAAAATTTGCAGGAAAATGCACATCCGGCATACGGATTTAAACTATGAGTATAACCAGATGCCAAAAAGCCCGTCGCTTTTGTTAAAATACTTCTCGAAACCACGTCTCTTTCGTTCACCTTTCTCACCTCTTTATCCAATCAGTATATCAAGTTCACAAATGAAAAAACTACTTTCCGCATGGAAAGTAGCCCTATACACTCTCAGCTTATCAACCGTTTTTTTCTTCCTTTTCACTTGTCGTTTCAAATAAAGAAGTTAAATATGAATTTAACTCAAATTGGTCCTTTTCAATAAAATCAGATAATACCGGCTGCTCTTCTTTTCTCATCTTTCTCCACTCCTTTTGTGTTTTATGTATGTGTTTTCATTCATCAATGGATAAAAGTAATGTACTTAACTCTACCCGTATCTAAACAAAAATAATCATGGTATTTTATACTATTTTTTAATTTATGCGCGTTTTATTTGTATATTTTTAACAATATCACGCACATTAATAGCAAGATTAGCAAACGTATATATTTTACTATGCAACATGAGAGGAATTTCATCATGACGATTAACAAATCAAACGATTGTTCTAGTCTAGCTGAAGTAGTTGACCGCATCTTAGATAAAGGCGTCGTAATTGACGTATTCGCTCGTATTTCCGTTATTGGTATTGAATTAATTACCATCGAAGCTCGAATCGTTATTGCCAGTGTGGACACATGGCTGAGGTATGCTGAGGCAGTTCGGCTGCTTCATAATGAAAGAGAAGATTTTCTTTCTTCGAATAACGGCGGAAAAAAACTTGACCAGCTAAACCTTTTACAAGATTTAGATTTATAAACTCATAAAGGTGGATTTGAGAAGTGAAAGTAGCCGAAATCATGGAATCCGTGACTGATTTTTTTAAAGAACACGTTGCTCCTCCTCACCGAATTATTTCGTATGAATCGATTCAAAATGGAGGATGGAAAATAACACTTGAAGCATTTGAAGAACAGGAGTATATGAGGCGCTATGCAAAAGATGAACTGCTTGGTATCTATGAAGTGCTGGTCAATAAGCAGCATAACATTACGTCTTTTTCACGCACCAGCCTGCGCTATCGAAGCTCTCCAGCAGAGAAGTAAGCTGATTATTTTAATGGAAAGGAATGAAACAGAAATCGATGAGTGAAGAAACGGGCATTTATATTTTTTGCAGTATTCCCGCCACCGAGGCGCATACGTTTGGCAGCGTCACGATTGATCATCAGGAAAGAGCTACTTTTACCATTCATTACCGAGATGCAGCTATAGTGGCTGCTGCCTTTCCTCTTAAAATTTATCATCCTACAAAAGAGAACGTCACAGCGCACCAGCAGGTGATTTCCAAAGTAATGAATGAGCATGATTCGGTTATTCCAATCAGCTTTGGCAACGTGTTTCATAGTCAACAAGATGTTGAAATGCTGTTAGAAAACTTATATCCACAGTTCGCCTCCCTTTTCCCACAGTTAAAAGGAAAAATAGAAGTCGGACTAAAAGTAATTGGGAAACCGGACTGGCTGAAACAAAAAGTGAATCAAGATTCTTCTTTGCAGCAAGTACGAAACCCGCGTTCTGCCAGTGCTGATTTTTATAAACAAATTGCGCACGGAGAAACAGCTCAGAAATTCTTTTTAAAGCTTCAGCACGACTGTAAAAAAGAGCTGTATCAACATTTAGAACCGATAGCTGAAGCGTCGAGACTCAACCCTCCTATTGTCGAAACGATGCTTTTGAACGCTTCTTTTTTAATTGACCGAGAAAAAGAAGCAGCGTTTGATGAACGTGTAAATGACCTGTATGAAAAATGGAAGCACAAAGCCGATTTTAAATATTCCGGACCGTGGGCTGCTTATAACTTTATTAATATTCAACTAAAAGTAGAAGAGAATGTATGATTCATAAACTGCTGCTGTCTCCAGTTACGCTCATTGTAAAAGTCGGACAGAAAATCAAGGAAGAAGCGGATAAAGAACTGTATGATGTCTCTTTTATTCAGCAAAAAATCGTTCATCTTCAAATGATGTATGAGCTTGGAGAAATACCAGAAGATGCATATATGGAAAAAGAAAAAGAACTGCTGCTGAGGTATGAAGCAGCAAAAGAATATGAATTAAAAAGATGGGAATCAATGACGAAGAAACAAAAGTGAGGTTAAAAGATGGAAAAGCTCATTTATTTATATGGTCTAGTTCCAACCGAAGAAGCTAAGGAAATGCCCTTTCCTTCACTTGAAGGCATGGATCAGAACAACCCTATCTATGCTCTTTACTTTGATGACATTACCGCATTTGTATGCGACTTGCCAAGCGATGAGTATTCGGAAGAAATGCTGAAAGAAAAGATCGAGCACGATATGAAATGGCTGCAGGACAAAGCCATGCATCACCATGAGACTCTTCTTTTCTTACAAAGTCACTACACGCTTCTTCCCATGAAATTTTGTACGGTCTACAAAAGCAAGGAAAGCTGTCGAGAAAGTATTGTCAATAACAAAGAAAAAACCCTCTCTTCTCTTCAGCTTTTAAAAAGATCTGAAGAATGGAATATAAAAGTGTATGCCCATACGAATTCTTTAAAGAACTATCTGCTAACCCATAATGAAACTATCCAAGAGAAAAAAGAAGAAATAACTACGTTGCCTCCGGGCAGGCAGTTTTTCGAACGTAAAAAGATAGAAAGGCTGATTGAAGAAGAAACAGAAAAAGAACAGCTTTCGCTTTGTGATCACTTGCACAGTGAGATAAGTCCTTACGCCGCTTATCATAAAATCAAAAATAACTGGAGTCAAAAAATAACCGGCGAGAGCTACAGCATGTGCTGGAACAGCATCTACCTTCTTTCAAAGAACAATGTGGAATCGTTTCTAAAAGCCATTAGCGACAAGCAAACGTTTTACAATAAAATGGGACTGAACATTGAAGTAACGGGACCATGGCCTGCTTATCATATCGACACTCTGCGCTCGGAGAAAGATGCGGGATGACATCGCTGCGAAAACAAACGCTCGAGCAAAAAGACATCGCCCTCATTGATATATTAGATGTGATCCTCGATAAAGGAATTGCCATTAAAGGTGATTTATTGATTTCAATTGCCGGAATTGATTTAGTCTATCTTGATTTGCGGGTATTGATTTCTTCTGTAGAAACGCTGATAGGCTCTCATGATCGTCAAATCATTTCTTCTCAGCAGCTTGAACAGGAAACGGAGGCGTTGCGAAATGGAAAATAACCTCAAACGAAACGGTCGCATTGAGCTGAGTGCGGAAAATGCTGAACAAGGCCTAGCGCAGCTTGTTTTAACCGTCATTGAATTACTGCGGCAGCTCATTGAAAAACATGCGATTCGCCGAGTCGACAGCGGAAACCTGACGGACGCTCAAATCGAAGACCTGGGCGTGGCGTTGATGAAGTTAGAGAACAAAATGGAGGAGCTAAAATCAGTATTTAACTTTACAAATGAAGATTTAAATATTGATCTAGGTCCCCTAGGAAAAGTGTTATAACAAGGAGTGAAAAAATGGCGGCGGAACATAACGGGCAGCTGGGCACCATTGTGGAAGTATTGGAAAAAGTATTAGATAAAGGTCTTGTCATTGCTGGAGATATTAAAGTGCAAATTGCTGATGTTGAACTCTTAACAATAAAAATCCGGCTGCTTGTCGCTTCTATTGATAAAGCAAGAGAAATTGGCATGGACTGGTGGGAAACAGACCCTTACCTATGTTCAAAAGCAAATCAGTCTTATCAAAAACTCCAGGCGGAAAATGACAGTTTAACGCAGCAAGTGGCATCTTTAACGCAGCGAATTCAAGATGATTTGCTTTCGCTTGATTAACAGCTCACTTTATATAAGGAGGAATAACAAACATGAATCATGAACAAAAATCTACGCTGTCTCCTATTTCACAAGAGCAGCAAAGCCCCGATACTCAGCTAACGGAAAAAGAAGAGCGTATGCCGGAGTATACGCATACTTCGCTTAATCCAGACTCATAGAACGAAAAAAGAAATGCCTCGGCATTTCTTTTTTTATACTTTTACGATTTTCTTCGTTGATTAGGACATTGGAACAAATAGAGGTAAATACAATGAATACGACGAATGAGTACCATTATCTATTAATGACAAAGGAGAACGTGCATGAATAAAAAAGCAGTGGGGTTCGTTTATGCTCTTTTAACGGTGATCATTTTAAGCGCCTGCAGTACCGAAGAAGTTACGACAAATCACTCAGACCCGCAAGTTTCTGTTTCTACTACAGTTAAACCGCTGACGAAAAAAGAATTTAGTGAAGTTGAAATATCCGAATTAACAAGCCCCTCTAAACAAGATTTTCGCAAAGTGCATGTGGTTCTTACATTACGCGGTACGGATTACCTGTCGAATATTCAAGTTAAGCTGCCTAATTATAAACAAGCTTTTAATAACATGAAAGACGATCAGCAAATAAGATATTGGTTTGGCAGCGGTGCAGATGAAGAGCAAGAAAATAAAAACATCTATACAAGGGAATTTGTCCTTTATACAAAAGACTTAAACGCTCAACAAATCAAAGATATTTTAGCAACAGGTAAGATCAAGACGTCTTGGGTATTGAAGGATACAAAAACGAAGAATCAAGAGGAATTTGCTGCTGGTAAAAACATAAAATTTGAAGCAAAATGATGAATGCACCAATTACCAAAAGCCCCCTTTATTAAAAGAGGGCTTTCTCTTATTATATGAAGAACGACTACCTTGTCTCCTGCAGCTAAAGATTCGGATGTGAGGCCCAACCTTCAGAATGCAGCATATTTCCCAGGCTATCTACCCGTTATAAACGCTAGCGCATGTTCCGGGTTTTGGCTCATAGTAACAATGATTTTTGTATTGACCAGAAGCAGGTTGATCGTACCAGGTTGGAGGGCATGGAGCGGATGGGTTAAAGTACCACAGGGCATATTTCCCCGGATGTTCTCTCCAATAATCCAAATTCTTTTTGGCTAATCTTTTTTCAACACCTCTTGCTCTTTGATAAAATACATTTCCTTTTTGAACAGCTTCAAACGAATAGTTGCCACCCTGCACCTGATAAATAACTTGCGGAACGGATCTTAAATTCTTGAAATCTAAACAGTTTGCTTTCAGGCGATTGACAATGACATTTCCAACATACAGCATTCCTTGTTTTCCTTCGCCTTCAGCTTCTGCTCTCATCATTCTTGCCATTAAAGCAACGTCTGAATCTCGATAATTTACTCTTGGCATTTTCTCACCCCAAAAATATACTATGAAAAAAAGCCAGTCTTAATGTCACTGTCCCTAAAATAACAATAGCTGTATGTTAAATACACGATGAGCACACTGACACTACAGAAAGAGTTTTTATTACGAAAAGCTTATTCTTTTTCGTAATAAAGCTGAGCAATTTGCCCGTACTGCTTCATATGAGTTAGCTTCAAGTTTATTTCGGGAATTCCTCGTTTAAACAGCGGAATACCACCCCCGAGCAAAACGGGAATGACTGATATGATAAATTCATCTACCCTCTCTGCTTTTAAGAAATCAGCCAGAATATCAGCACCTCCCACTAGCCATATTTTTTTCGTATCTTGATTGAGGTTGTTGAGAAATGACGCCACGCTTTCGTTTACAAACTCTACATACTGATCTTTTCCTTGAGATGAGCGGCTAAACACGTAGCACTTTTTATCGTGATAAGGAAAATCTGATATTAGCTTTAGCACGTGGTCGTACGTAGCCTTTCCCATAACGACCGCATCACACGTTTGATAAAACGCTTCGTAGCCGTTGTCTCCCTCTCCTTGTACGCTTTCCAGCCAGTCAATCTCTCCGTTTTCTCTTGCAATATACCCGTCTAAGCTTGCCGCAATATATACGACGATTTTTTTCTTCATTCCCTTTTCTCCTTTCAACTTTACTGTTTCTGTATGATATCATCTTAATACGACAATTTTTGTCATATTAGAAGAAAAAGGTGAAAATAAATGGCTAAGTCTAGACGGCTTGTTGATATGCTCATGTTTATTAATACAAAAAGAACGTTTACGGCAAAAGAACTAGCGGAGGAATTTGGTCTTTCCGTGCGGACCGTTCAACGCTATTTACTGGACTTAAGTGAATTAGGACTGCCTCTTTACAGTGAAAAAGGACGGAGCGGCGGTTACAGAGTGCTAAAAAATCGTATTCTCCCTCCTATTTTGTTTACGGAAGAAGAAGCTATCTCTATCTTTTTTGCTTATCAGGCTCTGCAGTATTATCATGACCTTCCGTTTGATGCAGGAATTCATGCGGCTCTTCAAAAATTTTATGTGTACCTGTCTGAGGAAACAAAGAAAAAAGTAGATAAAATGAGTGCTCATATTGCGTTTTGGAATCCTAAAAGAAACCTTGACACTCCTTATTTAAAAGAGCTTTTAGAAGCAAGCCTTGCAGGAAAATATGTTGAATTTCTTTATGATTCACAGACCGGTCAAACAAGAAAACAAGTCAAACCCCTTGGCATTTATGCTCATAACGGTTTATGGTACTGCCCTGCCTATTCTTGCGATAAGCAAAAAGTATTATTATTTCGAGCGGATCGTATTCACTCGTTAAAAGTTTTAGAAAAAGACGAAAATATGTCTCTTACGTTAAAGGAATGGCTTGAAACAGAACCGGTAAACTCACAGCCGATTTCGTTAAAAGTAACCTTGACGCACGAAGGCGTTCGTCAGTGTAAAGGCGTTCCTTGGCTTGAAAATCATGTAAAGGTGGCGCGTGATGGGAATGGCTATATCGATACAATAACTGATGGAAATGAATTAAACTACATGGCTTCTTTTTTCTATACCTTAGGGGCTCATGCTTTTATTGAAGAACCTCAGGAGCTAATTGAAAAAATTTGCTGTCACGCAGAAGAAACGTTAAGACGCTATAAAAATGAAGCGGGGACAAAAGACGAATAAATGGGAGAAATGAACTCGTATAGATCGTTTTAGACACCGCGGTTGATTTCCGTGCAAGACTTCCCTTTCCGCGGGCGGCCGGTGAGCCTCCTCGTCGCTTGTGCTCCTGCGGGGTCTCACCTGTTCCGCTTTTCCTGCAGGAGTCTTCGCCTTACCCTCCAATCAACCGCTAGAAGCCACTAAATAAATGAAATCTACGTTCACTCTACCAATAAAAAAATCCGAACGACTCATCGTTCGGATCTTCCTTCAACCAACTAAACTACTTTTATCCTAGCCTCTTTTTAATTTACCCAGCCCACACGTCTTTTGCGTATCGGCCCTTTTCTTCTAGCTGCTGCAGCCATAAGCGAGCGTCTGCTTCACTCACTTGGTGAACTTCAGCATAGCTTTTCATAAGCGTTGCTTCAACGTCAGGTGCCATTTGGCTTCCGTCTCCGCAAATATAGAAGTGCGCTCCTTGGTCAAGAAGTTCAATCAATTTCTTGCCGTCTTGTTCCATCAAGTGCTGAACGTATGTTTTCGGCTGATTTGGTACGCGAGAAAAAGCGGTATGAAGCGTAATGATGCCTTCATTTTGGGCGTTTTCAAGCTCTTCTTGATACAGATAATCTTCATGAGGTGAACGGCAGCCAAAGTATAAATGCGCTTCTCCAAGCGACTGTCCTTGTTCTTTTAACTGCTTGCGAGCCTGCACAAAGCCTCTAAACGGCGCGACGCCTGTTCCCGGTCCTACCATGATAAGTGGTGTTTCAGGGCCTTTTGGCAGCGTAAATCCTGACTGCGGTGTGGAAACAAAGCACGTAATCGTATCTCCTTCTTGCAGATTGGCAAGATAGTTCGATGCAATTCCTTTGTATTCTCCGTATCCGCTCCACGCTTCTCCTGAAACAACGCTGACCGTGATGCTTGCTTGTTTTTCATCGACACGAGGTGATGAAGAAATTGAGTAATAGCGCGGACGCATGCTTGGAAGAAGTGCGATAAATTCGCTGAATTCCATTTCACACGCCGGATATTTTTCAAGCAGTTCAAGCATTGTTAAACGTTTTGCCAGCACTTGTTCTTTGTACGCCTGCTTTTCAAGCAAGGCTTCAAGCTCTACTTTATGCGGCGGGCAGACTGTTTTAGCAGCCATTGCACGAAGCTGCGTGCGCGTAACAGGATCTTGAAGCTCCACGTATTGCAGAAGCTCTTCTACTGATACTGTTTTACCGAGTGGCAAATGAGCTAATTTTTCTTCTTCAGCTTCCAAACGGATTTGCTGTGATGCATCTAGACCGAATCTTGTTGCTACACGATTTACTATTCCTTCATAGTTGCGAGGAATAACACCTAAATGATCTCCTTCTTGATAAGAAGCTTCTTTTGGAAGTTCAATTTCAAGATGACGCGTGCTTCGTGCACTGCCTGGCTTTTGAAGCTCTTTGCTTGCTACGACGTTCGCTGAAAACGCACCGTGCATTTTCGCAAGCGGCATATCCGCGGCGCTGTCGACGAATTGAAGTGAAAGTGTAGATTTATTATCTTCACTGTTTTCAATGTCGAGGTTAAAGTAAGCTGCTACATCACTCCACATATGTTCACGCCATTCTTCATATGTGCCTTCAAAGTCGTCGCTTGCATCTGCTTCACCGCGGTCAGCGATGTTTTCTGCCCCTTTAGCCGCAAGCGTTTCATCGATAAAAGCAGGCACTTTTTGATACGTTGTCGCCCAATTTTTATCGCCGCATCCAAATACGGAGTAGCGCACGCCTTTTACTTCATCAGCAGACGCTTGGTCTAACCAGTCGACAAATTGCTTTGCGTTATCAGGCGGGTGTCCGTTATAAGACGCCGTTACAATTAATACAGCTCCTTCGCGGGGAAGGTTTCCTGCGTGGGAATCAAGCGTTGCGACTTGCGGTGCGAATCCTTTGCTCATCGCAATATCAGCTAAGTCACGCGCCGTCCCTTCAGCCGTTCCCATGTTTGAACCGTATAGCACAAGAAGCGGCGTATTATGAGCGTTTTCTACGGTTTTGCGTACTTTTTTAGCAGACTGCTCAGTGCTAGGTGAAGGAATACCGCCAAGCGGGATTTTTTTCGATTTAGCTTTGACAACAAAGCCTTCAGGTTTTAACGTTAAGGTTTCTTTAATATCCAGCTCGTAGTTTGTGTGATCTTCAAAGTCAAAGTGTTTTAGCATCATACCAAGTACAAGCGTTGCTTCATGAAGAGCGAACTGCTGACCGATACACGCACGCTGACCGTTTCCAAACGGTTTAAATGCATGCTGTGGAATCGCGCTTGGGTTTTCAAAACGCTCTGGGCGAAACTCCTCTACATCGTCTCCCCAAATTGTTTTATCACGGTGAAGCTGAGGAATCAGAACCATCAGTTCATCACCTTTTTCTAAAGGATACTCTCCTCCAAGCACCGTATCTTCTTTTGCATATAGGGAAAACGCAGGAGCCGTTGGCCATAAGCGCAGCGCTTCATTTAAGACCATGCCCACATATTTAAGCTGTTTGACTTGTTTGTAGCTTGGCACAGGATCTACTAAAACTCGTGCTGCTTCTTCTGCTGCTTTTTGTAATACATGTGGATTTTTCACTAAGAAATACAGCGCAAATGATAAAAGACCGCTTGTTGTTTCGTGTCCCGCAATTAAGAACGTAATAATTTGATAGCGAATGTTCTCGTCATCAAGCGGCTCACCTGTTTCTGGATCTTTTCCGTTTAGCATATGCGTTAACAAATCATCGCTTTGTTCACCGCTTGCTTTGCGGTCTGCAATAATTTTATCTACTAGGTCGTTCATCACTTTGATATCTTCTTGAAACTGGCGCTTATTTTCATCGTAAGCTGGATCATCTGGATTTGCTCGCTGCAACTTGTTCATTGCTTCATCTAGTGCACGAACCATACTTGTAATAAACGGATGCGGCTGATCTCGGTAAAAGCTGTTAAAGCGATAGTTGAAGCCGCAAAGACCGATTGTATCAAGCGTTAAACGCGTCATATCTTCCGGTACTTCAATATGCTCATCTGTATTTAGACGCTCCCACTTTTGAATAAGCTGCACAGCGATATCTACCATCATCGCATGATAGCCTTTCATTGCTTGCTGGCTGAAGCTTGGAAGCAAGATGTTATGGGCTTTTTTCCAGTTTTTTTCGTGGGTCCAGCTTGTAAATAAACCGTCTCCTGCAAAATCACGCACAAATTTAAGCGCTTGACTTAAGTTTTTATCAAAGCGTGATTCATCGCATGCTTCTTTGATTAGACGCTGACTCGATAAGTAGCGCGTCACGCGGCCAGGCGCTTCAAATTTAAAGATTTCTCCTAATTCATCCGCAATTTTCATCAAAGTTTGAATCGGTTTATCTGTGTTTAATAACGGTAAGTTTTTAAGCTCTCCAAATGTTTTTGGCTGAGGCATTTCTTTAATTGGCATCGTATCCCTCTTTCACTTGTTAAGTTTCAAGATTGTCTGCTAAGTGCTGCCCACAGACTCTCTTCTACACCGGTAAGAAGTTCATCAGTTAAAGATAAATAGTTATTTTCAATCATTTCATATACTTCCATGAAACTTCCAAATAAAATAGCAATTAGCGCATTTTCAGGAAGATTTCTAATCACACCTTGCTTTTGTCCTTCTCTGAAGAACGTGCAAACAAATTCCACCAGCTTTTGATATGCTAAGCGGCTCTCTTCCGTTAAAAAAGCTCCTTGGCTATGAGTCTTAATAAATCCAAGAGCACGAGGATGGTTTTTAGTAAATGTCACCATACCTTCAAAGATATGATGAAACCCATCTCGGTATCCATCTCTTTCGTTTGCCAGACCGCTTTCAATACACTGTAAAAACTCGTTCACATGCTGCTGAAATAATTCATTTACAAGACTTTCTTTATTTTTAAAGTAGCGATAAATTGTTCCTGCTCCTACTTTGGCATTCTCTGCAATCATTGGCATCGTTGTTGCATCAAATCCTCTTTCTGCAAACAGCAGAAGCGAAGCAGAAAAAATCGCTTTTTGTTTTGTTGGAGTAGATTCCACTTTATCACCTCTTTTCAAAAACGGAATGAACGTTCATTCCGCTACAATTACAAGTATAAAAAACTGCATCTTAATAGTAAAAAGATAACTGAAAAAGTGGAAAGAAAAGGTTCTTTCATTCTAATTTTATACCATTTAAAGGTAATTAACCGAGTCTTTCAGAATCTTTTGTGCTTACAGAAAATTAGTCCACTTATCCCCTCTTTTAACATAAATTAACACATTTTATCAAGAGCAGAAGTTTAAAGGAAAAGCAACGTGGAAATAGAAAAGAGTTACACAAGGCGTAAAGGAGGATAAAAAATGAACCAAGCAAGAGTTATAGAATACGAAGAAATGCTTCGTTCAGCCATGCTTTCTAATAACGTAGAGCTATTAGAAGAATTACTTTCAGATGAGCTTATTTTTGTGAATCACCTTGGGCAATGGGTGTCAAAAGAGCAAGATATAAATGCTCATCGTTCAAAAAGTCTTGATATAGCGGGCATCGAAGTGTTGGAACAAGAAATTAAACTGTTTCAAGAACTTGCCGTTACCGTTACAAAAATAGCGTTAAATGGGTCGCTGGCAACCGGTGAATCGATCGGAGGCGAATACAGCTATACGCGAGTTTGGAAAGATGTTGAAGGGAAATTAAAGGTTGTTTCTTGTCACTGCAGTTCTAGCGTATAATCAACGCAGTCACAACAAAAAACATCCCTCCTTTCGTTTGCATTCGCCAAGGGGGATGTTTTTTTACTAGTTAAAAGACTTTCTTTCTGTCTCTGTCATCTTTTAAAATCTCCACGGCCTCACGGAACCGCTGTGAGTGAACAATCTCTCTTTCTCGTAAAAATCTTAAGCTGTCGTTTAAATCAGGATCATCTGATATATCAATTAACCATTGATATGTAGCTCTTGCTTTTTCTTCTGCAGCTATGTCTTCATAAAGATCTGCGATCGGATCTCCTTTTGCCTGTATATAAGTAGCTGTAAACGGAACCCCAGCAGCATTATTGTAATAAAGTGCACTATCATGGTTCACATAGTGTTCTGCTAATCCCGCTGCCTTCAGCTGCTCCGGCGTTGCATCCTTTGTTAACTTATAAATCATCGTAGCAATCATTTCAAGATGAGCAAACTCTTCTGTCCCGATATCGTTTAGTAATCCAACAACTTTATCGGGAATCGTATAGCGCTGATTCAAATAACGAAGTGCTGCTGCAAGCTCTCCGTCCGCGCCCCCGTACTGTTCCATTAAATATTTTGCAAGCGTTGGATTACACGTGCTTACTTTCACTGGATACTGCAATTTCTTTTCATACACCCACATATAGTTCCCGCCTTTACCTGCTCATATTTGCCATGGCCAAGGGCTTGTTCCCCAGCTCCAATTTCCGTCGGTATAGCTGTTTCCATACTGCTGGAGTGGCCCGTACTTTGTTTCAAAGTTTCTTTTTAACTGCATAGCCTGCTGCGCGTATTCGTTAAACTGCTGCATAGCCTGCTGGTCATTTGGATGGGTATCTAAATACAGCGTTAATTCTACCAGTGCAAAATCAATCGCCTGTATTTCTTCTAAATCCTGATAGTACTCCGGAGATAGATTTTTCATTCTTCATCCCTCTTCTTATCTTTGTATGGATTTTCATAGTAGTCCCAAAAAGCCGGCCACAGCGTTCCTTTTTTTAGCGCTTCTTTCGGTGAAAACTGCTGCAGATTCGGCGGCTGAAATCCCATGTATAATTGAGGCGGCGTAGAATAATATTTAACTCCTATCGGCCGGCACGGATCATAGATACTGTGGAAAGGTTGATAGGTCTTAACCGGTGTAAACATCTTTTTTGGATTGTTATCCATGAAAAGTCCTCCTCTAAAAACACACTCTGTTTTATCCTATTCAGCTTTTATCGAGTTCATGAAGGAATTTATTCCCGACTTAAGAACCAAACTTTTCTTCATAAAAAAGACCTATGTAAAAAACGTTATAGTTGCCCAATCCCTTTAGGCAGCTTTCTCATACTTTATAAAATAGTGATAAAAAATAGAGGTGATTAAAAAAATGGACATTAATTATATGGATTTTTATTCTTACCCAGCAAGATTTCCTGGACCTCAACTCCCGGCCGGTCCACCTAGGCCACCAGGCGGTTTACCTACACCTAACCCGCAGCAAGCTCCAACTTCCCCTCCGCCGGCATTTATTCCAGCTCAACAAACGGCAACTCCATTTGCTGTTGACCCAGGAGCCATTTCTCTTTGTCTATTCCGCAATACGTTTATATGGCTTAGAAACGGCTCTAGCTTCTGGTATTTCCCTATTTTTGTAGGACCGCGATCGGTTGCAGGATTTAGATGGAACGGACGTTTTTGGACCATTTTCGGTGTCGATACACGACAAATTGTTTCGTTTACGTGTTTTTAAACGTAAAAAAAGCCTTATTTTTCAATAAGGCTTTTTTACTTACTAACTACGATTACACTATTGTTTTTATCCCAAAACCAATCAGCAGCACTCCGCTGCATCGTTGAAAGGCTTTTTGAAACACCGGTTTTTTAAGCCATTTTTTTACGTAATCTATTACATACACCAAGATTAAAAACCACCCTACCGCTATAAGCGTCAGAATAAAGCCAAGCATAAGCAGCTGTTGATTTGTGTGTGCATCCAAGTTAATAAACTGTGGCATAAACGTAATATAAACTAATACCGTTTTAGGATTAAGAAAATTGCTAAGAGCCCCTTGCATATATGATTCTTTATAGCAGCGATTAGATGAAGACTTTACAGTTTTTGTTTCTTCTGAAATGGCCTCCAATGAGAGCGTATTTTTCGTCAGAAATATTTTGATGCCTAAGTAAAATAAGTACGCTGCCCCTATGTATTTAATCGTGTTAAACAGATACACCGACTGCGCAATAGCAACAGACAAGCCAAGCACAGCAATTAACGTCCAAAACGTGAGGCCTGTAGCCATGCCGAGTATGGTAAAACGTCCTGCTTTTGCTCCGTGATGAAGCGTATTTTTCATGATAAGAATTGTATCAGCACCAGGTATCATGGACATGACCAATGCCATCAGCATGTAAGCAGCTAAATGATCCACATTTCTTCTCTCCCTTCTAAGCTATTACTAGCATCCTGTTTTCTTTTCATTTTCAAATATTTTCATGTATTGTTTTGGTGTTAACCCAACCTGATTTTTAAAAAATCGAGTCAAATGACTTTGATCACTGAATCCCGTTAAAAACGATACGTCAATCGGCTTTTTTCCTTGCTCTAACAGTTTTTTAGCCTGATTGATTCGTATTGTTTCCAAGTAGCTGTATGGAGAGATTCCTTTTTGCTTTGTGAAAGAGCGCAGCAGCCGGTATTTACTCCATCCAATTAGCTGACTTAATTCATCCAGTGTGATCTTGTTTGTATAGTTGTCTTCCAAATAGCTGCAGATCGTTGTGATTTCATGAGACGTGTCAACGGCTGACGAAAGAAAAGAAAGATTTGAATGATCCTGCATGAGTTCTTCTAGCAAATATAAAAATAACTCTTCTTTCTTAAACTCACGTTCACCATTTAAAATTTGCAAATGAAGCTCTTTTAAACTAGAGACAGCATCACTTCTTTGCACCACGCTGCTGTTAAAACGCGGAAGACTTTCACTGCCGTTAATGTCAAAAACAGCTTTTTTCATTACTTCTGGCGTCACGTTAATACAGCGATAATCAAGCGTTTTGCCGTCTATTTGTTCACAGCTATGGACATCATACGGATTAAACAGCAGCAAATCTCCTGGGTTAATGATGTATTCTTTGCCTTGGCAAATTAAATGACGCTGGCCTTCTTCAATAAATCCAATCACATAATACTCGTGAAAATGAGCAGGAAACTTTTGCATAATTCCTTTAAAACGGTAAGCTTCAATATGTAAATCGGCGTCAACGTGCGCCGTGCGAATTTCTTTTGTCATCAATCGACCCCTCCTTGTCACATACTAAGCTTTTTAACCATACCATTCACTCGAAAATTTTTCTTGTATGATATTGCAGATAAGACTTTTTTCCATTACTTTTATCCGTTCAGCTACGGGTGGTACTAATCACTCTTAAGAGTGATTTCTCTCCTTTCCTCTAGTAATTTTCCGCTCAAATGATAAAATATAGACACATTTTATGGACGAAAGAAGGGATACCGTGAAATATAGACAAATCAAATGGCTGATTTTGCTTCTTCCAACTCTGACCATCGCGCTTTGGGAGTATGTTCGCCATACCTTTTTGCTCCCTTACATCTCAATGGATATGGGAAATGTGCTTTCTCCGCTGCTTGTCTTTTTTGTCACGCTTGTGTTTGTCCGCTATTTATTTTCTGTTTTAGAAAAAATACAAGAGGAATTAAGACAGGAAAAAGAAAAGAAAGCAGCGCTTATTGAACGTGAAAAATTAGCGAGAGAACTGCATGACGGCATTGCGCAGTCGCTGTTTCTCCTATCTGTCAAAATGAATAAATTCGGAAGAAAAAACAACTTGGAGAATGATTATGATTTTATCCGGATGAAACAAACCCTTCAGCATGTCCATGACGATACGCGCCAAGCGATTACGAACCTAAAGCACTCTCCTTCCCACTCTTCGGAAAGCTGGACAGAAAGCATTCAACAATACGTGGATGACTTAACACATACTCATTTACTAGATGTAAATTTAGATTGGAGACTGTCAGAAACAACGCTGTCGAGAAAAGAAAAAAACGAGCTGTTTGCCTGTGTGAAAGAAGCTGCTATGAACGTCATTAAACATGCAAAAACAAATAAAATCTGGATTACAGCCAGTGAAACGGCTGGCGGATGGATTTGTGAAATTACAGATTTCGGTATAGGTTTTACTTCCGAATCTCTCAAGGCCGGGCTTGGTTTACAAATTATGAAAGATCGTGCTAAAGATATGAACTGGGACTTTTCTATTCAGCGAAAACAGAACCAAACGACTGTTAGTATTAAAAAGGAGGTTACGTAAATGCAGCCGTTTCGTATTTTGATTGTAGATGATCATGCTCATGCGAGAGAAGGCATTCGCGATATTTTAGAAGAATATGAAGATTTTATTATTGTTGGCGAAGGAACCAACGGGCAAGAAGCCATTGAACTGACCGAAAAATTAATGCCCGATATTGTGTTAATGGATATTGGAATGCCTGTTATGAACGGTTTAGAAGCAACTAAACAAATTAAGTTTCGGTTTCCATACGTTAAAATTGTGGTCATCACGGTTTCAGACGATATTACGGATTTATTTGATGCGCTGAAAAAAGGCGCACAGGGCTATTTGTTAAAAAACCTGCAGTCTGAAGTGTGGTACGACTATTTGCGTGCGTTCGCTTTAGATGAAGTTCCTATGTCAAAAGAAATTGCGTTTCAAATTTTAAAAGAGTTTCCTCAGGAAACGTCCATTACAAAACCCGACACTCCCCTTTCTGCACGAGAGCTTGAAGTGCTTCAATTAGTGGCTAAAGGACTGTCAAACCGCGATATCTCCGCGCATTTATTTATTTCTGAACATACGGTAAAAAGCCATTTAAAAAACATTTTAAGCAAGCTTCATTTAGAAAATCGCGTGCAGCTGACAAGCTATGCGTTTCAAAATGGCTTAATGAACTAACAGCTTTCACGAGCTGTTTTTTTGTGTCTTGGTAGATGTGAAACATTTTATTTTTTTATAAATTATCTGAAAACTATCATGAAGTTATTACCGTCTGAATATTGAAAATAATACCGGATTCTTATAGGATTTTTTTAGAAGTAAGAATTAACATGTAATAACTACCTGGGGGATGCTATGAATTTTTTAAGAGCGCTTTTTAAACGAAAATCTGTATGGTTTATTTTGATAGGAATCGCTGTTTTTGTATACATAAACAATAGCTCTTTATTGACAAAAAGAAGCGGACAGCCTCTCCTTCTCGCTCATAGAGGTGTAGCTCAAACGTTTAATATAAAAGGCATTCAAAACGACACGTGTACAGCGGAACTCATCTACAAACCTGAGCATTCTTTTTTAGAAAATACAATTCCTTCTATAAAAGAAGCCTTTAAAGACGGAGCTGACATTGTCGAGCTCGACGTTCACATTACAAAAGACAATCAGTTTGCTGTGTTCCATGATTGGACTCTTGATTGCCGGACGAACGGAACAGGCGTAACACGAGATTACACGATGGCGGAATTAAAAAAGCTTGATATTGGGTACGGCTACACAGCAGATGGAGGAAAAACGCATCCTTTTCGCGGCAAAGGAGTCAACCTTATGCCTTCTCTAGACGAAGTGATGAAATACTTTCCGCACCAATCTTTTCTTATTCACGTAAAAAGCAATGCCCCTGAAGAAGGGAAGAAACTAGCAAAGTACTTGTCACAACTCTCTAGAAAACGCTTAAAAAACATCACTGTGTACGGAGGAGATGAGCCTATTGATTCGCTGAAAAAAGCGATGCCCAATCTAAAAGTTATGTCAAAAGCAACGATGAAATCTTGTCTTATTCCATATATAGCAACCGGGTGGACCGGATACGTGCCTAAAGCATGTGAAAACACTGAACTACATATACCTGAAAAGATCGGACCTTTTCTATGGGGATGGCCAAACCGCTTTTTAAACCGCATGGATCATATCAATACCCGGACTATTATTGTAGGCGGAAACGGAAGCGAATTTTCCACTGGATTTGATTCTGTCAAAGACATAAAACGCCTTCCGGCTAATTATTCAGGGGGAATTTGGACAAATCGTATTGACCGTCTAGGTCCTTATTATGAAAAGAAAAAGAAATAAACGAAAAGCACCTTCCTCTTATAAGCCCCAACAATCACTCTCAGGAGTGATGGCTAATTCTCCCTTTCCTTCTATAATAAAAGCACGTTAGTTAGTAAAAAGGAGGAAAAAATGATGCAGGAAAAGCGAGAAGAATCAGCGAGTACAACTAAAAAAAGCACGGGGCGTTCTCAAGGCCTGTACAAAGCCATATGGCGCTGGCATTTTTATGCAGGTTTAGTGTTTACTCCGTTTCTTCTGATATTAGCTGTTACTGGCGGCATGTATTTATTCAAGCCTCAAATTGAAGAAAAACTGTACCACGACTTGTATCATGTGCAAGCTCAGTCACAGTCCGTATCTCCTTCAGCACAAGTACAGGCTGTAAAGGAAAAGTATCCAGGCGCTGACGTGTTGACGTATAAGCCCAGTGATCGCTCCACTCGTTCTTCAGAAGTAGGAATCTCATTAAAAGACCATACATATACGATTTTCGTTAATCCTCACAATGGTCACATCATAGGAAAATTAGATGATTCGAGTCGCTTAATGAATCAAATTGAAGAACTTCACGGAGAGCTAATGGCAGGAACAGCCGGTGATCGTATCGTAGAACTTGCGGCCTGCTGGGCGATTGTCTTAATTGTAACCGGTGCTTTTTTATGGTGGCCGCGCAAAAAAGACAAAATAAAAGGCGTACTGATACCTCGTTTTTCAAAAGGTAAAAACGTGCTTGCACGAGACCTTCATGCGGTACCGGCCTTTTGGATTTCAGCCGGTATGCTTTTTCTCGTACTAACAGGCCTTCCGTGGTCAGGACTGTGGGGCAATGCGTTTCAGCAAATCGCCACAAACGCAGGCGTTGGGTACCCTCCGTCTATTTGGGTAGGCAGTGCCCCTACTTCAACCGTGCAAACAAAAGATGTAGCGGACGTGCCTTGGGGAGCTGAAACGTTAGAAGTTCCAAGCTCCACAGCTCAGCAATATACAAAAGTATCGCTTGATGACATTGTAGGTATTGCAAAAGAACAGCATATTCACGATGGCTACACCATTTCCATTCCGCAAGAGCCCCAAGGTGTGTATACGCTCTCTGTTTTTTCACCAAGAGCTCAGGATGAAGCAACCATTCACCTTGATCAATATACTGGAGCTGTTTTAGCTGATTATCGGTACGGCAACTATGGATTTATGGGCAAATTGATTGCACTCGGTATTACACTTCATAAAGGCACACAGTTTGGATTTATGAATCAGCTTATGGGCCTTATTATTTGTATCGGAATTGCTGGTATCGCCATCAGCGGATCCTTACTGTGGTGGAAACGAAAACCAGCTAAAAACATAGGGGCTCCTAAAGTTCCTGAAGGAAATGCAATGCGAATCGTGACGTGTATAATCGTGGTGCTTGGTATCCTTTTTCCTTTAGTTGGACTGTCCTTAGTTATCGTGTGGCTTTTAGATTTCTTTGTCATCAAACGAATTCCAGCATTGAAGCGGTTTTTAAACGCATGATTTATGAAACGATGTGAGGTGCAGTAACAATGAACAAATGGAAAATACCCGGATTGGTCATACTCAGTACACTTTTACTTTCCGCATGCTCTGTAAACAGTAACGCAGACAAGCTCTACAAGCAGCCAAAGCCTCTGTCTGCGCATGTGATGCTTCCTGAAACTATAAAGCCACGGAGCACACAAGTACTAGAAGTACATGTGATGCAAGAAAATAAAACGGTGGATGATGCAAAAAGCGTTCAGTTTAAAGTGTGGAAAAAAGATGCCCCCCGTAAAGTTGAAACAGTAAAAGCGCACTATGACGGCAGTATGTATAAAGCAAAAACAACCTTTAAAGAGGATGGTATTTATTATGTTAAAACCGATATTAACGCGCGCAGTGAACACATCCTTCCTACTCAGCAAGTCACAGTAGGCAAATTATCGAAAGAAGAGTTACGTTCACTGCAGCCAGCTGAAAACGAAACGCATCATCATCACTCTCATCATTAGACATAAGCTCACGTTCAGCAGCTGTACGTGAGCTTATGTTTTTCTTATGAATTCTAGCTAGTTCCATTATATGTTTTTACATTTTTTTCTTATTACTTTAAAATAAAAGTGATAAACGTTTTATAAAGGAGTTTTACAGATTGAAAAAAATTGTTTCTGGAATTTTAATTTTAGTATTAGCCGTTATTGTTATGATTGAAGGAAATCCGTTAGAGCAGAACTCTTCAACGAATACCTCCTACGATGAAGTAATTACCTTCCCTGCTGATCGTTACCCTGAAACTGCAGCGCACATTCAACATGCAATCGATAAAGGAAAATCGGCTGTTTGTACAATCGACCGAGACGGGGCTGAGGAAAACCGCCGTGAGTCTTTAAAAGGCATTCCGACTAAAAGCGGCTATGACCGAGATGAGTTTCCGATGGCCTTTTGTGAAGAAGGCGGAAGCGGTGCCGATATTGAATATGTAAAGCCTTCAGACAATCGAGGCGCCGGGTCTTGGATCTCACATCAAGTAGACGAGTTTCCTGACGGTACGAAGGTTTTAATTGAAGTGAAGTAAAAAGAATGGTCATCGCGACCGTTCTTTTTTTATGTTGAGAGTCTGTATAAGAAAAAGAATAAAAAAGTAGAATTGTGCTTGCCTAAAGATACTCTTCACTTTTAAAATAAAAATGTATGTTATACATATATGCATCATCGTTTTATAGGAGGAATGAGTTTCTTGGACAATCTATGGCAGCAGTTACTTCCTGCCTCATGGCAATTAACTTTATTTATTTTCTTTTTTGTCTATATCTTGCGCTACAAACAAGAGAATAAATTCAGCATGCAGCTTCACGTGCTGCTTAAGTTTCTTTATGCCGTTATTTTGATTTTAAATGCGGTGTTGTTTTTAGTGGAAAGTCAGCGCGATTTTCTTTTTTATGCAACGCTTTTCATGAGTATCCTGACAATTATTTTGATGGAGTTCACGCTTTCTGCAAAAAAACAGAACGAGCTTGATTTTATTTCAGCCGTTTCTTGCTGTGTTCTTCCGATTTTTATTTCTTTACTTGAACTTAGTTAATGAACCAAAGGCCTCTGGTGATTCAGAGGCCTTTTTGATGTTATTGATCTTTGTTGTTACGGTCCATCATATCTTTTGGATCTTCTACAATATCTTCTGGATCACGGTTGTTATCTTTTTCATCATCTCGATACATCTTGTCATTTTTATCTACGCCAGGTACGTTATTGTTGTTGTTCATATTGTCTAAGCCCGTGTTTACAAACGCTACGTATACTTTGTCGATTTTACTATCTGCTTCTCTCACACGGTCCGCAATTTTTTGTTCAAAATCAGTTGAAACTTCATGGTAAGTATCGCCGTTATACGTTACGTTGTTGACCTTGCCCTTATCATTGTTGTCCGCTGCGTCATTTCCAGCTAGATCTACCGTTACATAGGCATTATTATTATCGCGAAGCACATATGCATCATCGACTTCCTTCATATCTTCTACATTTTGCGCTGCTTCAACTGACTTGGTCGGCTGATCCGTGTTATCCATTGGGATATTGTTATCAGCCCCGTCGTTTGTAGAAGTGTTGCGTAAGTCATTTTGAGTATTGTCCATTGCGTTATTGTCCTTATTTCCTCCGCACGCAGCTAGGCCTGAAAGGAAAAGAACCGAAGAAGCAATGATAAGTCCTTTTTTCATTTTTTCCATCTCCTTAAATATAGTTTGCAGTCGTATTATGCTTAATTTTTGCAAAACTATTCAAAGCGAGACGGAGAAGTGAAAAAACCTTTTTTAAAAATATACTTAATGCTGCTAGCAATATTACAAGACACATTTTAATGTTACAGCTGTACTTATTCTCCTAATAGCTTTCGGACAGCTATTGACAGCGTATTGACATGGCGTTCTACGTTTGCCGCCTCAGCAACTTGTTTCTGTTCATCGACGTTGTAAACCGGCGCTGGATTTTGTGTAATTCCGTTGATCGTTGTAGCCATAAAAGCTAGGAGATCATCTGTTGGTACAGACGGAGAGAAATTCTTTACTTCTATTTGCTGCGTGATAAAGTCGTGAAGCTTTTTTTGAATATATTTAAGGTTAGATACTTCAACTAGCTGATCTTCAATTTTCATAAAACGCTGAGGGTCTTTTGAATACAACGCTACTAGTGAAAAGTAAATTTCTCCTCCTGCTGTCATCGATTCTTGGATATGCTCTCCAATATACATAATAAAATTATGCAGCACTTCAAAGGGATCTTTTTTTGTCTGGAGTAGGGCTTCAATTTTATCTTTTACTTTATAGCTGACGCTTTCTTGATTAAGAAGTCCGACAAATACTTCATCAAGATTTGAAAAATATTTGTACACGCCTCCTTGACTCATTCCTGATTCCAAAACAATATCTCGCATGGCTACATCATGCACCGGTTTGCTCTTGCATACTCTTTTGGCTGCTTCTAAAATCTCTTGCTTCTTTTTTTCAGCGTATCCTTCCCTTACTTTTGGCATTTTTTTCACGCTCGCTTACTTTTTTATTTATTTCCGAATATCTCGAGTGTATCAATAATCACCTGAGCTGCTTTTTCGGCTCCTTTTTCAGCTCGGATTTGTTTTCCGATTTCTTGTACTTTGGATCGAATTTCATTAACTTGCGTATAGGAAATAGCTGCGGATAATTTTTCAGCCGTCAATTCTTTTCTCGGAATGGCTTTTGCTCCAGCTCCTAGCTCATGAATTTTTCTTCCCCAAGCGAATTGGTCATTTCCATAAGGAACAATAATACTTGGAACACCGGCTCGAAGGCCTTCCGCCGTTGTTCCTGCTCCTCCATGATGAACAACGGCAGACATTTTAGGAAACAGCCACTCATGAGGAATATCTTTTACAAATAAAATGTCTTCTGCTATCTCTTCCGTCTGATTCATTCCGCTTCCTCCTGTATTGATGATACCTCGTTTCCCGGCAAGTTTTAAGGCTTTAATCACTAAAGCAGTCGTTTCGCCTGCATTTTTTTTATCCCCAACACTTCCAAATCCAATATAAACTGGCGGTTCTCCAGCCTTTAAAAACCTTTCCAGCTTCTCTTCCGGCCGATAGCTATGGTCACTGTCCATAAACCAATTTCCGTAGGAATGAACGTGTTCAGGCCAATCTTTAGATACGGAAAATACAGTGGGACTTAATGAAATAATGGTTGGGTTAGCTGCTGTACGCTGCTTTGGATACGGACATGAAAAATCGTTAGGTCCTTCTCCATACTGCTGCACCCAATATTTTTTTAAAGGACCACTTACGACCTTCCAAAACCCCCATTCAAAAATATGATGAGTCAGCTTGTTGTATATTTTTCCAAATCGTGGTCGGTCGTAAAAAATTAGAGCTGGATAATCTTTTGTTGGTGTCATTGGAAAAGGGCTGGCTAAGATGCTTGGTATATTCATCTCTTTAGCAGCAAAATAGCCAATTGCTGCGCCTGGATGATATACAATTGCATCGGCTCCTTTGCAGGCTTTATGCAAATCTTTTTGTATATTAACCATCATACCCATCATCTTTTCATTTTTTAAGCTTGAAAAAAATTTGAGAGGATTGTCTGCATTAATCGCATCGTCTGCTGCTCCGCTCTCTATAACTTTAGAAACATCACCTCGAAGCATGGCATATTCAAATCCATACGATTCTATGAAGTTTTGATAAGCTTCTGAAGCCGCAATTCGCACATGGTATCCTTTCTTTTTTAACTCTAATCCTAAAGCCATAAAAGGCTGGGTGTCTCCTCGCGTTCCTGTTGTTAACATCGTAATAAGCATCATTTCAGCCTCCTTATATTAAAACGACAACGTTGTCGTTTTAATATAATGTAACCTCCTGAAATTGATTCGTCAATGTAAAAACGACAATTATGTCGTTTTTTTATTGCTATCCTTTATTTTCCTAAGGCACTTTTTGTAAAGATTGCTGCTTTTAATTATAACAAGGGGAAATTTCCTTTTTATAGTATTGTATAAAGAAAGGCTTATTCAGCTAACGGGCAGAAATGTTGAATAAGATAGGGTTTACTTATCCTTAAATAAAATATTTTCAAAACATCATAAAAAGAAGTGTGTAATATTGGGCAGTGAAAGTAAACTCATTATTTCTCCATTAAATAATGACTTAATAGAGGATATCAATATGACAAATGATTATTTTAAGCTATATGGCAGAGTTGTCCCCAGTTTACAATCAGGAAGATGGTCTTATAAAGAAGTTCTTTTTGATGAAACTAGAGAAACACGTTTTCCAGATGACAAACTTGATTGGAGCCAATATATAAACCGAGAGGATAAAGCTTTGTTTTTAGCTTATATGAATAATACTTGCATAGGCCAGATTAGAATAATTAAGGATTGGAATCACTTTTGTTATATTGAAAACATTGCTACTAAAAAAGATGATAGAGGCAGTGGAGTCGGAAAGTTGTTCTTAAATAAAGCAGAAGAGTGGGCAAAACAAAGAAAACTTATAGGAATGTCCTTGGAAGCACAAGATGATAATTTTGGTGCATGCAGATTTTATATAAAACAAGGATTCATACTAGGTGGAGTTGACACACTAAAACAGTCATATAACCCTACTATTGAAACTACTTTATACTGGTATAAGTTATTCAAGTAACGGGAGCTTTAGCGGAATAAATAATACAGTCGTTTCAACATAGGAATTTTAAAGAGTTAAATAGTTGAATTTGCTCGTCTTTAGTGAAGTCCGAAAGCGTGGCATAGATGTCTTTAATCATTGAGAAACCGCCTCCTGAAAGAGTATCTTATCACCTCTTATCAGGAAATACTCTATGCGAAAAGAGCCTTTCCTAAAGATAAACCCTCTCTTTATAAAGAATGAAAAAAAGATGCTTCGCGTTTTAAACGAAGCATCTTTTTCTAGTGCAGCTATGAATGCCTACCTACTTTTTTAAGTTAAACTGACCGTGAGGCAGCTAATTTCTCAATCGGGGCTTGTTCAATGTCTGCTGCTGAAATATGCAGCAACTTTTCTAAAACAGCCGTTATGCCCTCATTTGTTTTATTACTTTTCTTGCAGTCATTAATATGCTGATTCAATTGCTTTTTATAAGCCTCTGTATGAATGAGCCACTGACTTAAAAGCTCTTTTGTCGCCTTTCTTTCGTCTTCGCTTTTAGCTCCAAATAAGCTCTCCATATCAGGTTCTTGAATAATTAGCTTACTAAAATCTTCGCTTACTGCAAGCCAAAAATAGTTTTTTTCGTACTCGTAATATCTGTGTTCTTTTAATAAAAAGTAGCCAATTTCAAATTCAATGCGATAGAGCGGCATATTAACTTTCGGCGCATGAAGGCTTTTAAAGTTAATATGCTCTACGTCATCTACATAAACCTCTGAACCGTATTGGGTTTTAATAATCTTAGCGTCTACTGTATTCATGATGTTTACCTCTTTAGGGATATTATGAAAGAACGCGTGCATTCCTTCTCTAGAATGCGCACGTTCGTTATCTTTTACTTAGTTTTGAACAGCGTTTTTCCAATCAGCCGCAAATTTTTCAATTCCTTGTTCTGTTAAAGGATGTTTAACAAGCTGCTCGATTACTGAATATGGAATAGTTGCAATATGGGCTCCGGCAAGAGCTACGCGTGTAACGTGATCCGGATGTCTTACAGAAGCCGCAATGATTTGAGAGTCGATATTTTGAATGCGGAACAGCTCGGCAATTTTAGCCACAAGCTGTACGCCGTCTTCTGAAATATCATCAAGGCGACCAAGGAACGGAGATACATATGTTGCACCTGCACGAGCTGCTAAAAGCGCTTGGTTCACAGTGAAAATAAGCGTTACGTTTGTTTTTACACCTTTTTTAGCAAGGTAGCGAGTCGCTTCTAATCCAGCGATTGTCATTGGAAGCTTAATCGTAATATTTTGGTCCCCGCCGTTAATTTTAATGAGTTCTTCTGCTTGCGTAATCATGTCTTCTGCTGTTTCTGCATCCGGCGTCACTTCTGCTGAAACGGATTCTACTTCTGGAACAGTTTTTAAAATTTCTTCAATACGATCTTCAAACTTTACGCCTTCTTTTGCAACAAGAGAAGGGTTTGTTGTGACGCCAGATAAAACGCCCACTTTGTATGCTTTTTTAATATCGTCAAGGTTTGCAGTATCAATAAAAAATTTCATTTTTTCATTCCTCCATTAGTTTTTTTTACTATACCCACTATTTCACTTGTTATTTCTTTTCCACAGCATGACCGCCAAACTCGTTTCGAAGTGCGGAAACTACCTTTCCTGTAAAGGTATCATCTTCAAGCGAGCGATAGCGCATCAGTAAAGACATCGCAATAACCGGCGTAGCTGTTTGAAGGTCTAGAGCGGTTTCTACCGTCCATTTCCCTTCACCAGAAGAGTTCATAACTCCTTTGATGTCATCTAGCTTAGCATCTTTAGAGAATGCATTTTCTGTTAATTCCATTAGCCATGAACGAATAACAGATCCATTGTTCCATACTCTCGCCACTTTTTCGTAATCATAGTCGAATTGGCTTTTTTCAAGAACTTCAAATCCTTCTCCGATTGCAGCCATCATGCCGTATTCAATGCCGTTATGAACCATTTTTAAAAAGTGGCCGCTCCCTGCTTCTCCAGCATATAAATATCCGTTTTCTACTGCTGTATCGCGGAAGATAGGTTCAACAATTTCCCACGCTTCACGATCTCCGCCAATCATATAACAAGCTCCGTTACGAGCGCCTTCCATTCCGCCAGATGTTCCAACGTCCATAAAGCGGATTTTATTTTCTTTTAACTCGTTATAGCGTCGAATAGACTCTTTGTAATGAGAGTTTCCGGCTTCAATTACGATATCTCCTTCAGCTAAAAGAGGCTTCACTTCACTAATAACAGAATCAACAACCGTATGAGGAACCATCAGCCATACAACTCTTGGTGTTTCTAGTGACTGAACAAGCTCCTGTAAGCTTGATACTCCTGAAGCACCGTACCCTTTCATTTGTTCCACTGCGTTTGAATTTACGTCAAATGCTACAACGTCATGACGCTGATCCAATAAGTTTTGTCCTAAGTTAATCCCCATTTTCCCTAAACCAACTAATCCTACTTTCATGTGAACAGCTCCTTCTATTTATCTTTTCATCTTCTTATTTAAGCCTTTAGCAATTCTTTTGCTTGTGCCACTACGTTTTCTTCTGTAAATCCAAACAGCTTCATCACATCAGCTCCCGTTCCTGAAGCACCAAATGTGTCAATGGCTAACACTTTTCCTTTTGGTCCTACAAAACGTTCCCAGCCAAGTGAAATTCCCATTTCTAGAGAGATTCGTTTTGAAATAGATTCAGGCAAGACGCGCTCTTGATACTCTTTTGACTGCTTGTTAAACAGCTCCCAGCTAGGCATTGCCACAACCCGTACGGATGTACCTTCACGTTCTAGCTGAGCTTTAGCACTGACCGCTAGTGCTACTTCAGAACCTGTAGCGATGAAAATCAGCTCCGGTTTATCGTTTGTTTCGGTTAGTACGTAAGCTCCTTTAGCTAGGTCGTTGATATTTCGTTTTGTTTCTTCAAATACAGGCAAGTTTTGACGGCTAAGCACTAAGGCTACAGGACCTTCCACTTGCTGAAGCGCATAAGCCCAAGCGCTTGCTGTTTCATTCGCATCAGACGGACGGATTACGGTAAGCCCTGGAATTGCACGAAGAGAAGCTAAATGTTCAACGGGCTCATGAGTTGGTCCATCTTCTCCTACTGCTATAGAATCATGAGTAAACACATATGTGACCGGCAGCTTTTGCAGTGCAGCTAAACGAATCGCTGGACGCAAGTAATCATTAAAAACAAAAAATGTGCTGACAAACGGCTTCACACCGCCGTGAAGGGCCATTCCATTACCGGCCGCTCCCATTGCATGTTCGCGTACTCCAAAATAAATATTTCGGTTACCGAAATATCCAGGTGCGTAAGGGCCTTCTTCTTTAATGTCCGTCATCGTGGAATGCGATAAATCAGCGCTGCCTCCAAAAATAGATGGCACAGATTTAGTGAAATAATTAATAGCTTCTCCGCTTGCAACACGAGTCGAAATCGCTTTTTCTGATGAGAATGTTAAAATATCATTCACTTCAATTAACGCTTCGCCTGTGATGGCACGTTCTAATTCATCAGCGAGCATGGGGTGTTCTTTTTGGTAAGAAGCAAACAGCTCGTTCCACTCTGCTTCTGCTTTCATCCCTTTTTCTTCTAGCATTTCAAAATGGGCTTTTACTTCTTCTGGAACATAGAAGTTTTCTTCCGTTTCCCAGCCATAGGCTTGTTTTGTTGCTTTTGCTTCTTCTTCTCCAAGCGGATTGCCGTGTGCTTTATTTGTTCCCGCTACTTTTGGACTTCCGTATCCAATAATTGTTCTCACTTCAATGAGCGTTGGCTGTTCTTTGTTCTGCTTCGCTTTTTCGATTGCTTTTGTGACTTCATCTACATCATTTCCATCTTCTACACGTAAATACTGCCAGTTTGCAGATTCCGCTCTTTTTTGGATATTTTCACTAAACGAAAGATTTAATTCCCCGTCTAACGAAATATCGTTGGAGTCATATAAAGCGATAAGTTTGCCAAGCTTCATATGGCCAGCCATGGACATCGCTTCATAAGAGATGCCTTCCATCAAGTCACCATCGCCTACTAACGTATACGTATAGTGATCAATGACAGGGAATTTTGACTGGTTAAATTTCGCCGCTAAATGGGCTTCTGCCATTGCCATTCCCACTGCATTTGCAATTCCTTGACCTAAAGGACCTGTTGTGGCTTCTACGCCGTCCGTATGGCCAAATTCAGGATGTCCCGGTGTTTTACTGTTTAGTTTGCGGAAGCTTTTTAAATCTTTTATTGATACATTGTATCCGCTTAGATGAAGCATGCTATACAGCAAGCTTGAACCGTGCCCGGCTGACAAGATAAAACGATCTCGGTTAAACCAGCTTGAATTTGCCGGATTATGCTGTAAGTGATTCGCCCATAGCGCATAGGTCATCGGAGCCGCTCCCATCGGAAGCCCGGGGTGGCCTGAATTGGCTGCGTTCACCGCATCGATTGACAGGGTGCGAATCGTATTAACTGCAAGTGTGTCTATGTTGGTACTCATGTGTCATCCTTCTTTCGCTTTGTTTGTATTAAACTGGCTGCACTTCGCGTGATTGGCTCGCTGCTTCTTCATCCAGCCACCATTTAAAACCGTCTTTTTCTAAAAGTGCATTTGATGCATCAGGGCCGTGTGAACCAGCTGCATATTTATAAAGCGGCACTGTATTTTCCTCAAATGCTTCAAGAAGCGGCTGAACCCATTCCCAAGCTAGCTCTACTTCTTTCCAATGAGCAAAAAATGTAGAATCTCCCGCACATGCATCTGCAATAAGACGCTCATATGCTTCCGGTGCTCCTTCTTGTTGACCTGAAAAATTAATTTGTACAGGCTCAATATGACCATGATTAAATGGGTTTTTACTGTTCAACTGCAGCGTAATATTTTCATGCGGGTTAATTTCAATCATTAACAGATTTGGAGATGTTGTTTCTCCTTTGTCTAAGTACAACTCTTTTAACGAGTCTTTGAATTCAATAACAATTCGCGTCGCTTTTTCAGCCATTCTTTTCCCTGTACGAATGTAGAAAGGAACGCCTTTCCAAAGCGAATTATCGATATATAGTCTGGCTGCTAAAAACGTGTCCGTCTGCGAAGATGGTGATACGCCGGGCTCATTTACGTAGCTCTCCACTGAAGACCCGTTTATTTTTCCGGCCTCATATTGACCGCGAACAACGTCTAGATCCATATCTTCTTTTACAAGCGGACGAAGTGCTTTTAACACATTTATTTTTTCGTTTCGAATATCATCAGCGCTAATGCGAGCTGGTAAGTGCATGGCCGTCATCATCAGCATTTGCAGCATATGATTTTGAACCATATCTCGAATGGCTCCTGAATGGTCATAATAGCTTGCTCTTTCCTCTACGCCGACCGTTTCACTTGCTGTAATTTGTATATTCGCAATATGTTCGTTATTCCATAATGATTGAAGAATAGGATTAGCAAATTCCAGCGCTTCTAAATTTTGCACCATCGACTTGCCAAGATAGTGGTCAATGCGGTAAATCTCTTCTTCTTTAAACGCTTTGCTTAAGTTTTCGTTTAATTGTCGAGCTGACTGTAGATCATGGCCAAACGGTTTTTCAATAATTAACCGTTTCCAACCTTTTGTAGCACCTAAGCCACTGTCTTTAATATGCTCGGCAATTGTACCGAAAAATTCTGGTGCAACGGAGAGATAAAACATTCGGTTGCTTGGAATGTTTAGTTCTGCTTCGCGTGCTTCTACTAGATTTAACAAATTTTTATAATCTTCAGTATTCGTTGCATCCAATTGGCTGTAGCGAAAAGCTGAAAGAAAATGCTGCATAAGAGATGAATCTTTTTCGACGCGACGTGAAAAAGTATGAATGGACTCTTCTACTTTTTCCTGAAAGTCAGCGTCTGACATCTCCCTTCTGCCTAGTCCCACAACAGAAATTGATTTAGGAATTTTCCCGTCTACAAATAAATTATAGAGTGCAGGATAAATTTTACGTTTCGCTAAGTCACCTGTTGAACCGAATAAAACAAAAGTCATCGCTTCCATATCTCTTCCTCCTGTTAGGAAAAATATAATCTTTAAAAAGTAACTTTTTTTTCACTCGTTACTTTATGTAACCTATCTTATTCCTGAAATATTTTTTCGTCAAGATATAAAACTCGTAAAAAATCATTTCATTTTTTCATTTTTTCTTTAAACCTTATAGCAGCTTATCTCGGTTAGCTTATGGAAAAATAATGAAAATACTTTTTAGTTGAATTTAGAAAATAAAACTGCTTTAATGGATTTGATAGAATTGTATGAAAGTAAAAGCATACATAATGTTTGCATATATGCCGGGGAAAAATATCAAAAGGTGGAAGTGATATGAAAGCTCAACTAATGAAGATGTTTGAAGACCTATCTGTTTTTTACATAGAAAAATTGTAAAACACTTTAAAGGAGAAAGGAAGTTTGAGCTCTTTCTTTTGAGCTGCACGCACACCTTTAATGCGTGGCTACAGCAAGAAGCGTAAGCATCATATAGAGGCTAAAAACAGCAAATAAAACAAGAACGGTATAGACTAGTCTTCTACCTGTTTTGCCTAAAAAGTAGACGTTTACTAAACTAAAATACACGCTTGCTGCGCATAAAACGAACGCAAGAAACTCTTTACACTCGTTCAATGTCATTTAAAAACCTTGATTACAATAAATTTGAAGGTCCCTGCTGACAGAAAATGGTACGGTCCACCACCTTATCAAAACCCCCATAAACATAAGGATTCCAACTACGTTTAACGTCAGCTGGAGCGTTCTCTCCTTTTTCGTATTCACGTTTATTTCTGTAGATTCTTTGAAGTTTGCTCGTATGTATTTTCCCCCCTTGCATACAACAAAAAAGATCGTTAGCCATACGCAGGCCTCTCCCACGGCTATCAAAAGATGCGTAATGATCATCACGCAAGGCTTCAATGAAGTTATATTCTTTATCTATATTCACTTTATGCTGCATTTGATGCTTTCACAGCTTCTGAGCATACCAGCTTGTTTTTTTCATTTCGCATTGAATTATATACATACAAAAAATAAGCCCTGGCTGATAGAGCCAAGGCTTGGTTCATGTTTTGATTAAGTTATACCCTACACATTGAAGAGCTTGTTGAATATTTTTCACGACTTTTAACTGTAAGTTTCTCAAATCATGATTTTTAATTTGCTCTTTCGCAAATGTTGGCGTTACACCTGTTATAACTGCTTGTGCACCCATGAGCTGAAGTGCTGTAATCATTTTAAAGAAGAAATTCGGAAACTCTTTTTCTCTCAAAAGCAGCTTCGATAAATCAATGATAAAGTAATCTATTTCATTATGAGCTGCATCGTGAAGCACATCTGTCATAATCTGATCCGCCCGCTCTTTATCAATAATACCTTGAAGAGAAAGAATCGAAACACCTTCTGTAATTGGAATAATTGGGACGCTTAAAAATCCCATCTGATATCGTGTTTCATCCAGATCGATCATGTGGGATAAGATACCTGCCATTGATTGTAAAAAATCAATGTCTTCTCCTGAAAATTCTTTTTCTTCCTTGTCCATTACACAGAGTGTTCCAAATACATTTCCTTTTAAATCTTTTAATGTGACACCTAAAAAACCTTTTACCTGCAATTGATCCGTTACTTCTAGCCGTTTTGTAACGGCATCCTTCATCAGATTTGCCGTATGCATAACGTCTCCGTCATTCATAATAATTAAGCGGCAGTATGTACCTCCGTATTCAACGCTGTATCCTTCAGGAATAATCTCTTCCTTCTCGTTATTTGAGCTGAAGACCGTCATCGCTGTTTCTCCTCTTCTAGTTACGTACGTTGTACTGACATTCAGCTGTTTGGTAATAACCTCAAATAATTTTTGCGAAACAGACCGCAGTGAATAAAAATGAGGAACTTTATTTTCTCCATCAACGTTCATTTAGTTACCTCCATCGCAACTATCATTCTCTCTGCCATAAGTGCATTCTTTCATAAAGATACGCACAGCTTGGCTATAACTTTTTTGTAGTATGAGAGAGGACGGCTATATTGCCTCTTTTCTATCTTATACATGCTAGATTTGACATATGACATGATTTCACATAAGAAAAACTTCTTCCGTTCATGAAGGAAGAAGTTTTAAATTATATAAAAATCTCACACGTCCTCATTTTCCCTCTATTTCCCGTATTAGGATATATCAAACTAAACTGCCTAATTCAATTATGGATCAAAAAGCAAACACTTATAGAAAAACAGCGAGATTGGCATTCTATGCAAGGAAAGCATAGAACACAGGGTATTAGAGCTTCTGCTTCATCCGGTTGTTCCATTCTCTTCGCAGAATTCCCATTTTGACACTATCAAAATATTCACCGTTTACGATACGTGCTTCTCTGATTCTTGCTTCTTCTTTCATACCTATTTTTGCGGCTGTTTTGATCATTCTGATATTGCCTGACCACGTAGACATGCCGAGTCTATGCAAAGGTGTAAACTCAAATAAAAAGTCGATCCACATTCCATAAGCTTCTGATCCATATCCTCCGCTCCAATAGTCTGAATCGTAAATGACAATTCCAGTTTCCAGCCAGTCTGTATATTTGTCCACCCAGTAACAGTTCACTGTTCCCACAGCTGTTTCATCAATAATAACCGCAAGCATTCGGGGAACTGATGGATAAATCTCATACTCTTCTTCCCATGAATTCATATACTTTTCTTTCGTCAGCTTTCGATCTGGTATGTACGGAGCATTCCATTTTTTCGCTTCTTGTTTTTTCTCTTCATATTTCCAGTAATAGAGCGTATTAGCATCTTCTTGTGTCGCTTCTCTTAGCAACACTTTTTTTCCTATTAGTTTTATCATGGGAGGCATTACTCCTTGATTTATGAAATGGCTTATTAAATTCTAGAAACTTAAAGCGGATTTTAATACACATTTGTACAATCATAGCGTTGAATAATGAAGAAAAGGAGTAAATTTATAAAGAATATTATTGCTACTGCCAATCAGCAGATGAAAATGAAAAGTAACTTATCCTGCTTTGCCCGTAAAACACCGAGACAATATTATGCTCCCGGTGTTTTTTATTTTTGCTCTATTTATTACTCCCGTTTTCCATAACTGCAAAATAATTATCTTCACTGTCTGAAAAGTTAAAGACTTTTCCTGAAGGCATAGATACGATTTCTCCCACCGTTACGCCTTTAGCTGTTAAGTCTCTGTATAATTCATCCACATTCTCTGTAAAAAACATCAGTGAAGGAGTCCCAACGTTTAATTCTGGCTGCATTTTTGCTATTAGCTGTTTATTATGAAGGATAATGGTTGTTTCGGCACTCTCTACCGGTGCCAGCTCAATCCACCTCATACCTTGTTCATTATTTTGTTCAGACATAACATGAAATCCCATCTTTTCTGTCCAAAACTTTACCGCTTGATCTTGATCGTTTACATATACCATAATTTGACCGACTTTTTTAATCATTGCTTTCACTCCTTTTATATGGATAAAATAATTTCTTCCGCTACGGTATCTGCGGACTTTTCCTTTGTATAGATCGTTTGCTTTGCCAACTTTTGATTGGATGGGTGGGTTACAAAATGTTTGTTAAGTTCAAAAACATCGTTGTCATCGGTTATTTGAAGCAATCTTTGATGCAATATTTGTATGGACTCTTCTTTGTCAGTACTCGGAAGCAGTAAAAACAGAGACTGGTAAGGTTTTAAGGTCTTTTCCACTTGTTGAAACAGCTTTATGTCTTCATAAACCGAGTGGCCGGCGCCAAAATCAATTACCGCGTGCTTGTAATCTTCTAGTATTCTTTTAACGGCATAAGCTTCAAACGGCTTCCAATAGGCGTACATGCCTTGAAATCCTTGTTTCTCTCGAATATGTTGCTGTGTTTTTTTGCTGAATCCTATCTCGTGATAGTAGGGAAATCGCACTTCATCCATTGAGCACTGAGGAATCTTTAGTTTTTTTGCTACTTTTTCACCCACCGTCGTTTTTCCCGCGCATATAGGTCCAATGAGAATAATAGGGGTTTGCATAGGCTCTCTCCTTATTTCACTTCCAATACAAACGCGTACGATGCATCTCCATTAGATACATTTTGTTGACTTTCATCCATCCACCATACTGAATATGAGTAGTAGTAAGTGCCCGCTTTAGAAGGTGCTTTCAGCTTATTTTTCTTCAGTGGTATTTCCACTTCATGGTTGTTTTGTATTTGTGCCATATGCTTTTCGTTGGGCTGCCGCTTATGCTTGATAACAAGCGATAGCGATTCATTTGCTTTTACTTTAATAGGCTTTTCGGTTTTTAATAATTCTGAAGGTCCTGCTGTATCCACACACGTGTTTTTCCAGCAGTAAGTGCCAACTTTTGTTTCATAAAGATGGTTGCTTGCTTCGAGATACGCTTTTGGCGGAGGTTCTTCAAGAACTCCACTGCTTGAACATCCTGTAAAGCTTGCCATGAGAAGTCCAAACGCGGCTGTTTTCCATGTTCTCATCATTTCATCACCTTTTTATTATTTCTTCATGGCTCTTTCATTTCCTGTTTCTTATTTTATTCCTTCCTAAATAGCGTTGTTTTATTTTCGCTACACGCTTTTTACAGAAGTGGAATATGAATAACTAACCTATTTACTAACAAAGGAGTGAACGTATGGAGGCGACAAATCGAGATGACAAATATACCTATAATGAAGAAAGCAAAGTAAGTTTTGAAGAGCTAATTGCTGCAGGAAATTCTTTGAAAACAATCGGTCAAATTATGGAGCTGATTGGAGCTGCAAATCTCTTTTCTCTTAATGAACGACCAACTCCTGGAGACAAACAAGTCGTATCGGGAATTGTGCTTCAAACGATTGGTCAAATTATTCATACGACCGGAATTTTTCAGCAGCTAGGAGAGCCAAGTGATGAAGTGATGCTTCAGGGACAGAAAAATGAAATTGCTGGAACGTCATTAAAAACGGCAGGCTAAGGTTTAGAAACGGCAGGAGAGATTAACTTATTTAACGAAGAACAAGAAAGTACGCCTCCATCGCTTAATTTTATACCATAAAAAAAGTGCTGCTCTTGACAAGAGCAGCACTTTTTTAGACTTGCACGCTATTTGATTCTACTAATTTCCCATCTTCCATCCACACAACGCGATCGCATAAATCCAGCATTCTTTGGTCATGGGTAACCATTACAGCTGACTTGCCCCTTAGCTTCACTTCATCTGCGAGCATTTGCATGGCTGCTCTTCCTCGCTCTGAATCCAAGCTTGCCGTAGGCTCGTCTGCAAAGATAATTTCAGGGTTATTCATCCACGCTCTTGCAATCGCTACCCGCTGACGCTCTCCGCCGGATAGACTTTCAGGGTAGTGATGTTTTCGATGAGCAAGGCCTAGTTTTTCAAGCAAATCATCCGCTCTTTTTTTCGCTTCTTTATTTCGATTTCCTTCTAGTTCCGTTACAAGAAGAAGCTGATCACGAACCGTTAAATACGGAATTAAATTAGCTGATTGAAAGATAAAGCCGATTTTCTTCAAGCGGATGCTGTTCATTTGCCCGGGAGACATTTTATTAATCTCGTCTCCATCAATAATTACACGTCCGCTAGACGGTGAAAGTAGCGCCCCTGCAATAGATAAAAAGGTACTTTTCCCAGAACCTGAAGGACCGACAATCGCCACAAGCTCTCCGGCTTTTACACGCAGCGATAGGTCATTTAACACGACTACAGCGTTTTCTCCTTCTCCAAACGACTTGCTAACATTCTCTAAAACTAATTTTTCTTCACTCATTAAACAGCCCTCCCAATCGCTTCAACCGCATCTACTTTTGCTACGCGATACAGCGACAATAATGAACTCAGTACAGAAACAGCTACAAACAGCGCTGAACAGCCTGCGATTAGCGATAAATCCAAGTAAAATGGCATCGAATCGGGCAAAATGGCAGCTACTCCGTATGTCAGTCCAATACTAATAGCGAGACTACATAAAGTTAACACAACCACTTGAGATAAAATCGTCCGCGCTAAGTAACTTGTTTTTGCTCCTATCGCTTTTAACACCCCAAACTGATTCATTTTTTGAAGCGTCATCACGTAGAAAAAAACGGCTAATACAAAAGCTCCAATGATAAACAGAAACGCGATCATCATTAAAAGCGAGCCTTGTTCTTCTTGATAGCCAGGAATACCCTTTAACGCTTCATCTTTACTAATCACGTCAATGTTAGACCCCTTTTTTTGAAGAGCATGCGCTTTTTTATCGTTCATGTTTAACACCACTGCATTAAAGGCACCTGTGCTTTCAATTGTCTTCCACTCTGTAAGATTAATATGAATAACAGGCGCGTGACTAAACGACTGATTTTTTGTAAAACCAACAATTGTAAAGCTTTTTCTTGAAGCCGTATCTTTTATCGTATCACCTAGCTTTACTCCTTCTTCTTTTAGCGAAGAGTCCGCCACGGCTTCATGTTTCGCATCGTCCGTAATCATCTTCCCTTCTATTACGTTCGGAGCTAAAAAGCCGCTTGTGCTTATGGCAAAAAACGAGGCGTCTATTTTTTTCTGTTTTCCTTCATTTATAACGGCTGTCATCATCACACCAAGCGGCTCAGCATTTTTCTTGCCGCTTAGTTGTTGAATATCTTCTGTTTTGTTTGCGGATAAAACAGAGCGCGTCAGGCGCTGATCCGCTTCTTTTTGAAGCACAACGTAATTTCCTTTCATTTCTTGAACAGCTGAAGCATTGTCAGAGGAAAGCCCCTTTGCTAAGCCTGATACAAAAAGCACAAGCCATACAATTAACACCATAATCACGCCAATGAGTAAGTAGCGCAGCTTCGCATGTTTCAATTCACGTAAAGCCAAAAACATCTTTCTTTCATCTCCTTTTTTAATTCTATTTAAAGTATAAAAATAAAAAATGAATGGAAGATGAACGGCTCATTACATTTTCGGAAGATAAACGTGAAAGGTGCTGCCTTTTCCTTTTTCACTTTCAACGTGAATGGAACCTCCGTGCATTTCGACAATTTGCTTCACAATCGCTAAACCAAGACCGCTGCTTCCTTCCGTCCGGCTTCTTGCTTTATCTTCTTTATAAAAACGATTAAAAATATGCGGGAGGCTTTCTTTTGACATGCCGATTCCCGTATCTTGAAATTCAAGGTGGCAATGCGTGTCTTCCATCTGCACGCGAAGAGACAGCGTTCCTCCTTCTTCCGTAAACTTTACGCTGTTTGTAATCAAGTTTGTCCACACTTGATGAAGCAGTTTTTGATCGCCTGAAATCATCGTTGAAGGAAGATCCATTTCAATAGCTAACTCTTTTTCACGCCAGCTCCACTCTGTCATAAACAGCACTTGCTTGATTTGAGCTGCAACATCAAACGGGATTTTGTCGATATTCTGACTTTCTTTATCAAGTGAAGCAAGCGTAAGCAGTTGTTTGCTGAGCGACGACATGCGCCGGCTTTCTTCTTCAATAATAGACAGATACTCATTTCTTTGTTCATCAGAAAGATGTGCAGAACGGAGCGTTTTCGAAAACCCTTGAATGGACGCCAGCGGAGACTGAATTTCATGCGACACGTTGGATACAAATTCTTGGCGCATCTCTTCAAGCTGCTCTAAACTTTTCGCCATCTCAGAAAAGTGTGAAGCAAGCGCGCCGATTTCGTCTCGGCGCTTTACGTACAGCTCGACGTTGTATTTTCCTTTTGCCACTTGTTTTGTCGCTTCCGTTAGCTTGACAATTGGTTTTACTAAATAACGCGTACTAATAAGTACAAATAAAATACTTAATATAATCATCACCAGTAAAATAACCGAGAAAAAAATGCGCATTTCCCCGAACTGCAGCTGAATATCAGGGCGGATAAACAGCGCTTGCTGCTTATTACTTTCTCCTTTTAACGGCACGCCGATGGTATTGGCTAACTCATTATCAAAAAATCCCGTCACAAACACCTGTGAAGGAAAGTTTGCAATTCCGTGATACATTTTTCCGTCCAGTACTTGTTTGACAGCACTCTTTTCTAAGCGCTGATTTCTAAATTCCCGTCCGTAAAACGTCTCATGTCCGCTGATGTCCACCACATATATTTGATAGCCTAATTTACTGATATGCTGTAAATAAGCTTGTTGATCCACGCCCCTATTGCTTTCGTAAAAGCTCGCAATGTCTTTTGCCATACGCGTAAGCTTTTGATCGTTATAAGGTTTTAAGCTGTACTGATAATAAACGTTTGCTAAAATAAACGCTAGGAGACTGCTAAATACCATTACAGCGATGGTCGTCAGGACAATCCGCAAATAGAGCGTCTTCATTTTGCCTTCACCTCAAGCTTGTAGCCGACTCCTCGAACCGTCGTAATGACAAAATCATCGGTATGTTCAAACCTTTCGCGCAGCCTTTTTACGTGTACATCGATTGTGCGGTTATCTCCGTTAAAATCCGCTCCCCATATCAGATGAATTAATTCTTCTCTTGTGAAAATTCTTCCTGGATAGCTCGCAAGCTGAGCTAATAATTCAAATTCTTTCATTGGAAGAATTAACAGTCGCCCGCTGCAGTGCACTTCATAGCTTTTTCGGTCGATAGAGGTGTTGTTCAGCACGATCATTTTTTCATTTACCACTTCGTACCGGCGAAGCAGGGCTTTGATTCGGAAAATCAATTCTTTTGGTTCAAACGGTTTTGTCACATAGTCATCTGTTCCTGCTAAAAAGCCTTTTTCTTTGTCTTCCAGCTGATCTTTTGCCGTTAATAAAATAATGGGAAAATCATAATAGCTGCGTATTTCTTCGCAAACTTCATACCCGTCTTTATGAGGCATCATAATATCGACAACCGCTAAATGAATGTGCTGCTTAGCAAGCAGACCCGAAGCTTCCTCACCGTCTTCTGCTTCATGCACCACATAGCCTTCAAGCTGCAAATAGTGACGAACTAATTGCAGCATATGCTCATCGTCATCCGCCAGTAAAATGTGAATCATTTCTTCTGCCACTCCTTTTATCAACCATTTAAAATGGCGGCCTTTTGGCCGCCATTATTTATTCTTTCAGTATCTATCTGTTTACTAGTGTAACCAAACTCCGTGGTCCTATTGCGTTTTTATTAGGATAAGAACTTATTGTGAACAGCAGATGAACAGCTTGTTACAAAATCCATTCACCGCGCGCAATCATCTCTACTTTTCCGCCTACTTGAATGTGAAATTTCTCTCCGTCATAACTAGCTTTTACATACAGCAGTGAAGGTCTTCCTATTTCGTATCCTTGTTCTATACGTATATCAATAGCTGGTTGATTAAAATAGCCGCATTTAACTAAATATGCTGCCAAACAGCCGTTGGCGCTGCCGGTTGCCGCATCTTCTGGAACACCGTAGTAGTCGGCAAAATCTCGTACGTTTAAGTGATGATCTTGGTGATAGGTTTCCGGTGAAAATACCATAATTGCTTTTGCTTCCGTGTCTTCTATCAGTTTGAAATATTTTTCTTTGTCCACGTTTATCTCTTTAGCTGCTTCTAATGATGTTAACGGGACAAGGATAACCGGCAGACCGGTGGATACTTCTTGAACAGGAAAACGCGTGTCGATATAAGCTTTATCAAGGTTTAACACGTCCGCCACTCGCTTTTTATCAAGCACTTTCCCAAACGTCGGCTGACCTTGTGTCATCCACAGCACATCTTTTGGTTCATCGTATGTAACGGGCGTAGGACCTGCTTTATAATGAAGAATAAGCTCCTCTGTATCTTTTTCTTCTAGTTCTTCTCGGATAACATAAGCGGTTCCGAGCGTCGGATGTCCTGCAAATGGCACTTCTTCATTAGGCGTAAAAATTCGCACGTTATATTCCCCTTTTGCAGAAGAAGACGTAATAAACGTCGTTTCAGAGAAATTAATTTCTTTAGCTATTTGCTGCATCTCTTTGTCTGAAAGGTTTCCTGCGTCTTTAAAAACTGCGAGCTGATTTCCCGTATATTTTCTCTGTGCAAATACATCAACAATGGAATACTGAATACTTTTCATTTATGTGTTCCTTTCTAAAGCAAATTTTCATGTATAAAATAGGTCATTACGTTTTTCTTTAAAGCCTCATATTGCTCCTTATTCGTATCCATAAACGCTTCTTCCCGACTGGATAAAATGTCTGCATAATGGAGAGGCTCGCGAAATTGTTCTTGTGTAAAATCACAGCGCTGTTCATCAAGCTGATTATAGAAATGCCAGCCTTCTTTACACGGAGTTTTTAAAATATATCCTCCTTTTAGATCTTGAACGACAAGGGCCGTTACGCCGCACTGTCCCTTAGAAGGATTATCAGCCGTCCACTTCGTGCTTGAATGAATTGACCACGATTGGTGCAGGGCTTTCTTTAAATGATTCATGCTCAAGCAGCTCCTTTTTCTTCAAATCTACCATATTATTCTTTTTTTATGAAACTTCTTGTTGAAAAACCCATAGCACAAATATTCTTACTTTAAAAATAATTTAAGGAAGAATAGAAAAATACTAGAAATAATGTATAATAATAGAGTCATTTTAGATGATAGATTATAACCAACGAAAGGTGTTTTAAATGGAAGAACAAGCAGTAAATGAACTCGTTTCTTTTGAAGAAGAGCATAAAGTAGTTCGAACGAATACGTCGTATTATGATTTAAAATGGGGAAAAACAGCCAATCCAGCTAAAAACAACACGTGGAACTGGGCAGCCTTTTTTCTGACAAGCGCTTGGTTTGCATACCGAAAAATGTATAAGCACTTTTTTATTTTATCGCTTATTGAAGTAATTTGGTTTTCCCTTTTGTGCTTTGTAGACATACCAGAGTGGTCCGATGCAATTGTGTTCGGCGGCGCTTCACTTATTACAGGGCTATGTGCAAACCGCTGGTATTATAAGCATGTTAAAAACGTGTTAGCTCGAGCCGAAGCTCAGCCGGAGCAGCGGAAAGAAGCTTATCTGCAAATAAAAGGCGGCACTCACATCGGAATTGCTATTGGTTTAAGCATCTTGGCGCTTGTAATTACTTTTGGAGTCGGAGCGGGATTATCATTTTTACCAACAAAAACGAATATTAAAGATGTAGTTCGCTACGGCGACGAAGCAATTACGCTTGAAACGTACAACGATCATCCAAAATGGACCTATATTAAAAAAGAAGGCCGTCATCATGTTGTGCAATTTACCGGCTACGATTATACAGAAAAAGAGCATGTACGCATTGTGTTTAACGTTTATTTCGATAAACAAATTTACGAATGGGACAAAATTTACATCAACGGCAAAAAGTTAAATAAAAAAGATGCGGAAGACTATGAATATTGGATTGAAGACAGTTCAGCATATTAAAAAGGTCAGCAAAAAAGAAAGGATGAGTGCTTGCTCTCCTTTCTTTTTTGTTTTATCTTAAAGCGTCAAAGGCAGCTTCACCGTCACTACCGTCCCATTCTCATCACTTTCAATCGCAAGCTTACCGTTATGCTCGTTGATGATCGTTTTACAAATAGAAAGCCCTAACCCCATGCCTGTTCCATCTTTTGTTGAGAAAAATGGATTTCCTACTTTATTAATAATGGATAGCGGAATGCCAGAGCCGGTATCTTGAATGTCAATAAGAGCCCAACCTTCCCATTCTTTGATAATAAGATTTACTTCGCCGCGTTTCTTTTTCTCCATTGCTTCAATGGCATTTTTCAATAGATTCATAAACACTTGTCTCATTTGAGCAGGATCGATTGATACAAGCGGAATGGCTCCTTCTATTCTTACGTTCATTTCGACATTATACAGCGCAGCTTCACTTTTCAAGAAAGCAACGGTATCATGAATAACTTCTACAATCGATACGATTTCTTTTTTAGGCGCTGTTGGCTGCGTAACAAGCAAGAAGTTGTTAATGAGTTCATTCATACGATCCAGTTCATCAAGAACAATTTTTTGAAAAGGCTCTGCCTGTTCATTTTCATTAAATAGAAATTGGATAAAGCCGCGCACCGACTGCATCGGGTTTCGAATCTCATGCGCTAACCCTGCTGCTAGCTGCCCTACGAGCGCCAGTTTATCAAGCTGCAGAATTTTCTCTTCAATTTTCGGCAAAACAGCCGCTTGATTTTTATAAATAATATGAGACAAAATACCAGCCAGCCGGTTTAACCCTTGAATTTCACTTTCGCTAAACTGATAAGGATCCGGATCGACCGCGCATAAGGTACCAAACATTCTCCCGTCTTCTAGCACGATAGGTGTTCCTAAATAAGAACCTACCCGAGCACCATCAATGATGGCTAAATTAGACGTTCTAACATCGCGTATTGTATTGGGAATAACAAGGGGTTCATCACACGTGACTAAGTTGCATACCGCAAGCTCTAACGGTAGCGTCAGTCCATCCTCTACAAGGCTACCCCCTTCTTTATTAAAGGCTTTCATAACTGAAAATTGTTCGTCGAAAATCCCTACAAATAGTGTCCTGCTTCCGACTACTTCGCTAGCCATCTGCAATACGTCCCAAACGGCTTTTTCATTGATGTTCCTCTCTTCCATTACCTTAGTCACCTACTATTTAAATATAGACTGCTCTATTCTCTTATTCTCATTATAAATTTTAAATGTAAAAACGTATATCAAAATTTTAAGAACTCGTTTATTTCTTCTATTTCATCATTAGGGTTAAGGATAGCCAAGACTTGATGGTCTTCCCATATGCCATTAATATTTACATTTTTTCTAGCAATTCCTTCCCTATGAAACCCTGCTTTTTCGAGTACGCGCTGAGAAGGCAAATTACGTGGCATGACGCCGGCTTCAATGCGGTGAAGATGCAGCTCTTCAAACGCATAGCCAACAAGTACTTTTACAGCTTCTGTTGCGTACACTTTTCCATTATGATGCTGATCTAGAAAATAGCCGATAAACGCGCTTTGTAAAGATCCGCGCAGCACTTGAAAAAGACTAATGGTGCCAATCAACTTATTATTCTCTTTTTGAAAAAGACCAAAATAGTATTCTTCATCGTTTTTCCTATTCTCTTCATGACGCTGAATTTTTTCTACTTGGCTTTCCAACGTATAAAAAGAATGCTCTCGAATCATAGAAAACTGTTCAAAAAAGCCGCGATTGTCCTTTTGTAACCGAAGGCTGTCATGCGCATCGCTGACAGTTAACGGGCGTAAATAAATAGAGTGACCCTCTATCATACTATGTCTCTCCTCTACTTCAAGAAATATATGTAAAAAAAGAAGGCTTTTTAAAAACCTTCCATTTTCTCACATATTAAACTTTTCTCGTTTGAATGTAAAGTTCTAAATCACTGCTTTTCTTCGTTGTAATATGTTCTGCTATGATTTTAGCTAGCACCATATTATACACCGTTCCGTTATCTCCATATCCGCTTAGAAAGTAACAGTTAGGCATTTCGTCATATATTCCGATAAGGGGAAACCCGTCATGAGTGCCTCCGTAATAAGCGCTTATGTAATAATCAGCTTCAACTTGAAGATGAGGAAAAAGCTTATTGAACTCTTTTAAAAGTTTGTCTCGTTTATGAACGAGTTTGGCGTCACGTTCTTGCGGCACAATCGTGTTTTCATCAAGACCGCCTATAATAACCCGATTATCGGAAGTTGTTCTCATGTAAATATACGGTCGAGCGGTTTCCCAAATTAAATTTCGATTTTTCCATCCTGTAAAATCCTTTACAGGAGTCGTAACGATAGCATAGGAACTTGTGAGTACAGCTTTTTTCTCTCTCTTAAATTCTTGATTTTCATAGCCTCCTGCCATAATGACATATTTAGCTTTGATTTGTGATTTATTTTTAGTGAAAAATACAGCTTCATCTTTTTCTAACTTTTGACCGACAATTTCTGTTTCTTCAAACACCCGAACCCCATGCTGTTTTCCATACTCTAACAGACCGAGTGTAAAGCTGTAAGGGTTCAGCTCTGCATCATTTTTAATAAGCATTGCCATTCGTTTTTTAAATCCATAGTCTTTTTCAATTTGGTCTTCTGATAAGATTTCAGCTTCAAATCCATGCTTTTGCATATAAAAATAGTCTTTATTTATCTTCGTGATATCTTCTTCATAACTTGCATAATACAAGCTGTCTCTTCTTATAAATTCTGCATTAATCGGAAGCTTTTTAGCTGCTTCCTCAATATCTGTAATAGCCTGTTCGCACAGCTTATAATGACGGACTGTTTTTTCTTCTCCAAACGTGTTGACTAATTCGTAAAACAATTTATCTCCTAAATATTGAATAAGAGAGGTATTTACAATTGTACTTCCATGCCCTGCTTTACGTTTATCAACAACCACAACATCAAGCCCCTGCTCACATAAATAGTAAGCACATTGTGCACCTGAACTTCCTCCTCCAATAATAAGAACATCGCACTCAATACCTTCCTCTAGAGATGGGTATACAGGCGGCTTCGCTACAGTTGTCTGCCAATAAGGGTTTCCAGATAATAAATCCATGCAAACGCCTCCTTTCTTCTCTGTATTATGCCCAATATAAGCTAATTTTTGCATGCAGCAGGATGAAAGGATGTGGGTTAAGCTTTTCGAGAATAGTAAGCAGGTTATTAACGTAGAGGTCAAGTGATTAAAGAAGCCATTCGTTAAACTAATCTTCTATACAATAGAATTAATCATGACTCTTAATACCATGAGCATATAAAGTGCACGACTAAAGTATTGATAAACATCATGTTGTGATCTTCTGCTTTAGACACAGACCTCCAGTAAGTGCGTAAATATATAACTTCTTCACTACATAAAAAACTCCACGCAAAAGCCACCTGGAAAATCACCAGATGGTTTTTCATATTAAGTGGGGTGCACGCTCTGATTAACTGCGGATGGATATAAATCCTTACGTTCCAAAACAGACTTCTTTATAGAAAAGAATGATGTAAAAAATACTTCTTCTGAGATTTTTCTTTTACTTGCGTTTAACAGCCGCAGCCAAAGCCATAACCGCCGTAGCCGCCGTAACCGCCATACGGATAACCACCGTAACCGTAGCCGTAGCCACCATAGCCATATGGTGATAACAGTGAGCCTGCTACTAGCCCTCCTGCTAATCCTCCTAAAAATGGACCCCCAAAGCCAAAGCCGAATGGTCTGCCAAAGCCAAACGGGCGTCCGAAACCAAACGGTCTGCCAATAAACCTTTCATCTGCGTGTTGAAGTTGATGATGATCTTGAGAATACATAGTAGGTAAAAAATGCATTTCTGAATTCATAAGAGAAACCTCCGTTTTTTTGTTTTTGCTTTCACCCATGAATATGCATTTACCTATTCGCTGTCTTAGGCAAATATCTTGGTTATGCTGAAAATAAGGGAAAAGAATTACGAAAAAAAGCAAATTACTAGGTTTATATGAAAATGAGCTTGATTTTTCTTTAGTACCTAATACATACAAAAAGAAGCGGATCCTGACTTAGAATGGTATACGGAAAGTACTAACGTGTTTATTTCATAGTAAAAAATAAGAAGCCGAAGAAAAAATTCTTCGGCTTCTTTTTCATTATGTACGCAGGCTAAGGAGGAAGTGGTATTAGCCTGCTTCGTTATAACATGGGGGCTCATATATGAGATCTTGGGATGATTCATCCTATGTAGAAAGTGAAAAAAAGTACCGTGTCCATCTTATTTTCTTATCTTTTTTTATTTTCATTGAAATCATTGGATATTTTTGGAGCACTTTTGCATTTCAGGCATATGTTAAAAATGTACTCAGAACTTGGAGGTGAAATATATGGGCTTCTATGGTGGCTGTGGTTATGGCGGTTACGGTTACGGCGGCGGCTGCGGGTTTGGCAGTGGCTTTGCTTTAATCATCGTATTATTCATTTTATTAATCATCATCGGCTGTGCTTGCTGGGGAGGATTTGGCGGTTGCTAATCATTAGAAATAATGATGAACAGCTTCATTTCCACTAATTTTTTTACCAAAAGCTAGCTTTCCACTTTATTATGAAAAAGCAGTGTCCACATAATGGGCACTGTTTTTAAATGTGCTTATGAACCGGATAATAATAAGACTAACGTAAAAAAATGGATTTTTTAATCTGCCGTTTCTTGTCTACTTCTTCCCATCATCTTATTTTTCTTGTTCATAGTTCCTTTTCTTCTACATATTAATAGATAAAAAGATTAATTAAAAAGAGAGTCACTCCGCAACTCTCTTCCTGCTCTATGTAGATGCTAAACATTAAACAAACGTTTTTTTCAAGACAACGCGCTGATCATTTACAGTATAGCCGTTTCTTTCATAAAACGCCTGTGCAGCTCCTCCAGTCGCCGTCAAGAGATACAAGCTGTTGATATCGTGTCTTTGAAGTTCATTCTCAAACCGGCTTAAGATAGCTGAACCATATCCTTTTCCTTGCACGCTTGCGCTGACGCAAAGCTCGGCCACGTAAAAGGTCATACCGCTGTATGATTTTTTCGCGTGACCTGCAATCATTCCAATCAAATCTCCTTGGTCATAAAATAAATAACCCATAAATTTAGGTGTGTTCAGTAAATCAGTCAGCCTTTCTCTAGCTGATTTTTCTGTCCAAGGCTCATTCCAAGGTTTTTTTGTAAATACATTCATATACAAGTTAATGCACTGCTGCATATTCTCTCCAGTGAGAGGTACTACTTTTTCGATCATTTTTATGCTTCCTTTTTTATTTAGTTTGAAGGCTTGTTAACAATTCGCTCGTACATTTCCGGCAGGTGCTTAATTTTATAATCAATCGTCTCAAGCTTGTGATGAATTTCTTCAATTTCTTTTTGTACCGCTTTTTTATGATCCATCAGCATTTGCAGACTTTTATCAAGCACGGCATTTTCAAGCGTACAGTTTTCAATAAGCGTCCGAATGTCCTTGATTTGCATACCTGTGCTTTTTAAGCAGCAAATTAAATCAATCCATTCAATATCTTGTTCTTTAAAAATACGATTCCCTGACGCTGTACGATCTAAAAATGGAAAAAGCCCTTCTTTATCATAATAGCGAATGGTATAAATTGTCACGTTCAATTTCTTTGCAACTTGTGAAATGGTATACGTCATACTGCTTCCTCCTACACCTTAAACTTCTCAGAAAAACATGATGAGTTTGTCTTGACCTCTAGTTATCTCGAGGGTTTATTCTTTTATAGTCTTCTTCATTGAGCTCTTTATGCTGCAGATTTTTTGTACAAGCAGCATATATTTAAACCTGAAAGGATGAATACGATGAATACTGCTCGCATGATGCTTACCATTGTAATTGGCGGTTTTATTGCCTTTTTGTTAGGTCTTGGCGTCACAAAAATAATTGAGCTACTGCTAAATCTTTTTCTAGCTTAACCAGTAGTTACTTATCGTAAAACGCAGGTAACTCCGTTCCATATCCGAACGGAGTTACCTGCTTTATTTTAAGAACTGCAGCGCTTAAGGCACCATGTTGCCAGCGGCTTTATAAATATCGTACCACTCTTCGCGCGTTAACTTGATTTCTGAACCTTTACTTGCATCTTTCATACGCTGAATATTTGTAGTACCAAGCACTACTTGAATATTTGCAGGATGAGTTGTGATCCACGCAACGGCAATCGCTGTATTCGTCACGCTATATTTACTTGCGATGCGATCAATCACTTCGTTTAGCTTTCCAAATTTCTCTTTATCGCCTAGGAAAGGTCCTTCGAAAAATCCGTTTTGGAATGGCGACCACGCTTGAAGCGTTATATCATTTAAACGGCAATATTCAAGCACGCTGCTGTCGCGGTTCACAGCTTGGTCGATGCCCATATTTAAAGAAATACCAGAGTCAATGATTGGCGTATGTGCGATGCTGAACTGCACTTGGTTTACGACAAGCTTTTGGCCGATGTATTTTTCAAGCAGCTGAATTTGCGCTGGGTTGTGGTTCGACACACCAAAGTGACGTACCTTTCCGCTGCTTTGAAGCTCATTAAACGCTTCTGCTACTTCTTCAGGATCCATTAGCGGATCTGGGCGATGAAGTAATAAAAGATCTAAGTAATCTGTTTTCAAACGCTCTAAGCTGCCGTTAACAGAGTCTATAATATGCTTCTTTGAAAAGTCATAGTAATTTTTCGCTGAGTTAATGCCGCATTTACTTTGAATCACCATTTTCTCACGAAGACTTGAATTCATTTGTATAGCGTTTGCAAAATACTCTTCGCATTGTCCTACATAATCAGGACCGTAAATATCAGCATGGTCAAAAAAGTTAATTTCTTCTTCCATCGCTGTGCGGATTAGCTTCTCTGCTTCTTGTAAAGAAAGCTCTGTTAAACGCATATTTCCCATAATTAAATTTGATACGTGTAAGTCAGTATTAGCAATTGTATGATACTTCATATAAAGCCCCTCCTTGAAATGATACTACTACAAGATAAACCATAGAGTTAACTCTAGGTCAAGCAGAAAGAATAAAAGATTTTATAAGCAACGACGGTAAAACACCCTATCTTTTTTGGTAAAAAGATGAAATACTAGGTTGTGGTGTGATAAAAGTCACTGCCGCTCTGCATTTCATTTAGTAGTATATGTTACGTTCTTTTCTTCCTTTTTATCGAAGCTTATTTCATAGCAATACATTAATCTATCAGGCAAAGGAGCTTATCAATCACTATGCAGAAAACGAAAGCAAAACGATTTGAAATACAGTATTCCGTTCTAAAAGATGAAGCCAAAATCAAAGGAACTTTTGTGATAGAATCTGCTAAAAACCGAGATGACGCATCAAGACTTGCTAAATTAAATGTCTCTACAAAAGAAAGAGTGTTTATTCAATATGTAAAGATTTTAAAAGTCAAACGAGTTTCTACAGATTCGGCGGCAAAGTGACATTTGTTTGCTTCTTCTTTTAGCAAGCCCCCATTTATGCTGAAAGTGTCGTCTCAGAAGATGTTTGTTTCGTTCGTGTGAGTAATAGAACTAATCCAATAATACAAGCTGTGCCAATCCATTGATAAAAACCAAAAGGCTCTTTCAGCCAAACAACGGTTGTAATAACAGCGGCTAAAGGCTCTAAACTTCCAAGCAAACTCGTTTCTTTAGGTAAAAGACTTTGCAGGCTTTCTACATAAAACCAAAAAGCAAGCATCGTGCCAAAAATAATGACAAATAAAATATATCCGCAGGTTATTGGTGATAAGCTTGACGCTTCCCAAGGAGGATGAATAAAGCTCATTACGCTTCCCCCAATTACCATTGACCAGCCAACGATGACAAGCGAACTGTACTTTTTAATCAGCGGCACCGCATACAGCGTATAAAAAGCAGCCGCTACGCCTGACAGCACTCCCCAAAAAACGGCAGATACAGGAACAGACAGCTGAGAAATAGAGCCGTTTGTTAATAAAAAAAAGCAGCCCCCCAGTGCCAGCAAAACAGTGATGACGTCTTGTCGCGTAAATATAGACTGCTTGCGCAAAAGCAAATAGATGATAATCATCACCGGTGATAAATACTGCAGCAGCGTAGCTACTGCTGCATTTCCATGCTTAATAGAAGCCATATACGTATACTGAACGGCAAGCATACCAACTATGGCAAAAACGACGAGCTGAAAAGCTGACTTTCGGTTCTTCCATACTCCAAGTATGTGAGAACGATTACTTTTTACACATGAAATCATTAGCAGCAAAAAACCCGCAATGAGAAGCCGTACTGAAACAAGCCAGTCTACACTGATTTCAAATTCTTGAAAAAGCTTTTGAGCAACCGTTCCTCCCATCCCCCAACATATAGCTCCAGTTGTTACAAAGAAGAACCCTTTTTTTCTGCTGAGATCGTTCATCTTTCATCCCTCACTTTTATTATAAGAATAGTGTTATAATAAGTGAAAAACGGGGCGGAAAATACGCATATTGCATTAAAAAATATAAATATATTGAGGTGACCATGTATGCCAGCAGCCCATTTTAAAATTGATGAAAACTTAAAAGAGCTAACGACCCATCGCACCGTTGAGCTACCAGTAGCATGTTATCAAACGACGATCGGCGATCACATAAACGGCTACATCCCTCTTCACTGGCATGATGAGCTTCAATTTGTATTGGTTATAAAAGGTGATGCGTCTTTTCAAATAAATGAAAAAACAGTGACTGTAAAACAAGGCTACGGACTGTTTATTAACAGCGGATGTCTTCATATGACTGAAGATATAAACAAATCCGGCTGCGTGTACATTTGTTTAAATGTTTCTCCTCATTTTCTTGTGCCGCAAGAGCTTTTTACAAATTACGTTTATCCCTACATTCATGCAACGAATCTATCACATTTATTCATCAGTCCAAAGCAAGCCTGGGGAAATAACGTGTTAGAGTCTATACATAAGATACACACATGGATTCATAAGCAGCCGCACCACTATGAAATAGAGATTGCCTCTGAACTCAGCATACTGTGGAAAAATTTAATTCTTAACGGGTTGCAGCTGAAATACAATGAAAAAGAAATGATCAAAAATCAGCGGATGAAGCAAATGCTCAATTGGATTCATTTGCACTTTGCTGAAAAGATTACGCTCGATGATATTGCCAAAGCCGGACAATTGAGCCGTTCTGAATGCTGTCGATATTTTAAGAAAATGTTAAAAAAATCGCCTTTGACCTATGTATTAAACTATCGAATTCAGCAAAGCTTAGTTATGCTGCAGCAAGCAGAAGCAAATGTGACGGAAGTCGCCTATCAAGTAGGGTTTAATAGTACAAGCTATTTTATTAATCAGTTTCGAAAAGAAATGAAGATGACTCCGCTCATGTATCGAAAAAAGAAGCTGCACATCTCATCACATCACTAAAAAACGGCGGGGCAATCACCCCGCCGTTTTTTATGAACTCTTTTTACTCGTTGATTTTGCATCAGAAATCTTTCCTAAGAAAAACCCGTCTACTTCTGCTATTTTCCCTCTCCAAAAGATCTTGCCTTTAGAAGGAGTAGATTTACTGTCTCCACAGTAAATCTTTGTATTTTTCAAATGAATAAAATGGGCTTCTGCTTCTCCGTTTGATTCGCTCGCTTCGCTTGCTAAAGAGAATTGTTCGCTTAGCGCCTGAGCCACTTCACTGCCTTCTTCAAACGTTTCGCTTAAGTAATCAAAGTATTCTTTTGCTGAAATCATGGTACCGGAAATCACAGCGCCGTTTACATTTAATGAAATATCAAGTGAAAAGCCGTGTTTATTAGAAGCTTTCACAAAGTATTCAAGCGTATTGTCTTTAGTTGAAAAAGAAGGGCCTGTACTCATGTCTTTCTTTCCTCCTTTACCTTTACGTCTTAGGCTGTTGTATCGTCTTCACTAGAAAGAGATGTTGCTTCATCATCTTCTTCGTCCGTGTTTTTCTTTACTTTTGTATTTTTTGATTTTTTAGCTGTTGACTTTTTTGGTTTCGCTTCCTTTTTTTCTTCTTCGCTTTCATCTTCGTCTTCTTCTTCTGTTTTTACTTTTTTATTTTTTTTGTTTGAGCGAGAATCTTCCTCTTCTTCCTCGCTGTCTTCGTCACTTTCACTTTCTTCTTCCTCTTCTTGCTCAGCTTCTTTTTTATCCTTTTTACGTGGCTTAGATGTTTCTTCTTCGTTTTCATCGTCCTGCTCGTTTTCTTCGTTCTCATCGTTCTCTTCTTCGTCCGAATCTGTATCTTCCGTTTCTTCGTCTTGATTTTTATTGAGGCTAAGCTCAACAAGCATGTTCATTTTTTCTTCAAGCTGTGATAAGCGATCTTGAAGAGTTTGATTTTCTTCTTTTAACTCGTCGTACTCTTGAACGTTATCGTCTTCTGTTTCGCTACTAGAAGAATTTACGTTTTCTTCATCATCTTTTGATTTATCTTTATCTTTTTTAAACAAGCTTCCCGCAGATGTTTTCAGGCTGGCCACACTGCTTTTTGATTTTTCTTTTACCTTTGTTCCTAAATCAGATGCTTTGCTTTTTAATTCGTCTGTATCAATGCGGTCAAGGAGACTTTTTCGATTTTCAGGAGTCGATACATATCCAATCGTTGCACCGATGATGCCTCCTGCTACCGCTCGTTTGATTGGCCCGCTGCTTGTTGTTTTGCTTGCTTTTGAACCGTTCTTTTCTTTTGAACCGTTTTCCGCATTTTTATTTTCCTTGTTTTCTGCCTGTGTGTTATCTAATTTTGTTTCAGTTGCCATTGTAAATCCCTCCATTTTTTAAGTAGCGTACAGTTTTTAACGTTTCGTTTCTATTTTTTCTTCAAGCGCTTTTAACCGCTCATGCAGCTGTTTATTTTCTTCTTCGAGCGCTTTGTTATTGGCTCCTTTTGAACTGAGATACGGATCATTTTCCCACCAGTCCATGCCGATTTCTTTTGCTTTATCAACCGAAGCCACAATCAAGCGGATCTTTATCGTTAATAGCTCGACATCTGCAATTCCTACGGTGATGTCCCCCGCTATAACGACTCCTTTATCCAAAATCTTTTCGAGCACATCTACAATCGTACTTGACTGCATATTATGTTCGACTGCCATACTGTTCCTCCTACTGACCGCTTAAAGCAGGCTGCCTAGCGGTCCAAGATCAATATTTAAATCTTCTGCATCCAGACCGAACACCTCTTTCAACTCGTCCATTTTTTCTTCTAAGTTCATTAGTGCAATTCCTAAGTTTTCAATTTGTTCGTCCGTCAACGTTCCACCCTCCACCCGCCTCATGGCATGACGTTCAACGATTTGCCTCAATAGCTCAATAACTGTCATCACAAGCTGCGCTAAGCCTTGTTCAGCTTGATCAGGATCCAAGTGGATTCGTCCATTTGCTTGGCTGACCGGTTGCATCCATTAATTCCTCCTTTTGTTTATCAAATTGTTCAGAAGTGATTGGTTTGCGATTTCCTTCTTTTGCTTGCACAAGCGTTTCAACCGAAGAAATAAGCACCCGCAAATCCAAATACACTAAATCGACGCCAGCTATGGAAATGATTAAGTCTCCTTTAATGGCGACTCCTTTATCTAAAATGACATCTAAAATATCAATAAGAGCAATATCTTTATTCTCCATGGATTGTTTAAGAGACATAATGTTAATTCCTCACTTTACGCAAAGCTCGAGAAATGATAGGGCGGCCATGGTCCCGTCACTTCAAACTTCCAGCCTTTATTTTCAAGCTTTTGCTGAAGCTTTTCTATTTCGTTTACGAACTTAGTAATCTGCAGAGACGGGAGAAGAAACACGCTGTTCCACGCCATCTGTTCAGCTGTGCCAGTTACGTCTTTGCTCCAATTCTTTTTAACAGAGTCATAAAGCGACAATTCTTTTAGCTTGTCATGTATCTCTTCACACACTTTGTTTTTGTGAAGCTCTAATTCTTTTTCAATCAGCTGATCTATTTTTTTCTTTTCAAAAAACTGTCTTCCTGGTGATAAGTGACTAATTTCTTGTTTTTTCGCTTTCACGCTTTCATTCGTTTCGCTGATTCCTTTTTTAAGCTCCGTATCATCACAGTAAATTTTCACATTCCACTCTTCATTTCCTTGAAGCAGCGTCAGTGAATTCTCTATCTTTTCTTTGTTAATCTCAATAGCTGCCTGCAGACTTTCTTCACTTTTATAAATGGTACAAAATTTTAATGGAATGATTGTAAATTCTTCGTACAAAGCGGCTACCGTTTCGTGATGATGAAATGCTTTTTCCTGCAGCCAGCTCATATCCTGCTCCATTTTTTCTTGAATCACTTCTTCTGAATAGGTGTCAGCATCCAGCTTAGAAACTACAGCCGTCACCTGATCAATCGTTATTGGGTACAGTGAATGTTCTCCGTCAAACCCTTTATAAGATGGAAACGGCTCTATAGATGCTGCTTCTTGTGTTGGAATTAAACCGTATAAATACAGTAATTCTCCCATCTAGGATTCCTCATTTCTTTTTTGTGTTAGCTCTTCCCATTGTTCAATTTCTCTGCGTTTCGCAATTTCGTACCTCATTAACAATTCATCTTCTTTTTCTTGAAACGCTTCTTCCGGAATTTCACCAAGCTCAAACATCATTTGAAGCTGAATGAGTTTTTGCTGAATCGTCGGAAGGTCATATAGCTGTTTATCAGCTTCTTCCTGTACTTTTTCGCCGATTTTCACTACAAGGTTAATGGGTGCGGTTACTAATTTGTGAAGCACGTTATTTCTCTTCTACTTTTAGGCGAATGTTCACAAAATTATAAGCAGGCCAAGGACCGCTGTAATGAAAATCGGCTTTGTCTTTCCAGTTTTCATGCGCTTCATTCACTTTTTCATCAAACTTCGCTTCATCTTCTCGGTTAATTAAGAAAGACGCGTTTAAAAGCATCGTTTCGCCCGTTGGCTCATTTGCTTTTGCTGCTTCCGCTGCTTCTTCAAGCGGAGAAAACACATCTGTCTTGACTTCTTTTTGCAGGGAAGTAAACATCTTTTGAGCCATTCCTCCAAGTTGAATACGCTCATAATAACCGGCTGCTTCTGATTTTCCTTTTACGGATGCTGATACTTTCTCAAGTTCAGGATTTTCGTTTACTTTTTTCTCAAGCCATTCTTTTTTCCCAATTACTTTTAAACCGACTTCAATTTTTCCTTTGATCGCTGGAAACAGCTTTTCAAACTGCGGATAAAGGTTTTCCAAAAGAACTTTTACGTCTTCTTTTGATTTGAATACATTCCCAAAGCTGATTGGAATAACCGTATCGTTCTTGTCCATAATCGCTGCTACTGCGTTTTGATGCATTAATAAATTTTGGCGATTAGGATGATAAATTTTCATCGGTACTTCAGCTGCTACCATAGCCGCGTCTTTGTAGCGAATCAAGAATGTTTCAGCTTTTGTTCCTTCTACTTCCACGGCCCCAAATTCTTCGTCTTTATCCGTTTGAATGGCGCTAAAAATATAAATACCTGTTTCGTTTGTTTCACTCATGTTTTCAAGCTCCTTTACTTTTCTTCAGTGTCTATATTCTTACATTCTTCTAAAATGATTTTTTCGGCTTTGCTTTTTGCATTTTCTTCATCCAAACATTTGGTAAGCGGATGATGCAAAATATCGATACATAACGTTTGAAAATCGTCGTCATTTCCATCGATAGGAATGTCTTGCTGCGTGGCAAGGGTAGCGATCATAAGCGAAGCCCGCAGGCTAAGTCCGCTGCTGTTTTCGTCTCCAGAGCGGTTTCGCACGTTTGCTACGAGCGTTACAATTGTGCGCGCTTCATCTTCTTCTACGTCCGTTTTCTCCGTTAAAATCGCTGTCTCTCTGTCGATGTCTTTATAATCAATAAACATGGTAATTAACCTGTCGAGAAGCGCATCTTGCGTATCATATACACCGGCATACTCAGCTGGATTGCTTGTGAAGATGACGCGGAAATCGGGATGCACGCGCACAAAAGGATCGGTCATTTTTACTCCATACAGCGGCAGCACGCCTTCTTCTAATATCGATAGAAAGATATTATTCGTCGCAGGCTTAGAACGAGTAAATTCGTCGTAAATCAGCGTATAGCCATTTTTTACAGCTTCAAGCAATCGGCCATCCTGCCAGTTTTCACTCACTTGTTCATCTTTTTTATAGACAGAACGAACGTACTGGTCGATTACTTTTTTGCTCGTGTATCCCGTAAAATCGCCAATTAAATCTTTGTTGTTGAGCTCGTGATTCCCGTGCATCAGCATTACAGGACGCTTTCTCTTTTTAGCAAGCGCTCGCGCTAAAGAGGTTTTGCCTCCGCCGGCAGGACCTGTAAAATGAATGGAATAGCCGGATTTTAAATAGCTCAGCGCTCTTGAAAGAACCTCTTTTGTCTCGTCATCTTGTATAAAAGCTCCACTGCCTTTTTTCCTTTTGTCTGTTAAGACGGTCATTTTTACGTTCCTCCTGCCATCTTATCGTTTATGCTTCAATGCCAATGGCGCTTCTATATCTGACGTCGAGTCGTTTGAATGAAATGACTTCTTTTTCTTTATTTAAAAAGCACTCGTACGTTCCGAGCATTTCATCTTTGGCGTATTTTTTCATATATTCTCGCTCTTCAATGACTTCAACAATAACTCTCCAACCTTCATCTTCAGTAGCTTCCACCGAGGTAATTTTATGAGGAGGAGCTACGTGTTCACCGAAAAAGTCGTTCACGGCTTGCATAATTTTTTTAATTTCCATTTTTAGTAGCCTCCAATAGTTAAATCTAAAAGCTGGAACCACCCTCAAAAAAAGGAAGGTTCCATATCACTTCATATTAAATACTAAAACGCTGCTGTCCTTCACTTGAATTTGAACGTTCAGGAAGACCGTTTTCTTCTACGTCGTCACGAAGAAGCCCTACTGCTTCTGCATAGCGTAACCATGTATCAACACTAGCAATAACCACTCGTGCTTCAATCGTTAAAATTTCAATTCCTACAACAGAAACTCTTGCAAAAGCATCAATAACAATTCCTTTATCTAAAATACGGTCAATGACTTCTGCTAAACTTGAACTATTAGTACTTTTTTGAATAGACATATCTCATTTCTCCTTTCGCTTATGATCCCATTGTTTTTAAATCTGTAGATGATTTAATATCATTGGAACTTTTAATCTTAGTAGAGCTTTTAATATCCGTTGCTTTTTTAATCTGATTTGCGCCTTTTATTTTCCGCTTATTTTTTGACTTCTCTTTATCGTCTGAAGAAGAAACTTTTTCTTGAAAGTTTTCTCCTGCTTCTTTCACATCGCTAAGCTTACCTTTTACTGATAGTAAGACGTCTTGGAGCTTTTCTTTTGCGTCTTCCCCTTTGCCGTGTACCTTTTGGGCATTTTTTTCTTTTGTTTCCTGCAGTTTTTCTGACGCTTCATTTGCTTTTTCCTGCAGTTTCCCTTCAGTTTTTTCGACAAATTTTTCTTTCGCTTTTTCTTTAATCTTTTCTTCTACCTTTTCCTTGACAGGTTCAGGCGTATGATCAATGATCTTTTTTCCTGCTTTTAAGGCTGCTTTCTCCACATCTTTTTTATCCATGAAATTCCCCTTAAGGACGGATATCTTACTTCTTCGCGTCCATGAGTTTGTTTAGCATCTCTTCAATGCGCTGCAGCTGGTCGTTCATATTTTTATTTTCTTCTTTTAGCTCTTCGTACTGAGACGTTTCCATTTCTGCGCTTTGGCTGACTTCTTCCTGCGAATCGCCCTGTTCATTTGATGCATCATCTTTTTTCTTTTTAGGTGCCAGCAGCTTGCTTAAATTGTCTTTTTCAAGATAGCCTGTAGCCGTCTGCCTTAATGCTCCCATCGCTTGCTGCGTTAGAATATCCTGTGCGTTTCTTCTTAACTCTTGTCCTGTCGCACGTACAATTTCTGATTGTCCTAAGCGGCTGAGTACTTTTTTACTCGTTTGAGGACTTGAAAGAAGTCCAATTCCCGCTCCTACTACGCCTCCTAAAATAGCAAGATTTAAAGAGTTTTGCGTTTTTTCTTCCTGCTGCTGATTTTCTTGTTTTTCACTTTGCACCTTATTATCAGTTGTTGACATGTTTCATCCTCTTTTCTCTTATTATTATTTATTTAATGAATTTCCTTACGATTAAAAGACTTAAAAGCTAAGCCCTGCACCTCGCTCTTCTGTTCGGCCAGGCAGCCCTTCTTCCTCTACTTTGTCGGTTAATAACCCCACGGCCTCTGCGTAGCGAAGCCACGTATCGACACTTGCAATAACGACTCGTGCTTCAATCGTTAAGATTTCAATTCCTACGAGTGATACTCGGGCAAAAGCATCGATGACAATTCCTTTGTCGAGAATTCGATCAATCACTTCTGCTAAACTAGAACTATCTGTACTTTTTTGAATACTCATTTTTAGCAGCTCCTTTCGAAATTTAACTAAATGAATGATGCTACTAATCAACCTGCTTAACTTTTTAAGTAAACATACTTTTGAAATATACTTTTTAGCCCTCTTTCAAACATGAATAATTTGCTAAAAAGTAATTCCTGAAAATAAATTAGAAAATTATTCTACTACGTATAATAATTAACAGTTAATTATTGGATGGAATTTGCGCGTAAATCCTTCTATTAAAGCTTTCATCAAGATTTTAATCCCAAAATAAAACAATAAATACATTATTGTTACAATAATATTACATTATAATTTAAGGCATATTATTACTCGATACACCATGACATATTTTAATATTTTTAACTATTATGGAATATTGTAGTTAATTAAGTTCACTTAAATAAAACCAGCGCATAAAAAAATCTGCCGCACTGCGACAGATTTCTCCTACGTATCATACGTTCTATAAAATCATTCCGGTTAAAGGAGCTTTCGGGTTTCCATCATGATCTGATTCTTCTTTGTCTACTAAAACAAGCAAGCTGCCTTCTTTGACTGAATCATTATATTGTTCGGCCTGCTGTTTTGGAATTCCCATACTTACTAAAATACCAGACAGACCTCCTACGCTCGCACCAGCTGCCGCACCTGTTAATGTAGCTACAATCGGACCAGCCGCCACAATTGGACCTATTCCCGGTATGGCAAGAGCGCCGGCACCTGCTAATATTCCGGTCAAGCTCCCTAGCGTACCTCCGGTAAGTGCTCCAGTTGCTGCTCCTTCTGCTTTTGTATTCGTTTCTTTCTGAACGTTTTTGGTCTTTTTATGTTTGCCGATGATAGAAATTTCCTCCGATGCATACCCTTCTTTTTTTAAACTCTCTACGGCATGAACTGCTTCTTGTTCCGTTTCGTATATTCCCACAACATTCTTTGCTTTTGCTTCCATACTATCTCCTCCTCATTAATGTTGTGTGTACCCGGGAGTATGGCTTTGAAACGTTTTAGAGGATAAGAGGTCTTCTCTATTCTTAAATAAATAGCCCTAAATCACTTTTCATTTAATGACGTTTTTATTTAAAAATGAATGAACTCGCTCTTTTTTTAACCATATTCCTCCACAAGCAATGAAGCATGCAACCGTACTAAAAGCCAACGCGTAGCCCCGGAGCCAATCTACAAGGAGCCCAAACCAAATCGGTGCGAGCACGATGGCAAATTGATTGAGCGTTAATGCAATGCTTACCGTTAAACCAATAAAACGATCATCCGCTTTTTCTACTATTAGCACGATAAACAAACTAAACCAGCCGATTGCAAAAAAACCGAAGCTAAAACAAACTGCAGTTAGTAGCCAAAAAGGCAAAGTAAATCCAATATAAGAAATAGCTATTATTAGTCCTGCAGCCATCCAAACCGTCACTTGCAAAGGAGTTCTTCGATTTCCGTTATACACATAATCACTTACCCAAGCTAAAGCAATTCTCCCCACCATTCCGCCTAACAGTGTGATGCTCAGCAGGATGCCAGCTGAAGCAAAATCCATCTTTATGGCTTTCGTTAAATAGCTCATAAAGTGCGCAACGATAATCATTTGAAGAGAAATCATTGAAACACCTACAAAAAACAGCGGATAGAGCGTTTTATCTTGAGAAATGCGCTTGATTTTTTGACGAAGTGTAAATGTTTCCTTTTTTTCTGACGATGATGATTGCTCTCGGTAAAATACAAAAAAAAGAAGGCCTCCTCCGATAGCTGCCGCTGCCTGTACGAGAACAGCCCCATGCCATCCGTATTGATGAAACAGCAGCGGTAATGCTGCTGAAGCGACAGCGCCTCCAATCGGTATCCCCGTTTGCCGAATCCCCATGGCAAGGCCTCTATGATGAGAAGGAAACCACTTCACCACTGCTTTGCTTCCTCCTGGCTGTGCTGTTCCATACCACACGCCTGCTGCGAGAAGTACGCCTGTTAGATACAAATAATGATCAGCGCTATAGGCAAAAAGCATGCTTATCCCCAGCAAAATAGATCCTCCTCCTACAAGCCACCTTTCTCCATAACGATCCATCCAGTTCCCAAAAAGCAGCATGGAAAAAATCGGGCCAATTTGAACAGCTGATACGAGCAGTCCTGTTTGAAACTGCGATAAATCATATAATCTTTGCCAAAACGCTGCCAACGGTCCTACCCCGTACGTGACAAACGTTGCACATGCTTGAGAAAGAGTGGCAATAAATAAAATCATCCACTTATAAGAAGCTTTTTGTCTGCTCATTTTCTATCCTCCACCTTTATTTTCAGTGTAGAGTAGCGGTGATATCATGTAAAATAAGCAATAAAGATAAAAGTCATCAATAAAAATGATAGCTGAAGGAGGAGGAGGAGATTTGATGGATATAAAAGATTTGCTTGTTTTTACAACGGTAGCAGAAGAAAAAAATATTTCAAAGGCAGCCAAAATCTTAAGCTACGTGCAGTCGAATGTGACGATGCGAATTCAGCAGCTAGAAGCTGAACTCGGCACACAGCTATTTGAACGCAGCGGTAAAGGCGTAACGTTAACTTCTAGCGGAGAGCTTTTGCTTCGTTATGCTGAAGAAATTCTTCGTTTAACCAATGAAGCCACGGCAACTGTGCAAAGCAGTGCGCATACACCGATAGGGCCTTTAAAAATAGGTGCAACTGAATCTACTGCGGCTCTTCGGCTACCGCCTTTGCTTTCTACTTATTGCACTGCCTACCCGGATGTAGACTTCATTTTAGAAACACATACAACCGATGTTCTTATTCACCTGGTTTTAACCCGAAAACTTGAAGGTGCATTTGTTGCAGGCAGCTGTGAACATCCTGATCTAAACTCTTTATTTACTCAAGATGAAGAGCTTGTACTTGTGAGCCGCCACCCTCTTCCTTCTCTTTATAGCCTAAAAGATATGAATTTATTAGCCTTCAGCAGCGGATGCGCATATCGACATACGTTAGAAATGCTGCTGACAAGAGAAGGCGTGTTTCCAAAACGAATATTAGAATTTGGTACGATTGAAGCGATTATTGGGTGTGTAAAAGCTGGTATGGGCGTAGCTGTAATGATGAAATCCATTGTATCTAATCACGACCATTCATTAACGTTAACTCCGCTGCCAGAACCATATAGAAAGGTTCCCACTTTTTTTATTACGCGAAAAGATGCCTTTGTATCGGCGGCTTTACGTGAATTTTCTTCTCTTCTTACCAAACAGCTTTGCATAACAAAACCCTAAGAAAATAGGCGTTCTTAGGGTTTTGGCTTAAGCAGCTGCCGGATTCTTTTTCACAAACTTCATGAACAATAAGCGAACTAAAGGACCCATGATGAGAAGCTGAAGCGGGTAGGCTACGATAAAGTTTTTCATAACGATCAATGCATAGCTTGAAAGAAGCGGCTCTCCGTCTAAACCTTTTGTAAGTGACATCGTAATTAACCCGTATACAGACATGCAAAGCACCATTCCGATCACCATACATGATGACAAAATCAACACGACTTTTAACTGTTTCGATTTATCAAACGGCAGTGAAAATGCTACTTTTTTTGCTATGGGACCGACGAAAAAAGTTTCGACAGCCATTGCGACTACAAACGTGATAACCAAGTTCAAAATACCTTCTGCAAGCATGATATGCCCGATGACGTCATTCATTAACATGTTATACACCGTCATCACAAGCACCATCCCTCCGCACATCATCATTCCAAAATACATACTTTCTTTTTTAGTTGTTGGCACTTTCCTCATCCTTTTCATGTTTTTTACTTGGCTTAGTATAGCTTTTTACATTCCTTCTTCGTAAGTGAACATTTTGTGAACATTTGCAAGCGGCTGCTCCTCTTTTTGTGGAGGGCTGACTATGACAAACCACTCTAGTCTGCACCTTTGAAACGTAAACAAAAACCCCCGCTTTATGGACTAAAGCGGGGGTTCATTTTATAGAGATTCCGTGTGCGACCCGGGCGGGATGGGCGTTTGGGCTCGAAATACTTTTTCCCATTTTGAGACGACGATACAGGCAATCGCGTGGCCTGGAACGTTGACTCCTGTTCTGGCCATATCCATAATGCGGTCCACTCCTGCAATAATTGCCACTCCTTCAGCCGGCAGACCTACTGCGTTGGCTGTTGCTAAAAGAACAACAAGTGAACCTGACGGGACAGCCGCAATTCCTTTACTTGTCATCACGAGTATAAGCATCATAAATAATTGCTGAGTTAATGGCATATCGATGTTAAAAGCCTGTGCTAAAAAGACGCATGAAACTGATAAATACAGCGTGGATCCATCACAGTTTAACGACAGGCCCGACGGAATAACAAACGACACAACTCGTTTAGGACATCCGTACTTTTCCATCCGTTCCATCAGCTGTGGCAGCACCGTTTCCGTACTTGTTGTTGAAAACGCAATAAGAAACAAATCCCAAATCATTTTGAATACTTCAAAGTAGTTGAATTTGAATAAAAACCCAACAAGAGGAAATAAAACAAATAAAATAATAAAAAGACCTAAAAACACGGTTCCAATTAGCTTTAGCATTGGAAGCAGAAGTGCAATACCGTATTGGCCCACAGATGCAGCCATTAGCGCTAGTACACCAAGAGGTGCTGTGACCATAACAATTTGCGTTAATTTAAACATAATTTTAGCCGTGGATTCAAAAAATTTCATTGCAGGTTCGGATGCTTTACCAACTCCTGAAGCGGCAACACCGAATAAAATAGCAAAGAAAATCACGGCCAGCAAATCATTTTTTGCCATCACATCTACGATATTCGTTGGAATGATGTTTAAAATCATTTGTTTAAAATCCACGACTTTATCGGTGTACTGAGACAATTCACCAATATCCTTTTTAACAAGATGAGAAAGATCGAGGCCTACTCCGGGCTTTAGCAAATTCACTAACAGCAGCCCAATTCCTAATACGATGGTAGTAATGATTTCAAACCAAATAATCGTCTTTAACCCTAGACTCCCCATTTGCTTCATACTGCCGCTTCCCGCAGCACCTATGACGATGGTTGAAAAGACAATCGGCACCACAATCATTTTAATGAGGCGGATAAACCCGTCTCCTACCGGCCTTAAAGCCATTCCGAAATCCGGAAAAAAGTGCCCGATGACAGCTCCGATTACTAATGCAATTAAAATTTGAAACGCTAAAAACTTTTTCACATTTCTCCCTCCCCTTTGACTTAATGAAACGGACAACCATTCCATTAATATCCAAATTCCATACACTTTATGTAAGTTCGGGACATTGGGCTAAATTCCTTCTAAAATAGACAAAATGGTCTATATATTTCACCTTACCCGTTAAAATGCATAAAAAAAGTCAGGATGAAAGTCTTCTTCATCCTGACTTTTTTATCGTTATGCTTTTTTCACAAACTGAGATTTTAAGCTCATCGCTCCAAATCCGTCAATTTTGCAGTCGATGTTATGATCGCCTTCTACTAAACGAATGCTTTTTACTTTCGTTCCGATTTTCACAACCGATGAGCTTCCTTTTACTTTTAAGTCTTTGATGACGGTAACTGAATCTCCGTCTTTTAAAAGATTACCGTTTGCATCTTTTACAGTAAGCTGCTCTTCCGTGCTTTCTGTTTTTTCATCTTGTCCCCATTCATGCGCACATTCCGGGCAGACAAACAGGCTTCCATCTTCATATGTATACTGTGATTGACAGCTTGGACAATTAGGTACATTCATTTTCTTTTCCTCCACCAGCTCGTAAACAATAGTACGGTCACGAGATTACATTTTTTATCTGTTTTATACTGTCACAGTTTTATAGAATTAACAAGCTTTTCTATTTCCTTGCTGCTGATGTTTTCTTTTCCAAATAAGTGAACCGATAAACAGAACAAAACCTGCTCCAAAGACAAGAAGCTGATCTAAATAAAGGTCACCTGTTTTTACATACCGTATAATAAATAATCCTCCAAACATGAGCATCAGCATACATGAAAACCGAGTGAGGTATGAATTGATTTCCATTTTTCATTCCTCCTTTTTGTAAGACTTTTTGTTACGAAAAAAACACGAACCATATGCCGAATGTAACCGCATATAACGGTAAAATGACGGCTAGTTTTCGCTTCCACCCTTTAAAAAAAGAAGAATTACGAGGCACAAACCAAAGCTCTAACGTGCCGTATAACAAAAGTGCTCCCGCTGCTAGTATCGCAATCACAGTCTCTCCTAACTCCATACACACTCCTCACTTTCATTCTACGCACTTGAAGCTAAGCGCAGCGTATATAGTAAGTCTCATCATTATAAAAGAGCTTATAATCGTGATGCATACGAACTTTGAATACTTTTTCAATCATACATTTATTACCATTATATCATAATAAAAGCATTTTTGAGACTTTTTATACATGTAAATTATTGTATAATGAAAAGTAGACAAAGAGAAAAAAGGGAAAGATTTTTTGAAGAAAACTCAGCTTATTTTTGTTATTACCCTGCTTATTGAAGCTGGATTAACCTATGCGTGCTCATCTTTTTTGTCTATTCGCTTTATTGCGCTTATGTTTTTTAGCGGACTTTTGTTTTCAGTTTTGACTTTTTGGTTTTCAAGCAGCGGAAGCAACAGCGCTCATTCTCACTATAAAACTCATTCCATGAGGCTAATGTCTGGAGCCAATATTGAACATAATCCGTTTCGTTTGCGCTGGACGGCTTATTTTCTTGCTTCTTTAAGCTTTACCGGAGTGGGCCTGATTTTTTTTTATTCTGCTGCTGACGGACGTTATTCCTCCAGTAAGCTAAAAACCTGCTCTTTACAGAGAGCAGGAACTTACGAGAACAGCTTAAGAAGCAGGCATTTTCGTTTTACTTTATTCGCAACAGCTTGAGTGACATGATCTTTTAAAGGCCGAGTCAATATTCGTTTCAGCGGATGTTTTAGCATCCGTTTGCTCACGGGAACTTTAAAGATAACGCTGAGAACCACTGTTGCTAAAACCGAGAGCAGTAAGACCGCAAAAGGCTTTTTTTGAAACCATCTCGAGAAGATAAGCATCATTACGTAAATAAGTGCTGACCACCCCAAATGCCAGCCGTGCCTAAATGTAATCCCTTTACACCTGAGCCCAACCCATTCTACAAACGAAGCTGTGCATACCCATTTTGTAATATATTTCACCTGCTTAGCGAGTGTAGACGGATAAGTAGCTAAGAAAGACAAAATCATGAGAGGCGTAATGAACATAAGGTGTAAAATACGCAGTACTTTTAATGAAAGATGAGAAGATTTAAAATCCCAAAGCACTTTATCATTACATAAAAAGTAGTAGAGAATATTAAAAAAGCTCACGTATAAAACCCCAGCATACAGCTCGCGTATTTTATTCCACGTTTTTTTATGGATATTTTGAAAAATCAGCCATAGAAAGACAGAAATATGCACCTTTGTTCACCTCTCTAACGTCTTTTTTAGAATCTCTGCTATTGTATTTTCGTTTCTTCCTGCTTCTTTTCAATTTTTCGAATCCATCCAATCAGCATTCGGTTAAGATACGATTTTAACGTTACGCTAGTAAAAGTGTGGTACCACATCCAGCCTGTTTTCCACTCGATGAGCTTCGTTCGTTTTTCAGCCCATAATTCAATAAAAAACATCGGGATCGTAAAAAGCACAATTTTATATAAAACTTTTAACCCTTTATCGTAATACGTAGCCTGGTTAATCATGACGGATATCATAGGATACAGCAAAAAGTCGAACAACACGTTAATTCTAAACTGTTTTTTCAATAAGCGAGTTGGATATCGAAGAAGGCCGTGGGTTACAATAAATTTATCAATAATACCATTTGTTAAGGCGTTAAATACATAGGCCAGCAGCCAATCTTTAATTGGTGGTTTTCTAAATAAAAAAGGGAGAATCCCCAGGGCGATAAGTAGCATTACACGTAAAAATTTCACTTCAAACTTTTTATTTCTCATCACCTTTTCGCTCCTTTCACCAAGTGTTGTTAGCCTACCTTCATGTCAATTGGCAGCTTGAGACGGCTGTTCTCACCACGCTCAATTATTGCTTATGTTAATTTATAAAGATACGCAGCAGCGTCTAATGTAAATTTCCCGTACATAACCCCTAAGTTCACGCTATCCATACATACGTAAATATTTGTTTTAGTTTTAAGTTCTTTGAAGAGATTTATACATGTGGTTGAGACATGAAAAAAGCCCAACTCTAATCAGTACGGGCTTCCACCTTCACCTATTGTGTTTTTTAAAACGTTACCATCCAGCTACAAATCCATCCGTTCGTGATTCACTTCCTCCGCATAGCACGCCGCTTTCAGGATCTCTCCAAATAATCTGTCCGCGCCCAAATGCCATTGAATCATCAGCTACTTCAATTTTATGTCCTTTTCGTTCAAGCGCTTGTGCTACGTGTGAGGGAAAAGCTGGTTCCACAAGCACCGTTTTATCTTTTTTCCACTGCCATCTTGGCGCGTCTAAAGCAGCTTGAGGATGAAGCTGAAAGTCAATCGTATTCATGACGACTTGCATATGTCCCTGCGGCTGCATAAAACCTCCCATCACGCCAAACGGTCCTACGGGCTCATTATTTTTAGTGAGAAAGCCTGGAATAATGGTATGAAACGTTTTTTTATTAGGAGCAAGACAGTTATCGTGATCAGGATCCATTGAAAAATTGTGGCCGCGGTTTTGCAAGGCAATTCCCGTTTCTGGCACAACGATTCCAGAACCAAAGCCCATATAATTACTTTGAATAAATGAAACCATGTTTCCTTCTTCATCAGCCGTTGCTAAATACACCGTTCCGCTTCCAACAGGTTCTCCCGCTTCAGGCTGCAGGGAATGTTCTTTTATAAGGCTTCGACGATAGCTTGCATAGATATCAGACAGAAGCTCACTAACAGACACGCTCATTTTTGCTTCTTCCGTAATGTATTTTTCCCCGTCCGCAAACGCAAGCTTTATCGCTTCTATTTGTTTATGATACGTATCCACAGCATCTTTTTCTTGAAGCTCAAAACCTTTTACGATATTTAATGCCATTAACGCAATAAGCCCCTGACCGTTCGGAGGAATTTCCCACACATCATATCCACGGTAGTGAGCGGAAATCGGGTTCACCCACTCAGGCTCATAAGCAGCCAAATCTTCTTTTGATAAAAAGCCGCCGTGTTTTTTACTGAATGCATCAATACGATCCGCAAGCTCGCCTTTATAAAACGCTTCTGCATTTGTTTCGCCAATGAGCTGAAGCGTACGGGCATGGTGGATGGATGACCACATTTCTCCTGCTTTTGGTGCTCGTCCATTTGGGGCAAACGTTTGAAACCATGACTCAAATTCTTCGCTTGTATGTACTCGTTTGAACGTATCGTACGCTTGTTTCCATTGTTTCGCGAGAGTAGGCGCTAGCGGAAATCCTTCTTTGGCGTACTGAATAGCAGGCTGCAGTACTTGAGAAAGAGGCAGTTTGCCAAATCGCTTCGATAAAGCAGCCCAAGCAGCCGGAGCACCGGGAACCGTAACGGGAATCATTCCGTACTTAGGAATATCTCTGTACCCTTTTTCCTTTAACGCATCAATGGAAATAGACTGAGGAGAAGGGCCGCTAGCATTCAGTCCGTATAGCTGATCATTGGTCCAAACAAGCGCAAATGCGTCTCCTCCGATTCCATTTGACGCGGGCTCTAACACTGTGAGGCTTGCAGCTGTGGCGATTGCTGCATCAATTGCATTGCCGCCTTTTTTTAAGATATCAAGGCCTGCCTGCGCTGCAAGCGGCTGAGATGTAACTACCATTCCTTTTTTAGCATAGACGGGAACTCGGGATGATGGATATGGATGATAATGCGGATCATAGTTCATAAAAGCGCCTCCTTTTTTAGATATTTAAATTTTCTAAATAATATAACTTCTTTATTTTACCATATTCATAACGCATCGGCTTTTTTTCTCTTAGAATGACATGACTCTTTTTACCTAAAATTGGTATACTGATAGAGTACAAGAATCGCCAAGGAGGATGATGTATGAAAAAAGTAAAAGCTGCCCTTCCACTCGCTGTTTCTTTAGCACTCGGGCTTCAAGTACTCCCTATGTCCACTTCATCTGTTCAAGCTGAAGCAGTGGCAAATGCGGCTCATCATTCAGCAAAAATTGAAGTCAAACGAGCAAACGCATTTTTAACGAATGTAGCGAACGGCAAAGCAAAAGAAGCTAAGCGCTACTTTTCCCGCAGCCTGCAGTCCAAAATGAGTGAAGACAACCTAAAAACATGGTGGTCAGCTCTAACGGCTCAGTTTGGTTCTGTAAAAAAGATTGGTATATCTGTACAAGGTGAGGTCAATACCGTTCATAGAAATATAGAAATTCCAATTGAATTTGAACACGTATCAGCTACTTTAACCGTTCGATTTAGTCAAAATCGGCAAATTGATGATTGGCGAATCGTACCGGAGGAGCGCCAGTTTTCGTTTTCTACACCGCCTTATGGCATCCCTAAGAATTACAGTGAAAAACAGCTTTCAATCGGCAAAGCACCTTACGAACTTCCAGCAACGCTCACTCTTCCAACACGCTCAAAGCATCAAAATGTACCCGTTGTCATTTTAGTTCATGGATCAGGTCCTTCTGATCAAGATGAAACGTTTATGAGCTTAAAGCCGTTTCGAGATCTGGCTTCAGGACTGGCTTCTCAAGGAATCGCCGTTTTACGCTACAATAAGCGTACATACGAACATACAGCTAAGATGTCCTGTGAAAGTAAAATAAACGTTGATGATGAAACAACGGATGATGCCGTACTCGCAGTCAAAGCAATGGCGAAACAAAAAGGCATCGACAGCCGCAATATTTTTATACTAGGACACAGTCAAGGCGGCATGATGATGCCCAGGATTTTAAATCACACGCCAGATAAAAGCGTGCGCGGCTCTATTTTACTTGCTGCACCGAGCCGCACACTTCCAGAGTTAATGCTTGAACAATTTGCCTATCTTGTATCGCTGAATCAGCTTCCGAAAGAGCAGCTTGCTTTTTTCCAACAGCAGTTTGCCATTTTACAAGATCCAAGCTTTTCACCAGCTCAGCCGCCAAAAGAATTCCTGCTTGGCACGCCTTATTTTTGGTATGACTTAGCTCACTGGCAACCTGCAGAAGTCGCAAAATCTCAGGATACGCCTCTGCTTTTTTTACAAGGAGCGCGTGATTATCAAGTAACGACCGAAGATTTTGAAGGCTGGAAACAAAGCTTATCTCAGCGTTCCGACACTTCTTTTAAGCTTTATCCAAAGCTCAACCACTTTTTCACAGAAGGAACTGGTGAAAAAAGCACGCCCGATGAATATGCTGTTTCAGCCAACATTCCTTCTTATGTCATTGATGATATTGTCAAATGGGTTCGTGAAACTAAAAAATAAGAGAACAAGGCGCTGTTTTTCCAGCGCCATGTTCTCTTATCCATTAAACCTCCCCATCATCACCGTACTATAGTACTTGCCGTCTGACAGCAGCTTGTCATTTTTTAATACCCCTTCTATTTCAAACCCGAACTTTGTATATAAATCAATCGCTTTTTTATTGGTCTCTAGCACATTCAGCGTCATTTTCTTCATGCCCGCGCTATCTGCCCACAGTACGGACTGCTGTAAAAGCTCTTTGCCAATTCCGTATCCCCAACATTCTTTTGCGATGCATACGCCAAACTCTGCTTTGTGGGCAAATCGTTTCAACTCGTTGCCTTCGCATCTTGAAAACCCGACAATTTCATTATGTACACTTGCTACTAAAAATAAGTTTCGTTTACTTTCTGTGTCACGTTGAATAAGTTTTTCAAAATCGGATTCGTCCATATACCCTTCTCCTGGTTCACGATCTAAGTTTTCCGTTTCTCCGTCTAGCTGAACTCTAAGGTGAGACAATTCATCTGCATCGTTAGTGGCAGCTGAGCGAATGATGTACTGAAGTCCTTTTACATTATAGATTTGCTGGTTAATGACCATCATATTCCTCCAAGCGTCTTTCATAAATCTATCAACAGAATTTAATTTCCTTTAATATAAATATTATACATAAAGAAAGAGAGTTGAACGAGTTGCTTTGGTTACTGCTTTTGATCCTATACGGCATTTACAAGTTCTATAAATCAAGAAGACCCCTAACGAAGTTTGGTCATTTTTACGAGAAAGCGTTTGAGCTAGAAGAAAAAAAGCGATATGAAGATGCTCTTGATATACGCAACCAAGGGATCGAACTCCATACCCTTACCGATTTAGAACGAGCTGATTTACATTTAGCAAACGGGCGTATGCTTTTGAAACTAAAGCAGTATGAACAAGCAACGAAACACTACGACGCCTCATTTAAACTAGCAAAATATGAAAAATTTCCTTACTCAGAAGGATTTGACGAAGTCATTGAAGCTTACTTGTATGCAGGGCGTAGAGAAGATGCACTAATCATCACTAATGACATGTTAAAACGACAAAGCTACGATCAAAAATTTAAGAAGCTAGAGCCTTTAAAAGAAAAGCTTCTTTCACATGAAGACTAATGGTAAAATTAAACAAATGAAAGCGCATTATTAAGAGCGATTGAGGTGAGTATAGTGATCATAACCGTTATTGTAGGAGTGCTGGGTTTGATTGGTTTAATTGCAGCAGGATTTGCGACGAACTATAAGGATACGAAATAAGAATACATAAAAAAGAACAAGAACCTATTTGGTTCTTGTTCTTTTTTTAACGAGCCAATAGCTTTTCTGTTATGCGCAAAAACATCTTTACTCCAATTTCAAGCGAGTCTTCATCTACCGTAAACTTCGGATGATGATGAGGGTATACGATGCCCTGTTCTTCATTTCGTGCTCCGATGTTAAAAAATGCTCCTTCCGTTTCCTGCAGATAAGCTGAAAAATCTTCTCCTCCCATTTTAGGAGACAGCGTCTTTACACATTCTTCTCCATATTCTTCGATAGCTGTTTCTTCAATTAACCTTGTAATTTCTTCAGAATTAATGACGGGATGATACCCTTTTTCATACGTAAACGTGTACTCTGCACCGTAGGCTTCTGTTAGTCCTTTTACAATTCGATCAATTTGTGCCGGAACTTTTTCTCGCAGAGCTGCGTCAAAGCTGCGAACGGTACCATTAAGCTCCACTTTATCAGGAAGTACATTGTGCGTAGTTCCTCCGTGAAATTGTGTAACCGATACGACTAATTTATCAATTGGATTGGTAGTTCTTGAAACAATCGTTTGAAGGTTCGTCACAATTTGTGCTCCTACAACAATAGCATCAACTGCTTCGTGAGGCGCTGCGGCGTGTCCTCCTTTTCCTTTAATCGATATATTAAACGTGTCAGGCGAAGCCATCATAGGACCTGCAAGCACGCCGATTTCTCCGATGGGAAGACCAGAATTCAAATGCGTGCCAATTACGTAATCCACACCTTCCATCGCGCCTTCTTTAACAAGCTCCTGTGCCCCTCCTGGCAGCAGCTCTTCTGCGTGTTGAAAAATCAAGCGGATTTCTCCTTTAAATTCATCTCCTAACTGAGAAAGAACAGAAGCTACTCCTAATAAAATAGCCGTATGACCGTCATGTCCGCATGCATGCATCATGCCTTTATGAACCGAGGCAAATGCAAACGTGTTTTCTTCTTCAATCGGCAGCGCGTCCATATCCGCTCGGATCGCAACCACTTTTCCCTCTTCTTTTCCTATTAATCTAGCCACCACGCTTGTTGGGGTAGGACGAGTAATGATAAAGCTTCCAAACGAACGAAGCGTATCTTCAACAAACTGAGACGTTCGGTGTTCTTGAAACGATAATTCAGGATAGCGATGAAAATGTCTTCTCCACTCAATTACCTGCTTTTTTAAGCTTTCTGTGACGCTGTATTCACTGATTAATTTGACTGTCATACACATACTCCTCCTTTGTTTGACTATATCGATTATGTGGAACGGAAAGGTCCAAATTTCCGCGCAGCGTACTGCTTTCATATGAAGTGTCGTAAAGGCCACGCTCTTGTAAAATCGGCACCACTTTTTCCACAAACTGATGAAACGTATCGCTCATAAACGGGCGAAGCACAAATCCATCCGCTGCTTCTTGCTCATGCCATTTTTGCATTTCATTCGCTACATGCTCCGGCGTCCCTGAAAACGGCGAATGCGGTAAAATTGTTTCAAGTGCTACTTGTCTTAACGTTAACTTCCTAGCAGCTGCCGCTTGTTTAATTTTATTTGTAGTGCTTTGAAACGCATTTGTTCCTATATCCCCTAACTCTGGAAACGGTGCGTCTACGTCAAATTGATGAAAATCATAATCATCAAAAAAACGAGCTAAATATGTAATGGCATGATCAATTGGAATTAAAGCGGCAAGCTCTCCATATCTTCTTTCTACATCTTCCTCGCTATCTCCTATAATTAAATCAATACTTGGAAAAATGAGAAGCTCTTCAGGATTTCTCCCGTGATTTTTTACTCTGTTTTTCATATCTTGATAGAATGCCTGCGCTTCTTCTAGTGTATTTGCATTGGTATAAATCGCATCGGCATTTTCCGCTCCGAATCCTCTTCCTCTTTCTGATGAACCCGCTTGAAACACAACCGGATGTGCCTGCTTTGAACGAGCAATATTTAACGGCCCTTGAACTTGAAAGTGCTTGCCTTTAAATCCAAGAGTATGCATTTTCTTTGGATCAAAAAACTGACCGGTTTCTTTTTGGTAAGTAAAAGCATCATCTTCCCACGAATCCCACAGCCCTTTTACTACGTCGAGATGCTCTTTTGCTATTTCGTATCGCTCGCTGTGAAGAGGAAGATATCCTCTGCTGTGATTGCGCGCTGCCCCTTCTTGTGGAGAAGTGACTAAGTTCCATCCCGCTCGCCCACCGCTGATATGATCAAGAGACATCAGCTGACGAGCGATGGTAAAAGGCTCACTGAAACTTGTTGAAACCGTCCCAACTAAACCGATGTGATTCGTAGAAGCAGCAATAGCTGACAGCAGCGTAATGGGCTCAAAACGATTTAAAAAGTGAGGAATGGACTTTTCTGATATTGCTAACCCATCCGCAATAAAGACAAAGCTGAACAGTCCTTTTTCCAATATAAGCGCTTGCCTCTTGTAAAACTCAATATTAATGCTCGCATCAGGCTCTACGTCCGGATGTCTCCATCCATCCGTCGTATTTCCAAGTCCTTTAATATTTGCTCCTAGCTTCAGCTTTCTTTTTTCACTCAACGTATACTTCCTCCTTTTTACGACAAATAAAAAAGAGATGCTTTGATTGTTCAAAGCATCTCCAGTCGTCTGGTCGATCGTTTTTAAACGGCTATTTATTTAGAAAAAATAGATGTTTATTTCTCATTTGTTTAACATATTTGAATAGTATACTCACTATTCCTATAAGTCAAGTTTGTTTTTGGTTAAAATAGATGATCTCTTCCTTCTTTAGTTAAACTTAATTACGATTTCATTCTTTTTAAATTTCTTAAAACACACTTTGACTATCGGAATAACCGGTGATATAACTATATGTACATTCAGCATCCGTACCGCCTGTCAGGCTACTGAAGGCTCTTATCTTCTCTTCAACTTGAAGCGAGATAAGAGCCTTTGGCATTTAAGGAGATGAATGTTTTACCCAGCTCATTTATTTTCAATACTTAACTAAGGAGGCGTTACATATGAGTTTGCAATTTGCTTATTGGGCCCCGAACGTAAGCGGAGGCCTTGTCATTTCCAACATTCCTCAAAAAACAGAGTGGTCATTTGAAGCAAACAGCCAGTATGCCCAAATTGCCGAGCAGGTGGGCTTTGATTATGTTCTCTTGCAAACTAGATTTTTTGCAAGCTATGGAGCTGAAAATCAACTAGAAGCTGCGACTCTCGCTTCTGCACTGGCTGCCACTACTAAAAAAATCAACATTATTACAGCGGTTCTTCCGGGGCTATGGCATCCCGGCGTATTTGCTAAAATCATTTCGACTATTGATCATATCAGCAACGGACGCGTCTCTGTGAACGTTGTAAGCGGCTGGTTTAAAGGCGAATTTAACGGCTACGGCGAACCATGGCTAGATCATGACGAGCGCTACCGCCGTTCTGAAGAATTTATTAACGTGCTTCAAGAACTATGGAAAAACGAAACGACTACGTTCAAAGGAGACTTTTACCGATTAAATGACGCACCGCTAAAACCAAAGCCTCTTCAGCCGCCAAAAGTATTTCAAGGAGGAAACTCTAAAGCCGCCCGTGAAATGGCAGGCCGAGTATCAGACGTTTATTTCATGAACGGCAACTCGATTGAAAACTTAAAAAACCAAATTGAAGATGTAAAAGCAAACGCAAACGGCCGTGATATTCAATTCGGCGTGAACGGGTTTGTCATTGTCCGTGAAACAGAAGAAAAAGCAAAACAAGTGCTAAAAGAAATTGTTCTACAAGCAGATAAAGAAGCCGTTGAAGGATTTGAAAGTCAAGTGAAATTTGCGGGCAAAGCTTCTCCTCAAGGTGAAGGCATGTGGGCAAACTCTTCATTTGAAAACTTAGTTCAGTACAATGATGGCTTTCGAACTGGCCTTATCGGAACAGCCGAACAAGTCGCCAATCAAATTATCGAACTGAAAAAAATCGGCGTGGACATTATTTTGACAGGCTTTTTACATTATGAAGAAGAAATCAAAACGTTTGGCGAAACCATCATTCCGCTCGTAAGACAAAAAGAACAGGAACTAAAAGAAAAAGCGGGCGCATTGTAAATAGTTTATCGTAACAAACATTAAAATTTTTGGAGGTATGTTATGTCAGTCGAAATTTCTGCACGTCCTGTATACAATCAATCAACGCGCGCTTATTACGCGTCCATCCGCGAGAAAATCGCTTCTCTTGTAGATGAAGTGATCCGGCCTAATGCAGCCCTTACAGATGAAGAAGGCGTTTTTCCACGAGAAAATTTAGAAGCGCTTATTAAAGCAGGCTGGGGAAATATTCTTGTACCAAAAGCATACAGCGGCTTAGAACTTGATCACGTGGCTTTTGCGATTGTAGCTGAAGAAATTGCAAAAGCCTGTGCTTCTACTGCTTTAGTTTACGTGATGCATGTCGGAGCGATTCAAACTATCACGCTGTACGGAAATGACGATCAAAAGAAACGTTGGTTACAACCAATTGACCAAGGGCTGATTGGTACGTACTCTACAAGTGAAAAAGCCTCAGGAGGACACTGGTGGTACAACTTCAGTCAAGCGCAGCGAAATGACGAAGATTATGTAGTTAATGCTGACAAATCATTTACTACGAGCGCCGGGCAAGCTGATTTTTATGTCGTTCAAACACGCAGCCCTGAAGCACAAGAAGCAACGGATATTAGCTTTTTTATTGTAGATGGAAAATCAGACGGCATCACCGCAAGTCCATGGGAAGCGCTGGGCGTTCGCGGTAATCACAGCGGTCCGATTTCTTATAAAAATGTACACGTGCCAAAAGAAGATCTTCTAGGCAGTGAAGAAACAGGGAAAGAAATCGTCTTAAACGGCGTTTCCCCTATTTATTTAATTGGCCTTGGTTCTGCTTGGCTTGGAGTAGCGGAACATGCGCTAGAGCTTGCGGTTAACCATGCAACGCGAACGATTCACCGCGATTTTAATAACCAGCTTAGCGACTATCAAGTCATTCGCCAGCAGATTGCTGAAGCAAAAGTCCTCATTGAAAGCACAAAACCATGGCAAATTGACTTGGCAGAACAGCTTGATATTTTACAAGCTGAACAAAAAGCACAAGGTGTCCTTACCCTCCCGCTGACTGAATTTAAAGTGCACGCTTCAGAAGTAGCTAACAAAGCAACGCGAATTGCATTGGATGTAAGCGGCGGATACGGCTATAAAAAAGGCCCTATTGAACGTTTGTTCCGAGATGCCAGAGCGGGCATTGCTATGGGCCCTTCTAATAATATTGCCAGAGAATGGATCGGAAAGAACCTTGTAGGGCTTCCTCTTGAACTTTGGATTAAAGGCGGAGAGTAAAGTTTAATATCATAAAAAAGAGGATCTTTTATAGAGATTCTCTTTTTTACTTTTTTAACGTAACGACTACGCTCCCTATCTTATGTCCGGTTTCTACATACTCATGAGCTTCTGGAACTTGTTCTAAAGAGTAGCATCTATCAATCACTGATTGGATCTGTCCTTCTTCCATCAGTTTTTTAAGAAGTAATAAATCTTTCGTCTGCACTTTGGCAATTCCTTGCCCTTCGACCGAAACAAAGCGTCCATTTAAGGCTAACGCTTCCTTGCACTGATTTTTTGTGATTTTCCCAACCGCATCAAAGATAAGATCGTATCTTTCTTGTTTTTCAGTAAAATCTTCGTTTTGGTAGTCGATGACGAGGTCTGCTCCTAAAGACTTTACTAGTTCACTATTTTTAGCACTGCACACGCCTGTCACTTCAGCTCCGTAATAGTTAGCAAGCTGTACAGCGGCAGTTCCTACGGCACCTGAAGCACCGTAGATAAGCACCTTTTGCCCGGTTTGAATGGTTCCTTTTCTAAAAAAATGCAGAGCCGTCGTGCCGCCGAAAGAAATAGAGGCGGCTTCTTCATAGGTTACATTCTCTGGCTTTACGGCTATTGTCCCCTTTTCTGGTAAGCAGATATATTCCGCATATCCTCCGAACTTCATACCTGTCATTGCAAACAGCTGGTCGCCTTTTTTGAACCGCGTTACGTTCTTTCCGACGTCTTCTACTTCTCCGGCCAGCTCTACACCTAGTATTGATTTTCTAGGCTTCCGTAACCCCAAAACTATTCGCATTGGAAGCCACAACAGCAGTGGACTATTAAAGCTCCTTACTCTGCAGTCGCCCGATGTGACCGTGGTTGCATAAATTTTTATCAGTATTTCATTCTCTTTTGGAATAGGCTTTTCCACTTCTTGAAGCTGAAGAACATCTGGTTTACCATACTTTGTACATACCATTGCTTTCATAACAGCTCTCCCTTTTTCACTAAAGTTCAATATATGTTTATAAACTATGCTCGTCGAAAGCTATTCTTTCACATTTTATAAAGAACGCCGGTGAATCTACTATCACATATGGTAAATAAAAGGATATTGCTATAAAATAAGTATAAAAACAGAAAGCGTGGTACGTGTTATTGTTTAAACTTTTTTTAATTGAAGACGATGTAACGCTGTTTAACGAACTGAAAGAGCGGTTGGAGCAATGGTCTTATGATGTTTACGGCATCCGTGATTTCAGCAACGTTATGCAGGAGTTTAGCGAGGTAAAACCTGATTTGGTTATTATGGATATTCAGCTGCCGAAGTATGACGGATTTCACTGGTGCAGAATGATTCGTTCTCATTCAAAAATCCCTATCATCTTCCTATCTTCACGTGATCATCCTTCTGATATGGTAATGTCTATGCAGTTTGGAGCAGACGACTTTGTGCAAAAGCCGTTTCATTTTGATGTGCTTGTAGCAAAAATACAGGCCCTTCTCCGCCGCGTGTATAATTACAGCGTTGAGCAAGTAAACCTTCTTTCGTGGCAAGGCGCAACGATTGATTACGAAAAAAATAAAGTATCAACCGAATCTACAGCTATTGATTTAACCAAAAATGAAATCTTTATTTTAAAATGCTTAATACATAAAAAGAATACGATTGTAAGCCGAGATGAACTGATTAATAGTTTGTGGGAAGATAAACGGTTTATCAGTGACAACACGCTGACGGTAAACGTCAATCGCCTGCGAAAAAAATTAGATGAAATTGGACTGGGAACTTTTATTGAAACAAAAGTCGGCCAAGGCTACGTAGCCATTGAAGAGGAACGCTATGATTAAACTCTTTATTCGCGAGCGTCTAAGCTGGATCCTTTTCTTTTTTATCATACATTTTTTTATGCTATTTATCGCGTATATTGATGAATCCATTCCTCTGTCTTCGATTCTCTATATCGTGTTTTTATCATCCATTATCTTTCTTATTTTCTGCGTCTTCCGCTATCAGAAAGAAACGAAATTTTATCAAAAGCTAAAAGATGAAGAAGACTTCTTTGATTCTTCCACTTTTTCTCATCCACTGCGTCCGTTTGAAAAGATTGTTCAGCGAAATCTGATGCAACAATTAGAACAAGCGAAAAAAGATGGCGTGCAAACTCAGCTGCACGTGACGCAGGAAAAAGATGAGCTGTTAGCTTGGATTCACGAAATTAAAACGCCATTAACTGCCATGCATTTAATGATTGAACGCTTAGAAAATCAAGAGGTTAAAGCAAACTTGACGTTCGAATGGCTTCGTATTCACTTTTTACTTGATCAACAGCTGCATCAAAAGCGTATTTTCTTTATCGAAAATGATATGTATATTGAACATCTGGATTTAGAGTCCCTTATTTTCACTGAAATCAAAACACTGCAAGCTTGGTGTATGAGAAAAAATATTGGATTTGATTTGGACTTACAGGCAGAACGTGTACTGAGTGACGCAAAGTGGCTTTCGTTTATTATGAGGCAGCTCTTAACAAACGCCGTTAAGTACAGCGAAGAATCTGACGTGATGATTAGAAGCTACGAGCATAATGGTCAAGTGTATATCGAGGTAAAAGATAGCGGTCGGGGAATTTCTCCACAAGATATGCCGCGTATTTTTGAGAAAGGTTTTACCTCAACTACGCAGCATGAAGACAGCCGTGCCACTGGCATGGGTCTATATCTAGCTCAAAAAGCTGCCCACGCTCTTTCGATTCACATTGGCGTGCAGTCAGTTCTTAACCAAGACACGACGTTTACACTTGCCTTTCCTAAATCAAATGATTTTGTTGATATGAAAAGCATGTGACAAAAATGTCACATGCTTTCGTCATTTGTTCGGTGAATCAAAGGAAAAGCTAAAGCACTTTTTCTATAATAAACGTATCAGATTAAAGGAGTGAATACATATGAACGTATTAGAAGCTACTAATATTCATAAAAGTTACGGAAATAAGTTTAACAGACAAGAAGTATTAAAAGGCGTAGATATTACCATTATGAAAGGAGAATTTGTAGGAATTATGGGCGCTTCAGGCTCAGGTAAAACGACGCTTCTGAATGTCCTTTCCTCTATTGATAAGATCAACGGCGGAATGATTAAAATTGAAGGAAATGAAATTAGCAGAATGAAAGAAAAGCAGTTAGCAAACTTTCGAAAAACCCATCTGGGCTTTATTTTTCAAGACTATAACTTGCTCGACACGCTTACAGTAAAAGAAAATATCCTCTTGCCTCTTTCCGTTGCGAAAACTCCTTCAGCAGTAGCTCACAAAAAATTTGATGCGCTAGCTAAACAGCTCGGCATCTATGAGCTAAAAGATAAATACCCAAACGAAATTTCGGGCGGACAAAAGCAGCGCACCTCTGCTGCAAGAGCTTTTATTCATGAGCCAAGCATGATTTTTGCTGACGAACCAACGGGTGCACTTGACTCAAAAGCGGCCAGCGATTTGTTAAACAAACTGACCGAGCTTAATGACAAAAGAAGCGCAAGTATTGTTATGGTAACGCATGACCCAGTGGCAGCCAGCTATTGCAGCAAAGTCATTTTTATAAAAGACGGACAAATTTATACGCAGCTGTACAAAGGCGATCAAACGCAAAAAGCCTTTTTTGACGATATTATGAAAACTCAAGGCGTGCTAGGCGGAGTTCAACATGAACATTAATCAGCTGATTTTCCGCAACTTCAAAAAGAATGTAAAAAACTATTATTTATACGTTTTTGCACTAATTTTCAGCGCAGCTTTATATTTTGCTTTTGTAACGCTGCAGTATGATCCGGCTCTTGATGCAACCAAAGGTTCCATTAAAGGAGGCGCAGCGGTTCGGGCCGCTTCTGTTTTACTTGTAGCCATCGTTTCTATCTTTCTATTATATGCAAACACGATATTCATCAAACGACGCAGCAAAGAAATTGGCTTATTTCAGCTAATTGGCATGACCAAAACAAAAATTTTCCGTATTTTGACGGCTGAAAATTTTATGCTGTACTTTAGCTCGCTGATTGTCGGCATTTTAATTGGATTTTCGTTTTCTAAAGTAATTATTATGATTTTATTTAAAATCACCGATACAAAAGGCATTGCCAAACTTCACTTTTCAGAAGAAGCCTTGATTCAAACGCTGATTGTGTTTGGAGTCATCTATTTGCTAATTATGACGATGAACTATCTTTTTATTAAAAGACAGACCATTTTAGCACTATTCCGCGTTACTTCATCAACAGAAGGCAAAACAAAAAAAATCAGTATACTTGAAATTATTATTGGAATTCTTGGCATAATCTTTATTGCTTCCGGCTACTATATTTCTGCTAAATTGTTTGACGGTTCTTTTACAAGCATGAATGCTTTGTCAATCGCAATGGTGTCTATTTTAGCTTCAGTTATCCTCGGAACCTATTTGTTTTATAAAGGCTCGGTTCGATTTTTATTAAATCTTATGCGAAAAAGCAAAAAAGGCTATTTGTCAATTAACGATGTATTATCTCTTTCTTCGATTATGTTTCGAATGAAATCAAACGCGTTATTACTAACGGTTATTACAACCGTATCCGCTCTTGCTATCGGTTTTTTATGTTTGAGCTACATTTCCTATTACTCTGCTGAAAAGTCGGCTGGAGACTATGTACCTAACGATTTTGCTATCAATAATTCAAAAGACGCTGCTTCGTTTAAAGCCGCGCTGGAACGAAAGAAAATAGCATATACGGAAAAAAAGATCGACGTCATCCAAGTAAAAGCAAACGTAAAAAACATCTTAGAAAATAAGTTGGAAGGCCCAATGGTAGACTCGTCCGCTATGATTTTTCCGATGGTCAGTGAAAAATCCGTTGGTGGTGTAAACGTAGCTCAAAATGAAACTTTATTTACCGGCTCTAATGATATGCTTCAACAAGCAATGGCATTTAAAGACTCCGGACAAATTGAGCTAAAAGGAAAGAAAAAAGTCATTCCGCAAAAGTTTATAGGTTTAAACCGAAAATTTATCTTATCTACCTATTTTACAAGCGGTATGCCTGCTGCCATTGTAGACGATCACGTATTTAATGAGCTAAAAAAGGATGCGGACCCCTCTATTCAAAAAGAATCTTCTGTCTACACTGGAATAGACATATCAAATGAAGATAACTTACCAAAAGCAAATGAGCTTTTCGGAGAGATAAAATTCAGCGATGATAGCTTAAATAACTCGCGTATAGAAATGGCAGTGAGTCAAAAACAAAATATGGGCCTAATCATGTTCATTGTTGCTTTTTTAGGACTGGCATTTCTAATTACATCAGGCTGCATTCTTTATTTTAAACAAATGGACGAAAGTGAAGATGAAAAGCCAAACTATACCATTCTTAGAAAGCTCGGCTTCACAGAAAAAAATTTATTAAAAGGCATTAAAATAAAGCAGCTCTTTAACTTCGGCATCCCATTAGTCATCGGCTTGCTTCACAGTTATTTTGCCGTGCAATCCGGCTGGTTCTTGTTTGGAACTGAAGTTTGGACACCTATGATTATCGTCATGATTGTCTATACTGCACTCTACTCTATTTTTGGTATTTTATCTGTTCTTTACTATAAAAAAATTATTAAAGAAGCTCTTTAAAGATAAAAAAGCACAAGCTATAGCTTGTGCTTTTTATCTTTAAATGCCATTAATTGCTGGCATTTTCTTTATTTCCCTGACTGGCTGCATGTCAAAAACCTTCTAGTCGCTTTTTGACAAACGGCCACTCGTCGTCAATTATACTGAAGATAACCGAATCTCGTACGTATCCATCAGGTAAAACCATATGTTTTCTGCTGATGCCTTCCTGCATGGCACCCAAGCGTTTAATAGCCTTTCTAGACCGATTGTTTCGTACATCCGTTTTGAATTGAACGCGGTGAAGCTTCAGCTCTTCAAAACAGTATTTTAATAATAAATACTTACACTCCGTATTAACTCGCGTTCGCCACACGGATGGATGATACCACGTCCACCCTATTTCTACGCTTTTGTTAGGAAGCGATATATCTAAAAATCTCGTGCTTCCTACAATCGAATGTGACTCTATATCAAATACAGCAAAAGGAAGCTCTCTTCCCTCTTGCTTTGCTTTTAAAGCACTTTCAATCAGCCGTTTCATATCACTTAGACTATGAACTTTTACCGGGAGATGCTCCCAAATTTCTTTCGGTTTTGCAGCTTCATAGAGTCCTTGCTCATGCATTTTTTCAAGCGGTACTAGCTTTACTGCTGTTCCTACAATTTCAACTGACTTTAGCATAACCTCGCCCCTTTTCAATACGTCTAAAGAAAATGTTAATACATGTATATGTACTGAAAAAGGGTCAGTTTCTGCTTATTGTAAGGTATCACTTTCATTATAATACTGGTTATCAGCTAAGTTTTTTTCGAGAAAATCACTTATGGTTTGGAAGGCTTGGTCTGCTGATTCTTTATTAAAGGTTTTTGAAAAAGGATTCATAAACCCATGAAATCCATAAAACTTTTTGATTTTCAAAAGCGGCTCTCTTTTTTGCTCTAATGAGTTTATTAAAGAGTCTACATCAAATGTTTGCTCTTCAGCAGGAAAAATAAGAAGAGTTGGACACACAGGACGTCTATTTATATAGTCTCTAATACGCGATCCGTAACAGCCTATCACAAAGTCACACAAATTGTTTTCACTGCATAGCCACGATATTGTGGCTCCTACACTGAAGCCTATAACTCCTACTTCTTCATATTCCTGTTTTAGTTGAATTAACATGTTAGTAATTTGTCTTGAACCCTCATCAATACCAATGTTTTGAACAAAGTTTTGATAAGCCATTCGTTCTTCTTCATAGCTATAAGGAGCGTCTTTAGATAATAAGTTAGGACAGATAATATCTGCCTCTAACTTAGACAATTTCTCTTTCATAAACTTCATATGATTGTTCACACCGTATATTTCATGAATCAATAAAATTGCTTTATTTGATTTTTCCATTCTTTTTATAAAACAGTCGTTTCCCTTGTCAATTCACGATGCAATACGTCTCCCATGCGCTTCATGCCTTCAACGATTTGTTCAGCAGACATATTAGAATAATTCAAGCGCAGCGCATTGTTTCTTGTTCCGTTTGGAAAGAAAGGAGTTCCTGGAACACAGGCTACGTTGTTTTTTAGACATTCTGAAAAGATATGCGCTGAATCAATTCCTTCGGGCAGTTCCACCCAAATAAACAATCCGCCTTCTGGCTTACTGTAAGACAAATTCTCCGGGAAAAACTCTTCGATGCACGATAACATTTGGGTACATCGCTCTTTGTATACGGCTTTAATTTTTTGAATGTGCTCTTCGATATCATAAAGCTCCATGTACTTAGCCGTTACGCGCTGAGCAAAGCTGTCCGTATGCAAGTCAGCCACTTGCTTAAACGCTACGTACTTATCAATAAAAGCTTCATCTGCACACACCCAGCCGATTCGAAGACCCGGTGCAAAGATTTTAGAAAATGTGCTGATATAAATAACTCTGCCTTCTGTATCAAAATGCTTAACCGGCGGCAGCGTTTCTCCTGCAAATCGAACGCCTCCGTACGGATTATCTTCTACAATTAGAACGTCGTATGCGTTCGCAAGCTCGATCATTCGCTGACGTCTTTCTCGCGTTAATGTGCGCCCTGTAGGGTTTTGAAAATCTGGAATTGTATAGATAAATTTCGCATGTGGATTTTCCTGAAGCTTTTTCTCTAGCTCTTCCATAATCATTCCGTCTTCGTCCATGTCTACTTCTACAAACGTCGCATTGTAGGATTTAAAGACGTTAATAGCCGCTAGATACGTTGGGCTTTCACAGATTACCACGTCTCCGTCATTAAGAAACAGTCTTCCGGTAAGGTCAATTGCCTGCTGAGATCCGGACGTAATTAAAATGTTCGAAACCGTGGACTCAATGCCGATGTCCTGCATTCGTTTAGAAATTGCTTCTCGTAAAGGGATATACCCCTCTGTTGCACTGTATTGAAGTGAAGCGGCTCCGTCTTCATTTAATACGGCGCGGCACGCATCGTTCATTGCTTCAACGGGAAATAGCTCCGGCGCTGGAAGTCCTCCTGCAAATGAAATCACTTCTGGTCGTTCCGTTACTTTTAAAATTTCGCGCGTTTCAGAGGATTTTACAAGACTAGCTCGTTGGGCAAATTTATCTTTCATTGATGATCATTCCTTTTCTAGATTTTAAACTTTTAATAACCAGTTAATTATTAGAATAGTCAGAAAAATTAAAACAGAAGCCTTGGGAGATGCCTTTTTAATAGACAACTAGCATCTGCTTGCTCTCTGACTATTCATTTCTTCTTGATGCCATGTTCTCCTTTCGGTACATATTTTTCTCATTCACTATTTGTAATACAAATCAAAGGTCGTACGATAATTATGGCCTTATATTTAATGTATGTTAAAAAGGATAACATAAAAATCAAATAAATAAACAATAAATTCTATAAATTCTTAATTTTTTATGCAAATATATTTATCTCAGTAAATTATTTTGTAAGATTCCTTCCCTTTTCATTGACCTGCCTTATAAAACCCTTTATAATCCTTATTAACCCGATAAGATTTAAAGGTTTTAGTACAGGAGTGATAAAAAGTGAAATGGCTTCATTTTCTGTTTAATGAACGATGCCCTAAATGCAAGCAAGTGTTAAATACATCAAAATCCAATGCTCTTCGCTCTACTGTTGTGAAAGTATGTCCGTCTAACCACTATCAAAAAGAATTTCATCCTGCGCTTGAAACGTTTGTGGAAAGTGATGAAGTACTATAAAAAAAGCTAAAGCTATGGGAATCCATAGCTTTAGCTTTTTTTTATAGCAGCCCCCACCAAATTTTAACTGCCGTTGCTAAAATTAAACCGGCAAGGATCCACTGAAGCACTTTTGTATTCATTTTCTGCCCCACTTTTGCACCAATTGGAGAGGCAATTAGGCTTGCAGCAACTAAAATAAGTGCAGGTATAAAAGGGACTTGATGCGTTATCAGCTTTCCAACCGTCGAACCAATGGAAGAAATAAAGGTAACGGCTAGTGAAGTTGCGATAGTAATTCGAGTTGGAATTTTAAGTACCACGAGCATCACAGGAACTAAAATAAAGGCTCCTCCTGCTCCTAACACGCCTGCTACGGCTCCGATAAGCAGTGATAAAATAGAAGCTAATCCTTTATTGAATTGAAGTTCGCCTTCTTTTATCTCATCTAAATTTTTCTTTGGAATAAACATCATAATAACCGCAATAAGAGCTAAAACTCCATATACAACATTTAATCCTTGTTCATTCATATAATGTGAGCTGTAGCTTCCAAGCATGCTGCCGATTAGAATATTGCTGCCCATATATAAAATTAATGATTTGTTTAAAAATCCGCTTTTTCGATACGCCCATACGCCGCCTATTGTCGCAAAGAACACTTGAACAGCTCCTGCACCTGAGACTTGATGAGCCGTTAATGCTCCTACTCCTACTAATGGAGGAATATATAACAGCATCGGATAATTAATAACAGACCCGCCAATACCGACCATACCGGAAATAAACGACCCAATAAATCCAATAAGAAAAAGCGTGATGATAAATGTAAGATCCATCTATAGTCGCTCCGTTTCATATAAGGAAAGGGTACCTTTTACAAGAGATACCCTTTTCGTCCATTATTTCTTATCCTTTTTTAATCCAAAACTTAAAAACGTCGCCTTCTTCTGTATGAAGAAGCTCGTGACCGCCAGATTTTGCCCAGGCTGCAAGATCGTTTTTTGCCCCTTTATCCGTTGCATGAATTTCTAACACTTGACCTGCTTCAAGTTCATTCATTGCTTTTTTTGTTTTAACAATCGGCATTGGACATGCCAGCCCTTTTGCATCTAGTATTTTAGTTGATTCCATTTCTCTCTCTCCTTTGTTTGAGTTGAATTTTTTACTTAGCGAATCGCACAGCGGTTTGGTCCAATTTCCATTTCGCGCTGTTTTTCTTCATCTGGACTTACTTTTCCCATATTAGTTTCACGGATTTCTTGATATGCATTTGGCTGCGGCGGTAAATTGTCTGTTACTAAGTGTCTGAACTCTGCTTCGTCTTCAATATTTAATCCACGATTTTCAGCAAATAAAGTACCTAATTTTTCAGCTACGCTGCCGTTGTCATTTAGCTCATCAATAATCATAAAATGAGCTGGCAATACAACTAACTCATCTGATAATGCTTTATAGCGTCTATAAAGCGTCTCGCGCAGATCGCCTACCCAATCTTCAGCCATACCAGCTAAATCAGGACGTCCAATTGAATCGATGAACAAAATATCACCTGAAAGCAAGTATTGATCGTCTACGATAAAAGAAGTTGATCCAATCGTATGACCCGGTGAATAAAGAGGCTGAATCGTAATCGTTGTGTTACCAATCACGACATCACTGCCTTCTTCTAACGCCTTATAGTCAAAAATCACTTCTTCTGCATCTTTTGGAGGCAGCCAGTAAGCTGCATTTGTTGCTTCAGCAATGACTCTTCCTCCTGAAATGTGATCTGCATGAAGGTGAGTATCAAACACATGCTTAATTGTGACACCAAGTTCTTTGGCAAAGTTAATATACACATCCGCCATACGCGTCGCATCAATAATAGCAGCTTCACCGTTCGATACGATCATATAAGATAAGCATCCTTTACCGATACGAACAAACTGATAGATCTCTCCGCCGTCTTTTAAATCTCCGACTTTAACAGGCTCTAAATATTCACTCCACGCTTTCATACCGCCTTTTAGGTACGATACTGTAAGGCCAGCTTCTGAAAGCATGTCAGCTACCATCACCGATGAACCTTCTTTGGCACAGACAACTAACACTGCTTTATCAGAAGGGATTTTTTCTAAGATTTCTTCTACTCCGTCTAAAAGATCGAAGTATGGAACATTTAAATGCTGAAATTGATGACCTTCAATTTTCCAATCGCTAAAATCACTTTCATTACGAACGTCCAAGATAAATAGCGGTTCTTTATTAATAATTTTAGATGTAACTTCTTTTGCAGTAAGAACATGTACTGTCATATTAAAATACCTCCTTGGGTATATAAACCATCAAAAATTTTTAATTCACTATGATTCATTGGTTATTCTACTTTACCTGTCCAGTCACGCATACCAGGAACCACGTTAACTAAGTGTTTAAATCCTTGCTTTTTCAACGTTTGCCCTGCCATTTCACTTCGTCTTCCAGAGTGGCAAATAATATAAATTTCATTCTCTTTATTTAGCTCATTCGAACGTTTTTCTACTTCACCAAGCGGAATATGAACTACGCCTGGAATATGAGCTTCATCGTATTCTTCTACTTCACGAACGTCTAAAATATGAAGATGTTCTTCATTCTCTACTTTTTTCGCAAATTCTTCTAATGAAATTTCTGGAATGGGCGTTACGTTTTCTTCGGCACCGCCTTTACGAAGAAAGTGGTGAAGAACGTCACCTTCTGTCTCGGTACCTAAATACTCATGACCTGTGCTTTTTGCCCACGCTTGTAAGTCAGCCGTAGAGCCTTTATCCGTTGCTTGAATTTCTAGTACTTGACCTGCTTCTAATTCATTCATTTTCTTCTTTGTTCTTACGATTGGCATTGGACATGCTAGTCCTTTTGCATCTAATACAAAGTTTGCTTGCATCATTTCTTTTTCCTCCCTGATTTAAATACTAGTAGGGGTATATTTTTTTCCAAAAAAATTAGACCTTTTCCCCTTTCCACTCCATCATTCCGCCGGTCATATTCGTTACACTATAGCCTTGCTGCTCAAGAAAACGAGCTGCCATTCCGCTTCTGCCTCCAGAACGACAGACGACAATGTAATTATTTGCTTTGTCTAACTCATGCATACGGAATTCCAATAAAGGAAGGGGGATATTTAACGCGTTTGGAATTTTACCTGTTTTTACTTTCCCTACTTCACGTACATCTAAAATGTGAATTTGTTCTTGTTTTTTTACTAATTGTTCTACTTCTTGTGCTGCTATTGTCTTCACGCTACGTCTCCTCCTTTTTGATTTATCTCCACGTATTCATGCCGCCTTTAACGTTGGTGATGGATGTAAAACCTTGCTTTTTCAACAGTTTACTTGCTTTCATACTTCTCATTCCGCTTTGACAAACAACGACTACTTCTCTGTCTTTTGAAAGCTGGCCTGTTTGGGCCGGCAGTTCTGATAAAGGAATGTTTCGAAATCCTTTAATATGTTTGGTACGAAATTCAGGCGGTGTTCGCACATCGATAAACTGGTTATTTTTATTTTTTAACTTTGCTTTTAACTCCATTGTGGCTATTTGCTGAATACCTTTTACTGGTGCAAAACGTTGATACAAAAACCACAACAGAAAGACGATAATAAGCGCATTGATAATCATATTGACCCTCGCTTCATGAGTTATCTTTTAGATGAATAAGTTTACGTTTCCGTCTTCTGCGTCGGCTAAATACGCTGCTACGCCCGCATATTCAATATTATCTAGCAGCTCTTTCTCCTGTAATCCTAGAAGATCCATCGTCATCGTACAAGCCACTAGCTTCACATCTTGTTCTTGCGCCATTTCAATAAGCTGCGGCAGCGTTAGAGCGTTATGCTTTTTCATTACGTTTTTAATCATTTTAGGTCCCATACCTGCAAAGTTCATTTTAGATAAGCCCATTTTATCCGCACCGCGCGGCATCATTTTGCCAAACATCTTTTCTAAAAATCCCTTTTTCACCGGCACCATTTCTTCTTTACGAAGCGCATTCAATCCCCAAAACGTATGGAATATCGTCACTTCATGGTCATAAGCAGCCGCTCCGTTGGCAATAATATAAGCTGCCATCGCTTTATCATAATCCCCGCTAAATAATACAATCGTTGTTCGTTTCTTTTGTTCAGTCATGTTGTTCCCCCTATTACCCCATTGGGTATATTTAATTCTAAAAAAAATTAGCCTTTTTGAATGTAAAAGATAAATATGCTGCCTTCTTCTTTAAAATCAATAAGTTCGTGTCCTGTTGATTTTGCCCACGCTGTTAAATCACTTTTAGCACCTTTATCTGTCGTTTGCACTTCTTGCAGCAGATAATTGAGTCACGACGTCTCGGCAGTCTTTTCCTTGCTCCATCATGCTGAGCACGCCTTTTAGCTGTCCTTCAATTCGGCGCAGGCGATTTTTCACCTGTTGATTATACTCCATAATCGAATACCCCTTTCTTTCCTTTACTTTTACACTTACACGCTGCTAACTCATAGCTGCGCAATTTAAAACCTCTTTTTCGTAAGAACCTTACGCTTAAATTTAATTCCACTCTATCTCCGGCAATCAGATGAACGCTGCCCTGTGGAATTTCTGAATAAAAGCGTTTGAGGTACGCATACGGAATAACTATACCAATAGAATCGCGAACTTCATGATAATGACGAATATCTACAACCGTTCGCCCAAATTCTTTTGCTTCAGATTCACGTATGCACTGTATTCCTTTAACGGGATAATAACGTCGGTATGCACTAAATAAAATAGCAAGCAACAACACTGCTATATAGAGCATGACCATCACCGCCTTGCTATTAAATTGATGTTGTTTACACGTTTTATAATATACCCCTATAGGTATATTGTCAAGTAAGAAAATTATATTTAATTTTTCTTATTTACATAGTTGCTTTACCGCGAACTAGTCCATTTTATACAGCTTAGACCTTATGAATGTTGGTCTTTGACTCGCTTTATTCGTGTACCCCCTACCCTATCGAACAAACGTATTCTTCATCATCGTCGCTCGTATATAGGGCTGAAAATCAAGCTTACTGCGTCATTCACGTCTACACACAAAAGGTCCAGTTCCTAAGGAGAACCGGACCTTTTATGGTAAAAAGCTGATTAGCTTTGATGATAGATATTATGCCATTGATTCCACGAACTGTGTGGGTGCTGCTGGTGCCACTGATTCCATGGCACATATGGATTTTGCTGATGCCACTGATTCCATGTACCGTGCGGATACTGCTGATGCCACTGATTCCAAGGTGTGTATGGATGTTGTTGATGCCATTGATTCCATGTGCCGTGCGGATAGTGTTTATGCCACTGCTCCCAAGGTACATGAGGATGTTGCTGATGCCATTGATTCCACGTGCCTTGAGGATGCTGATGATGCCATTGTTCCCATGGAATATAATGTTGCTGTCCTTGATGCATATTTCGTCAACTCCTTTTCCTTTGCCACATCATATGTTCTTTTTAGGATTTAGAGCTTATCTATTTTAAAATATAGGCGTTTAATTAATTATGAATTAAATTATATATTTCTTGTCTTTACTTATAGACATGAGCTCTTGTTTTATAAGTGGAAGCACACATTTATCTAGAAGTATAGAATGAATATTTCTTCTGATTCGCCTTATTGTTAACGATATTGATTTAAGGGGTCTGTGTTGGGATGCATGCATTTGTCTTTTTATGAAAAAAGCTAAAAAAAACCTTCTCGAATGAGAAGGTTTTTTGGAATTAACCTACAATATTATAACCAGCGTCCACGTGTACGATTTCTCCCGTTACGCCGCGTGAAAGGTGGCTCAGTAATACAACCGTCATGTCGCCAACTTCTGCTTGCGTTACGTTACGCTTAAGAGGTGCTTTTTCTTCAACATGGTGAAGAATTTGGTTAAAGTCAGAAATGCCTTTCGCTGCAAGTGTACGAATTGGGCCTGCTGAAATCGCATTTACGCGGATATTGTCTTTCCCTAAGTCTAATGCTAAGTATTTTACTGAAGACTCAAGCGCTGCTTTTGCTACGCCCATTACGTTATAGCCTTCAACTGCGCGCTCTGCACCAAGATAGCTCATCGCTACAAGAGAACCGCCTTCTGTCATAAGAGGTTTTGCTGCTTTCGCTACGGCGATAAATGAATAAGCGCTTGTATCTTGAGCAAATGCATATCCGCTTCTTGATGTATTGATGAACTCACCGTTTAAATCTTCTGAGTGAGCAAACGCAACAGAGTGAATCACTCCGTGAACTGTGCCTGCTTCTTCTCCGATTTTTTTGAAAGCTGCTTCAATGCTTTCGTCGCTGTTTACATCACATTCTGCAATTAATGTCGCTTGAATTTCATTTTTTTCTAACAGCTTGTTCAATTTTCCTAGTGAACGTTCTTTACGGTATGTAAAAATTAAGTTTGCTCCTACTTGATGAAGGGCTTTTGCAACACCCCAAGCAATACTTCTGTCGTTGGCAACTCCCATAATAACAAAGTTCTTGTTCTTTAATTGTAATAAATCTTCCATATTATCCTCCAAAAAAAATTAGTCATCAATGATGACTAATAGGTAATTGTATAGCTTTATTATAGCACAAAGATGCGCTTAGTTCCTAAGAGTCTTATGAATTAACCGATTTTGCTCTATAAATAATCTCCTACTTATCCGAATCCTGCAGCCATGCTTGCGTTGTTTCAGCAAATTTTTTGGCTGCAGGTGAAAGATGATAACGAGTAGCTAGACCAATTGAACGGTAGCTGTCTATTTGAAACGGAATCGCACGCAGCTCCTGCGGGATCGAATCCAAAAGCATTTCAGGTAAAATGCTAATTCCTAAGTGATGCGTAACCATCGATAAAATAGCACTTTCATCCATTAATTCAAAACGGATGTCAGGCTGAATGCCATGTTCTTCAAACAATTGCTTAATATCATGATAACCGCCGTACGTCGGCATAATAAACGGTTCTTTCTCTAAATCTTCAAAAGAAACGGTTTTCTGATGATATAGAGCACTTTGATCCGATACGACACACAGCAGCCGGTCTTTTTTTAAAGAAATAATATGAAATTGACTTGAATGCGTAATGTTAATAAAACCGCAGTCTATTTCTCCGCTTAGCAGCCACTGTTCAATTTCAAGGTAGTCGCCTTCTTTGAGCTGAATTTGAATCTCAGGGTAGTTTTTTTCCATCAGCCGAATAATTTCAGGAAGCCATTTGGTCGACACGCTTTTAAAAATACCGATTTTAATCGTTCCTTTTGCAAGACCTAACAGACTGGCTGCTTCTTGATGGACTTTTTCATTTTCTTGCAGCACTTTCCGAATGGCAAGAAGCATCGTTTCGCCTTCTGTTGTTAAGGTAATACCTGATCTGTTTCGATTCACAAGCAGAAATCCAAATTCCGATTCAAGATTTGTAATGGCATGACTGACCGCTGACTGCGTGAGCGCCAGCGCATCTGCCGCTTTTGTAAAGCTTTTCACTTCCGCTACTTTATTTAATATTTCATATTTTACTAAGCTCATTTTCTCCCGCCTCAACATGAATTTAATTCACGTTCATCATTATAAAGATTCATTTTATTAATATCAAATTCCTTTGTATACTGTGAGTATATTATAAACAATGGAGGGTTGAACGTGAGTTACCGCACGCGAGCAAATATGATGATGATTGGGGTAAACGTATTTTGGGGCATGTCGTACGTGTTTATGAAAATGGGGCTGAGTTCGCTCGGGTCATTTACTATTATTGCACTTAGATGTTTGATTGCTTTTTTTATTGCCGGACTCTTTTTCTATAAGCCTTTACGACAAATCACACGCAAAACAATTGGATCATCAGCTATTTTAGGCTTTTTACTGTTTTCCGTTTTTTCATTTGTCACGTTTGGCGTCAGCATGACGTCTGCTTCAAATGCCGGATTTCTTGTCAGTTTAACGGTCATTTTTGTTCCATTGCTTAACTGCTTTTTAGTGAAGAAGCTTCCTTCTTGGCCGATTGGACTTGGCGTTATCATTACCCTAACCGGTATAGGTGTTTTAACTTTAAAGCACTCCTTTCATATGAATGCTGGTGATTTACTTTGCATTGGAACGGCGCTATGTTATGCCATTCATATCACGCTGACCGGCACGTTTACGAAAAACGAAAACCCAATTGCTCTCGGCATTTTACAGCTAGGGTTTGCTGGATTATTTGCACTGACTTGCAGCTTTTTATTTGAACACCCTAGCATCCCAACTACTTTATCATCATGGATTGCAATATTAGGTCTTGGCGTTCTTTGCAGCGCGATTGGATTCATTTGTCAAGCTATTGCGCAGCGCTATACAACTCCTACTCACACAGGACTTATTTTTGCAACAGAGCCTATTTTTGCTGCGCTGTTTGCCGTTCTCTTTTTGCATGAGCTGTTTACGCTTAAAGAACTGATTGGTTCTGTTATTGTGGTTGCGGGGATTTTAATTGCTCAGTTAGACAATTTCCTACTTAAAAAAAGAGTTCATTATCAAGAGACATTGCCAAAGTAAAAGCCGCTAGATTCGTTGACCTAGCGGCTTTTGTCATTAAGCTAAGGTATAAGCTTTCTTTTAGCAGTTCCAACGCCTATATCCACTTTTCTTTTAATAGATGCTAGTATTTTTCAAACTATATTGCTATTCTAGATAAAAAAGTACGTCTAGGAGAACGACTGTGAAGCTTATTAAACAAATACTTGCAACTATTGCTTCATCGATATGCGGCGGTGCAGTTTGCATCGAAATATTTGAATTAAATTCCCTTGGCTATACAGGTATACTAGACTATCTATCGATTTTGCTTATTGGTGTGTATCTTACGACTCCATTCATCATTATAGTAGGCATCCCTTGTTCAATAGCTATAACAAGCATCATGAAATACATAAATTCACTTAAGATATTAATTGAACTAATTCTATATCTTCTTTTCGATATCGTTGGAGCACTCGCCGTATTAACTTTATTTTTGCTAAGCGACGGGATATCCGCTTTTAGTCTCTTCCCGCGAATCCTCATTGTAACGTTGAGCTGTTCATTACCGTTTGGGTTATCATCCATCCTTATAAACAGGCTATATAAAAAGACGATCTAATATGCATAGACCGTCTTTTTTATATGTTTTGCTACAAACACAGCTCTCATATCTACCGTTCATTACAATAACCGATATGATTTTGCACAAAGGCTTAGCTTATACCTTATATGTATAAAACTTTTTATCTACGTTCATCACGGGGAAATTCTTAGGCAGCTTTTCTTTCTCTATATGTTGAAACCCATTTTTCTCATAAAATCGATGAACAGCTTTATATTGTAATGTGGTTCCTAGATATATTCTTTCCACTTCCTGCTCTTTTACCCACGCGATGGCTGTATGCAATAACCGGTGAGCTGTTTTGAAGTTTGCTCCTCTATAAGGCTTTGCTACAAACATTTTCCGCAGCGCTACTTGACGGCTGCCAATGTCTATTAAAGCTACGCTTCCTACTACTTTTTCGTCGCAAACAGCAACCCAGAAGTTTCCATTCCCCTGTTGATAAAAGCTTTCGATTTCAAACAAATCAGGCTGATCTTTTTCCGTTATTGGAATTTGGTATTCTTGCTGCTGAATATGAAGAATTAAATCCACTACTTGCTGTTGATACTTGCTCGTATATGGCTGAATAATGATACTTTCACTCAAAACCTCCACTGCCCCGAATAAGTTTACTCCACTTTGTTTTTAATTAACTTTAATAATGCACAACTTATGTTAACTACAAAACCAATCATAGCACCTGCAAGAATTGAGAGACGGACACTTTTTTTATAAAACGTGACTCGTTGCTTGTAAAAAGAACTGAGACTGTTCGTAGTTATACGTTACTTTTGAAAAATCAAACGGCTGTCCGTTAGCTAAGTGAAAGAGTGTTTCAATAAATAATTTAGGATCTCCTTCTTTTAATCCTAGGTACTTCGCTTCCTCTCCGTTCAGCTTGCCGACGTGAAGATATAGATCAGAAAACCCGATTTTTAAGCCAAGTCCTTCTTTAATGTAATGAAAAATAGACTGAGAAACAATTTCGTTATTCAAGTACGTAACGATGGATTTATTATAAAACGATTCTTCTAGACAAAGCGTCTGGCCGTTAATATACCGTACTCTTTTTACATAATAGACGTCACTATTTTCTTCTATGTTTAAATTTAACGCGGCTTCTTGCGTCGGCTTTCGTACATCTAACTCAATCACTTCCGACGTTAACTGAAAATCTTCAAGTTCACTCGTAAATCCTTGATTGGAAAGCAAGCCAATATAGCCTGTTCGTTTATGGCGACGGACAAAAATGCCGCTTCCTCTCACTTGAAAAACAACGCCTTTTTTCTCTAGCAGATCTAAGGCTTTTGTTACGGTACTTTTGCTTGCTTTAAACTGCGCCATCAGCGTTTCTAATACCGGCAGCTTTTCTCCTTGTTGAAGCTTGTGTTCTTCAATATAGGTTTCAATTTCAATTGCAATTTGTTGGTATTTAATCATAGCTATACCTCTTTACTGAATTTGTCTCAAGAATAACACGATTATACCATAATCTAACTCCATACCATAAACTTAAATTATTCATTAATTATTATTTTATTTGGGTATTGATAAATTGTATCGGTACAATTATACTGAAAGCGTATACTCAACAAGGGGGTTGAACATATGGGAGGGAAAATTAGAGATTATCACAAGCTTGCAGCAGACATTTTAGATGCGGTAGGCGGCGAAGAAAATATCGTAAGCGCTACACGCTGCGCTACGAGACTGCGAATTGTGTTAAAGCGCTCAAAGCCAGAAGCCAAACGCAAGGTGTCTTCTATGCCTGGTGTTATTACAGTCGTTGAAAACAGCGGACAGTTTCAAGTTGTTATTGGGCAGCACGTAGGAGATGTTTATGAAGAATTTGCTAGTTTAGTAAACTTGGATACCACAGAGGAACAATCTGAAAACAAAGGAACAATCTTAAATCGTGTGATTGCTACGATGTCAGCGGTGTTTGCGCCGTTTGTATACATCCTGGCAGCAGCAGGAATTTTACAGGGCTCGTTAATTTTAATTAACTTAGTCTCTAACAGCTTTGCAAAAACGGGCACATATCAAGTATTAAGCTTCATTTCATGGGCACCATTTGTTTTTTTACCTATTTTTATTGCCATCACAGCATCCAAGCATTTTAAAACCAACACCTACATCGCAGTGGCGTGCTGTGCGGCATTAGTCAGTCCAACATGGGCAGAAATGGCGGCCAAAATTGCCGATGGAAGCAGCATTTCGTTTTTAGGTCTTCCCTTATCCGAAACGGTCTATACTTCTTCTGTTTTACCGCCTTTATTTTTAGTATGGATTTTGTCTTATCTTGAAAGGTTCCTAAACAAAAGCATTCATGAAGTGGTTAGACCGCTGTTTGTCCCATTTTTATGTATGGTAATTATGGTTCCTGTAACAATTTTGCTTATTGGTCCTGTTACCACGATGGGAGCTAACGGAATCGCTCACGGCTATAACTTTTTAGCTGAAAACGTACCTGCCTTAGCTGGAGCAATCATTGGCGGCTTCTGGCAAATTGTTGTTATCTTTGGAATACATTGGGGAATTACGCCGATGGTGCTTGCAAACTTTGATTTAAACGGCAGAGATTCGTTTCAAGCGTATCAAACAATTGCCGTGGTAGCTCAAGTCGGAGCGGTACTTGGGGTTATTTTAAAAGCAAAAAGCCAAGAAGCACGCAAAGTCAGCGTATCAGCTGGGATAACAGGATTATTCGGTATTACCGAACCAGCCATCTACGGCGTAAACCTACGTTTTAAAAAGCCGTTTATCTTTGGATGCATTTCAGGTGCTATTGGTGCTGTTGTAGCAAGCTTCTTTCATCCTTACTACTTTGCTTACGCAGGATTGCCTGGACCGCTGACCATTGTAAACGGTATCAGCCAGGACTACCCGATGTCGATCTGGGGCATTTTAATTGGATGTGCCATTGCAATCATTCTTCCCGTTCTGCTTATTCAAGTATTTGGTTACGGAGAAGATGCAGCAAAAGACGCAGCTGCTGCTCCTTTAAACGAAGTAGCTGTAAGTAATCCAAAAGAAAATGAAGAAACAATCAGCGCACCGTTTAGCGGGAAAGTCATCCCTCTTTCTAGCGTACCCGATGAAGTATTCAGCTCAGGTGCGATGGGAGAAGGATTAGCGATTGATCCTTCAGATAATAAGCTTTATGCACCTTTTGACGGAACGGTAGTCATGGTAGCACCAACGAAGCACGCCATTGGCCTTCGTTCAGAATACGGCGTTGAGCTGCTTGTTCATATTGGATTAGATACCGTTACGTTAGACGGCAAGCCGTTTACGCTACACGTAGAAGACGGTACAAAATTTAAAAAAGGCGATTTACTAATAGAATTTGATAAAGAATTTATTAAAAAACAAGGATTACAAACCATTACGCCGGTTATTATCACAAATTCAAGCGCTTACCGCGAAGTGATTGTTGAAGATGTTGAAAATAGCGGGCTAGATCAAACATTATTTACCGTAGTGAAATAAGGAGGAACTAACAATGACAAAGATGCCAAAAGATTTTTTATGGGGCGGCGCATTAGCAGCTCATCAATTTGAAGGTGGATGGAACCAAGGTGGAAAAGGACCGAGCGTAGTAGACGTTATGACTGCAGGTGCGCACGGTGTAGCGCGACAAATCACTGAAACAGTGGAAGAAGATAAATTCTATCCAAATCACGAAGCAATTGATTTTTACCACCGCTACAAAGAAGATATCGCACTGTTTGCAGAAATGGGCTTAAAATGTTTACGAACGTCTATTGGCTGGAGTCGTATTTTTCCTAAGGGCGATGAAGCTGAGCCAAACGAAGAAGGACTAAAATTCTACGACGATGTATTTGATGAACTGTTAAAACACGGCATTGAGCCGGTTATTACGCTGTCTCACTTTGAAATGCCCCTGCATTTGGCTCGAGAATACGGCGGATTTAGAAACCGAAAAACAGTAGATTGCTTTGTGAAGTTCGCTGAAGTTTGTTTCGACCGCTACAAAGACAAAGTCACGTACTGGATGACGTTTAATGAAATCAACAACAAAATGGACGTACACAACCCTCTATTCTTATGGACGAACTCCGGCGTTTCTGTAAAACCGGGTGAAAACGCAAAAGAAGTGATGTATCAAGCAGGACATCATGAACTGCTGGCAAGTGCTCTTGCCGTGTCAAAAGGAAAAGAAATTAATCCGAATTTCCAAATCGGAGCGATGGTGTCACATGTACCAATCTATCCGTATTCTTCAAACCCTGAAGACGTGATGTTAGCAGAAGAAACAATGAGACAGCGCTACTTCTTCCCTGACGTTCAAGTTCGCGGCTACTACCCAAGCTATGCGTTAAAAGAGTTCGAACGAGAAGGCTATCGTATTCCGTTTGAAGAAGGCGACGAAGAAATTTTACGAAACGGAAAGGTGGATTATTTAGGCTTCAGCTATTACATGTCAACAACGGTTAAAAGCGACGTTGAAGCTGATAACACAGGCGATATCGTAAACGGAGGATTGCCAAACGGCGTAGCAAATCCTTATATCAAATCAAGCGATTGGGGCTGGTCGATTGATCCAACGGGCTTGCGCTATACGTTAAACCGCTTCTACGACCGCTATCAAATTCCGCTGTTCATCGTAGAAAACGGATTTGGCGCTATCGATACAGTTGAAGAAGACGGATCCATTCATGACGCATCACGAATTGAATATTTAAAATCGCACATCGAAGCGTTAGAAAAAGCCGTGACGTACGATGGTGTTGATTTAATGGGCTACACGCCGTGGGGAATTATTGATATTGTTTCCTTTACAACAGGCGAAATGAAAAAGCGATACGGCATGATTTATGTCGACCGTGACAACGAAGGAAACGGATCAATGAAGCGCTACAAAAAAGATTCCTTTAACTGGTATAAACATGTAATTGAAACAAATGGTGAAGAACTATAAGAAATTAGAAAAAGCCGGACTCCCGCGTAAAGACATAGGAATCCGGCTTTTTTAAAACGTGTAAAAATAAAGGCAAATGCCTTATCTCGGTTTATCTACTAGCTGTGTTTGAGCAATTTCTGTTTGCTTAATTCCCGCTCGTTGAATTTCATCAGCAAACGATTCATGTTTCAGCGTTTTGATTACCTTTTCGCTTCCATCTCGAAGAGTATACACTCTAAATTCATACATACTCTGCCCTCTCCTTTAAACTATGATTGATGCGATACATTAGATGCGCTCCTGTAAAAGCAACTCATAATAGAGGTAACTTTTTTCTCTTCTTTACTTTACCCACTTTTTTGGAAACTAGACAAAGAGATTTAATCTGACGCGATAAAAGCCTTTGCAGAAAGCAAAGGCTTTTATCGATGGAGTGTTAGTATTCAAAGATGGTTCCTTTTTTAAATTTTGAATGTTTAAAAGCAAATTTCGTTAAAAGAATATACGTAACTCCTGCAACTACCACTCCTATAATCCAGCCTAAATCGACTTCGATAAACGCAGCACCTGCGCCGATGAGCATCGCAAGCATGGCGCACGGATTGTAACCGGAAAACGGCCCTTTTTCTTGATACAATTCTTCTACGTTTACTCTTTGTTTTCGTAAAATATAGTAATCAACTAGTAAAATAGAAACAATTGGACCTAAAAAAGCAGAGTAAATCAAAATGAACAGCCCAAGACCTGCAGCTGACGAATCTTGAACAAGCACCCAAGGGAACGAGCAAAAGGCAAGCAGTCCAGTAATGGTCACCGCCACTTTATAATTTGCTTTTGTCAGCAGCGTAATCACATACGTAGGTGGAATAATATTCGCCACCATGTTTACGGCAATAACCCCAATCACAATAAAAGCTGATACAGCGACGGTAATATATGAATTATCCACTACAACCGCGAACGCTTTAACTGGATTGGAAATACCCGTAGCAGAAGCAAGCATTGCCCCGATTGTAAGAACGAATCCGTAGGCTACTAGAATCGGTGTAAAGTATAAGAACCCACGCTTTGTGTCGCTAATTCCTGTCTTCAGTTCTCTAGAGTAATCGGCTGCGCTTAGAAAAATCGCTGCATAATTTCCCATAAACATCATAATGAAAGAAAAGAACGGAAGTCCCCATGAACCTTTTGTATGTACCCACTTCTCCCCTACTACCTCGCTATGAGAAGTTAAAAGAACGCCAAATACGTAAACAAGACCAAGCAATATGATGATTGAAGCAAGCATCTCTACCCATTTAACCGCGTGGAAGCTGTACAGAGAAAGCACAATTTGCAGCAGCTGAATGATAATAAAGCAAAGAACAAGATTGTCAAAAGACCCTTTACTCACAATTTTCCCGATTTCGTTTAAAGCGGTACCGCCTGTCCAGCTTTGGAAACCGTACCAAATGATAGCTGGAATACCTCGTAAAAGAGACGATATGACGGATCCTTTTATTCCGAAAGACATTCGAAGCTGCATCACATACGGTATGCCCGTCTTATAGCCAATTCGATCGTTTAATACAAAAAAAGTAGAAATAATACCAATGGCAATAATCGCTGCCACAAACGTTTGAAAAAGATTTAATACCGCAGTACCTGCTACTACTAAGCTTGCGCCAAGCGTCATATTTCCTAAATTAACGCCGTCTCCAATCCACATAAACATATAGGACATCGGAGTTAGCTTTCGATCACTTTCCACTTTTGGCTTTAGTGACGGATCAAGACTTCTATCTTGATGAGAATGCATCTCTTCTATAACGGAACTTGTTGCATTTGTAGACACTATATACTCAACTCCTTTTTTGTGATGTTTCCCCTCTTACTTCTAACATAAGATGTAAGTTAAATTAACATGTACATAGTGTATACGAATTCCAACGGAAGTTCATTATTATTTATGTGAATTTTCTGATATTATTTTGTGCGATTTAACTAATTTTTGACCTCAGCTCGCAACATACAGAAGTTGATGATATTAAAAAATCCAAGCGCTTACAATAAGCGCTTGGATGAGTCAGCTAGTATTTATTTTTCACAGGCGATGTAGTCTTTATCTCGATCTAACTTTGTATTGGCATCATACAGTGATTTTGACACATACGGTTTGTACTTTGTTTTGCCGCCTTTATTTGTTACATTAGCCGCACGAGCTACGCCGCCTTTGTAGTCTTTGTTTAATTCCGTGCAGTTTTTGTAAGATTTAGCTGCCGCATCTACGTTTGAAACTGTGCTAAAAGATACGCTCGTTAATAAACCGAAAGATAGAACAATTGGAAAAATCTTTTTCATAAGAGATACTTCCTTCCTGTATTTTTTCTAATTAATAATAGAATGTTCTATCAATCTTTTCAATCTTTCTTTTACATTTAAACTACTATTATCCAATTTTATTTCCGAGTAACTTTAAGGGTCTTCACCGCTTGTTTAGCCGCTTCTGCAATCAGTTTATCATTATACTCCGCATCTTTTTCCGTACGATTGGAAAGGATCGCAAGAACAATTGGATCTCCTTTTGGCGGCCAAAGGATGGCAATATCATTTCGCGTCGCGTACGAGCCTGCGCCTGTCTTATCGGCTACTTCCCAGCTTTTCGGCACGCCCGCCCGTATTAACGCATCCCCTGTTGTGTTTCGCTTCATCCAATCTGTTAAAAGTGCACGTTTGTTTTCAGGAAGTGCCTGTCCAAGTACATACGTTTGAAGACTTGTAGCGAGCGCTCTCGGTGTACTTGTATCGTGGGTTTCTCCTGGATTCACTTCATTTAAATCCGGCTCAAAGCGCTCAGGCAGCGTCACATCGTCTCCTATTTTTTCTAAAGCTTCTTTAAATCCATCCGGTCCGCCCAGCTGCTGCAGAATTAAGTTCCCTGCCGTATTGTCGCTGTAGCGAAGCGATGCATCCGCAAGTTCTCGAAGAGTCATGCCTGTATCCACGTGCTTTTCTGTAATGGGATTATAGTTTACAAGGTCATCGCGCGTATAAAAGATTCGTTCATTGAGATCTTCGATTGACTTCTGCTGTAAAAGTGCACCGACAGCAAGAGCTTTATGAGTAGACGCATAAGCAAAACGCTCATCTGGATGATACGTTACCGTTTTATTGGTACCCGTATCTAATGCAAAAACGCCAAGATTCGCATCATATTTTTCTTCAAGCTTAGCAAACTCTCGATCACTCTTAGTTTCTTGTCTTTGACATTTTACCGTTTCAGCATGTACCTCGCTGCTTGAAAAGCTTACAGCCGCCGCGCACGACAGAGCGAGTACAGGCATCATTTTTTTAAGCTTTGAAGTACGAAACATCTCTTTCCATGTCTTCATTACCCTTCAACACCTTTCAAAAAAATATTTAGTATGTATTCTCTTAGGTAGAGATTCCCAACAATGCTATTTTATCAATTGTTTATCCCCACGAACATGATAGCTTTATCACATTTATATAATAAAAGTGGCTAACACTGAAGATGAGCAGTATAAAAACCGTAAGTATTTTAAAAAACAGGCGGTGTAACTGAGAATAAAATCACCGCTTTCTCCTCAAACGGATTGTCCCATTTGTGCTTCAGATGCGAAGGGATTTTGACGCTGTCTCCTTTTTCTAGCACGTATACTTCCTCTTCCAAATACACCTTAATTTTTCCTTCTAAGACATATGCCACTTCCTCCCCTTTATGCGCTAAAGGAGATTCTGATGAGGACTTCATCGGCGGTACTTCCATAATCGCCGTAGCTAGATTTCCCGTAAAGTCTGGTGATACTAGCGAATACGTTAACTCTTTTACTTTCATCGTTTTACGCTCGTTCGACCGTACGACTAAATGAGAGGTGTTTATTTCTTCAAGTAAAAAACTGAAAGTAGGAACATCGAGGCATTTAGCTAAAATTTTAAGCGTTGAAATGGACGGATTAGCTAATCCCCGTTCAATTTGACTTAACATAGACGGCGTAATCTCCGCTAATTTGGCTAATTCTCGACTGCTTAGCCCCTTTGCTTTTCGAAATTTCTCTACTTTTTTTCCAATATCTATGTTTTCCATGATGATTCCTCCGTAAAAGATGTTTAATTATATTTAATTTCATTAAATTAGATTTAATAAACCTAGTGAAATATGTTAAATTATATTTAATAAATAAAATGTAGTTGTATTTTATCACAGCAAGGAGGAAGAAAAAAATGAATGACATCTTGACCTTTTTAGTTCTTACATTGTTTGTTATTATGAGTCCCGGTATTGATACGGCTCTTATCACCAAACGAACGATAGCAGATGGACAAACGGGCGGCTATAAACTGGCGTTAGGATTGGCAAGCGGCTCTTTAGTTCATACGCTCGCCGCCGCGTTTGGCTTATCTGCTCTTCTTCTTCAGTCAGCTCTGGCATTTGAAGTGGTAAAATATGCAGGAGCCCTTTACTTAATGTACTTAGGGATCTCTTCTTTATTTTCTAAAAAAAGCGATACAGTTTCTCCTATAAAAGAGGAGAAGTCAAAAGAAATATCCGCTTTTCGTCAAGGTCTTGTCTCAAACGTCCTTAATCCAAAAGTGGCGGTGTTTTTCTTAACTTTTTTACCTCAATTTGTCCAAAGTGATCAAAATGTAACGCTTCAACTTCTTCTTATGGGCATAACGTATACGTTTCTTGCTATCACGTGGTTTTTCGTATTCGTCTTTTTTATTAACTACTTACGAAAATGGCTCACAACACCTAGCGTTCAGCGCTTTATGGATAAAGCAACAGGAGTCGTTTTAATTGGTTTTGGATTAAAGCTCGCTTTTGAAAAACATAAATAACAAAAAAAGCTATCTATTTCAGATAGCTTTTTTGTTATTTATACACGTCAGGTTCATAGAGATAGACTTTAAGATCAAGCTTTCCATCCGAAGAAACGAGTATTCCTTCCGCTTCAAGTGAAAGTTTTTGAACAACGTACATTTCTTCGTCTTTAAACCCAATTTCTCCTTTAGAATTAATGACTCTGTGCCAGGGGAGATTATGTTTCTTACTCATCGAATGCAGTACTCGTACAACTTGCCTTGCACCTCGGGGACTACCAGCCAAGCCGGCAATTTGTCCGTATGTCATTACTTTCCCGGATGGTATTTGTTTAATAAGTGCTACTGCTCGTTCTGTAAAACTCATGCTGCCCCTCCTTTTATTCTTTAGTACAACATTACCATAATCATTAAACAGTGAAGTAATCACTCGATTTTTCTTCAGCAACATTATAAGATAATAATAAGAAGTACGCTCATCATTGTTCAACATACTCCAAACAAATGCTTACTGATTATTTCCTATTCTTCAACTAACAAATCTTTGTGCGAGTGGCAGCTTATACCTCATTTATGACACTGTGATTATAAAAACGTTACAGAAACCAACACAGCAAGGTACGTAGAAGCGTTACATGATAAGATAAACAGTAGATACTAGTACAAGTTCAAATTGATGCTGACGAATAAGTAATCATTTAAAAAGTGGTGAGAAAATGACAAAATGGCTTAGTGTAAAAGAGTTATCTGAAGAAACGAGTATTCCTACTTCAACGATTAGAAGATATATAGATAAATTCCAATATTTCTTTATACAAAAAGAGGATCATCGACCAAAACAATATGAAGCTGGGGCTGCGACCGTTTTACTGAAAATTAAGCAGCTTTATGATGAGGGCTGTCAAGCAGAAGAAATCAATGAAGCGCTGCAAAAAGAATTCTCTTTAACTACAAGCGAGGATCAAGCTGCCGTGTCTCTAGAAGAAGCCGAAGACAAAGAGAACACAGAGAACACAGCAGAAGCAGCTGACCAGCAGCCGACACCTCCCGAACAGCCGGTACAGCCTTCACCCCAACAAGAGCCTGATACAAAACAAATTCTTCAGGAAAAAGATAAGCAGCTTATTCAATCTTTGCGTAAAAGCTTGCGTGAACAGCAGGCCATTTCAGAATTAGTAGAAGCTTCAAAAGAAAGCAGCGTAGTAGGTAAAAAGAGATCGATTTTAAAAAGGTTATTTAAAAGAAAAAAGGACTGAGTTTGTAAACAAGTCTAGGCTACGAAACACCTTCATTTCTGCTCATGGAATTTATGTAAAACAAAGTTTCTAAACTGTTTAACAGCCGGTGATAGATATCTTCCTTCAATCCAAGCTAGTCCAATTACTCGGTGGCAGTTGGCTTTAGCTAATGGGATTTTCACTATTTTACTTTGATCTATTCCGTGTAAATCTGGAAGGATAGAAATTCCTAAGCCGGCTCCTACAAGTCCCGCTACGGTATCAGCTTCCTCTCCTTCAAACATGATGTGAGGCTTTACCCCTGTCTCTTCAAATAACTGCTCAAACGTAAGACGAAGAGAAAAGCCTTCTTTTAAGTGAATAAATGATTCTTCAGCAATTTCTTCTAGTGGGATACTCTCACAGCGAGCGTACCGATGATTTTTTGGCACAATCACAAACAGCTCTTCACTCCAAAGGTGCTGCCACTTGATGATCGATTTCTCTTCCATAGGCGCAATCAAACAAAGATCTAGTTCGCCCATCTGCAGCTGCTCAAGAAGAACGTGAGAAGGGCTTTGCCTCAGCTGAAAATTCACCTTAGGATACAAACTACGAAACGAAGCGATTAAATCTGGAATCAAATCTGTGCTGAGCGTATGTAAAAATCCAAGGGACACCTGCCCTTTTTCAGGATCTAGCAGCGCTTGAATTTCCTCTTGTCCTTTATCAAATTCTTTCATTATGTTATCTACACGCTTTAAAAAAACTTTACCATATTGATTTAATATAATGGAACGTCCTTGCCGGTCAAATAGCGGTGCTCCTACTTCTTCTTCAAAACGAGCGATTGAACGACTGAGCGCAGGCTGCGTAATTAACAGCTCTTCTGCGGCGCGCGTCATATGCTGCGTACGTGCAAGCGTTTGAAAATATTTAAACTGCTGCCACTCCACTTTGTACCATCTCCTTATTAACCGTTCTATTCATTACATAGATGTATGAAAAATATGATTATAATGAATTATACATTATAAATAGAAGATGCTACTATAAAATATGGAAACGTACTTGAGAATATTTCAGTAAAAACAGCCTTTCTTATTCAGCCAGTTTTAGAAAATAACAATTGCCGAATAAATAAGTAGCACACACATTATTACATTTATTCTTTTATCATACTTTGCAAATAGTTTTTTGAATACAGAACCAAATGCAGTCCACAGTAGCAATGCGGTGCATCCTATTAGTATCGTGAGACAAATCAAAAAAAGGATAGCTGATTTGGAATTATTATAAGGTAGTACAAAAGTTGTCATGGCCGTTAAAAAGTACAAAATACTTTTTATATTGAGAATTTGAAAAAACAGCCCCGAAAAAAAAGAAGAGTTTGTACAGGAATCATCCTCTTTTTTCTTCTTAGAGAAAGCCATTTGCCATGCTAGGTAAACTAAATATGCCGAACCAACGATCTTAAAGTAAGGTTCTACCATTGGTATCCACTGATACAGGCTTGTGGCTAATAATGCAGTTACTATACCCAGAATAATAAACCCCGACATAATTCCACCGCTGAAGCGCAGTGATCTTCTGAATCCAAACCTTCTCCCTTCGTTCATTACCAAGATATTACTTGGGCCTGGAGTAAAAGATGTAATAATTAAATAGGAAAGGAATGCTGTAAAATTCATATAGTTAATTTCTCCTCTTACTAAAAAATTGTTGAATAAGTTACGTGCTTCATTGTAATATAAGCCTATCTATCGGTAAAATTGAAATAACAAATAACTACTATCGTTTTTTTAAATAGATAAGAGGAGTTTATAACCAATGGAGATACGACAATTTAATACGTTTCGAACGATTATCGATGTGGGGAGTTATACAAATGCGGCTCTGAAACTGGGCTATACTCAGTCAACTATCACTTCTCATATTAAGGCTTTAGAACGGGAGGTTGGCGGCGAGTTATTCACTTATACTAAACGAGAGTTAAAGTTAACTTCTTTAGGAAGAGAGTTAATGCCTTTAGCCGATGAATTGTTATATACGTATAAACGTATATCACACTTAAAAACTCAAAATAAGGTAAGCGGCGAGTTGAAAATTGCTGCCCCTGAGTCGCTGACTATTTCAAGATTAGGACCTATTCTAAAAAAATATTCAACTAAGTATCCCGATGTTAAGGTTATATTAAGCAATGGAACTTGCGGGCAAAATCAAACAGATCTTATGAGCGGAGATGTTGATGTTGCGTTTATGGTTTGGCCAAAATTAGAAGCAGATAATTTCATTCATCATGAGTTGCATAAAGAAGAAATTGTTTTAGTTACAAGCCCGGATAAAAATCAGCACTTTGATGGTTATAAAACCGATGGAATTACTGACTTCTTTATAACAAACGAAGAGGGATGCAGTTATCGTTCGATGTTTGAAAAATATCTGGCTGCTCATAAACTGCCTAAATTTCAAACAATGGAGCTATGGAGTTTAGAAGCAATCAAACAATCGGTAATGAGCGGATTAGGATTTTCTGTACTCCCTTATATCACCGTAAAAAATGAGGTTGAAAAAGGATTATTAAACATTCTTGAACACAATGAACAATTTGAGCCCTTCTACTCGCATTTACTCGTCAAGTCAAAAAAGTGGCAATCTCCTGCTGTTGAAAAGTTTATTGAGTTAACTCTAGAATCCGTATAAACACGGCCTCGATAAAAATTAATAAACTTTTTTGCATACAAAACTGCCCCTCCAGTTGTCAGTCATTCTAATTAGAGGGGCCATTTTTTTATCACAGCACATACTCGAAACCAAGTTAAAAGTGGTAAATTTCTAGATGAATACAAGCCGTTTTTATATAATGGTGGAACAAACTGATGCCAATCTATTACCTAAGTTTACTGTCTACTTGCTATCAATAGTGTTAGTGTTATCTATAGATGTATCATGGCAAGGCTATTTTCATTAAAAACCTGACTGCAAAACACATTTTTTCTTGTATGTACCCCTTTAAAGTAGGCTTTTTTAGAGTTTAACTCGTTCTACTAGCTGCAGCAACTCATCATTAGGTCCATGAAATAAAATCATACGGCCGCCTTCAAGCGTTGGCTGAGGCTCAGATGATAAAAATTCAATTCCTTTGCTCTTATAATGTTGAATCGCCTTATTTATATCCTCTACCGTAAAGGCAAGGTGGTTAACAATCCCGCTTTTGCTATACTCGCCAATCGGATCAATATCTCGAATGAGTTCAATTTCGATACCCGGCTGTTCTTCAAGATATAAAAAAGCCATCTCTCTTTTTTCGGTAGAGCCTTGAAGGCGAACTTTAAAGCCAAACATATCCCCGTAGTAGTGAATCGTCTCATCCATATTTCCAACAATAATTGCTGTATGCTCCATTTTTTTAATCATCGATCTTCTCCCTTTCCCCGTATTTAGTAAGTACAAGTAAACTATACCGCAATTTAGGCAATATGTATTTCCATATACCTTGAATCCTTATACTATGGTTAAAAAAATGCAAGCACTCTATCAATGAGTCGGCTATGATTTGAAAAATAACAAACAAAAAAACAAACCTCATTGGTTTGTTTTGATTACGTATTTTATAGTCAGTCTCTGTTTCAGCAACGTTCGATAAGCCATGTTTTGTACCTTTGTACTGCAAACGATTTTACTCTCGTACTCAGGCGGTAATCATCTATCTACGATTACGCATGTAACCGTCCGTCTCTCCGTTAGATTCCTTTGAGACAGTTCCCCTACCATTGTTTGGGTTTCTCGCTCGTGGGGTTTACCGCGTTCCACCTTTGCTGTTTCCAGCAAAGCTTCGTCACTGTGGCACTTTCAGGGATACTCGACCATATCCAAAGACTTAGGTGGTTTTTCCCGCCGTCAGCTAAGCTATAAGCCAAGCTGCCCTAGCTTATTTTTTCACTAGGCACGAACACTACGGGCATCTCAGCACCGTGCGAGCATGGACTTTCCTCTACATCAAATGATGCAGCGATTACCTGAACGTTATTTCAGATCGTGTATGAGTAGTATATGCGTTTTAGCTTGCCGAATCAAATGTAACTTTTGGTATGGATTCCATGTCAATTTTTGCAGCAAATTAAATAAAATAACCTCTTTCTGTACAATCTTTTTAGTAGATGACTCACCAGCAAGCCAAGAAATATTCTCTTCATCCATTTCTACGGGGGATACTTTGTTTCTTTGTAGAATATTTTATACACTACATAAAAAGGTAACAGAGGTGATGAAAAATGAACGCTGATTTAAAATTTGATTTTCATACCCATCACGACCGATGCGGACATGCTCGCGGAACGATTCGAGATTATATAGAGGCATCTATTGATAAAGGCCTTGATATCATTGGGATTTCGGATCATTCTCCTTATTTTGCGAGCGAAGAAGACCAGCCGTATCCTCACATTGCTATGGGAAAAAGCGCATTCTCCGGATATGTAGCTGAGATTTTGAAACTAAAAGAAGAATATAAAGAAAAAATTGAAGTGCTGTTAGGCGTAGAGTCTGATTTCTTTCCCCAGCATGCGGAGATATATCGTAGCTACTATGAAAAATATCCGTTTGACTACATAATCGGCTCTGTCCATCAAGTTGATGAAGTCAGCATCTTTCATAAAACGCGCTGGGAAGGTCTTTCTCAGCAAGAAAAGCAGCGCACGAAAGAAACGTATTATCAATTAATCGAAGAATCCGCCCGGAGCAGAATGTTTCAGATCCTTGGACATATTGATGCCATGAAAGGATTCTACCCTTCTTTTTCTTCTATCGAGACGGCTGTCATTGATCAGACGCTAAAAGTGATTTCAGCACATGATATTGCCATAGAAGTGAATACATCAGGCAAAACCAAAGACTGCGGAGGCTGGTATCCTGCAGACGACATTTTGGAAAGAGCTCTGCGCTACGGGGTACGCATTACATTTGGTTCCGATGCCCATGACCCGGAGCGCATTGGAGACGACTTTGAACTAGTAAAAAAGCGCCTTAAAGAAATAGGTTTTACAGATTGGGTCTTTTTCAGACAGAAAAAAATGCAGGTGGCACCTTTGTAAAACGGTGAACTTAAATAGGCTGTGCATCAATTAAAATATGCCTGAAAACACGCAGATGAAGGAACATCTCGTGTTTTCAGGCATGTGTTTTTTACTGAGAAACTTTGACTTTTGGAGATGAAGATAAATCTTCTCCGTTCGTTTCAATTACTTGTTGTTTAGGCACCATTTTTTCATCGTCCAGACCTATCCTTATAGTCCCTCTACTATCTCCAACACTACTAATTTCCTACATAAAATATCCACATTTCATTTCAATTGTGCTACATTTAACTAAAAATGCTTTCTTAATGAGGGACACGATTGTGAATTTAGATTTAACAGCTTATATAACGCTTATCTGTACGTCCGGTGTTCTTAATTTATACTTGTGCTTTTACGTGTTTATTAAACGTCACTACTACAGCAATATCGCGCATTTATTTATTCTTCATACAGGTTTCACCGCTATATATTGTATAGGTGCAGCTTTTAGCTTGCTATCTGTTAACCTTGAGGAAATGAAGTCCTGGACCGTCGTTCAATACGTGGGCATGCCTTTTTCGCCTCCTGCAGGACTGCTGTTTGTTATACAGTATGTCGGCATAAAGGTAAGGAAAAAACATATTTTTTCCCTTTTTATCATTCCGTTTATTAGTTTGATCATGGTCGCAACAAATGACTGGCATCACCTTCATTACCGAGTGTTTGAAATTGACCCAGTTTTAGGTGCTCCTTACGTTCATCAAGAAATTGGACCATGGTACACGATTCACGGCATGTTCATTTTTTCGTCTATGTTCGTTGCTTTTTTACTCGCCGTTTACCGATGGAAGGAAACAGCCAAAGCTTACCGCCTACAGTTAATTGCATTAATGGTCGGACAATTAGTCCCTATCGTTACAGCTTTTATCTATTTAATGGGCTTTACGCCGCAGGGAATTGATCCAGTTCCGATGGTTTTATGGGTTTCTTCTTTTCTATATTTATGGTCCATCAACTCATCGCGTATGTTTACGGTCATGCCCGTTGCGAAAGATGCAATATTTAACAGCATCAATGACGGTGTTATCGTGCTTGATGAAGCTTACAGATTAATTGAATTTAACCTAGCGTCGAAGAACATGTTTCCGCAGCTGAAAAAAGCAATGTTTGGAAAACGGTTTGCTGATATTTGGTTCACGCTATCGGACAGTTCATTTCCTTTTACATTAGAAAATAAAAAAAGCAGTCAAGAGCTGCAGCTTTTTTCTGCGGACCAACCTCAGTATACGTATCAAGTTCGCACCTCTCCTTTGCAGTATGCTAACAACAGTCACGGCTTGCTGCTTATTTTTACGGATATCACGGAACTAAAAAGACTTCAGCTAAAGCTTGAAAATCAAGCTTATTACGATGAGTTGACGCAAATTTATAATCGCAGAGCATTTTTTCAGCACAGCAAGCAAGCATTTGATGAAGCAAAAAAGTCCGCATCTTCTTTTACGCTTCTTTTACTTGATATAGATTATTTTAAAAAAGTGAACGATACGTATGGTCATTATACCGGCGATCAGGTGCTTGTACATGTCGTAAAAGCCTGCCAGTCCGTATTACCGCAAGGAGCCCTTTTTGCTCGGTACGGCGGTGAAGAATTTGTACTCGCGCTAAAGGGCTATACTTTATCCGAAGGCGAAACGCTGGCTGACCAAATTCGCCGTCACGTCGAGACTCAGCCCTTACTGATTAATGAAGAAACCATTTCTATTACGCTAAGTCTTGGAGTAGCACAAGCGGAAAAACAAGAAAATGAAACGTTAGATGAGCTGTTGAATAAAGCAGATATCGCCCTGTACGCTGCCAAACAACATGGACGCAACCAAGTACGTATATATAAAGAGATAAAAGAAATCCTAAAAAGAACCTAAACAGCACTGTTTCGGTTCTTTTTGCTTTTGACTACTATTCTTTCATTTATCAAGTGAAAGTGTTAAAAGACTTGATTTTATCTATGTATTTGCAACTAGAGTATCCTATAAACTATACGTAGATCAAAAAAAGGAGAGATACAGATGAAGATTACACATATTCGTAACGCTACTCTAATTGTTGAATACGGAGGAAAAACGTTTTTAATTGATCCTATGTTAGCGGAGAAAGGCACGTACCCTCCTTTCCCAAATTCGATCAGACAAGATCAAAACAACCCTTTAGTGAACTTACCGATATCCGTTGAAGAAATTATTGCTGATGTAGATGCGGTTATTGTCACTCACCTCCATTTAGACCATTTTGACGATGCCGCTAAACAGGCTTTGCCAAAAGACATCAAAATGTTCGTTCAAAATGAAGAAGATGCCGCAGTAGTAAAAGAAGCTGGTTTTAAAAATGTAGAAGTACTTACGCAAAACACGGTTTTTGAAGGCGTTGAATTAATCAAAACAAAAGGTGAACACGGAAGAGGAGAAATTTTAAAGCGTACTGGTTTAGTGTGCGGCGTTGTTTTTAAACATAAGAATGAAAAAACGCTTTATGTAGCTGGAGATACGGTATGGTATTCCGCTGTTGAAGAAGAGATCAATACACATAAACCAGAGATCATTGTCGTAAACGGCGGAGATAATCAATTTTTAGAAGGCGGTTCTCTTGTGATGGGGAAAGAAGATATTTACCAAGTTTTTAAAGCGGCCCCTCATGCTACGATTATTTCTGTCCATATGGAAGCTGTAAATCACTGGACGTTATCAAGAGAAGAGCTAAAAGGCTTTATCAACGAAAAAGATATGGCGTCCCGCGTCTTTATTCCAGATGATGGCGAGGTTTATACTTTTAAGTAAAAGAGATTAAGACATAACAAAATCATTCCAATCTAAAGACAGACAAATGAGATCGCATGGATCGCTCGCTTATGACACCGCTGTTGATTTCCGTGCAAGGCTTCGCTTTCCGCGGGCGGCCGCTGAGCCTCCTCGTCGCTTGCGCTCCTGCGGGGTCTCATCTGTGCCGCTTTTCCTGCAGGAGTCTTCGCCTTGCCCTCCAATCAACAGCTAGAAGTAACTAAATTGAGTAAACCTACCTTCCCTCTACCAATAAAAAATCCGACCGATTTATCGTTCAGGTCACCCTTCAACTAACATACTTTTGTCCCAGCCTCTTTTTATAGCCGGTTAATTTATCAAGTAGTAGTCGTAGTAGCAACCGCTGAAGTGCTCGCAATAACCGCTAGCATAGCCGCTTGCTGGGCTTGAATAATCGTTTCAATCGTTGTATAGATGCCTGTTTCGACCAGTCTAGAATCCTTTAGCTTTTCACTGATAACCAGATTAACCGCCAGCATAACATTGATGTCTTTCTGCCACTTAAAAAGTTTATCTGCATTCAGCTGCTTTACCGCTTCATGGATAATTTCAATTTCAGCTTCCGGTTTTTCAAACAGTGCTAATAAGCCAAGGACTGGGTAATGCATTGCTTTTACTTTCATACCTGCCGATTCACAGATTTCTTTTACTGCTAGGCATCTTTCAATAAGGGTATCTCCATGTAAGTTTTTATCGTTTGCGAGAATATGACTTAAAAATTGAAGGTCATTTCCTTTTTTAAATCCATGCTGCGCCAATGTGGTATAAAAGTGTTCAATTTCATGCATCAAATCATCAACAGACTCGCTCGTTTCAGCTAATAAAACGGCAAGAGGCACATCACCGCTTGATGTGAGGAAGAGATGCTTTTTTTTCATGCCTTGATAAATTTCTACTGACCTTCGAACCATTTCTTTATGACTTCGACTCGACTCATTCGACAGCATAGCAGAAGCCGCGATATACGTAAATGCGCCTCTAGTAAACCCGCCTTGTACCAATTGATCATATACATCCAGAAATTCATGAAACGTTTCTTTTGGATTCTCATAGCGGGTATCCAGCATGGCTGCGATCGTAAACCGCTGCGATGATTTTAATGTAGAAAACATTCCTACTTGATTTTTAATATAGTCACTTAACTCAATATAAGGCTGAAGCTGAAGCGATTTGCCTTTCACTACATACATAGAAGCGATAGCCATAAACTGCTTGTGATCTGCCACTTTCCATTTGAGTTCATTTTTTAAGCTGATATAAAAACCTCTATACTGCTCTACTTTTTGTTGAATCGTTTCCGGTAGCATATCAACACGTCCTTTATTTGTCGTTAGTTTATATACGTAATACTTCAATAAAAGTTTCAATATTTAGTAAATTAAACCTGTGTTTGTTGCATACAAAAAAGACCTCGGGATATCCCAAGGTCTTTTTTCTTTCAGCTTTATTTATTAACCTCTTCCCGCTTGGAAAGAAGGATATTTTGTCATACCGCCATCAGCAAATAGTGTAATACCTGTTACGTAGCTTGCTTGTGACGATGCTAAGAATGCTGCAACTGATGCAATTTCTTCTGGGTTGCCGATGTAGCCCATTGGAATCATGCTTTCTACGTCTGCACGCTGTTCCGGATCTGCGAATTTTTCAGCGTTGATTGGCGTATCGATCGCGCCTGGTCCAATGTTATTTACGCGGATACCTTTTGGCGCATATTCAAGAGCCAATGTTTCCGTCATTAGTTTCATACCGCCTTTACTTGCTGCATAGTGAACAAATAGTGGCCAAGGAATCATCTCGTGAACGCTGGACATGTTAATAACGTTTCCTTTAATATCATTTTCAACAAAATATTTAATCGCTTCGCGGCTTCCTAAAAACGCGCCTGTTAAGTTTGTATCGATTACTTGATTCCAGTTTTCTAACGATAATTCATGTGAAGGAACCGGGTTTTCAACACCAGCATTGTTAATCATAACGTCTAATGTGCCAAACTCTTTAACAGCTGTCTCCACAAGATTCACAACGTCTTCTTCTTTTGTTACGTCGCCTCGAACAATAATTGCTTGGCCGCCAGCTTGTTCAATTTCTTTTTTTACTTCTAGCGCTTCTTCTTCATTGCTGCGGTAGTTTACAACCACTTTTGACTGCTCTTGACCAAAACGAACGGCCATTGCGCGACCCAATCCTTTTGATCCGCCTGTTACAACTACTACTTTATCTTTTAAATCTGTGTACATCTTGAAGTCCTCCTACTTTTCCTGCGTGATATGTCTTGCTATACCGTACTAATTATAAATACAGTTTAGGTTTTTAAATAGAGAAGAAATATTTCTTTGTCTCTTCTTTCTCAAACTGTACGTCATTTAAAAAGAGACAAATTCACTTTTGTTTCTTTTCGTTACTTATCGTAACCAAGAGAGATAAAGTAGTCAAACTTTTTTTTTGATCATTTTTATAATTTATTTTTATCTCTCACTTTCCTCATATTTGTTTGTTCCCTGGAGAATGAGTCTTCCCACTTCTAAGTTAACACCTTTTCACAAGTTTAAACTTTTCCCCTTGCAATTCTTAAATCAATGTATTATATTGTTGATGTATCAATTATTGATATATCAAACAATTGTCCGCAATCAAAAATATGAAAATGAAAATAAATAAGTTTAACGCCTAAAAAGAAAGGAATAATGACTATGACTACAAAAGACTTTAACGAAATTGCTTTAAAACGCCGTTCAATTAAAAAATATGATCCTTCAGTAAAAATCAGCCGTGAGGAAATGGAGGAAATTCTTACCGAAGCTATGCGCGCTCCTTCTTCTGTTAATATGCAGCCATGGCGCTTTGTTGTGATTGAAACACCTGAAGGAAAAGAAAAATTAGCTGAACTTGCGAAATTTAACAGCGAACAAGTTCATACATCTTCAGCTGTTATTGCTGTATTTGGTGACATGAACAACGTCGAATATGCAGACGAAATTTTTGGCAAAGCCGTAGAACTTGGCTATATGCCTCAAGACATTAAAGAACAGCAGCTAAATTTCTTTAAACCAATTTATGAAAACATGCCAAAAGCTGATATGAAAGACATCGTTTTAATAGATTCAGGACTTGTGTCTATGCAGCTTATGCTTGTTGCTCGTGCTCACGGATATGACACAAATCCAATCGGCGGATACGAAAAAGAATTAATCGCAGAAGCATTCGGTCTGGATAAAGAACGTTATCTTCCAATTATGCTTATCTCAATCGGAAAAGCAGCAAGCGAAGGTCATGCTTCTTACCGTTTACCGGTCCATACGGTTACAACTTGGAAATAAGCAGCTAGTTCTATTCAATAAATAAAGAGCTAAAAATGTGAAGTAAAAGGAGACTTTCCAATGAATAACTATCAAGAACTTACAAAAAAACAGCTTTCATTCTTTAATAGCGGTAAAACAAAAGACGTTGCGTTCCGTATCGAAACGCTAAAGAAATTAAGAGAACTTGTTGTACGTCATGAAGACGACATTTTAAAAGCAGTAAAAGCTGACCTTAACAAACCAGAAATGGAAGCAAAACGTGCAGAAGTTGGTCTTGTGCTAAGCGAAATCGACTTTGCAGTTAAGAATCTTGCAGAATGGGCAGCGCCAAAAGAAGTAGAAACACCATCTACTCACGCCGGAGCAAAAAGCTATATTTATCAAGATCCGTACGGTTTAGCTCTAGTGATTGCACCTTGGAACTATCCGTTCCAACTTGCTGTATCACCGGTAGTAGGCGCGATTGCTGCAGGAAACTGCGTGGTATTAAAGCCTTCTGAATTAACACCTCATACGTCAAGCCTTCTTGCTAAGATGTTTAATGAAAACTTCCCTGAAGAATACTTGACAGTAGTCGAAGGTGAAGTGGAAACAAGCACGGCTTTACTAAAAGAAAACTTTGATTACATCTTCTTTACAGGAAGTACAATGGTCGGCAAAATTGTGGCAGAAGCTGCTGCTAAACATTTAACGCCTGTTACGCTAGAACTAGGCGGAAAAAGTCCTACAATTGTACACGAAGATGCTAATATTGAAGAAGCAGCTAAACGCATTGCGCGCGGTAAATTTGCAAATGCTGGCCAAACTTGCGTAGCGCCAGACTACATTCTTGTTCAACGAAATGTAAAAGACGAGCTGCTAGCTAATCTAAAACAAGTCGTAACAAACACGTACGGCGAAGATGTTTCACAAAATCTAGACTTCCCTCACGTAGTGAGCGAAAAGCATTTTGATCGTCTTAACAGCTTCTTAACAAACGGAGATATCGTTTTTGGAGGCAAAACGGATCGTTCTCGTCTGTTTATTGAACCAACTGTTCTTGACAACATCTCATGGGAAGACAATGTGATGCAAGATGAAATCTTTGGACCAATTCTTCCAGTCATCGTATACGATGAAATCTCAGAAGTAATTGAAGCAATCGTAAAACGTCCAAAACCATTGGCACTTTATCTTTTCTCTGAAGATGAAGCAGTCCAAGATCGCATCTTAAACAGCGTGTCATTCGGCGGCGGTTCTATTAACGATACAATTAACCATATGACATCTCACTATCTTCCGTTTGGAGGCGTTGGTGACAGCGGAATGGGTGCGTATCACGGAAAAGCAAGCTTCGATACATTTTCACATGCTAAAAGCATCTTAAAACGTTCAAATAAATAAAGAAAAAGCCGATGTCAGCGTCTGACTTCGGCTTTTTTATTCCTTCATTTGTTTGGCGATTTGTTCATATTGCTCTTCTTTTTTTGTAGAAATAGCTAAATCATAAAGAATATGTAAAAAGTACTTTTTATCTTGAACAAATAAATACTCTTCTTCAAAGCCTTTAGAAATGTATACAGCAAACTCCCAGATGTCATCGTAAAAAGCTGGTCCAATGGCCTCAGCGAGATTTCCAAGCGTTTTGAGCAGCTCCATCGTAATGATAATATTCCGCCTCGCATAGTGCCGGATATTAGCGAATCCATCATATAAAAAGTCCTCAAATTTTTTATCAGGAATCACCATTCGTATCACGCCGCTGTCATCCACTAAATAAGAAGAAAATTGACTAGCTTCACAAATTTCCCGAAGAATATCGCTAATTTGATGAATGGAGTTAACCGCCGTTTTGAAATCATCATTCCCTAGTGATTTAACTGCCATCTCCACAAACTTCGTAATGATATACGTAGTATCTTGAATATCAGTCTGAGATTTCCCTACATGGATATATTGGTGAAAGGCGGTACAATCCATTTCATCCTGCTCTGTCGAATCTCTATGCCAATAATAAAACAATACGGTTCCGCTGAGCACATAATCCCCTACTTCACGCTCCATTTTTATAACTAAATTATGCTCTTTGGCGCAGTGAATCAATTGGCTGTAGTTCACTGTTTGAATATAGCCAGATGTTTGAATACATACCGGCTTTTTTTCTCCTTCTGGAAAGGAAAATTGTTCGCTATGACTAGACTGCGTTCGATGAATCTCCAGTTCCTCGCGGATTGTTGTCTTAATTGCTTTTATGGACGCTGTTTTCATCGATTGAGTCATATGATTTACTTGCAGCCACTTCACAGAGTGATTAATAAAGTAGACAAACGTGCCCGCACTAAAAACCGATAGCGCCGTCGTCACAAATGGAATCGCAAAATATCCGTCTACTTGAGAGCTGTTTAAAAATAAAAAAACAAAAAGTGTATACAAAAAACTCCCTATAAAAATCCCCAGAATTCGCTGAGTAGATTTAGAAGAAGCAAAGTTTTTTAACACGCGAGGAGAAAACTGAGCTGCAAATGATGTAAACACAACAAGCATTAAATTAAAGGTAAACGTCGTAATCGATAGAATTCCGGGCATAATCGTACTCACTAACGTATTGGTTAAATCCATGTTGATTGAAAAAAATGAAGGAACTTTCTCTCCTACTTTACAGTAATAATCAAGAAACAGCGTCAATGCAGCTAAAAGGACAGAAAAAAGAGCATAAATTAAGGGACTAAACCATATTTGGCTATTTAGCTCATCTTTAAAAGCACGAGGAGAGAGCTGTTTCCTTGCCGCTATCCATCTAAATGTATTCATATAAAACCTTCCTTTTTATTTGTAAATCTCTAACTTTTTTCTTAGTTCCCTAAATTTTTCTGATTATGCTTATATAATGGAAAAAATCTATTTTTTAAGGTATAACTGTACAAAGCAAAAAAGAGGTTGAGACATACCTAATTAATTCGATTTAAATACGTACAACTAGGATATATGAGTTGAACCGTTTTTGACACCGCAGTTGATTTCCGTGAAAGACTTAGCTTTCCGCGGGCGGCCGGTGAGCCTCCTCGTCGCTTGCGCTCCTGCGGGGTCTCACCTGTACCGCTTTTCCCGCAGGAGTCTTCGTCTTGCCCTCCAATCAACTGCTAGAAGGAACTGAATGAAGATATGAAAGCTATGTTCACCATACAAATAAAAAAACCGAACGCGTTGGATTCTCAATCAAGAATCCATCTCGTTCGGATCTTCCTTCCACTAACCTAATTTTATCCCAGCCTCTTTTTACTCTTATCTTTTTACCAGCCTCGGCTCGCTCCACCGCCTCCAGAACTGCCGCCTCCACCTCCGCGAGGACCGCTGCCACCGCCTCCGCCTCTTCCTCCAAACATCACAAGGAAGTTTAGCAGAAATTGTGTAATCGCTCCTTTAAAAAAGACGAAGTCGAGAATAAGCAAGCCCACAATAACAGCTGCAATCAGCAGCGTTTGAAGAGTTGTTAAATGAACGCCGCTATCAGAGGGAGCATCTGCTTTTGGTACTTTTTGTTCAAAATCTGTTCCTAAATCATACTCTTTTACGACTTGGTTATAAACAGCTTTGTATGTGCTTTCTAGCGCCGTATCGTATTTACCATTTTTTAAGTTAGGAATGGCATAAGAGTCGATGATTTCTCCCGATTTGATATCGGTGATGGCTCCTTCTAACCCGTATCCTACTTCGATTCGAACTTTTCGTTCTTTTTTAGCGAGCAAAATAAGAACGCCATTGTTCAGCTTTTTATCACCAAGTTTGTACTTTCGAAACGCTTCATTTGCGTACTCTTCTACATCCGCATCACCTAATGAATTCACGGTAAGAACCGCTACTTGAGCTTTGGTTTCATCATCTAACTTTCTGCCCATTTGATTTATATCAGCTTTTTCCTGATCGTTTAATAGATGAGCAAAATCCTGAACATAAATATCGCCTACCGGATTTGGAATATCAGGTGCAGCAAAAGCAACGCTTACCGTATTACATAAAAGAGACAATAATAAAGCAAACGAAGCAAGAAATTTCATCACTTATCGCTCCCAAAATCAACTTTCGGCGCTTCTTTTTCTTCATTTGTTACTTCAAAATATGGCTTTTTTTCAAAGCCGAACGTACCCGCTAACATGCTTTTAGGAAATCTCTTAACCGATTTATTGTATTTTGCAACTTCATCGTTATAGTCTTTACGCGCTACAGCGAGTCGATTTTCTGTTCCTTCTAAACTGTCCATTAAGCTTCTGAAGTTTTCATTCGCTTTTAAATCCGGATATTTTTCAACCACTACGAGCAGGCGGTTTAATGCACCGCTTAACTGTTGATTAGCATCAGCTTTGTCTTCAGGAGTTTTAGCTCCCGCTAGCTGCGCTCTTGCCTGAGTGACCGAATCAATTGCTTCCTGCTCATGCTTAGCATAGCCTTTTACGGTTTCCACTAAGTTCGGAATTAAATCAGATCTTCTTTTCAGTTGATTATCTATTTGTGAAAATTTATTATCTACATCTTCCTCTGCGCTAACGAGACTATTGTAAGAGCTCACTCCGTAAATTACAACAAGCACTAGCACAATGACCGTAGCGATCAAACCTTTGTTTTTCAATGTACTACCTCTTTTCTTCATCAAAATTATGTATCTACTTACTAGTACGAATCATGCTCTAAAAAGATTCATTTTTTACCAATTTTATTTATATTGAACGTATAAGTAAGACATCTCCTAACAATCAATTCCTCTATAAGGTGAAATACTTTTCTCTACCTAGTCTTTCTATCAATTAGCACATGTAACCCTTCTCGATTTTATCTTGTTTCACAATAGAAAAAAGAATACCTCTTAGGTATCCCTTTTATTTTTAGACTCTTTTAAGGGTTTAAGATTCTTTTCTTTTTAATATAGTATTTTCCATCAGAACAGTTGTAAGAGGAATCATACAAGTCTATTTTAATCATCCTTTCTTTGTTTTTCCTCTATATACTATTCAATAAATGACCGGGTGCTTGTACAATATATAATTTTTTTTAGAAAAGGCGTATATAGCAGATTCGCTCTATCATTATAATTAGAACGAGCATTTACATTCGCTTATCATTAGTAAATAGAAGGTATCCTACTATACAACAGCATTAAAAAACAGCTTATAACTTTGCTTGTTATAAGCCGCTTTATCTCTATGATTTCTATTGCTGATTTCCATATACCCCGTCAATATTCGCAACAGCCGTTTGATCAAATATATCTGCATCCATATTTGTGTTTTTCATTCGCGCACAAGCAGCTGAAATGTCTCCATAGGTTGAGTTGATTCCAACAGATTTAACATCCGCTGTGTGTCCGTTGTGAAGAACTTCTCCAAAATTCATCGATCCGTTCCTCGCCATACCATTAATTCTTGTGTTACAGATGTTAATAACTCCTGCCATGGCCATACCACCTTTTCTTAAAATGAATTCGTACATCGTATGCTGTAACAAGCCTATGTGTGAAAGATTTTCAAAAAGTGAAAAGCAAGGTACAAATACTAGTGAAATTATTCATTTCACCCTGCTTCACCCAAAGTTTCCACATGTTTTTATGCTTTTTCTGTTACAATAAATGCATAAGTTATTTTTCATCCATATTGTTTGAAGGAGGATACGTAATATGGACGAACCAAAAGATATTCAACCTAAAGTAGAAAAAAGTTTCGAACTGATTGGCAAGAAGTGGACAGGATTAATCATTTATGTACTTATGAGCGGTCCTAAACGCTTTAGTGAATTAAATGAAAGTATACCAGCCTTAAGCAGAAGGCTTTTGACAGAACGGATTAAAGAGCTTGAAGACCACGGCATCGTTGTCCGAAATGTTATTCCCGACCGCCCTATTCGTTCTGAATATTCGCTGACTCAAAAAGGAACAGAGCTAGGCAAAATATTAGGGCCGATTAGCCAGTGGGCAGAAAGCTGGGTCCAAGATTAATGTCAGTTACTAAAATTACTCCGTAGAAAGGATGAGCATCATGGCAAATGTTCTCTATATTACTGCACACCCTTTAGCTGAAGACGAATCGCTTAGCATGGCTGTGGGGAAAGAATTTATCGACGTGTATAAGCAAACACATCCAGAAGATGATGTGGTTCATTTAGATTTATATCAAGCAGATATTCCATACTTAGATGCAGACGTATTTAACGGATGGAAAAAGCTTCGTTCTCACTCTTCCATTCAGGATTTATCAACGGATGAACGATTAAAAGTGGGACGATTAGCCGAACTAGGCGGACAGTTCGTACTCGCTGACAAATATATTTTTGTCACGCCAATGTGGAATTTTTCGGTTCCTGCGATTATGAAAACGTACATTGATGCGATCACCGTGTCAGGTAAAACCTTTACATATACAAAAGAAGGCGCTCAGGGATTGCTTAAAGGAAAAAAAGCGATACACATTCAATCCCGCGGAGACGTGTATTCAGAAGGCCCTGAAATGGCAAGAGAAATGGGTCATCGCTATTTAGAAATTATGATGGATTTCTTTGGCATTGAAGCGTTTGAAAGCATTATTATTGAAGGACAAGTAAAATTCCCGGATCAAATTCCGCAAATTAAAGAAAAAGCATTCCAAAAAGCCCATTCAATGGCCAAAACATTTTAAATTCAATAGAAACGAAAAAGACCTCGAAGCAGATCGAGGTCTTTTTCTTTACTCTTCCCTCCCTTATATTTCCCTTGAAATAATGATCACCTTCCTGCTCGGTTTGCACTGAAAATAGGTTTAAAGGAAAGATAAAACGCTGTTATTTTTTGTTACTATTCATAACGTAGGTTATGTAAATATATGTTTTTCTTTTTTCTTTTTTTAATTATTCACCTTCAAAAAAAGATATTTATTTTCAAATCATAACATTTAAAATCGTACTGTAAGACGTATAAATCCTTTTCTTAAAAGGGTTTACGCATAAAAACAGAAAATATGTTATCAGCAAAAAAAGTTTTAAACATGGTAAAACCAAATAAAAAACCTTTGACTAAATTTATTACGTAGGTTACTATTAATAACGTAGTAGATGTTTTCGAACATATTATCTTTAATTCATGAAACAACATTTATATATTGAAGACAGAAAGGTGAAAAGAATTATGGCAAAAGTATTATATATTACAGCAAACCCTAACGATGCTACGCAATCATTCAGTATGGCTGCGGGAGACGCATTCATTAACGAGTATAAAGAAGTAAACCCAACGGATGAGATTGTTCATGTTAATTTATATCAAGAACATATCCCTCACATCGACGGTGATGTATTCAGCGGATGGGGTAAACTTGGAAGCGGCGCAGAATTTGACGCGCTTACTCCTGAAGAACAGCGCAAAGTTGCTCGCTTAAACGAGTTAAGTGACCAATTTGCTCAAGCAGACAAATATGTATTTGTTACACCAATGTGGAACTTCTCATTCCCACCAGTGATGAAAGCATACTTAGATGCTGTAGCAGTAGCTGGAAAATCATTTAAATATACAGCAGAAGGTTCTGTAGGTCTATTAACAGATAAAAAAGCGTATCATATTCAAGCAAACGGCGGTATCTACTCTCGCGGCCCTGCTGGTGAACTAGAAATGGGTCACCGCTATATGCGCATTATGATGAACTTCTTCGGGGTTCCTTCTATTGGAAGCCTATTTGTAGAAGGACAGGCTGCAATGCCAGATAAAGCACAAGAAATTAAAGAAGACGGCATTGCTCGCGCTAAAGAAGCTGCACGTACGTTCTAACAAAAAATGTAAGCATAAAAAAAGGAACATCTCCCCATGTTCCTTTTTTTTATGCTCACAATTATATCTTGGCTTCCCTGCGCAGTAGCGAATAAACATATGTATCAAACGGGATGCCGTTTTGGAACATGTACTCTCTTAGCATCCCTTCCTTTTTAAATCCTAATTTGCTCAACAAGGCGATAGATCCACTATTTTGTGTAAATACAATCGCTCCTATGCGATTGTATTGAAGTTCGTTGAAGCCATGAGAAATCGCTTCATGAACGGCTTCTGTTGCGTATCCTTTGTTCCAATACTCTGGAAAAAGAGCATAGCTTACGTTTACTTTCTTATGCTCAGAAGACCACTCTTGAAACCCTATTGTTCCAATCAGCTTTTCTTTTCCTTTTAGCTGAATCCCCCATTTAATCAATTGCTTTTCTTCGTAGCCTTTGGAAAAATCCTTAATGATCTCCTTCACTTGGTTGGTCGATTCTAAAGGTTTTTGCCCGTAATAGCGCAGCACCTCTTCATCAGAAAAGCATTCTAAAATCTCACCGGCATCATCTTCTACAATTTTTCTTAATATCAGCCGTTTTGTCTCTAATTCCGGAAACATTTTCTTCCCTCTTTTCTGCGCAGCTTATCTACCTACGGTAAACCATACTATTCTCCTCTCAACTAGCAATATCCTGCTAAAACCTCACCCGGGAGGACTCATTTCCTATCCAAATAGTCGATTTACAGCGGAGATAGTGGTATTTTATATAGTAGGCATAAGTTGCTTTTTATCAACACAGAGGCGGTGAACGCAGAAATGAACCAAGATAAAGAATTGCTGTCCACGATACACGCTCTTCAAAAAGAGCTGCAGCAAGAAAAAGAAAACCGTGCGTATATGCAAAAAGATATGGACGAACTAAGAAGCGCTTTATTACAATCAGAACGAGTAAAACAAAACTTAATTGATCAGCTAGAAAAGAAAGTCGATTTGATTTTAACGTTGATTCAAAAAGGAGACACATAAAGAAATGGATTTTTTTAAAAACAGCAAAATACTATACACTATTGTAGCACTTGTTATTGCTCTCATCGCTGTATTTACCAACAATTCGCCCATTTCCCTCATTCAGCAGCATGAAAATTCAAGCAGCACATCGAGTAGCACATCGGACACTACATCAAGCAACCAATGCTCTGCAGAGACTCAAAGCGACAGGTTATTTACCGGCAAAGAACTTGTCTTACAAGAAGGAAATGATAAATACGGATATTGCCACATTGTCGCGCATATGCAAAAACCAGGCGTTGACAATTACCAAGGTAAAAGCCAATTCAGCAAGTATTTAAATGAAAAACAAGCGATGTCTGTTGCTGAAGAAGTCATCAACGAAGGTGACGACGGCACCAACAATAAATCTGGCAACTATGTTAAAGAAAAGTATATTAGTTCCTTAAACCAAGAAGTTAGAGTTGTGTATACTGACTACAGAGGCAAAGACTACGACTATAGCGTAACGACCATGTATCCAATTGGTCATTAATAATAATGCAGTGAATAAAAGCAGGCGCATGCCTGCTTTTATTATTTTACCTCTATTTATGATTTACACCTTTAAAAAAGTCTCTGTAAATTTACAGTAGCACTCTTACCTCTTGGACATATTCTAAATATAAAAAAGAAACAGCCCCTTGCTTCTTTTTTAGAAAGAGGTTAAAAAATGAGTAACAAGTACAGAGTTAGAAAAAACGTATTACGGCTTACCGATACGGAAAAAAGAGATTTTGTTCGTACCGTGCTAATACTAAAGGAAAAAGGGATATATGACCGCTATATAGCCTGGCATGGTGCAGCAGGTAAATTTCATACTCCTCCGGGCAGCGATCGAAATGCAGCACATATGAGTTCTGCTTTTTTGCCGTGGCATCGTGAATACCTTTTACGATTCGAACGTGACCTTCAATCAATCAATCCAGAAGTAACCCTTCCTTATTGGGAATGGGAAACGGACGCACAGCTGCAGGATCCCTCACAGTCACAAATTTGGAGTGCAGATTTTATGGGAAGAAACGGAAATCCAAAAAAAGATTTTATCGTCGATACCGGGCCATTTGCAGCTGGGCGCTGGACGACGATCGATGAACAAGGAAACCCTTCTGGAGGGCTAAAACGTAATTTTGGAGCAACTAAAGAGGCACCTACATTGCCTACTCGAGATGATGTGCTCGATGCTTTAAAAATAACTCAATATGACACGCCGCCTTGGGATATGACCAGCCAAAACAGCTTTCGTAATCAGCTTGAAGGATTTATTAACGGGCCACAGCTTCACAATCGCGTACACCGTTGGGTTGGCGGACAGATGGGCGTTGTCCCTACTGCTCCGAATGATCCTGTCTTCTTTTTACACCACGCAAATGTGGATCGTATTTGGGCTGTATGGCAAATTGTTCATCGCAATCAAAACTATCAGCCGATGAAAAACGGGCCATTTGGTCAAAACTTTAGAGATCCGATGTATCCTTGGAATACAACCCCTGAAGACGTTATGAACCATCGAAAGCTTGGGTACGTATACGATATAGAATTAAGAAAATCAAAACGTTCATCATAACCCGTTCTAGAAACAGCGGTATGCAATCAAAATCAGGTAAACCCCTTCCCTTCTGACATAACTTATAAGGCCGCAAGCATCGTAAAACTCACTGCTTCATTTCCATTCACCATAAAATATAGTTAATCAACCATAATTGGGCTGTGAATAAGCTTCATATGAGGACCTTGGAACATATGAATAAGTTATCAAAGCTTTATAAAAGTTTTATAAATGAAGGGAAGATATCAAAATGCATAATAACGTAAACGCACCTTTTAGTTCTAATGAAAATATGCCGTTCTCACCTGCTATGGCTCACCACGGCTATACAGCTCCTGCTTATGATCATATGATTCCACACTGCGGATATTCAATGCCTGACTATGGATATGTGGTTCCTGAATGTGGATATGGCGTTTCTCACCATGGATGTAATGGTTTCGCCATTATCATCGTACTGTTTATTTTACTCATTATTATTGGTGCATGTGGTTGCGGTTTCTGGCACGATGAGTGTTAACCTAAAAAACTTCAGTATTAATACTGGAGTTTTTTAATGTCTTAATAGGCGGCAGGCACCTTAAGAATTCTATAGCGTTTCGTCCAAATCTAGCGGTCTCAGCTTCTCTTCGATTTCTTTGCGCTTAGGCTCTAAAAATGGCGGCAGCGCTAATGTTTGGCCCATCGTTTCAAGCGGTTCATCGGTCGCAAATCCAGGTGTGTCCGTTGATAATTCAAATAAAATGCCGTTTGGTTCTCTGAAATAAAGTGCTTTAAAATAGTATCGTTCTACTTTACCGGAATTCGGCAGACTGTTGTCATTTAATCGACTTGCCCACTTATTGTATTCTTCTTCATTTGGAACACGGAATGCAACGTGATGAACGCCACCGCGCCCTAAGCGAACTTTCGGCAAATCGGGTCTCGTTTCAATATGAACTTCGGCTCCGCTTCCGCCTTCACCTGTTGCATAAACCAAAATATCTCTATGATCTCCTGCAAGAGATGGATAAGAACCCACGTAGCGAAATCCCATAATATTTGTCAGTACGTCAACAGTTGGTTCTGCCGTACCCACCGTTAGCGTGACCGGTCCTAAACCGATAATCGCATGTTCTAACGGAATGTCTTCGCGCTTCCACGGCACGCCTGCTCTTACCCCTTTTTCACCGTTGTCCGCAACAAGAAGCAAACGTGTCCCTTCATAATCTTTAAATGCTAACGTATCACGATTAGCTCGTTTAGCTATTTCTTCATATTCCACTCCGTACTGCTCGAAGCGCTCTTTCCAAAAGTGTAAAGAATCCGTACTTTTAACGCGAAGCGAAACAGTCGAAATGTCAGATGCACCTTGATGCGTTCTTGCAAGCCCCGGAATATCAAAAAACGTTACTTCCGTTCCTGGCGTCCCTTCTCCATCTGCATAAAACAAGTGGTAAGACTGAGTGTTATCTTGATTAACCGTTTTTTTTACTAATCGCATGCCTAAAACTTTGGTGAAAAACTGATAGTTTTTCTCAGCTTTCCCCGTCAAAATAGATACATGATGCAACCCTAACAATTCCATCTGCTCCGCCTCTTTTCATAATATATAAATTTTTTAACTTCCACTAAAATTATCTTTAATTTAATTATCTTTAATTAAAGATAATTTTAAAGGATATACAGCCTGTTTGTCAATAACAAGAAAATGTTGTGAACATAAAAAAGAAACTAAACACATAGTTAGTTTCTCTTTATCTTCCCTTTAACAAACTGTTGATCTTTTCCAACAGCGGTTACTTCTTAAGCACGCGCTGCACATTTTGCTTCATCAGCTCCGCAATTTTTGTTTCATTTTCACGAGATGTCTGCTCTAATTTTTCTATGACTAACTGCTGTCTTTCGACTGAATGATTTTGACTTATCTTTTGTTTACCTTCCATTTTGCTGATGTCGATTTTAAACCCAATGATTCCTTTGCTTAAACCATTCATATAAGCAGGATCAACGTCATTTAGTGTATATGTACTGCTCGGGCTTTCATATTTCTCCACCATCTTTCTCAGCAGCCCAAGCAGTTCTGTTGGTTCTTCAATCATTTTCATGGTTCCATACACGTGAACAGCTTCATAATTCCATGTTGGTACAGCTTGATTCGTTTCATACCAAGAAGGTGAAATATAACAGTGAGGCCCTTGAAACACAACCAAAATTTCTTGATTTTCAGCATCTTTCCACTGCTGATTCGGACGAGCAAAATGTCCGTATAAAGCTTTTTCTTTCCGGTTTAACATCAGGGGCAAATGAGTAGCATAAGGCTTTTCATTATGATACGAAAACAAAGTGGCGAATCCATTGTCTTCAATAAATTCATACATTATTTGTTCCTCATTCACTTTAAAATACTTTGGAATATACATCGGCGCTTCTCCTTTATCTCTTATTTAGTAAAAGATATAATACTATACGTGTTTGCAACAGCGTCAGTTATAAACTTTTTATGGAGGTCAGCAAACATTTAACCATTTATGAATCGATTTTTTAAGAAGCTTATGCTACACTGTTGCGATGTAAACCGCTGTTTTTTATATGTATTTATTTAGCACATGATGCAATTAGATACCCGTTGGTAAATAAAGCTTCAGAAACTCAAAAAAAGAAGAGCTTGTTTAAAACAGCTCCTTTCTCACGTTTATCTATACAATTGAGGATTTTTTTCTCGTTTGATAGGTCCGCCTTTGGCTATATGCCACTCAATGACGCGGTCGGTCAAACGATCGTATACGTCGTCTTCTAAATACGGATCTTCTGCCGAAGTGAGCAAGGTGTGAACATCGGCTTTTATTTCGGCTAACATAGCTGTGCTGAATACGTCCGGATCATTCAATACGTCTAGTATATATAACACCAGCATCTCAAATCCGCCGTCCCAATTGGCATTTCCGTTGCCTTGAGCTTCACAGCGAAGCTTTTCAATGGCCCGGATGACTTCTCCTTCTACGATATCCGACTGCCCATTTCTCGGGACATAGTTTAACCATAGTTCTTTTGCTTCGTCAAAATACTTCATTCTGAACTCCTTCTTTCAAAACTTTATTCCTTTTTATTCCTTTGGTTCATTGCCGTTCCAATCGCAATACCGAACCTAATATTATCCATAAGCATACCGAGAGAAGCCCCCATCGCAACGCCCATCCCTAACCCCATTCCTAGATAATCTGTCTTTTTCTTTTCTTCAGACAAAAAACCACTCCTTTTCTCTACTATTTTATTGATACCTTTTATACGTAAAAACTGCGCTAAAAGTTTCATAAAAATGGAAAAAGCAGTCGCTGTAACTGCTTTTTAAATGATGAGCTGATAAACGGCCTCTCCGAGCAGCAAGACCGACGTAAGCATGCAGATCACTCCAAATACATACATCGATTTACGTACAAACCGCTCAAACGATACGCCAAAGCATCCTTTAGCTATCCAATACATGGGGATAAGGAGACCTTTAATCCGAACCCGCTTCATTGATTCATCGGATAATGACCGAGATAAAGAAAGGATCATTAAACCAACCATCATACACAAAACTGCTATCACTATGTTTAAAATATGACTATTTATACTCTCCTTTATTTTTCCTTTTTTATAGTTACTATTTTAGCATAGCGGAAAGCCGAGGAGTGCCTATAAAAGAATGAAATACTACATACTTTACACTTAATGTATCAAAAGCATAATCTCTCCTCAGAAAGTTACGAACATCTTAATAGGAAAAGGTATCCAAAACTTAAGAAAAGGGCATTTTAAAAGTAACGAAATTTTGCTTACTTAAAAAGGATGGATTACATTGACACCAAACCAACAGGAATATCTTAAAAAAATACATAGCATACAAGAAAATCTAGCCAAAACGTGGGCTGAATATTGGCAGCACTACTCCACTCCAAGTTCTTGGCAGTTTTGGGTTACCTTGGGCGCTTTCATTTTACCTTTAGTCATTCTCTATTTTTTAATTGACCGAAAAAAAGCCTTTCACTTAGGGTTTTATGGATTTAACGTGCACGTTTGGTTTCACTATATTGACACCGCTGGAGTTTATAACGGGCTGTGGACGTATCCTTACCAAATCAACACAATCATACCCGTAAGCTTTAGCCTAGATGCTTCGCTTATTCCTGTCTCTTTTATGCTTCTTTATCAGTGGACAATTAACCATCATAAAAATTACTATGTATATGCAACTGCTCTTTGTTTGTTTTTTGCTTTTATTTTCAAACCGCTATTAACAGGGATTGGCTTTTTCCAGCTGCATGAATGGGCTACTTACGGTCATTTATTTGTATTTTATCTGGCTGTGATACTGCTATCAAAATGGATTACCAATCTGTTTCTTTATTTTGAAAAACAACATTAAATATAATAAGTCCACTCAATAAAAAAACGTAAGCCTTTTTGAAAAGACCTTACGTTTTTTGTGATTGTTTTATTTACTAGCTGTCTGCTTCCTCAGAAGGTAACAGGCTTTGTTCATCTCAAAGCATTTTGCAGGCAGCTCATTTTGCTTGTGTGGATTTAGAACATGCTGCATCTAGCAATAATAAAACTTCTGTTAACAGCGAAAATCTCACTTTTTTAAGCCCTGCTTAAATTAGTGTTGTATAAGTCCATTAAACTGCTTAAATCATCTAACAACGGACAGTGACCTACACCTTTCATAATTTTTAACGTCGCATTTTCCCCTATGCCTTTCGCGATGTCAGATGCATCTCTTGTCGAAACCATCTTATCTTCGTCTCCTTGAATAACCATAGTCGGAATCGTGATTTTCCCCACCTCTCCTGTCCCTTCCACAACACCATTAAAATCGTTTGAAATATTAAATCTCATGAGTGCGTAATTGATATCAATTAAGTTGCGCTGCTTGATCGTTTCTTCTAAATATTTTTCAAATTGATCAGCAGACGGCTTATTTTTTGTATATAAAAATTGACGCAGCATCATTTTTAAAAACCATGTGTTTTTTGTTTCTTTCGCGTTTTCTACCATTCTAAATGCTTCTTTTACTTCTTCTTTGGTTTGTATAAAGTTGTTGGGAATAGGCAGTTCTAGAAACGTTCTTCTTGGAATCGGATAGCCTTTGATATTGACGGAGCTTAATAAAATTAATTTTTTAGCATCATTCGGATGATCAATCACATATTGCATAGCAACTGCTCCTCCTAATGACCACCCACTTATTGTAAAAGCAGACAACTTTAAAGCATCTGCAAACAGTTTGACATCATCTGATAAGTCTTTGATTGTGTGAATAGGTGTATGATAAGTGGAGTCTCCAAATCCTCTTAAGTCGATCGCATAAGCTGTGATATGTTCTGGAAGTTCGTTCATTAACACATCCCAGTTAAGGGAAGAATTCATGTTTCCGTGAATTAACAAAAGTACCTCTTTTCCGCCCTTTTTCATTCGGTAATTTACTGTTTCTCCATTTGATAATTCTACTTTTGCTTGTTCTAAAGCAGATACGGTCATCGCTATTTTCCTCTTTTCTTATATAATTAGAACGATCGCTAGCATTTATTTTTCAATACCCTATTTATCAAGATTTAAGCAGTTAGAAAGAAGTTGTGCAAAACCCAAAATAATTCTATGTCATTCTATTTGCTAAAAAAGACAGCCAAATACGCGATTTGGCTGCCTTTTTATAATGAAGAAATATACGAATGAGCAACAAGGCCATTACTTTCTCGGTGCGTCCAGTGCTTGATAGGCAAGCTGATATTTCCCGCCTTCAGCTACTTCTGCATGGTACAGAGCTTTAAGAGCAAAGTTTTTTTCAAGGCTGTGCTCTTTCATCAGTCCGTTCAGCTTACCTTGCAGTTCCTGATTGTCTTTAATGAGCTGCTTCATCTGTGATTTTAAATATTTCATGGTGTTTTCCGCTCCTTTCACTTGATGAATATCTATCAAGTATATCACTTAAGGATAGGATAATGGTAAAACGACTTACGATTGACCAATTAAATCTGTACCGCTCTGTTCTTTAAGCGTCCTACAAGCGGAACGACGATAATACCGGCGATAACAACTTGCATCACATTTCCTGGTATAGAGCCAAGCGGAAGGATCCAGTTACCGTAAAGAATCACTTCGGCAAAATAGTAGCCTACGATTTTTACAATCAGCGCAGCAACAACTGCCAGTGTGTTCACAAGTGCTCTTTTACCAGGTGCTTTTTCTGAGATAAGACCTGCTAAAAAGCCCATTGCACCTACGATAATAAACGTAAACGGCGCCCATGCTGTCCAGCCGGAGATGAGGTCGAATAAACCCATTCCAAAAGCCCCGGCGATGGCTCCTGTCTTTTTGCCGTAAAGAAAGGCTGCTATAAAAAGAGGAACGTTGCCTAAATGGATAAGGCCTCCGTTACCCATGATTGGAAGCTTGATGTTGATAAACATTGTCGCTACAAACGTCAGTGCGATAAAAAGCGCATGCATGGATAAAGCTTTGATTTTGGTTGATTCTCTTGGTGAGTACGTTGAATTCATTTGTTGACCTCTTTCTTTTTTTACTACTATCATACTCCTAATTACATACTTAATAAATACGTAAAACTATTTATTTAGTAAGATATATCATTCTGGCAGCACACAGGGATCCGCCAACTTCAAAAATTGTCCTAAACGTTCTTAAAAAAAGAAAGCTGCCTCTGCTTCCTTTAGCAGCCTGCGGCGCCTAATTTTTGTTATGGTAAAGAGTCTCTTCGGGCATAATATGAGCAAATCGTTCTTTTTCAAGAGTTGACGAAGGCTGATAAATATGAGAAGTTATATGTTTGTAGAAATGAATGGAATAACTTAGAATTCCAGCGGAACCTGTTACTATAATTGTACTGATATTAACCAAGTCCGTTCAGATTGTGGCAGTCATGATTTTTACATACAGCAAGCATGTTATAGGAGGAGCAAGAATGGATAATAACGATATTTTAATTAGATTACGATATGCCTTGGATTTAAAAAATACAGAAATGGTAGAGATCTTTAATCTTGGCGGAGTAGACGTAACAAAAGAAGACGTATTAAAGATCCTTACGAGAACACCGGACGAAGAAGACGAGGATGCAGTTCATGCGGACGAACACATCTCGTGCAGTAACGGTATGTTAGATTCTTTTTTAAACGGTTTTATTACCTTTAAAAGAGGAAAACAAGACCCTAAACCAGGGCAAGCACCGCCAGCGCCGGTTCAGAGCAATCAAAATATGTACAACGTCTTATTAAAGAAAGTAAAAATTGCTTTGTCCCTAACCAGTGAAGAGATGTTAGAAGTATTCGACGACGGTGGAATACGCGTATCTAAAGCAGAATTAGGTGCTTTATTACGAAAAAAAGGCCACAAAAATTACAAACCGTGCAAAGAGAATTTTGCTCGAAAATTCCTAAGAGGCTTAACCGTACAATATAGAGGATAAAATGATACACACTTTTTCAAATCAGAGTATCCATTACGAAATACGATATAAAAACCGAAGTTCTTTTGCGATTAAAGTAGACGGATACGGAACGGTCGAAGTTCTTGCTCCTAAAGGAACGTCTACTGAACAAGTATGTATGTTATTAGAGAACAACTGGGCATTGATTCAGCAAAAAATAAACGAAATGAAAGATAGAACGCATGGACCAAAGAAAAAAGTCTATGAACACGGAGAACGCTTTTTGTATGTAGGAAAAAACTATCCCATACAGATTCATCACGATTCGACCATTACAAAGGATTCTGTATTGTTTGAAGCGAACACGCTTCAGATTTATGTCAATCAGCACGACGATGAAGCGATAAAACAAGCGCTCAAACGCTTTTACTATCAACAATGTAAAGCGTTAGTAACCAAGAGTATCTCCTCCTATCAAAAACATTTTAAAACAAAGCCGCGCTCCATTTCGATTTCCGATAGCAAAAAAGCGTGGGGCACGTGTGATTCTAAGCGTCAGCTAACCTTTAACTGGCGGCTGGCAATGGCACCGCAGCACGTCATTGATTACGTAGTCGTTCATGAAATGTGCCACATGGTTCACATGAATCACGACCGATCCTTTTGGCGTCTTGTCGGGAAAATCATGCCCGATTATCGTGAACAAGAGAACTGGCTGGAAATGTCGAGCTGGGAAATGACGGTGTAGTACCGCTAAACAAAAAAGAGCAGAAGCCCCAGGGGCATACTGCTCTTTTTTATCTTTAACTATAGCGATATTTTCTTAAATCTTTTAAAATAGAAATTTCTTTTAACAATTCTTCTCCGACGTTTGTTTCTAAAACCATTTTTCTTTCTAGTTCTTTATCAACCAATCGCTTTACGGATAAGACGTCCGTTCCTTCTAATAAAATCTCTTCTTTTGAATTGAAGTGTTTGTGAGCGACTAGCTGCATGCCGTAAGAATTATATAATAACGTGTAGCCAGCAATTCCTGTTGTGGACTGATACGCTTTTGAAAAACCGCCGTCAATGACAATCATTTTTCCATTTGCTTTGACCGGGTTTTCTCCTTCAATTTCTTTGACTGGCGTATGACCATTAATAATATGACCATGATCAGGATTTAGATTAAATTCTTCCAGGATGTTTCGGCAGACTTCCTCATTTTCCCGTAAGTAATAATACGGATTCTTCTTCTCTTTATGCGTTGTTTTATCACTGATAAAATATCTTTCAAACGTGGTCATTGCACGTTTCCCAAAGAGTGATGAATATTCTCCTGTCCATAGGTACCAGACCATATCTGTTGCCAAATCATCCGTTTCTTCAGGATGTGCAAAAGCCTCTTGTAAATAATGTTCAAACACATCAAGCAAGTTGCGGCCTGCATACGTTTTATCTTCAATCGTCATTTTTTCCATGTTTCCTTCTTCATCTAAAGGAATGCAGCCGTGTATTAATAAGTTTCCGTTGTATTTCAAATAAAGGTTGCCTTTTTTCATAAGAAACTTCATATGTCTCGCCAGCTTTTCCGAATGCTGCACAGAAAGCAGCAGTCTTTCCATTACCTGCTCTTCTTCTTCTAATAGCTGATCAGGCTGCGCCGGATTAACCGTTGCAAAGCAGCTGTTTTCTAGCGGATACGTGTTTCCGTATATCGTAATTTCATTTTTATCATAATCAATTTTTTCAAGCAGCAGCCTTTCCGACATATTAAAGAAAGGACGTCTTTTTATAATCGGACTTTCAAGCTTGAATTGAATCATCGCAATGGCTTGATGAATTTTTGTAATTTGTAGTCGCTCGTGATCGGATAGTTTGTCACTCGAGCTTACTTTTGGTCTAAAAGCAGGATTATCATCATAGTATTTCTCCGCCAGGTTAAGCAACGGTCTCAAGTTAATGCCATATACATCTTCAATAATATCTAGATTGTCGTATCTTGCGCAGATACGAATAATATTGGCAAGACACACTTTCGAACCCGCAAAAGCGCCTAGCCATAGCACATCGTGATTTCCCCACTGAATATCAACGGAGTGATAGTTAATCAGCGTATCCATAATTTTATCCGGTTCAGGTCCACGGTCATAAATATCCCCTACTACGTGCAGATGGTCAACAACCAACCTTTGTGTTGTATAAGCAAGGCCTACGATAAGCTTATCAGCCTGTCCTAAAGAGATAATCTGCTGAACAATCTTCGTGTAGTACTGCTCTTTATTTGTAAATTCATCCGTTTTATATAGCAGTTCTTCAATAATGTACACAAATTGATTTGGCAATGCTTTACGCAGTTTAGAACGCGTGTATTTAGAAGAAGCGTACGAAATAAGATTAAGCATACGATCAATGATTTCTGTATACCATTGATAGAGTTCCTTTTTGTTTCGAAACTGTGCTTTGATCAACGGTAATTTTTCTTCAGGGTAATAGACTAATGTCGCAAATTCATTGATTTCTTTGTCAGATAATACGTTTTTAAAAAGATCTTTAATTTTCTCTTTTACATTCCCCGAACCGTTTCGCAGCACGTGCTGAAAGGCTTGATACTCGCCGTGTAAATCGCTGACAAAATGCTCGGTCCCTTTTGGCAGATGAAGAATAGCTTCAAGGTTAATAATTTCGGTTACCACTTTTTCTTCCGTATCATACTTTTGTGCAAGTAAATCTAGATATTTTGTGTTCAAAACTATGTATCCCCTTTCAACGTTCACCATTTAGTATAATCACCGTCATAACCCTGTAAGATAAATTATGATTATAATGTTACGCACCTCTTATTTAACTCTTTTCTCTCCATGCCTCACCTCTTTATTTTAACCTATTTTACGTATAGGTAAAATGGTATAAAGTCTATTTGTCCATAAAGATTAACCGGCCTTTTCCGCTTAAAGATGAAAACTAAGTGATAACATAAAAAAACCTGCTGACTGAGATCAGCAGGTTCGATACATATGAAAGAAGCGTACATAATCAAGAAAGTTTACTCCGACCTCTATACAATAGCAGATTTTTTCTTCCCCCGCTGTGAGAAAACGCACAGCGCCAAGTCCTTGGTGATGGTACGATAAAGATGACCTTTCTGAGACAGGAAAAGTCATCCTTTGTATTATATAAGAACCATCATTCTGTTGAATCTCTGTTCTTTTATGTTCAGAGATTTTTTCTGTTGGATTTGTTAGATGAAGAGAAAAACCGAGGAAAAATCATTACATTAATGTCTACAGGTGCCTTCTCCACTTTAATTCTGACCGTTTCACTTTTTCAGCGTATCCGGTTTTAAAACCCTCCGCTAAGCAATTGGATTTTACGACATACAAAAGCAGCGGATGTAAAACATCACGCTGCTTTTCTTATCTCTACATCCCCGCCTAAAAGTGGATTATTGTAGAGTGTTTGTACAAATATAGTGATTCGTGTACTTAGTGAATATTATTCTTTCTGAAATTACCGCCTTTAACTTCCGCTACATCATATACCGTAACAAAAGCCGTCGGGTCAATTTCGTTGATAATTTCTTTCATTTTGCTTTCTTCCAAGCGGTTGATTACGCATGTGATTTCCTTAAATTTCTCATGAGAATAACCGCCGTAAGCTTCTTTGTATGTAGCGCTTCGACCTAAACGATCACGTATTGTCTCTACCATTAACGCAGGCTGAGAAGTGATAATCTGGAAGGTTTTCGATCCGCTTAGCCCTACCTCTACGATGTGAATAACTTTGGATGCAATAAAGTATGCAATTGCAGAAAGAATCGCGCCTTGCAGACCAAATACTAATGAAACGAAAATAAATACAAATGCATTTAAGAACAAAATAAGATCACTTGTTCCAAACGGTAGTTTTCGAGAAAGCAGCACGGCTAGCATATCGATGCCATCTAAGGCCCCGCCGTTACGAAGTGCAATTCCCATTCCAAACCCAAGGATAATACCGCCAACAACGGTTACGAGTAGTGTATCTCCTTCAATAATTGCTGGAGTGTGATGCATGAGGCTAGTGCCGACAGCTAATGAGACAATTCCGAGGATGGAAAATATGGCAAAGCTTTTCCCAATTTGTTGATATCCTAACCATACAAAAGGAATGTTGATAACGGCGATGAGAACCCCAAGTGGCAAGCCAAATAGGTTTGAAGCGACGATGCTAATGCCTGTTACCCCTCCATCTGAAACATGGTTTGGAATTAAGACAGTTTCTAAGCCGTAAGCTGCAATAATTCCTCCGATAATGACCATTAATGCTCGGAAAGCAATTTTTAGCCGCTTAGGCCTGTGATGTTTTTTAGTTGTGTTCATATAATTCCTCACTTTTAAATGTTTTTTACTATTTAAGTGTACCACAAACATTCTCTTTATTTGAACTAAGGAGGCTTACGTATCGTTTTTTAGCTCACATAGTGCAAACATAGATAAAAGAGAAATTCTAGCTGTACAGACTCTATCCTTGCAATAAGTCCCTATTTCTGTTAAGTTTAAGAAGAATTATTTTTGTTCGGTAAAGATTGATAAGTTAAATAACTTTCGTCTGGAGATTTGGGCAAGGATAGTAACACAATGTGTGCATGTCACACTAGGAGGCAACAATTATGGAACAAGGTAAAGTAAAATGGTTTAACGCAGAAAAAGGTTTTGGATTCATCGAACGCGAAAACGGAGACGATGTATTTGTACATTTCTCAGCAATCCAAAGCGAAGGCTTCAAATCTTTAGACGAAGGTCAAGCAGTTACATTTGACGTAGAACAAGGTCAACGCGGCCCTCAAGCTTCTAACGTTCAAAAAGCTTAATCCATCATAAATATAAAAAGACAGACTCCATGGAGTCTGTCTTTTTCATTTCCTTGAAAATGTCATAATAAAACCCTATCCACTGAGGAATAGGGCTTATTAATACAAAAATAGTAATCGGTAATACAAATGGTAAATTCAGTATAGCACAGTATAGACAAAATCCAAACTATAAATCAATATTTATTCATGTTTCATTAATTCTTCTTCAAAGAAAAACGTACTTGGATATTTATCCACTGTATAAGAGTATCTTTTCATATTTTTTACATAATGGCTTTTTAAGATGATTACTCTTTCATTAGATGCTTTTATATTTACAATTTCTCCATTAGAAAATAAGCTTATACTCATATTCCTCATCCTCTCTCGTATCAAAAATAATCAAATTTCCAACTTTATTTATCGGGAAATATAAGGTGCATCTCTCAAGGCTAATCCAGCGAAGGTTAGTTATTTTTGATACCTTCAGGCGTATATGTACTCCTAAAGCATACAGTTCTATAACCATAAGGGGGTTTTTTCTATTTTTTTGCGACACGGGATTTTACATATAGGTAACTCTTCTTTAATAGCATTCTGTCTCCAATGTCTTTACCTATTTTTTAAGTAATCTTTTTAAATTATTAAAATCCAAAGCAAAAAGACCCCTATGTGGAGTCTTTTTTAGTTTTAATTATGCTACTTTATGAACGTTAGCAGCTTGTGCTCCACGTTGGCCTTGTTCGATATCAAACGTCACTTTTTGACCTTCTTCTAGCGATTTAAAGCCTTCACCTTGAATAGAGCTGAAATGTACGAATACATCGTCTCCGCCTTCAATTTCGATAAAGCCGAAGCCTTTGTCTGCATTAAACCATTTCACTGTACCTTGTTCCATAATAGTGCCTCCTGGTGTGGAATACTCCACGCTTGTATTACTACCCTTGTCCAACCATACTATCTTAAGATAAAAAATTCTATGGAAGAGATTTCTCTTCTCTCAATCTTATACCGAACAAAAATAATTAACTTAATCGTAACATACAGAATCAAAGATAGCAAATACAGGGAATGGGATAAATTATTGAATGATAAAAAGAGCCTTCTCTATGCTATACAAGGAGAAGACTCTTTTTCAGTGTTCATATTTTGCGCAGCAGTTAATGTAGCAGCTGCTTTTTATTCACTTTATTTTTCTGTTTGCTCTGTGTGCCACCATAATGAATCTTTTGGATTTTCAACAGCTTCATTGTATTCAGATTTAGAAGCAACCGTTGGGTATGAACCTTTGAGTGATTTTCCTGCTGTGTTCGCAAACAAGAATAAAATCACGAAAAATCCGATGATGCTCACAATGGTTAAATAAAACGCTGGAGCCAAGTGATTGCCTGTTGCGTGAACTAACCATGTCGCAACTAATGGCGTCGTTCCTCCAAAGATAGAAACTGAAACATTAAACGTGATCGCTAATGTTCGGTAGCGAATATCTGTGTAGAACATTGTTGGCAGCGTTCCTGGCATTGTTCCTTCATACGTAGCAAGTAAAACACCTAAAATAAGAATACCGATTGAAACAAAGACTAAACCATTTAAGTTAATTAAATAGAACGAAAAGGCTGACAGTAAGCTCAATCCACCTAAACCGATTAAGAAAACTTTCTTGTTTCCGATTTTGTCACTCAGTTTTCCAAACATAAGAGCAAGCGGCACCATTAAAATCATAACTGCCGTAATTAATACCGTACCAACTGTGTTTGATAAACCAATAATTTCATTTAAATAAGAAGGCATGTACGATAATAGCATATAGTTTGTAATGTTAAAGAAAGCCACGGCTACGAAACAAACAAACACATCTTTTTTGTGATTTTTTAAAATAGAGAGGAAGCTTTCTTCTTCAACTTCGTCTTCGTTGGAAAGTTCATTTTCAAAAATAGGTGTTTCCCCTAAACTTCTTCGTAAATAAAAACCAATAAGTCCTAAAGGTAATCCTAATAAGAAGGGAATTCTCCAGCCCCATGAGGCCATTTGTTTATCCGACAGAATAAAAAATAGTAAGCTAGCTAGCAGTGAAGCAAGAATATAACCAACAAGTGTACCGATTTCTAGTCCACTTCCAAGTACATTTCGCTTATTATCTGGAGACGATTCTGCAATATACACCATCGCACCAGCATATTCACCACCAGTTGAAAAACCTTGAATGATTCGTGCAATTAATAAAAGGATGGGTGCCCATATACCGATTTGATCATATGTAGGTAACAACCCAATGAGTAATGTGGAAAAGGCCATTAAAATAATGGTGGTGGTTAAAACGACTTTCCTTCCTAACTTGTCCCCAATTTTACCGAATATAACACCGCCTAATGGACGCATTAAAAAGGCAATCGCAAATGTGGCAAATGTGAACACTAATTTGAGCTGATCATTTTCAACTGCGCTAAAAAAGTTTTGACTAATAATTACGGCTAAATATGAATACAAGCCAAAGTCAAACCATTCCATCGCGTTTCCTACTCCTGTAGCAAAGACGCTTTTTTTAGCTTTGTCAATATCTACGACGTTAATTTTTTTCTTATTAAACTTCATTTCATTACGTCACCTCCGCGGTATACGATTATACAAGACTGAGTAGTAAAGTCAAATTTGACTTACTGTATTTCACACTTAAATGTGTTGGAACACTCCTTATTTTTAAGTAAAAAATGAAAACTATTCATGTGATGTTAAATATTAAAAAAGGTTATGGCTAAAGGGATTGAAGCCAAAAAATGCTGAGGAAGGAACGCTAACAAATAAATGAATTAAAACCAAAATAAACTTTTTTTATTTCAACGTACAATTCATTGCTATTTAAAAAACGATTTTCGCCTAAAATAGGGATCGTTTTCGATGGAATTACAGTCACTGAAATAGTAATTTGTCATTAAAGATAGCGCATCTGGTTCACAATGTGCTTGGTAGCAATTTCCACTCAGGTTATCTGACAATTATTGTTACAACCCATTAGATATAAGCTTTATTTTTGTAATAGAAACAGTGTTTCTTTACAAAAATTATGTAGCCTTAAAAATAAATATAAAGCCCGTTCCAACAAGTGCAGCAATGGATGATTCGGTCCATAGAATAAAACTTTAAGAGTTGGCTGGGGTTCTAGGGATAGAAATTCAACTCCTTTCTCCGTATAATCGTTCGTGGCTTCAAGTAGGTCTTCTACTGTAAAAGCAAGCGGGTTTACAATGCGACTTTTGTCATATTCTTCAAGTTGCGTAATATGCCAGCTCCACTCCCTCACCAAGCTGTTTTTCCGGATAGAAAGATACTCTCTTTCTTCTCTTAGATACCCCATAAGACGAACTTTAAACCTAAATATACCCGTATAGTTTTGAACATAAAGATTCACACTTATTACATTTTTTTACACAAGGTAAACGTTTTATCTGCGATAAAACAAAAAACAGACCTCCGCTTAGACGGAGATCTATTTAGGTGTTTCTTGCTTTATTTTTTAGTGAGGCTGCCTTTTCGTTCTAAAACAGGTACTTCAATATCTACCGTGTTTGGATATTTAACTCCAAGCCCTGTATTTAAAGCAACAACCGTTTCGTTTTCTTTAATCCAGCCTTCTTCTCGCAAACGGCGTGCAGCTAAAAATGTAGCCGCACCCTCCGGACAAATAAACGATCCTTCAAGCTGTGCAACCTTTTTTTGTTCCTCAACAATTTTATCTTCATCCACCGCAATCGCGCATCCATTTGTATTGTATACGGCTTCTAAAACTAAGAAGTCTCCAATCGCTTTTGGTACGTTGATACCAAAGGCAATGGTTGAAGAATCCGGCCAAAATTCAGACTCTTGTTTTCTTTCATTCCATGCTTTTACAATAGGCGCACAGTTTTCAGCTTGTACCGCAACTAGGCGAGGAAGCTCACCTTTAATCCAGCCAAGCTCTTTTAACTCATTTAACGCTTTATAAATTCCGATTAAACCAACGCCGCCTCCTGTTGGATATAAAATCACGTCTGGAAGATTCCAAGAAAACTGTTCAGCTATTTCTAGGCCCATTGTTTTTTTGCCTTCGATTCGGTACGGCTCTTTAAGCGTAGAAGCGTCATAAAGCCCCCAAGCTTTAATAGCCTCGCCGACAATTTTACCCGCATCGCTGATAAGCCCGTCGACTAAGTAAAGGTCAGCTCCAGCGACAGCACACTCATTTCGTGTAATAACAGGCGCATCTTTTGGCATGACAACGGTTGCTTTTATGTCAGCGCGTGACGAATAAAGCGACCAGGCAGCTCCGGCGTTGCCATTGGTAGGCATCGCTAACTGTTCAACGCCCAGTTCTTTTGCTTTTGAAACGCCTACAGCGGCGCCTCGAGCTTTGAATGATCCTGTTGGAATAATGCCTTCATCTTTCATATATAAGTTTGAAATATCCATTTCTTTACCTAGCTTAGACATTTTTATAAGCGGCGTCATGCCTTCACCTAAGGAAACGACGTTTTCTGGATCTTCTACTGGAAGCAGCTCATGATATCTCCATAAATTTGGTTCTCTGCTTTGAACATCTTCTGGAGTCAGGTTAGCTTTCAATCTCTCTAAATCATACGCTACTAATAACGGTGAACCACATTCACATAATTGATGTTTTTCTTTTACACTATATTCTTTTTTACATTTAGGACAATATAAGTGAGAAACATAACTAAACAGCATCATACACACTCCTTTAAATTCTGTAAACATACTACCCTCATTATAATTTATATTATTTCCATCAGAATTGTAAGGTATGATTTACCCATCATTTTATTGAATATTAATAAAAGTATAAATCCCTATTACATTAGGGTTTTTATTCTTTTTCTCACTTTGTTTATATTATTTTTTTAAAGTTAACATCAGTGAATTTAAATAAAAACGCGAAAAGAAATGTAATTCGCACTTTAATTATAGGAATAACCATTTAAGAAGTAGTAACTGCTCTTCGAATTTCCCCATAGAAACGTTTACTGCTATTCAAAACAAAATTTACTTAGCAAGACCTCTCTTCAACTATTCGGCAAGACGTTTACTTACTGAACTCTATTCAGCTTTTATCTATATATTTAATTTTGTCAAAGTATCTTTTTTATAAGATATTGACATTTTAGTAAGGTACCTTTATTATTTGATAAGGTACCTTACTTTTTTTGAGAAGATAAAATTTTTTGTGCAGATAAGGATAACGTTAATTAGCAAGGAGGTTTTTATCATGAATGAAAGAGATAACGAATATTTACACGATCAAGATTTAATCGATCAATTTTTTAGGTTCCAGAGACAGCTGGCAAGATATCAGCGATACTACTTTATCAGCAGAAGAGATCCTGGAGCACTAGGTGATCAGCACCGGGGGCAAGGACGGATATTAAAATTATTAAAATTGCAGCCTAAAACTACACAAAAAGAGCTGTCGTACTTACTGGATATGAGACCTCAGTCAATAGGTGAATTACTTAGTAAGTTAGAAAGAAAAGGTTACATTGTTCGTACGCCATCTGAGAAAGATCGGCGAGTACTTTCCGTTGAGCTAACAGAAGCTGGACTAGAAGCTATCGAGGCTACGGAGGAACAAGACAATAACTCAGGCATCTTTGATGTTCTTTCAGAAGAAGAGCAGGATACTCTTTCACATTTAATGCAAAAGTTAAATACTCATTTAGATGAAGAAATGTTAAAACAAGGTCATGATGAAAATCAAGAATTTCGACGCCATAATGACCTACGAGGATTTGGACCTCACCACAGATTTTTTGGTGGTGATCCAGAGCATGGTCCAAGAAGTTTTGGGCGCGAACCTTGGGGAGACGGTGCTGAATTTAGAACACCGAGATTTAGAAACCGAAATCCCCGAGAGACTAATAGAGATAATAACGAGAAATGATTCACATGCTGTTTAGTGATCATTTCTAATAATTTCACGAGAGGAAACGCAATATGGAAAACATCTCAAATGTTGGAGAACAAGTTTTAAATAATAAAAACAATAAAATACTAGTAATGACTGGATTAATGATTGGAATTATTTTTTCTGAGCTTGATGAAACAGTTGTAAATACAGCCATGCCAACGATTATACGTGATCTTGGCGGATTATCTATGTATGGCTGGGTTGCAGGCATCTATATGCTAGCTCTATCTGCTTTCATGCCTATACTAGGAAAATTAGCTGATTTATTTAGTCGAAAAAAAGTCTACTTCGCTTCTATGGCTTTCTTTATTGGAGGCTCCATTATATGCGGGCTTTCTCATTCAATGATTATGCTTTTAATTGGAAGAGGAATTCAAGGACTTGGCGCGGGTGGCCTCATGCCATTAGCCATGACGATTTCGAGTGATTTGTTCCCTGTTGAACAACGAGCAAAAGTTCAAGCGTTTATGGGACCAGTTATGTTTATCCCTATGCTTTTAGGCCCGCTAATGGGAGGCTTTTTTGTAGATCAAGCAAGCTGGCATTGGATTTTCTTCGTGAATATTCCAGTGGGATTAATAGCAGTCATTTTTTTAGCAAGTGGGTTAAAAGAAGTACATGAAAGAAAAAAAGTAAAAATTGATTGGGCAGGAGCTATTCTTCTAGTAGCTGCAATCATTTCGTTATTAATTACGCCTGTTTTAGTCGAGAACGAAGGGTATACGTGGAGCTCTCCATTTATCGTTTCGCTACTATGTGTAGGCGTGATTTTAATTGGACTGTTTATTTGGGTGGAATCAAAAGTGATTGAACCTATTGTACCGCTGCATCTATTTAGAAATCGTAATATTTTAGTATTGTCACTGCTTGTTTTTACTGTAGGCTGTGGATTGATGGGCTCATTCTCATCTTTCCCTTACTTTGCACAAAACGTATTAGGCCTTACTCCTACAGAATCTGGGTATTTAACTTTGCCCATGATGGTAGGTGCTGTTGCAACCTCAATCGTTTCTGGATTTCTATTAACAAAAGTTCGGTACCGCGAATTATTCGTGATTTCTTTCATTATGCCTGTTATCGGTTTTTATTTATTTTCTAAATTAGATATTAGTACCACTACCCTGCAGGTCATTATTTTCTTTTTTATCACCGGTCTTGGTTTAGGCGTCATGTTCGGTGGAGATAACTTAATTGTTCAAGAATCTGTAGAAAAAGAACACAAAGGAATTGCCTTGGCAACCGTTCCATTGTTTCAGTCTATTGGCGCAACTGTCGGAGTAAGTATGTTTGGGACGCTATTATCTTCCACACTTACGTCAAAGCTAAGCAGTTTAGGCGATGAATTGCCTAAAAGTATGGCAAATAACATGAATAGCCTTGCAGCAGGAGGAATTCCAAGTGGACTTACTCCAGAATTATTTATGAAAATTAAAGTTTTATTTATTGAATCGTTTCAGCATATCTATACTTACGCATTTGTACTTACGATCATTGCCTTTGTTTTATGCTTCTTTCTAAAAAAAGAAGTGCTATCTTCAAAATCAGAAGAGTAATAAAAGAGATTCTTGCTTTAGCCAAAGGTGTATTTGTACAACAGTCGTTCCGAAAAATGCAAAAGCCAATTCGAATTTAACACGAATTGGCTTTTTTTATTAATAGATTAAAGATTTTACTTTAGTTGTTCCTAATTCATATTACTATGGGCTGTACTCTTGATGGTTCTTTCTTTTTTAAATAGGTTTATTAGTACTCTCTTTCTTAAAGACTCCTATTAACATCGTAACAAGTCCTACTAAGAAGAAAAATGGAAACAATAACATCATTAATGCAACTCCTGCAAAACCTTCTTCCTGACTAATAGCATATAGAACCGAAACCACCCATGAAAAAAATGGAGCTATGATTAATATAATCGTTGTTCCCCACACTATATATTTTCTTTTAGCTGTTTTCCCTCGGCTTAGTCCGCTTGCAAACATAAGCCCTACTACTAAAACTGTTAATGCCACTCCAATTGCCATTTCATCACCGCCTTTAGCAGCCAGTTTCTCTTCTACTTTACATCGTTTTCTTTTTTGCCTCTTGGACGGAAATAAATACGCTTGTAACAACAAGTAAGAGTAAACCTTCTCCGATAATCATTAAACCTTTTATTTGAATGTCTAGAGCATCAAACCCGCTTATTTTCGCAAAAGCATAAAGAAGTAAAAATGAACCGAATAACATAGTAACGAATGAAATAACAAGGGCGACTATTCTTTTGTTACATACGATACTTACAAAAAGGATTACCGTAAATACGATACTAATGGCCATACAATTATTAAGAATGAAAGACATACGCATCCCCTTAAATATCTTTTTATTCCATTATTCTTACTCAAACCTAAATCCAATCCCACCGTCTACAATAATGTTTTGACCCGTAACAAACGAAGCATCATCAGAAAGGAGCCATTTTACTGCTTTTGCGGCTTCAATCGGATCACCAATTCTGCCCAGCGCGTTTAGCTTTTGATAGGATTCATTGAGCTTTGCTTTTTCGTCTTCAGATAGATTTGAAAACCTTTCTTCTAACATAGGCGTACGAAATGCACCTGGGCACAGAGAGTTAATTCTTATATGTTGATGGCCATATTCTTGAGCAACTGACTTCGTTAAAGCAATCACACCGCTTTTCCCAGCCGCATATACGCCAGTCCCTGCTGAACATAAAATAGCGTCCATTGACGATGTATTTACAATGACCCCGCTATTTTGTTTGGTCATTACCTGCAGCTGATATTTCATACAAAGCCATACACTTTTTAACGTAACGTTTATTAAATGGTCAAAGTCTTCTTCTTTGAATTCATGGGTAGCATTAGAAGCTGCCTCCGTGTTAGCCGCATTATTAAAGCTCACATCAACTTTTCCAAACGTCGAGTATGTTTGGCTCACGAGATTTTTAACATCTTGACTATTCGTTACATCCGTTTTGATAAAAAGAGAGTGAGGAGACCACTTTCTTAATACAGAAAGAGCTTCTTCTCCTTTTTCACTATTTCTAGAAGCAATCACGATATGCATGCCCTCTTTTGCGAGTAATTCCGCTGTAGCTAAGCCAATCCCCGACGTTCCACCCGTAATAATCCCTACTTTTTCTTCAAACATATAGTTCTCCCCTTTTGCGTTTAATGAAGTCCCAACAAATTAAATGTAGTAACATTAGCCATAGAAGTTATTCAGCTTTGGATAGATTAATACCTGCTTCGAAACACTAAAAAGAGAGTAAGACACAACTAAAGCAATTCAATCTAAAGGCGAGCAAATTGGATACATGAGCTAGTTTAGGTCACTCGCTACATCGCTGTTGATTTCTGTGCAAGGCTTCGCTTTCCGCGGGCACCCGCTGAGCCTCCTCGTCGCTTACGTTCCTGCGAGGTCTCACCTATTCCGCTTTTCCCGCAGGAGTCTTCGCCATGCCCTCCAATCAACCGCTAGAAGCACCTACCCACATAAACGAAACCTACGTCCATCACAATAACAAAAAAATCCGAACGAGTTTGATTCTCCATCCCTCGTTCGGATTCACCTTCAACTAAACTACTTTTGTCTCAACCTCTTTTAATTAGCCACTAACTTGATTATGAGAAACAGATAAAGTAGATTTTCGATTCCATAAATAGAAAGCATAACCGCTTAAAAATAGATTCTCGTTCTAAACGACATGTTTTGTTGAAAAGAGAAGAAATGCGGCCACTTTTTTGTTTTTGTGAGATAAAAAGCTATTCCTATTGCCAAAGGAACGATTCCTAAAAACTGAAGATAATGTGTAGTAGGATGCGTCATGCTCACGTATGCACCGTTTACCACAAACCAAAAAATGACTAAGATTTCTAGACCAATAACTTTCCACAAAAGTTTTGACTTAATCATTACTAAACCAACTTTCTCCTTTAGCGTTCATTAATAACCTATACTATTCGCTTTAAGAATTTTATATGTTACTGACTCTTTTATCATTTAAGCTCGTAGAAAGTACTGAGTAAAGTTTAAGGCAACGTTCTATCCGTTTAAAATAAGGAGATGGCTTTCTACTGTTTTACTGTGATTATACAAGGTACAAAAACGCACAAAATCCTGCCCACGTGACATAATCACTGAACTCCATTTTTTTACCGCCTCTAACAAGTACATTTACAGCCCAGTTCAAAACATTTCCTTCAGACGTTTTATCTACATACTTTCTCCCTAAAGAGTATGCGACCACTCGAAATAAGTAATAGCTGGCTAAACATAAAAGAGATATGATCATAAAATTCAAATTCAATTCTTTCACCTGGTACACCTCATCGTTTTTCTGCTATTTCATCCTTGTTCATAAAAATCTTTTTTGACGTCTTTTAAAAGTTTTAAGATACCTTTATAAAAGCAAGCGATTAACATTCCAGCGATATTGGACACCATCGTAATTGTAAGATTGCCGATAATCAGGCTAAGAAAAGTACCAAGAAACATAATACCTATTCCGATATAAAAACCTGGGTGAAACAGTTCATCGTTGTCCTCTTTTTCTTCTTCACGAATGTTTATTCTGTTTTGTAATGTGGCATCCTTTTTAATAAATTCATCAATAGTCGTCTCGTAGATGTCGCTTAATTTTAAAAGATATTGAATGTCAGGATAGCTTTTATTATTCTCCCACTTATGTATGTGCTGTACCGATACACTCAGCTGCTCAGCAACTTCTTCTTCCGACATCTTTTGTTCTTCTCTTAATTTTTGCAACTGATTTCCTAACCTCAACTCATTCACCTCTATAACTATGACAGCGTGTAAACAAAATTTATTTACACTACGCTTTCTATAATTCTAACATATTATGGTAAAAAAGAGATAAACAGTTAATGAAGCATATACAAAAAACTAAAACGGCATTCATAAAAAATAATGAGAATTCTCATGTGTAAAAATGAAAGAATGCACTTTTATCTCCATCCTTTTATTGTTTATACTAAATAGTGGATTGTACGAACATCGAAATAAAAAAGGAGGAAACATGACGATGGAAATGCTATTTATTTATATATTGGTTATCGCTCTTATTGGATTCATTATTTGGAGAAGGGTTAAAAGGAGACATAGACCCATTAAAAGGAATGGACTTGGTATATTAGCTCCTATTTTGTTCATATTAATTGCATTTTCACTTAGTCTAAGTCAGATGATGCACATACCAGGCCAGCCCTTTCACTTACCTCCCTACTGGGAAATGATGATTGCTGGTGTACTAGGTGCTATATTCGGACTCATTATGCTTAGCCAAACAGACTATGAAGTAAGAGAAGATGGCTTTATTTATTCAAAGCCAAATAAGAATTTTAAATATGTGATTATCGCCATTATCTTTATAAGAATGGCTTTGAGCCAATACTTCAAAGGCTTAGATTCCATAGACTTCGCGGTCTTAACGATGACACTAGCTTTTATATATATTGTCATTTGGAGAGTTGGCAGCTATATGAAATTCCGTAAATTAAACGGTGATAATTACAGCGTAAATGCTGGGTAATCATCAATATAACTAGTCCTTCTTTCTGTTTGGAAAGAAGGATTTTTTGTCATAGTGAGTAAAAGTCCCGCCTGTTGTGTAAGACAACACATATGTTGTATAATGCAATATGTGTTTTTTATAACAGTAGTCTATATATAAAAACAGATTATATTAAAACTGTACCTAATCACTCGCTGTTTGATTTACAGGTATATGATGAAAGGAATCGTACTATGACATTTATCAATTCGGTAACAGGCCCAGTCCATACGTCAGAACTAGGGCTAACGTTAATCCATGAACATATGCGCGTTCGTTCTGAATCTGTTCATGCGCAGTTTCCTCATTTGTATGATGAAGAACAAGAAGTTGCAAAAGCAGTAGAACAAGTAAATCGTGCGAAGGCACTCGGAGTCAAAACAATCTGTGATCCTACGGTGATGGAACAAGGACGGGATATTCGTTTTATTGAACGAATTGCCCGTGAAACAGACACTCAAATCGTCGCAGCCACAGGAATTTATACGTATAACTACATCCCTACCCATTTTCAAACTCGAAGCATTGACTATATGGCAGACCTGTTTGTTCGAGACATTGAAGTCGGCATTCAAAACACGTCGATCAAAGCAGGTTTTTTAAAATGCGCTACGGATGTACCTGGCGTAACGGCTGATGTAGAAAAAGTAATGCGCGCTGTAGCACGAGCTCATAAAAAAACAGGCGTGCCGATTATGACGCATTCACATCCTGCAAGCGGTACGGGCTTGAAGCAGCTTGACATCTTACTGGATGAAGGCGCTAATCCAAATCAAATTCTGATTGGACATACGGGAGATACGGATAATCTTGAGTACATTTCAAACATATTAACTCAAGGTGCTTTTATTGGAATGGACCGCTACGGCCTAACAAGAGAATGTTCAACTGAAAATAGAAACAACACGGTTATTGAGTTAGCTAAACAAGGATATTCAAACCGCATGTTTCTCTCACAAGACTACTGCTGTACAATGGACTGGTTTCCAGAAGGCGTGATTGAAGAACGTTTTCCAAAATGGTCGATGAGCTTTGTATTAGAAGAAGTCGTTCCTGAGTTAAAAAGAAAAGGCGTAACGGAACAGCAGATTCAGCATATGCTTTTTGATAACGCTCGCTGCTGGTTTGAAGGAAAGTAATGAAGACGGACAATACGCCTCCTATAAATTGAAATAATAGTTTATAGAGGGCGTATCCATTCCGTTTATATCTAAGCTTTGTTCGTGTAGAACCGGGCTAATTTTCGAATAAAAAATATATCTCACCTGTTATTTTTCAAGAAACGATTTTTCGAAAAATCCTAAAAGATATTCCAATGTTATTGGATCACTGTAGGTCGAAGCTTTTGTGTTAATTTCGAACACACGATTGTTCTTAACCGCAGGTATGTTCTTCCACACACTTGTTTTTAAAAACGAATTATCGCCATCCGTACTTTTACTCAAGATTATATAATCGCCCGCGAACTCAGGAAGTAATTCTGAAGAAAACGTATAGATACCCGATTCAAGTGCTTTCTCTTTTACTTTTTTAGGCATGTTTAGCTTCATTGCCTGATACAATACTTCTGTTCCGCGCGCATAGTTATTTCCAAATACATAAAACTCTTTATTGCCGCTTTCAATCACAGAAACAGTCGCATCTTTACCGATTTTTTTGCGAATTGTTTCTCCTGCAGCCGCTGCGCGTTTTTGGAAATCATTCACCCATTCTTTCGCTTCTTTTTCTTTGTTTAAAAGCTTTCCAATTTCTATTTGCTGATTCAAATAATCTAATTTACCCCAAGTAAAGACAACGGTAGGAGCTATTTTATTTAGTTTCTTGATGTTCTTCATTTCAGATCCAGCAATAATTAAGTCTGGTTTCAGCTCCATAATCTTTTCTAAATCATCCTCTGATACTACTTCTACTCCCTTTACTTTTTCTTTAAAAAGCGGGTTCATACTGCTCCATTCATCAATCCCAACGAGCTTTCCTCCTAAAGACATTACATTAGGGCCGTTGCTAAGAGCCACTATTCTTTTAGGGTTTTTAGGAACTTTGACAGGTCCAGCTTCTGATTTATATGTAATTGTTTCACTTTTAGTATCTCCCTTATCTTTTCCGTTTGTCGTTTCGCTGTTTCCACAAGCGCTCACGATAATAGCCAGTATAAGTAGAAATGGTATAAAAAATAGCTTCTTCAGTTTAATCTTCTCCTTTTTCACGTTGTTCTTATTTGATAATGATAATCTTTATCAATTATTACTCTGTATATATTATACGTCAGTGATAACGATTGTCAATAACTATAAAATTTTCCACCAAAGAAAAAAAGGCCTCTATACTTAGAGGCCTTTTTCTATTACTTCATTCATCTCACTTAGTAAAATTAACTCGTTTTTCTTAATAACTTTTGTTTTTCTTTGCTCTTTTTTATCATAAAGTGTGCACCCGACAAACATAATCCAACGGCTATTCCGATCGTCAGGTTTGTAAACACCGTTAACGAAAATGTCGTAAGTAAAACCAGGGAATGAAATGATCTTTCTTTTATCACTTTTGCAAACTGTTCTTTTTTACTTATATTCCATGCCACGACCATCAAAACTGGAGCGAGACTAGCAAGCGCCACGTATGAAGCGTACGGAGCGAGCACTAACAGCACAATCAACACAAAGATAGCGTGCGTGATTCCTGCAATTGGAGAGGAAGCGCCGTTTTTAATATTGGTAACAGTTCTTGCAATCTCTCCTGCCGCGGGAATACCTGAAAACATCGGCGTTATCATGTTTACGATTCCCTGGCCAATCAGTTCTTTTTTGCTGCTGTGCTTTGATTTTGTCATTTCATCTGCAACGCGAGCTGTCAGTAAAGATTGTAACCCTACAAGTATAGCAATGACAAATGCAGAAGGTAAAAGAGTTACCAGCCTCTCCACTGTTATATCTGGAAACGCTGGCGCCGGAAAATGACGAGGTATCTCTCCGTAAATGGAACCAATGGTTTCAAACTGATTGGAAAAGAAAAAAGATGCCAAGCCCGTTGATACAATGATTCCAAGTAAATAGGACATTCCCAGCGACTTAGGTGAAAAGTAAAGAACAATTAAAATCGTAGCTAAGCACAATCCTGCTGTAGCGATACTATAGATGTTGATGAAGTGTAAATTACCAAAGATCTCTTTTATATTTAAATGAAAATACTGATATTTTTCAATAGCGTGTAACCCAAGGAAGTTTGGAATCTGCCCGCTAAAGATAATCAGCGCAATTCCCGACTGAAATCCTACAATAATAGAGGACGGAAAATACTTGATTAAAGCTCCTACTTTACATAGCGCAAAGATAATGAGGAGAATTCCGGACATAAAGCCGGCAATTAATAAGTTTTCATAGCCATATTGCAGCACAATCCCTAATAAAACAGGAACAAACGCACCGGTAGGTCCCGCGATTTGAAACCTACATCCACCTAAAATAGCAATTAGCAGCCCTGCTACAATCGTTGTATAAAGTCCTGTAACAGGCGATATTCCAGAAGCTATCGCAAATCCTAACCCTAAAGGTATAGCTATAATGCCAACAACAATACCTGATAGTATATCTTTCTTCAAATGCTGCAAGGAGTAATTTCGAAAAACCTCTAGATTCATAAGTGTACATCAGCCTCCATTTTAAGTAGTGAGGTTACCCATTCGTATTTTGGTCATACAACCTTATTTAACTTTCATTCGTTCAAAATAAGGTGGGCTACTCGATTACTTCTATTTTAAAGGAGACAACTTACAAAAAAATAAAGAGGAAATTAGAAGTTTATTAGCAAGTTATTAAAATTTTCTTAAGAATTCTTACTATTTATTCTTTTAGTTATTTTTTAGATAGAGCTAGGTAAAACCGGTACGATTTTCTCGATATAAGACTTTAAGAGCTATAAACTGAGGGAATAATGAAGTCTTTGTTCACGCAGACCCTAGGTAGAGGCTTGAAACAGAGTCTTCTAGGCATACAATTTTTGATACTTATCGCTGTAAATAAATCTTTTTTACTCAACTGCGCTATAAATGTAGAAATAAAAACAACTAGACCCTATAGTAGCTATAGGGTCAATGATTATATTTATTAACAGCTCAGATTATAACTAAATGTTCCTTTTCCAACATTTTGATCTAATCCATTGATAGTTAGCTTGCGCTGCTCTTTTTCCGGAAGGTGAAACGTAATCTGGTTATAAGGCAATTCATAAGAACCTTCCTTGTTAATGTTTATTTGAATCTCATCTTCTGTAGTTTCCATATCAACATGAATGTACGCAAATGTGTGCAAATATTCGTTTGTTAACCCATCATCTTCATATAAGCTATAAGAAGATCTCCCTTTCCCTCTACAAGGAAATAATAAAAATCCTCTTTCATCCATATTCTTCGTTGAAAAAGTTACTTCTGCTTCATTAATCGGGATGATTGCTCCCGCCTTAGCTAGCAGCGGCGTATAGTGTAAAGGTGCAGGAATTTCAACCTTTTTTCCCCCTTCATACCACGTTCCAACATGAAAATCGTACCATCCTCCAGGATTATTTGGCAAATACACTTCTCGCTCTTTCTTTCCTTTTTCAACAACGGAAGCAACCAGCAGAGAATCGCCTAGCATAAAGTCGTCATTTTCTTCAAAGGTAGTTTCATCATGTTCAAAATCATAAAAAGTAGGCCTTATAATAGGATGGTAGCTATTAGAGGTTTCGCGCAACTCACTATAAATATATGGAATTATTTTTGTTCTAAATTTAATTAATTCTCTAATTGAGTCTAGAACTTCAGGATACATCCAAGGTTCATTAACTGTCTCGTCATCGTTCCAAGAGTGGATAGTAAATCTCGGATGAACAATTCCATTTTGTATCCATCTTACGAATAATTCAGGTTCAGGAGCAGGGCCAGAAAATCCACCTACGTCATGTCCAAAATTATAAATACCGGATAAACTTAGCCCTATCCCCATCTTGATATTGAATTTTAACGTTTTCCAACTGGTGCGATTATCGCCTGTCCATGTTTGCACATAACGATGCATTCCCACAGAGCCGGATCGTGATATTAAATAAGGACGCAACTGAGGGTTATGTTCCAACTGTGCTTCATAGGAAGCCTTCATCATAAGCAGTGGATGAAGTGCACGAATCAGTTCAAACTCTTTATTGTTCCCAAAACCGTGACAGATGGCTTCCTTACTCCAGATTTCAAATTCATTATTATCATTCCAAGTGGAATCAATTCCATAATCCAATAACTTTTCTTTTACTTGCCCTTTCCACCAGTCGTAGGTTTCTTTATTGGTAAAATCTAAATAAGCACCTATTTCATCCCAAAATTGTGCCATTTCAGGTTCTTCGTTATGACTATTTGTTATAAACATCTTTTTTTCTTTTAACTCATTAAATAAGGGATGATCTTTTAATAAACAGGGCTTAATATTTGCACATAAACGTAAACCCTTATCATGAAAGTCGTTTACCATCTTTTTTGGTGAAGGAATTTTTGATTGGTTCCAATTAAATACATAACGCTTATCTTCTATTGACGTATAGCCCGACGACAATTGGAATGAATCACATAAGATATCATGTTTTTCACACAGCTTTAAGAATTCGTTTAACTGCATTTGTGCATCTGGAGCATCGGTATAACTCATTGTCGATCCAGAATACCCCAAGCTCCACTTCGGTGGAAAAATTGTTTGTCCAGTTAACCATGAAAATTTCCGAGTAACATCTTTAACTTTTGGGCCTCCAATAATATAGTAATCTAAATCACCTTGTTTAGCTTGATAGTATCTGTATAGCTCATGATAGTTATCGAGTTCCGTACCTAGTTCGAAAATTGAACTGGACAAATTATCATAGAAGACCCCAAATGAGAATCCTGTTTCTCTATGCCTTGTGATGTAAAAAGGAATATGTTTATAAAGAGGATCGCTATATTCTGCATCATACCCCATTGCATCAATTGCTTGCATTCGATAGCGCTTTCCATGTTTATCAACTGATCCTGTCTTTTCTCCTAATCCAAAATATTGTTCATCTAAATCACGCTTTAAATAATGAACGATCCCCTCACCAAGTGAACCATCAAAATTATACGCCTGAGTTTTTCGGTCATTCGCAAAATTCACCCACCCAGAATCCTCACGGTAAAACCAGCTAATCTTAAATCCATTTAAATCAACATTAAGCTTTAACGCTGAAGTTTCTACGGTGCATTCACCGTTATTATTACTGAACTCATAGCTTGGTAGTGAAAAACCGCTTGTATCCAAACGTTTGCGCCCCTCCAATGGAACATCTGCCTGCCCGGGTGCGACGCTCCAAGTTTTATCTAGTTGTAACTCTTTACCGTCTGTAAACAAAACTCTGATAATGTCCGTTTCAAGTACCATAATTTTCGCGTATATGTTACTCTCTGCTAGTTCAAATTGAAGAATATTATTAGCTTCATTCAAGAAAGTAAATTGATAATTCTCTTTAATACTCATGTCGCATCTCCTTTACTGTGCATGTATTATAAAATAGTATGTCAAGCTGCTCCCTAATAAAAGTTTATAAATATTGTCTTTACTAGCTCCTATTCAAAATACTTTTATCAAATTCTTTTAGTTAAAGTTGCTTCTCTCTTTCAAGTCTGCAACAATTTTACTGTATAAATTATCTGTAAGGTTATAAAAGAAAAATAAAATGATTAATCCAATAATATTAAGAGCCGCCGGAGCAAGAAATAATAACCCCTTAAGACCTAACAATGTATCTGAAGACTGCTGAATATTTGGAACGTACCCAATTAAGCTCAGTGCAACTCCTGGAATAAAACCTGCCAAAGCCTGCGCAAGCTTTCGGAAGAAACTGTATGTTGAGTAAACAATGCCTTCTGTACGTTCTCCCGAATTCCACTCATGATAGTCGATGGAATCAGCAATCATTACCCACGGTAGACCAAGCGCAAATGCTAATGCAAAGTTTCCTAATGAAAAAACAGTTAAAAACGTTACTGTACTCGTTGGTAATATAAAATTTAAAACGTCACAGGCAATGCAAACTAAAAGCCCAAGCATGAATGTATTTTTCTTCCCTATTCTTTTTACCATTGCCGGGATGAACATTGAACCAACTACAGCAAGCCCTATACTCAAAAAGGAAAGTATTGCCATTAATTCTGGACTTTTTAAATTATACTCCAAATAGTACAACTGAACAGCGTTGCGAATATTGGAAGAAGCAATCATGAATAACGCTGCTAAACACAATACAATAAGAGGACGGTTTGAAAACAATGCTTTGAATAGTTTAGATAAAGGCACCTTTTCCTTTCTTGGGGCTCTAATAACGTTTTCTTTAGTATTACGATAGCAAATTAAATGAAACAAAATTCCGAATATTGACATCACAGATATAGCCACGATGTACCCGACTTCTTTATTAGCAAACTGTAGCACAATAGGAATTACCACTACTCCTGAAATAAGAAGAGCTGTTTGACTACCAATTGCTCTAAATGAACCCAAAGATGCACGGTCAATTGGATCTTGTGTCATCGCTGCAGACAAAGAACCATATGGGATATTAACAAATGAATAGGCTAGCCCAAATCCCATATAGGTGGCAAATGCCCAAACAATCTTTCCGGTGTCTGAAAAGTTTGGAGCCAAAAACGAGATGACCGTCATTAATGCTAGAGGAACTGTTCCCCATAAAATGAAAGGTCGGAACTTTCCTCTTTTTGAGATATTTGTTCTTGAATCTACAAATGCACCAACACTTGTATCTGCAAACGCGTCAAATATTTTAGAAATTAAAAATACTAGCCCTCCCCAGTAAGCAGAGATTCCCAAAACATCTGTATAAAATTTCAGAAGGTATAACTGTCCCATATCAAACATAAGTCCGTTACCAATATCACCAAAACCATAAGACATCTTTTCTTTGAAAGTTAGCTTTTTAGAAACCGTAACTACTGGCCTTTTACTTGGAACCACTGGTAATGCCATATAACTATCCCCTCTTTCTCCCATTTACAATCCCCTTTTGTAAACCCTTTCATTAAGAAGTAGACATAGATGTTTCAATATTTAAAATCTATCACACTCCTTTCAGATGTCTCTTTTTAAGTTAGTAGCCCACAAACTTAAAGCATCAATTTTCTCTTTTCTTTAACTCTTTCCAAACTTGTTCATATACTTTTTTTAAAGGAACGCTGTAAGTCTCAGCAATGAACTTACAATCTTCAAATTCTGGTGCCCTTTGTACAACTTCACCTTTCATAAGTCCGGTTTTTACTGTAACGCTTCCCCATTCGGTTTCTACTTTATGGAATTCTCGTTCCAGCCGGTGAACCGACAATGGATAATAGCGAATTCCCAAAGTTGTTGTTTCCTGAAATAAAATCTCCTTTATTTTATCTACATATGCCTCTGCACAAAGCAGCTGAAGTAAAACACCTGGTCTGTTTTTCTTCATGTAAATAGGCGTGTAAAAGACGTCGTTGGCTCCGGACTCTAAAAGCAAGTCCATAATATATCCCAGTAATTCGCCAGAAATATCGTCAAGATTCACTTCCATTTTTATCATTTTACGATCGATGTGCTCCAAGTTAGGAGGAATGTGTGAAGACAAAATAGTCTCTCCTTTCTTTTAGTTCCTGTTTACTTTGAGATAGGATACTTCAGACTTTCAATTTTCCTCACCAATAATTACTCGGAGCACATTAGGATGTTTTTCAAAATCTTTTGTTCCTGCTCCATATCCCACTGCTTGTACTGTCATGGAAGGAACTGTACAGAATTCTTCTGAAAGCACTGATACAATAGCTGCACCTGTAGGCGTGGTTAACTCGCTTTTTATATTGCTTTGCTGAAGAGGAACACCTTTTAATATTTCTAAAGTAGCAGGTGCAGGGATTGGATAAATCCCATGATCAATATGTACTTTACCAGCACCTACACAAACAGGTGATGATTTTATTTTTCGAATTTCTAGTTTGTTTATCAAAATAGAAGCTCCTACAATATCTATAATCGAGTCTACAGCTCCGACTTCGTGAAAGTGTACTTTTTCTAAAGAAATACCGTGAATAAGACCTTCAGCTTCCCCAATTTTTCTAAAAATGTTTAACGAAGTTTCTTTCACTTCTTGAGATAATTGACTTCCGTCGATCAGCTTTACAATATCTTGGTAAGCACGATGACTATGGTGATGGCTGTGTTCGTGATGATCGCTATGTTCATGCTTGTGACGATGGTCGCTATGTTCATGTTCGTGATTGTGGTCGACATCTTCATGTTTATGATTATGTTGATGTCCATCAGCATACTTGTGATCAGCTGTTTCCGATAGTTCTACATCAAACTTCGTACTAGAGATTCCATTTTTCACAACTTTTCTCCAGCTCAATTTATACTCTTCAGAAATATTTAGTTTTTGAAGCTCCTCTTCTAAAAGAGTTGAATCTCCTCCAGCATCAATAAGTGCACCAATGAACATATCACCACTAATGCCTGAAAAGCAGTCAAGATAAAGCGTTCTCATTATGTTTAGCTCCTTTTTGAATTAATCGGTGAATCAAAGCAGCGTTGTAAGCAGCGCCGAACCCATTATCAATATTAACTACGCTAATTCCGGAAGAACATGAATTTAGCATAGTTAATAAAGCTGATAATCCGTTAAAATTTGCTCCATAACCAATGCTAGTAGGTACAGCAATGACCGGATGGGAAACCAATCCACCAACAACGCTTGGAAGAGCTCCTTCCATACCAGCTACTACCACTGTCACAGTAGCATTTTGAATCTCATCAATATTATTTAAGAGTCGATGAATACCAGCTACTCCTACATCATAAATACGGCGAACTTTACACCCGAGTATTTCTGCAGTTACTGCAGCTTCTTCTGCCACAGGCAAGTCAGAGGTTCCTGCACAAACAATGGCAATATATCCTTCAAAAAAAGAATCCTGATCCGAATCCTTCCAAAAGAGAATTTTTGCTACCTCGTTATATGCAAAACTTGGGCATGCTTCAAGCACTTGATTTGCTTTTTCTTTTGATATTCGCGTCACAAGCACCGACTTATCTTTCAGTTGCAGCGCTTTAATAATAGAAATGATTTGTTCGGCTGTTTTCCCTTCACCAAATACTACTTCTGAAAAACCTTGACGTTTTTTTCGATGATAATCTACCTTAGCAAAACCTAGATCCTCATATGTAGCTAACTCTTTTTCAGCATCTGCCACAGTTAGTTTCCCTTGCTGAACTTGTTTCAAAATTTCTTTTATCATTGTTCGTCACACACCTTAGATTGTTTATTCAGTGAAGTTTAGTGTCACTATTCCACTTTGGATAAAGCTTGATTCATGCTACCACTTTGATAACCAGTCAAATCTAATGTAATATATTTATAGCCTAGTCCCTTCAATTTCTTAGTAATGATATTATTTTTTTCCATAATAAAGGTCATATCCTGAGGTTCCACTTCAATTCTAGCAATCTCTTTATGGGTTCGAACTCTCACTTGACCAACACCTAGCTCTTTTAAATAGGCTTCTGCTTTTTCTACTTTGGTTAATTTTTCTTTCGTAATATACTCACCGTAAGCAATTCTAGAAGATAAGCAAGCAAATGAAGGCTTATTCCAAGTTGGTAACTCTAATTGCTGAGATAACTCTCTAATTTCTTTTTTAAACAAATTAGCCTCTAGTAAAGGTCCTCGTATTCCTTTTTCCTTTGCAGCTTTCATGCCAGGTCGGTGTTCATTCATATCATCCGCTATAGCACCATATACAATCGTTTTAAATTGGTATTCTTCAATAATTGGCTTCAGATGATCAAATAAGCTACTTTTACAAAAATAGCATCTATTTTTGTTGTTTTCCGAATAGCCTGGAATAGCTAATTCTGATGTCTCAATGATCTGATGCCTTACCCCAATTTGCCTTGCTAGCACCTTGGCTTCTTCCAGTTCACTTGATGGATAGGTCTCCGAATCTGCAGTTACTGCAATCACATTTTCATTTCCTAATGTTTCAACAGCCACTTTTAATAAGAAAGTGCTATCGACTCCTCCGGAGAAAGCTACAACAACTGATTCCATATCTCGAAAAATAGAAGTTAAAATCTCGTATTTTTTGCCCAACATGTTCTTATCCTCCCGTCTTTGACAATCTTCTTACTTTTAAATTGTCATGCTTCCAAATCCACCATCAACCCGTATTAGCGTTCCTGTTACAAAACTAGAAGCCTTTTCTGAAGAAAGCCAAACAGCTGCTCCTTGTAGTTCTTCTGGCTTACCAAACCGCTTCATAGGTGTATGTCCCATAATTGAATCTACCCTCTGTGAACTTAGTAATTTTTTATTTTGTTCTGCTGGAAAAAATCCAGGAATAATTGCGTTGACTCGAATACCGTTCGGAGCTAATTCTCTAGCTAAAAATTGCGTTACACTATTAAGACCGGCTTTTGACACAGAATACGTAAATACTTTAGATAACGGAGTAGTCGAAGAAACAGAAGAAATATTAATAATACTGCCTTTTCTTTTTTGTTCGATCATTTTTTCAGCAAAAATTTGACACGTAAGTACAACCCCTTTTAGATTGACATCCATAATATCATCCCATTCGTCCATATCTAGCTCAAAAAAAGGAGTTCCACTATTTTTACCAGGAGCGTTAAGAAGAATATCCCATCCTCCTGACCATTTTTCAATTGCACTAGCTACTTCAATTAAGGATTCACGATCACTGACATCAGCTTGAAAAGCTTTTGCTTTTCCTCCATTACGTTCTATTTCCTTCACTACATCTTCTGCTTTTTCTAAATTACGTCCTACAATAGCAACTGTTGCTCCATGATTAGCTAGTCCTATCGCTATAGATGAACCTAAAACACTATTTCCACCAATTACGACTGCAGTTTTTTTAGTTAAATCAAATAATTGTTTCATTTCTGTCCTCCACTCTCAAAAAATTTCCTTCTTTATTAAATGATATAGAATACAGCTCTGAACTTTGTTGCATATGAGGATGAGAATGGATATGATTTAGCAATGCCTCAGAAACCTCAATTTCACTTAGCTCTAACGTATTTTTAATTCGCACCATCTTTACTTGAGTAAAGTCTAATATATTACTCGTTTTAATAGCTGCCTGAATGGCTTGGCGATCATTAGGTAACGTAGTAGGTATTTTTGTAGGCGCCACAACTGTTGAAGTTAAGCCATTGGCGTACATAAATTCTAGGTTTGCTTTATCTACTAATCTTTGAGTTGTAAAGTCTGCAGTTCCGACTCCATTTGCATTTCCTTCTGTTTGGGGAGTCAAGTCCAAAACAACCATCTTATTAACGGCCGGTCCGCCATGAGCATATGGAGTTGGATAGCGTCCTGTGACATTAGGATCCATTCCATCCCCACTAATATTTTTACCAATTTCATCAATAACCAGCACGTCTAGCTCATCAAAGTACAATTTCGGTAAAAGCTGTTTAGCTATAATTTGTAGATTCGTCTCTTTATCCTCAATTTGTTCAGACGGCAATACTTCTATTACAGCTACTTTATCAAATGAGTTTTCAATACTAGCAATGCCAAATAGAACAGGAAGTTCTTGCATAATAACTTTAGCCATTGCAGGAACGTTTTCAGCCATATATTTAAATCCTAGCTGATGGCAAGCTTCTGCCCCTTTTTGTTTTCCTAAACCAATGCTAATCATTTTCATGAGACCACTTTCCACTGGACCGCGAAAAGCTGTATGTGGTTTTATTCGATTTACAACGATAATTCCATCAGCTTTTGAAGCATGCTTATCTACAAAGACAGGTAATCCATTGGATAATTGTCCAATTTCCACTACCTCCATTGAAGAACGAATCTCACATTGTACACTCTCTTCGGTTATTCCAAGATGACGTAAAACTTCTTGCTGGCCTTCAGCAGTTGCTCCGCCATGACTACCCATGCTTGGAACAATGAAAGGATTAGCTCCAAGTCCTTTTAAGAATTGTACTGTGGTAGCTGTCATTTCGACTATTTGATCAAGCCCTCTACTACCTACTGCAATGGCAATTTCCATTCCAGGTGTTATTCTTCTTTTTATGTTTTCTTGATTTAATTTTTCCGTTAATACGTGTTGAACGTCATGAATTTTTGTATCATCAAATGCCACTTGTACCTTGGCCATTTTAGGAATAGGAATATCTTTTAATAAATCTTGCAAAATACCCATCTTTTTCTCTCCTTTCTTTTAATCTGTAACATTAGAATTATCCGTAATAAGAAAAAGAACTTTATTCATGTTAACGTTGTAAAAAGTATCTCTCTGCGTTGTAATAAGAAATATTTTCAATCAGCGCTTGCAGAACTGTAGAATCATTGGGAACCTTTCCTTGCTCTACCCATTCGCCAATTAAGTTGCATAGTATTCTACGAAAATAATCATGTCTTTCATAGGAGAGAAAGCTGCGAGAGTCTGTCAACATACCGATAAAATGACTGAGTAACCCAACGTTAGCAAAATCTTTCATTTGTCTCTCCATTCCATCAATGTGGTCGTTAAACCACCAAGCTGTCCCAAACTGAATTTTTCCAGGAACGCCATTTTCATAAAAATTCCCCATCATAGCGGCAAGTACAGGATTATCTTTAGGATTCAAATTAAATAACACGACTCTCGGAAGCGCATCTTCTTGATCAAGCGCATTCAGAAATTCCGATAATCCTCGTGCGATATCAGCTTCTCCAATTGAATCAAACCCTGCATCCGCTCCTAAAAGGTTTTTCATTTTTGTATTGTTGTTTCGCATAGCTCCGATGTGTAGTTGCATTACCCATTGTTTGTGAGCGTACATTTTTCCTAGTTCTTTTAAAAGAAACGATCGGTACTTAATTAACTCATCTTGTGAAAGAAGTTCGTCATTCATACGTCTCGTAAAAATTATTTCCGCTTCTGCTAGAGTCACCTCTTGGTATTTCATGTAAGGAATATCATGATCCGCTGCTCTTCCCCCATTATCATGAAAATAATCAACTCGCTGTTTAAGCGCTTTAATTAAAGTTGCTAAAGATGTTACTTGTTTCTGAGCTACGTGTTCAAGGTTCTTGATCCATCTCTGAAAAGTTGGACGTTCAATAAACATTGCTCCATCAGGACGAAAGGTTGGAACAACTTTTGTTTCAAACGTAGAATTTTGCTTTAGCAATTGATGATATTTAAGAGTAGAGGTAGGATCATCCGTAGTCCCTATAAATCGTACATTAGATTTCTTAATTAACGATTGAGGTGTAAACTCGGCACTTTGCAGTTTTTCGTTGCATTCGTTCCAAATTTCAAGTGCCGTATCCGGGCTAAGCCTTTTATCAATATTAAAAAAATTCTTTAATTCCATATGAGTCCAATGGTACAACGGATTTCCAATTAAAGAGGGCACCGTTTCTGCCCAAGCAAAAAATTTTTCCCAATCACTAGCTTCTCCCGTAATGAAATGCTCAGCTATACCATTCATTCTCATTGTTCGCCACTTGTAATGATCTCCTGCTAACCACAGCTGAGTAAGGTTTTTATATTGTTTGTTTTCTAAAATCTCTTTTGGGTCTAAATGGCAGTGAAAATCAAAGATCGGCATTTCTTTAGCAATGTATTTATATAACTTAACAGCTGTAGGTGTGTATAGTAAGAAATCGTCTGCTAAAAACTCTTTCATGTTATTTTCCTCCTAAGGAAACAAAATTGACTTTATGGCTAAAAGGATATGTAAACACTTTCATTTTCTGTTATAATTAATTTGTTCGTTTACTAAACTAATTAATTATAGAAATAATTTATCATGTATACAAAATTCAGTCAATTAAATATTTTAAATTTTACAATTAATATTTTTCCACACGAAGATGCTATAATAAAAAAACAATGTCAACGAAAATTTGGAGGATATATTTATGCCTAACGGTGATGCAGCTTATATCAAAAAATTAAATCGATCTTTAATTATTAGCAAAATTGTAGAGGCAGGAATGATTTCACGAGCTGAATTGTCTAAGGTTACAGCATTAACAAAAGCTACTATTTCAGCACAAGTTGCAAGTCTACTTGAAGAAGATATTATTATTGAGACACAGCAAGACTATTCAAACGTTGGAAGAAAGCCTATAATGTTATCTTTGAACGAAACGGCAGGATATGCACTAGGAATTGATCTAGATTATGGTCAAATCTCATTTACTCTTTCTAATCTTCTTGGACGTCCAGTTTCTTCAGATAAAGTCAAAATACACGATACAAATTACTCAAATATACTTAGTGTATTAGTAAAAAAAATTAATGAATATAAAGATAAATGTCTTATGTCTAGATACGGCCTGATTGGTATAGCTATTTCGATACATGGTCTTGTTACCACTGATGAAATTATTCACTACATCCCTAGGTTGCAGTGGCATGAAATTGCTTTAAAAGAAGACTTAGAAGCAGCAGTAAAGGTGAATGTTTATCTTGAAAACAATGCAAATTTGCTAGCTTTTGCTGAACGAGCTTATACACATCATAAATCTGATAACTTAGTATGTATAACGCTTCGTTCAGGTATAGGTCTTGGAATCTTAATAAACAACAAATTATCTAAAGGTCATGATGGCTATGCAGGAGAAATTGGTCATATGATTGTTCAACCAAATGGAGAGCTTTGTGCCTGTGGAAACAAAGGATGCTGGGAGAAATATGCATCTGAGTCAAGCTTTTTAAAGAACCTTTCCCAAAGAAAACAAGTTCGTAATATGTCTTTTAAACATATTGAAGAAGAGCTTAATAGAAAAGATATTGAAACCCATCAAGAAATGGAGAATTTTATTCATTACCTTTCAATTGGTTTGAATAATGTCATTAATATCTACAATCCTGAAATTTTAATTATCGATAGTGAATTACTTTCTCGATACCCAGATTCTATACAAAAAATTAAGAGCAGCCTTTCTTCCTCTATAAGTCACTACCGTGAATTATTAATCTCCTCAACTGGAAAAAAGGCATATGAATTGGGTGCATGCGCATTAGTAATTAAGCATTTCCTTGAAATTACAATGCCAAACTTGGTATATTCCGAGTCAACAGAAAGCTCCCTTTTAAAATAAGTACCATCTACATTTCAGCTTGTATAGTAAGAGTAATTAAAGATAAATGTTTTTACCTTCGAAAAAAGAAATGAAAGATTAATTAAGACTTTCAACCTTCCTAATAAAGAAAGTAAAATGATTGTAGCATGAGCTTAAACTAAAACCGGAGCTATCTTACCTAGACAGCGATTAAGAATTGCCTCCTACTTGCTAGGAGGCAATTCTTTTACTTCTATATCTAATCACCATAATAAAACTCCAAAAGGTTTAGGATAGATAACAAGATGATCAAAATAACCAAAACTCCTCCTATTCATACCCTGCTTGCTTCTTTTGGGGATGTTTTTTGTTTTTCATGAGCATAAAAAACCAGTTTTCGAAAGGCAATATGCAGTAAAATAACGAAGGCAAACATACCAATCTTTGCAAAAATAAACAGATCATCACATCTATTTCATCACATCTATTTCAACAGAATAAACAACTAGAGGGCATTCGGTATATAGATTAGCTATGAAACTTTTTATTTCCTTTGTTCTTTTGGTACTCTATAAAAAATGAGACCGGGATTGCACCAATACCTATACCTATTGAAATAAACAGCGCCTGGTTTAGCTGAAGACTCGTATTTCCTGCTGCTTTACTATACATCATAAAACATACGAAGCTTAAAAAGCCTATAGCAAAGGGAATCAACAGATGCTTATACCTTTTCGTCATCTTATGCTCCTTTCTATGCCCTGCCTAGACCCACTACATCATGTGTAAGTTTTTCTCGTCACCTTCAGCGGAGAGTCTTAGTACATCGTTTATTTATAAACACTTTTTTTAGATTGAGAGATGCGCTTAACATTATGTATCTATCATTCTTTTATAAAAAGTAACTTCCTAAAATAAAGCTGGCTAAAAGAGCGACTACAGCTACTCCTCTCAATATATAGCTTTGGCTTTCACTCAAAGGTTTCCCCTTTCTTTTACTTATAAAAGGATGAATATAAAAAAGATAAAAAGAGAAAAGAAACCCCACACCTGCTGCTAAGGTTATGAATATTTCCAAATTAAAACATCTCCTTTTTCTCCTTTTCCTTCTTTTTTTCTTGTTAAACAAGTCTCTTTAAGGAAAAGCAAATAGTTAGCAGCGTTTCTCCAGAAAATACAAACCACTTTGAAAGTGTACAAAAATAAAAAAGCAGGATTTCTCCTGCCTTTTTGCATATGTAATTCCTCTTCACTATGTCAACTCAGCGCTTTTAGCGAGCATAAAAGCAGAGATACTAAACAAAACAATAAATAAAGAAGCGGCATGTAACAGTAAAAAAAGAAATTTTTGACCGCCTTTAATGAAGAGCGAATAAATCATTCCTAGGATTGTTACTAAGATTAAAAGTGCTGCTGCTATTTTAATTACTATAGCAAAGAAAGCTCCTGCAAATACAATTGACGGAATAAAAGATGCTACAATAACGATATACAAAATCAGTGTAGCAATAAAAGCGTTTTTTGATACGTTTGAAGCCTGTTTAAACAAATTCCCCATATAATCTCCTTTCCCATTTTAAAACTGCACCTTTTACTATAATACATGTGCATAGAGGACACAATTAACTTTTTTTAAAGTGCTCATCACTTAAGCTTTATCGCCAATCATATTCGTTATATTTTTGACTTCATCATATTATGTTCTCTTATGTTATGGCCGTTTTCCCCTAACCACACAATTCGCTTAGCTTTTACGATATGACGGAGAAATTCAAACTCTTGAGGCGTACATTCAGTCGGTTCGCTTAAATGGATTGAGTTTTTAGATAACCATTCTACAGAGTTTAAATATTTCTCTTGTCCTCTAAAAAAAATCCCCATATCCTATCCCCCTTTACCACTTTACCTATTACTTCCATTTTACTAAAATAAAGCTAACACTTCATTATTTATGTCCGGTAGCTAATCATTAGCAAAAAGACCTTATAGATATCTCTATAAGGCCTTATCTTTCTAGAACTCTAGATTAACTCATCCCGCTGAGCTTTCTCCAAACGCTCTTTAACTATTTTTTTAAACACATGAGGATCATCTACTCGAATGGCGACCTGCTGATATTTCTTTTTGATTCCCATAAAAAGCGTCGCTTCAATTGGAGACTTTAGTATTAGTAAAAGATCAGGATAAACTTTTTCAAAATCACGTGCGATAAATTCAATCGTGGTGTTAGGGATTCTTTGTTGGAGGATGTGAGTGTCTTCTACTATTTCTTCAATATCTTTAAAAGAGATTTCCATACGCTTAGCTAAGCCAAACGAAATGTATATACAATCATCTTCCACTCGTAAAGGGTTAAGCCTTAATCCTTGAATATCTCCTATGAAGAAAACAATGCTATAAATATTAAGGATCAGTAAAACGATTGAAAGAATTATAGACGTATTATGCAGCAGCCAATGAAGACCTAATGTTTCAATGACAATCGCATGAATAATCATAATTTGAAACGTAATAAAACTTGAGCGTTTATACAGAGTAAACGTATTCCCTTCAGTACTCGGCTGCTTCTTCCACGTTCCAAACGCATAATAAAACATCAGCATTTCTGAACAAAGTATGTGTATAAAAGTTTGTTTAGGGAACTTTTCGTTTATAGCATGCGAAAAGGAAAATAAAAGCGGTAAAGAGCTTGATCTAATCCTTCTTAAAATAGGCGGTACGTTTTTAACTAGCATAAATAGCAGTGAAAGTTCAAACAAAATAAGTAGTCCTTCTATGCCAACTCCTAGCCACATAACCGACTGAAAAGAAGCGAAGTATTCACTTGGAATGATAAAACGCGCAGCAATAAGGCCTGTGGCCATTAATACAATAAAGTACTTTAGACTGAACTTACGCTGCCAAGCTAGAAATAAGAGCGGAGCCACAAGGCTTAAGTCTATAATAGAACCTACTACTACTCCGTTGAAATCACCAGGCAACGAGTGAAGTCCAAAAGAAGAATGATATAACACATAATTCGAGCTTATCACTAATAACAACAAGAAAAGAGCAACAAAAGAAACTGTTTTTTTATGAAGAACCAAACAACCCACCTCACTTTTAGTTGGTGAAACACGAAAATTCCTGTTACTTCCATTTTAGCAGTGAAGTTGATTTAAGTCACTTTGTAACGTGACTTTGTTTTATAAAACCATTTTAAAGATATCGACTTTTTTATAGCAGTTCTTCCATACAAATAATTTACAATGTAAAAAGAGTTTGACATTTTTGGAACTGATGCTACAATAATAAATGTAAAATACTTTTTACATTTATTATAAGGAGGAGTAGAATGGATTGGGTTAAAATTGTGTATTCATTCATCCTGTTAGTTTGCGGAATTTTGATTTTTGTTTCATCATCTTCGCGAAAAGGTGACGAAAGAAAGAAGTTTATCAGCACGAAGGCTCAATCATATTCATTTATGATCGTTATTGGTGTACTAATTTTAGATGTTGTAGAGTCCATTTATCGGACTTTTCAAGGGAAAAGTTCTTATGATGGCAATGGCATTTCGCCGTTAATGTTTCTAACGACAATTTCAGTTGTATATTTTATAACATTTCTTATGTACAGAAAAAAATACGGTGATTAACTTCGCAATTTTATTATAAAATTGCGAAGTTAAGCTAATTTTTCCCGGTGAAACGATAAATATAATTTCCCTTTATAATTAGCTTTTGACACAGCCTCTAGATGACATACGATAGTAAATGAGCCTGTTATAAGTACTTTTATTAAAAAGGAATAACTAGACCTCCTACTGAGGTTTTTTTTATGCACTTCTAAACATTTCTATGATATTAAACTTAAAATAAAACATCTCCCTTAGCTAAAGTCAGGAGATGATATTACAAATGGTGAGTTCATTAGCGTTTTCTTACTCTCTATTCTGTCTCTCAAGTAATTCAATGATTCTATCATTTTGTTTGACAACCGTTCTTAGCTTTACTTCTAATGAACATAAAGTGATAAAAACGGCTATAAAACCTATAACGCCATAAAACATAACGGCTTCTTCCCTTTTTTAAAACAATCAACCATATACGCCCTACATCTCAAAAAAGCTATGTCTTTCCACTTTACAAACCCTAAGCGAAAACGTTTGATACCATTCTGTTTTCCCTTTGTGCTGTGCTGCGCGGTGAGCTGAATGTTCTTTCCATATTTTGATTGATTCTAAGGAATCCCAGTATGAAATGGTAATGCCTAAATCTTTGTCCCTGGCACTTTCTATTCCTAAAAAGCCTTTTTGTGCAGAAGCAAGCTCCACCATTTTGTCTGCCATGATTCCATAACCCTTCTCCCCTTCTGTTCTTTCAGAAGCAAAAATAACGGCATAATAAGGCGGTTCGGGGGTTTTGGCAATTCCAGTCATATTGATTTCCTCCTTTAGAAGTCACATTAATAGTATAAGTACATGGTTATTTTTTTCTATTATATTTATCTTCTTTCAGCACTACTTTTATGAATTCCATTATAATACTTTTTTTAGTTTATCTATACGAAATGTAACATTTAATAGTATATAAAGATAAATATTCCATTTATATGATATAGTTTTTATACGTAAGTAATAAACAAATAGAAATGGAGTTTCAACATGAGGAGCATAAGCAAGATAACAACAGGGACCATTACGATAGCTTTGGCGCTTGGATTAATGGGGTGCAGTCCTACACGTTCAAACAATGAAAGCATAGATGGAAGCGAGGCAAAAAAAGAGCTGGCCATAGAGCTGAAATTTCTGCAAAACGAGTCCGAACGCTTAATCAATAAAGACGGAAAGATAGAAGATAAAACGTTTCAAAGCTACAAAAACGATTTTAACCTACTGTCTGCGTCTATTAGTAGTACAACAAAAATGGAAACACAAAGTGATAGGGAACTAAAAGAAAGCATAGCGCAATTAAAAAGAGATGTAGATGCATTAACAGAAAAAGAATATGTAAAATCCTATAAAAGATTTAATTCAAGCAAGACTATCTATGAAGTTACGCTCATGAACAATATGCATGACATTATAGATGCAACAAAAGATTGGGATGAAGACCATAACGAGTTGGCCTTATTTGATAATAAACATATGCGTTCTTCTAGAGCACAAATAAAAAAAGATATGGGACCTGCGATTGATCATATTAACACCGTATCTAAATATAAAATAGAGCTCATGCAAGACGAAATCCAAAAGCATCGCGATAGTTTCACCAAGCTGCAGCTCGAACAATTAAAAAAAGCCACTCATAATTTTGATTTGTCTCTCAACGATCAAATTAAATCGATTCAATTCTATAAATCTATAAGTGGAGATTATAATGTAAGCAGAGACCTTAGCTATAATTCCTATGATAAATATACAAATGCCTGTGTATACATTACCGACTTTGAATCTAATTTAGGAATTGCCAAGGCCGGTGAATTTTAAAAAAAGCCTTTCTAAAAAATTATTTTTAGAAAGGCTTTTTTTGCTGTATTTATTACAAGCGCTAGTTCTTTATATCTTTTAACGCTCTATAGGCATTTGCTTCTCCTGAACCAAATAAAGCGTCGTGTCCTTTTTTTCCATAGTCAAAAGCTGTTTGCTTAATACGTGCTGTTACTTGAGCGGGTTTATACTCAGGATGAGCTGCTTTAAGAACTCCTGCAATTCCAGCTACTTGAGGAGTTGCCATGGAAGTACCGGCGTTTAACTCATAGGAAGTTCCTAAATACGTAGGCCATGTACTCAGAATTAAATTACTTGGATCAGCCGCTGCAGGATCATTGGTTTTGGCATATTTCTCTCCAAAATCCCCTCCTGGAGCCGCCACGTCAATGGCACTGTTTCCATAATTAGAGTAGAAAGCAAGCTTCTGAGTCGACCATTTTGTGGAAGCCGAAACATTAATCACTCCTGGCATTTGCGCCGGTACGACAGTTGCTGGCCCTTTGACACTTATACCATATGGTTCATACAAGGTATTTAAAAAGTCGTTTACTTCCTTTTTATTATCCAAATTTAAACTTTCGTTTCCGCTACCGGCTACGACCGTTACGCCATTTTTCACGGCATACTGAATGGCTCTTTTCCAAAGCAGCGTTTCAGCGATTGATTTATAACTTTCTCCTTCAATAGTCATCTTGTTATTATTATAGAAACGAAGAGACATATTAATAACATCTACTTTATCATTAGTTGCAGCAATAATTCCGTCTATAATCCAAGATGGCAGTCCTAGAGCTTGCTCTGAGTACAGTACGCGATAAGAACGTATTCCAAGTTCCGGTCCCACTCCCTTTACTTTTCCATTCGCTCCAATGATTCCAGCAACGTGCGTACCGTGTCCGTTACGATCTTTTATATCTGCAGGATCCCCTGTTTCCGATTCGTCCATTCCAGCCGGAACAAGATTACGTCCGCCTAGTATATTATCTTTTAAATCAGGGTGAGACTCATCAATACCGGTATCAATTACTCCTACCACTGCTTTATGAGTTGTACTACCATCTTTATTTTTATACCCGCCTGTTTCTACCTTATAAGATTTTCCGTCATTTGTCACTCGTTGAATATTCCATTGAGAGTCCCAATAATTCTCTGAATTCTGTGAGCTGATTATACTAGACTGATAGTTATAAGGACTAACTGCTGTTTTTTCCAAGCTTAGAGGAATTTCCCTGTTAGCAGCTTCGATTGAAGAATTTCCTTTTAAATTGTTAAGAAAAGAAGACTGTTCAGATTGAGCCTCTATTCCTCCTACTTCCGGCAGAGCTTTAGTGACTTTCCCACCAGCTTTTTGAATAATCTCTTGATAGTTGTCTGGTAATCCATTTTTAAAAGCAATTGCGTATGTGTTACTTATCTTTTCATCTTGACTCTTAGCTTGAGTAAGAACTCCGCCAACAGCAAACACTCCTGCTCCTACCGCAAGTGAAAGCACCGTATGTAGAATTTTTTTTTGCATATGCCCCTCCTATATATGGAAATATTTATCATATACTATCTTATTACATAACCTTTAAAATTCCAAGTTTTTCTAATAGATTACGATTATTTAAAATAAGACTTGATTTATATTTCACAAACAATAACCAAAATAAGGGTTTTAAAAGAGATTTATAGCTCATTTATTGTATAAGGAAAGCTTATTATTTGATACCTCAACTAATAAAGAGTAAAGTTTTTCTATAATAAAGGTTAAAAGCGAAAGGATGAGTAGGATGTTTAAAGATGGTTATGTAAAAGTGAATGATGTAAACCTTCATTACGTGACAAAAGGTGAAGGCGAACTAATGCTGTTTTTACACGGTTTCCCTTACTTTTGGTATACGTGGCACCATCAGTTAAAAGAGTTTTCTAAAGATTATCGCGTGGTAGCTGTAGATATGCGAGGCTATAACTTATCAGATAAGCCAGAAGAAATTTCTTCTTACAGCATGCCTCACTTAATGGAAGATGTAAAACAGTTAATTGAAGCATTTGGTGAAAAAGAATGTGTGTTAGTAGCACATGATTGGGGCGGCGCTGTTGCATGGGCATTTGCTTATACATATCCCCAGTATGTCAAAAAGTTTGTGATGTTTGATGCACCGCACCCTTATACATTTATAAGAGAGCTAGCTGAAAATCCTGCTCAACGAGAAGCAAGCAGCTATATGAGCTTTTTCCAACAGCCAAATTCTCAAGATGAGCTACTCGCGAATAATAGTGAAAAATTAAGAAAAATGCTGACGGAGCCGGGCATTAAAAAAGGCTATTTAACCAAAGAAGAAGAAGCTAAATATGTAGAGGCGTGGAACCAGCCAAATGCAATGAAATCCATGCTTAACTACTACCGTGCGTCTTCTCTTTATCCATTTGAAGAGCGCGTTCATAAACCTGTAGCCCTGCCGCATAAAGTATTTCAGTCTCCGACTTTAATTGTATGGGGAAATGCGGACGAAGCGTTTGAAAACAGTAATTTAGATGGCATTGAAGAGTACGTTCCAAATGTAACGATCCACCGCTTAGACGGTGTGGGACATGCGCCTCAACATGAGCAGCCAGAAAAAGTGAATGAATTTATGAGAGACTTCTTAAACAAATAAAATCGAAAAAGACTGCAAGGTGCGGTATACAACCGCTTTGCAGTCTTTTTTATAGATTATAAAGCATATTATCAACTATTCATTTCTATTATTGAATTATTTTTCAACGTTTCAATAGAGGTATACCGGGTATAAATTTTACTGTACAGATGCAGTCCCCCCAAAGGAACATGTACATTTCTTTCTTACTTACCCTTTTTTGAGCTCTCCTTTTGGAGGGTTCTTTTTTACGGTTTTACTTCTTTCCCCACCGGAAGAACAATCTTAAACAACGCTCCTCCCGTCTCTTTATTATCGGCCGTGATGCTTCCTCCGTGGTTTTTCACAATGGAATGAGCAATATAAAGACCGAGCCCTAAGTTTCCGTGGCCGCTTGCCCTTGACGCATCTTCTCTGTAAAACTTTTTAAACAGCTGTTCTTTGTTGGATAGTGTAAACCCAGGACCCGTATCATGTATTTCAAAGATTACTTCGTTGTGATGAATCGCGGTATTCCAAACTATTTCTCCGCGTTCAGGCGTGTAGCGAATACAGTTTGTGATGATATTATCTAACACTTGAGAAATGCGCTGAGGATCTCCGTAAAATTCGTTTGGCCCTTCTGTTTCACTAAGCGACGACACAAATGTAATCTCTTTTTTTGACATAAAAGCTGAAATTCATTTGCTTTCTCATGAACAAATGTGTTGATATTAATAGGCTCACTCTTTACGGCAAAGCCTGGATTTTCTATGACTGATACTTCTTGCAGCTGATTTAATAGTTGAATCGAACGCTGTGTATTTGTGTAGATCGTATGTAAATATCGACTAAGCCTCTCTGGGTCCTTTTTGCTTCCTTCTACTAAAATTTCGGTGTGACCGTGAATAATTGTAAGAGGCGTTCGTAAATCATGTGCAATCGCAGCCGTCATATCTTTGCGGTCTTCTTCTAGCTGCCACTGTTTAGCTAGCGATTGCTTTAATTCTTTTCGCATTTCTTCAAAGGCATGCAGCAGCTGGCTTAATTCTTTTGCGTCTTGAGTCACGGACAGCGAAAAATCCAAAGTATTATGCTGAATGTTTTTCGCGGCCGTCATCAGCTCGTTAAAAGGCCGTTCAATTTTTTTACTAAATCGTCTTTCAAACAAATAAGCAAACAAGTAAAAGTAAAGAAACGGACTGGCTAACAATAAAAACGTTACAAGCGCAACGATCCATTAATAAAAATAATAAGCTTACGGTTCAGAAATGCCATTCGCAATTGCTAGTAAAAAAATTAAGCCAGAAAGCAAAATAAAAAAGATACTGTTTGCTATAATGCTAAACCACACAACGCTCGGTTTTTTCGTTCGGACTCCTAAAACTAATGCCACAATAAAGCCAGCGTCTATCGCGAAAAACAGCCACAGCGGCATAGTCAAATCCCCGGTTTCATTTGAAAAAATTGAATTTTGTGGAAACAGCCAATTTGCAAAAAATACAACAAACGCAGCCGCCATCAAAATAACTGTCAGTAAAATCGGCTTATTTTCCTTTGGAATATTCATTTCAAATACCTCCTAGCTAAAGAAAATAATACCATATATTATTAGATAGAAATATACAGATTCCATAGTCTCAACACCAAAAAGAAAAAAGGACATAGATTTTTATTAACGGATTCTTTTCCGAGGGGCAAAATTTAATTTCATAATGCACTTTTAGCGTGAATTCATGTTTTTTATTTGCTTGGTATTACTTCTATATTTGCTATTTCCCCTTAAATTCAAGCAGGAATTCGCATAAAAATTCTCCAATATGGAAATAATTATTTGAATTTAACCGTGAATTATTTAGTGAGTTTTAAGGATATTATTTATTTTAAGTAGGTTCTTATATCTTTCGTTGTTGATTCACTTTATTAAACTGTTTGGAAGTTTTGTTGAACAAGTTGTAAATTTAACATTCTAAAGTAAGAGCATTTCTTTGTATTGAGAAATGCTTTTTATTTTGTTTAAAATTAAAAGGATATTTCAATAACAACAATAATATAATAAAAAACGATAATAATTTATTGTAAAACGATAAATTATATGTTAAATTCGTATTATTATTAAATAAGTGAGGTGTTTTTTATGAATGTTAAACGAGGTTCTACCACTTTCTTAAAGGTAATAATTTTTCTGATTGGAATTGCAGTGCTTGCCGCATGTATATTTTTGTTGCCTGAAGCAGCCAGAAGAGATGCTATAGAGCGTCCTGGTGATTATTCGTTATATCCACTTTTGGTATGTACATATGGAATATGTATTACGTTTTCTGTGGCGTGTTATCAAATTTTTAAACTTTTAACCTATATCGAAAAGAATAATGCTTTCTCTGAGTTATCTCTTCAATCTTTGAAGGTAATAAAAAAATGCACTTTTACTGTCATTTTCTTTATTTTGTTAGCAATAGTTTATTTAAGGGCGCATGCTCAATTCACAGGTGATGATGCAGCAGGTCCAATATCTCTAGGTCTAATGGGCATCTTGGCAACAACTATCATCGCAGCCATTGTGGACGTGTTTCAAAAACCTATAAAGAATGTCATGGATTCACAGCCAAAAAACAATTAACATTTCGAAATATAGGAGAGGTGTTTTTTATGAAGATAGCAACCACATTATTTTTGAAGATAGCAATTATTCTCATTGGAATTCTGGTTCTCACTTTGTGCATATTTCTAGTTCCTGAACTGGCAGATGCGGTAGCGGATTTCTTAGGTATTCATTCCATAAAATATATCATTTTCATCCTTTTATATGGAGGAACATTACCTTTTTACTTCGCCCTTTATCAAGCTGTTAAACTGTTGAGTTATATTGACAAGAACATTGCTTTCTCTGAATTGTCTGTTCGAATTTTAATGGGAATCAAATACTGCGCCATTTCTATCTGTAGTTTGCATGTCTTAGGTTTGCCCGTCTATTATCTCGTGGCAGATAAAGACGATGCCCCAGGTCTCATATTTGTTGGAATGGTCATTCCTTTTGCTTCGTTGGTTATCGCAGTTTTTGCTGCTGTTCTCCAAAGGCTTTTGCAAGAAGCGATTAACATAAAATCAGAAAATGATTTGACGGTCTGAGGTGGAGGATATGGCAATTATTATTAATATTGATGTGATGTTAGCAAAACGAAAAATGAGCGTAACGGAGCTTTCAGAGAGGGTTGGAATTACTATGGCGAATCTTTCCATTCTGAAAAATGGGAAAGCAAAAGCGGTTCGTTTTTCAACATTAGAAGCAATATGTAAGACTTTGGATTGTCAGCCAGGTGATATTTTGGAGTACAAAAGCGACGAAGACAATCAATAATAAAAGACAACAATTTTCTTCAACCATGAGGATTAGGTAGTGAAATTAAAATGAAGGGGCAGCTTAATTGCTGTCCCTTCTCTGCTTTTATTGATTGATTTATTTAATTAGAGAACTCGATTGAGAATTATATTGATATTGATAACAAAAAGTGTGATGCGATTTGCAATGTTTTCACCTCAAAAGGGAACACGTTAGACTTTTCTACGTCCTCTTTATTATTCATTTGGTACATACTCTAAAATGTCCCTTGGTTTACAATCTAACACATAACTTATTCTAAATATTCTTCCTCTAAAGCTGGGTTTAAATAACGAGCCATACCGGTTTTCATTTTACGAAATCCTGCTTTTCGATAAAACTCTTCATTTCCTGCTGTGGAAACAAGATGAACGCAGGAAATATCGTCAAGCTGAGCAAGCAGGTTTTCTATAATTTGCTGTCCAATTCCTTTATTCTGATAATGCCCGTCAACCACAACATCATAAATGGCAGCATTAAACACACCGTCTGAAAGAGCTCTGCCGAACCCTACTATTTTATTTTCATCATAAGCAACCGCTACTACATTGCTTGATTGGAATACTTTTTTAACCTTTTCTTCATCATGGTTCTTCCACCCGACAGAGCGGTAAATTTCTTTCATTCTCGACCACTCAACATTTTCTATAGAATTTGAAAAGGAAACCTTCATAGAATCTACTCCTTTTGTTTTTATATAAACTATTTCGGCCTCTAAGATACAAGTCCCTGGCATATCATCCATTTATCTTTCAAATCATGACGAGTATTCTGCTATAAAAAACATATATTCAATATATCAAAGTAGATTTTAAAAGGAGTAACATTTAATCACAATGTAGACAAAAATAAAAGTTCAAATCATATAGATTTGAACTTAAGATAAAAACTTGATTTATAAACTCTCTAAAAAATGAATAAACTTTTTAAGACTTTGAGAGCGCTGCTTCCCTTTCTTTACTACAAAATCAATATGAACGTCTTCTGAAAGCTCTTGGTATTCAATGCTTTTCATATCACCGCCAGATTTTACTACACTAGCGGGGACTACACTCATTCCAAGTCCATCACGAACGCCTTGTAAAATAGCTTCTAATGAATCAAATTCCATGATGTTGGCTTTATGTAGATGATGTTCTTTTGAAAACTCTAATAGTCTGTTTCTATAGATGCAGTTTCCATCACTATTGATGAGTAGCGTTGGTTGGTCTTTTTCTTCTCTAGCTTCATATAGAGGTGAGATAAGCACCATTTTTTCTGCATAGTGATAAACCGTTTCAAACTGAGCCTCGTTATAGGTACCGCTAAGAAAAAGTCCATCAATTTCTCCGTACGAAAGCATTTCTTGCAAGACTTGTTTTCTATCTGTTTTTATTTTAACTTCAATATCCCGATGTTCTTTCAGAAAAGATGAGAATAAAGAAGGAACTTTAGTAGCAGAAACCGTCTGCGAGGCACCAATGATCAAGGATCTTTTAAACTTATTCGGATTAACTTCTGCTTTAGCTTCCTCCATTAACAGTAAAATACGCTGGGCGTAGTTAAACAAAGCTTCCCCTTCATTTGTTAACGTAACTCCTCGATTCGTACGTATCAATAATTTGGTGTCTAATTCTTCCTCTAGATTTTTAATCCGCTGGCTAATATGCGGTTGAACATATCCTAATACCTCCGCAGCTTTTGATAGTGATTTTGTTTCTGCCACACATTTGAAAATTCGTAAGTCTTGGCTTTCCAATTTCAATTCCTCCGTTGATATCATTTTAAATGATACCGCTCTTAGTATTACCTATTATATCCTTTTTTCCATCGAAGATATAATAAAAGATGTTAAGAGAAAGGAAGGTTTATAGAAGTGAACAATTTTAAAAATAAAGTATTTATTATTACGGGCGGCGGCACTGGTATAGGCAAAGCAACGGCTTTAAAGTTAGCAGATAGAGAGGCAAAACTTGTGATAAACTACAGTTCCTCAGAAACAGAAGCTAAAAAAGTTGTGGAGGAGATTGCTGAAAAAGGAGGCATTGCGTTTGCTTTTAAAGCGAACGTAGCCAGTGAGCACGAAGTTAATAATATGATTGATCAAACCATTGCACAATTCGAACGGTTAGATGGATTAGTGAATAACGCTAGTATTACAGCTCAAATCCCCATGAATGACTTAGAGTCTGCAACTGATGATGTATGGGACTCCTTATATGATGTAAACGTAAAAGGTATGTTTCACTGTGTAAAAGCAGCCGTTCCACATATGAAAAAGCAAAAGTCAGGGGCGATTGTTAATGTAGGAAGCGTTGCGGGTACAACTGGAATCGGCTCGTCTATTCCCTATGCAGCGACAAAAGCAGCAATTCATACGATGACGAAATCGTTAGCGATTGCACTCGCACCACATATTCGAGTAAACTGCATCTCTCCTGGTGCAGTCGACACAAGATGGTGGTCTGGCAACGAAGATAAAATGTATCAGCTTGCAGGAAATTTACCTCTTCAGCGCATTTCTTCTCCAGAAGATATCGCAGATGCTATTCTGTTTCAGTTAAAACAAGAGTCCGTGACCGGCCAAGTGTTTACGATCGATAACGGACAAACTCTTTAAACATACGTAAATATTTCTAAAAAACAACTCCACTACTAGCAAGAAATAGTAGTGGGGTTATAACAAGCTCTCTGCTACTGATTTTATCATTCTTTCCCCAAGGAAAACCCTTCAAACAGCCGGCCTCCATGGGGTGCTAACACTTTATCGACTAGTTGAATTACTTTAACTTTACTCCCTGTTTTATAAAAGATTTCGAATGCCTCCACAAACTCTTTACTAAAGCTTTTATTGTAGTTATTCAAAGACCGTACAATCCATTTAGAATCCCCGATCCAATGACCGTTCGTTCTTAATACAAATTCATGCGTTATGTAAGCGAGCGTGTTAGCAATAAAAAGTGATTCACCTGTATTTGAAGAACCGATTAAATCATCTAAGGCATCACTTATAAAATATCTTTTTAATCTAATCGTCTCTTCCGGCCATTTTTCGGGACCTTTTTCTAGTAATTGTGCAGCTTCTTTTTTTATAGACTGAACAATCCCATTATCCACTAAAATAATTCCCTCGGAAATCATTCTTGGGAGTGACGGTCTAGCCCTCTTACAGTCGCTTTTAAAAAAGGCTTGGTATGAAGTCAGACTATGAGCAAAAACTTCAATTGCCCACCCCAATTCAATGAGTGACTCCCTAAAAGAAGAGGTGAAATTCTCATCAAAAATAACAATATCAAGGTCGGACGTATGTGTAGCTTCGCCTCTCACTACGCTTCCGGCGAGTAATGCACCTTGGCAATGAGGGTAATGTTTAAAAATGAATTGTGTAGCTGCTTGCAGCGGTTCTAACCTTTTTATCTCTTTCATCATATTCCTCCAGAAAATGATATATATTATTTTTCTGGTTAGAACGCGGAAACTCCTTTTAAAAATAGATTTGAATAAATATGTGATTTATAAGAAATTTCAGAATTTAATCTTTATTAAAATGCAAACATGGTGTATGATAATGAACAGCAGTTTTATGGCTGACAACTTAACTAGTTATCGGAGAAGGTTTTATTTCTTTAATTGTTTTGACGATAAACACAGGGACAGGCAGAAGGCTGAGTTTTCCTAATGAAGTAATGATGCGAATGTACTTCATTTCACCTTCCACATCAATTTCATCTCCGATATTCCAGCATTCCATTGATTTTTGACTAAGAACAGGAAGGATTTTCAGCACATCGCCATCAAAGGAGATGTTATCTTTCACCTCTAAAAAAGAAAGGCGATCCATTTTTTTATAGTGATGCTTTGGATATGTTCTTTTTTTAAATACTGTTCCCTTAATTCTCACTCAAGTCACCTTCTCTTTTTTATCAGATTATTCCTTCCGCTTTGCTGTAAACAAGAGAAGAAAAAAATGATGGTCTCTCTTGTTTACTTCTCAGCAAAAAACATCATAGCATAGCGTTTAAACAGCACTAGTTAATTTTCTTAGCTGAGCCTTCAAGCTGGATAAAATTTTTCACTGTAGATTTACTTCCGCAAGACTCGCGTACGATTAGTTCATCTTTTAATACAAACTTTTTTTGTTCTAACGCTTTTCCGCTCATTAACCCAAGCAATAATTCCATCGCTTTTTTTCCAATTTCATATTTAGGCTGTTCAATCGTTGTAATATGAGGTTCAATGATATCCGACATTTTTGAGTTATCAAACCCTACTACAGCTATATCTTCAGGCACTTTTAAACCGCTGTCTTTTGCCGCTTTTATCGCTCCTATCGCCATTTCATCGTTAAAAACAAATACAGAAGTTGGCCGTTGCTCTAACGATAATAAGCGAATCATTTGATGATAACCGGACTCTAGGCTAAAATCTCCTTCTTGAATAAAAGCGGAATCCACGGGTAAATCGTGACTAATCATCGCCTGGCGGTACCCTTTTAATCGGTCACGGCTTAAGATAACATTCATAGGGCCCGTGATGTGCGCGATTTTCGTATGCCCAAGGCTTATTAAATGCTCCGTTATTTTTCGCGCGCCGCTAATATTATCAATAGATACGGTAGAGATATCTAAGCCATCAATGTACTCGCACGCAAGAACCGTAGGGAACTGTCTGGAGACTTGTTCAATTCTGTCTTTATCCATGCGGGCTGTTAGAAGGATCATGCCGTCCGCTTGCTTTTGGAATAATAAATCAACAAACTCTCCTTCTCGCTCAATGTCATTTTCTGTATCTCCTAAAATCACTCGGTAGCCGCTTTTAATGGCCGTATGCTGAATTCCTTTAAGAACTTCAGAAAAAAACGGGTGGGTAATATCAGGAACAACTACTAAAATGGTTTTTGTTTCTTTTTTTCTGAACTGTCTTGCGATGATATGGGGCTGATAATTTAATTCTTCAATGGCTTTTAAAACTTTTTCCTGCGTTTCTTTGCTTACTAGGTGGGGCTGACTAAGAACTCGCGAGACAGTAGCTGGAGCTACATTAGCTAGTTTGGCCACATCACTCATTTTAACTGACATACGTTCACTCACCTTTATCTGTAGTAATTAACATTTTATAATAAAAAGTTCTATCCGCTTTGCATCTATCTTTATTATACATTACTAGCATAATAAAGCCTCTCTTTATCATCATGATGGGGGCCGAATAGAACAATTAAGACTATTTTAAACTAGCTATGCCCACAAGTTCTGATCTTCTTTCAAGCATAAACCATGAAAAGTGATGCAAAACATATCTTTTTATGCTTCGCATCACTTCAGTCAATCACGTTAAATGTTTAGGCCTTCTTTAATATTTAATCCTTCTCTAATTGACTTTAACGTTACTTCGTTTGACCATTCTGGTCGATCAGGGTAGGCAAATACAGAGTTTGTTACGATGCCGTCAAAATTAATTTCTCTCAATTTGCGATACAGTGCGTCAAAATCAATTTCTCCTTCACCAGGATTTAAATGCTGGTGAATCGTTACCTTCGCATCAGGCGGATTTACAATATAGCGCAGTCCAAACGCTGCTTTATGGTTAAGCGTATCAGCAATCAGAACGTGTGCAAGCAAATCACCTGCTTCATCAATATGCTTTGCTACATCGCCAATGCCATCGTCATAAAAGAAAGCATGAGGAACAGAATAAACTAATTTAATCCAGTCTTTATCCAGCGCACGAATCATTGCAATAGCTTCTGTATTTAACTCAATAAAATCATTTGGATGCGATTGGAGGTTAAGCTTAATTCCTTCTTTTTCAAAAATCGGCATCAGCTCTTCCATCGATTTAACAAAAGCCGCTTCGCTTTCAACAGGCCGGCTCTTGTCGCCGCTGAATTCACTGTTCATTAAATCTACTTCCAGCTCAGAAGTAATTTCAATTGTACGCTTCCAGTTCCTTACTGCCGCTTCGCGTTCCTGCTCATTTGGTGAAGACCACTGCTGCACCGGAAGCACAGAAGAAATTTTCACACCAGCATCGGCACAGTATCTTTTTAAGTCTTTTATACGCTGTTTATCAACTTTTGGGTATTCATAAAACCAAATAAAATCTTTACGCGGAGATAACTCTACATATTCATAACCTAATCTTGCAACTGTATCAATCGTATCTTTTAAACTTGTATTATCACGGTAATGTGACGGATCATATGCTAAACGCAATTTAAAGCTCCCCTTTCTTTTATGCGCACCAGACGTGCCCATCCCCCAGTATTTTAATGTGATCTATGAGTAAGCTGTTTCATAATCAGAACGTTCTTACGCTTACATTTTGCCTGCTGCGGTTAACGTTTTATGATAGAAGTCAGGACGTTCGCCTAACGAAATAGGAACAATATTTCCTGATTTTTTTGCTTCTAAGCAAGCATCTGAAGTAACGGCAGCCACATAACCATCCCAAGCTGTTGGTCCATTCACTTCGCCTTTAAGCGTTGAATTAATCCAGTCTTGAAGCTCTGTATCATAAGAGTCAATGAATCGATCTTTCCAATCCACTAAAATTTCAGTAGATTTTTTTGCTTCACTGTGCAACACAACGCTTGAAGGCTCAGGTAAATTAGCGATTCCTGTTTCTCCTACTACTTGACATTGAATATCATAGCCGTACTGGCAGTTTACAAAAACCTCCGCATCAATTCGAACGCCTTGCTTTGTTTCAAGCAGCACCATGATTGGATCTTGCAAATGTTCAAGTGCCTTGCTCGTTTTTCGCGGTGCCACGATTTGAACCGATACATAATCGTCATTTAATAACCAGCGCAAAACGTCAATTTCATGGATGAATGTATCAACGATTGACATATCGCCTGTATATGTATCAGGTACCGTAGGGTTTCTGTGTGCGCAGTGAACCATTAATGCTTCACCAATTTGCCCGCTTTCAATCACTTTCTTTAAAGCGCGATACCCTGTATCGTAGCGGCGCATATAGCCAACTTGCACCAATGGCTTGCCGTGTGTAATTTCAGCGTCAACGATTCTTTTGCAGCCTTCTGCTGTTGTAGCAAGCGGCTTTTCGCAAAATACAGGTTTTCCAGATTCAATTGCCGCTAGCACAAACTCCTCGTGCGTCGGTCCCCAAGAAGTCACAACAACTGCATCTACTTCTTCTGATTTAATTAACTCATGTCCATCATCGTAAATAACGGCATCCAAGCTTTGATTTTTTACAACAGCTTTTGCTTGTTCTTGATTTACATCCGTAACCGCAACAATTTTTCCGCCTGATAACGTATTTGTAATTCTTCTAATATGATCTTGTCCGATTGCTCCTGTTCCAATAACACCAATTTTTAACACCATAATCTATGGCCTCCTTTAATATGTGAGCTTTAAAAATAGAAATAAATGCTTGCTGCCATACTTTTTATTTTGCTTTAAAAACTTTATATGACGCTTCTTTCTTATCCCATGCCGCTGCAAAAACAGTAGCAGTTAACCCTAAGGCTGCTGCAAAAAAGAAGCCTGCTTTAAGTCCCATCCAAGAATTTAATATTCCTGCAGCAAAAGGACCTCCGAATATTCCTAACGCATACAGCGCTTGGTAGACTCCCATCGCCGTAGCTCTTTTTTCTACAGCTATTCTTTCAATAGACATTCCTAACATAAGAGGAAACACTAATCCTAATGAAAAACCGTTCACACTTTGAAAGATACAAAGCAAAAGTTTATTTTCCGTCATAGGAATCATACAGGTAAAGAATGCGGCCAGAAAAAATGCGGCCTTCAAGATGCTCCATTTTCCAAAGCGCCAAACAAATAGCTTTTCCATAATAAGAGGAGCAGCTGCATGAGGGATCATAAAGGAAAAGACAATCAAACTCAGCTCTCTCTCTCTAAATCCTGCGCTTAATGCGTACGCAGGAGTAAAACCAAACATAGTCGTGAAAATAATGCTGTGTGCTAAAATAGACAGCAGCGAAATTTTTAATAGCGAAGGCTCTTTTATTACGCCCATTAATTCCTTAAGCTTTATAGGTGATCTCTTTATGTTCTGTTTAGGCTCGTGAATGAAAAGAGAAAGAACGGCGCCTATTACACTCAAGATCGTCCCTATCCAAAACGGAGCGTGCCATCCCCACTTACTCACGATGTAACCGCTTAAACTCATACCCAAAAGCTGAGCCAAAACCACTATAAATGAGATGATATTCATAGCACGAGTAGTTTTTTCACGTTCAAAGTAGCATGAATATAAAATCGTAAAGGCAACCCACGTTGCCGCTGCCAATCCAGCTAAACACCGTGATATAAACACGCCTATTAAGCTATCGGTCAACGAAAATAGCAGGCAGCTGGACATGCTGGCTACCATGCCGAAGATAACAAACGGTTTTCTCATTTTCACAAAGTCTGAAAAGATCCCGAGCGGAAGGCGACATAACAGCTGCATGAGTCCATAGCTGCTTAACACTAAACCAATAAAGGCATACTTGCCTCCCAGCTCTTCCATATAAGGAGACAAAATAGGTACGTAAATAAACTGCGAGAACCAAAAGATAAACGAAACAGCTGCAAAAAGATACTTATCTTTGACAGTACTTATAGCACTCAACTAATCACTTCCATTTTGTTACTGCGAAAAAACCGACTTTTATTTTTTATTAGATTGTACTACAGGGTACCAGCAAATGTCGCTAGTATCCCATAGTACGATAAGTAAATTCTTAGTAGCGTGCCGTAACCATTTTCTTTCTTGTATAGAACTCTACGCCGTCCGTACCGTTGGCATGAAGATCGCCGTAGAAAGAGTCTTTCCAGCCTGAGAATGGGAAGAACGCCATAGGTGCCGGCACCCCTACATTCACTCCTAGCATGCCCGACTCAATATTTTCACGGAACTCGCGTACGCTTGCGCCGCTGTCTGTATAGATACAAGCTCCGTTTGCGAATCGAGAGTTATTGGCAACGTCAATTGCTTCTTCTAACGTTTTTACACGCACGATAGAAAGCACCGGTGCAAAGATTTCATCTTGCCAGATTTTCATTTCTTGTGTAACGTTATCAAAAATAGTTGGTCCAACAAAATAGCCGTTCTCTTTTACTGCATGATCTTCGCGGCCGTCACGAACTAAGCGAGCTCCTTCTTCTACGCCAGATTCAATATAGCTAAGCGTACGTTCTTTATGGTTTTCACGAATAACCGGTCCTAAGAAAACATCTTTTTCTAATCCGTTTCCAATTACGATGTTGTTTGACTCTTGAACAAGTCGTGAAATTAATTCATCTGCCACGTCTTCTTGCACCGTTACGACAGATGCTGCCATGCAGCGTTCACCTGCTGAACCAAAAGCGGCTCCGATAATTTGTTTTGTTGCTACGTTTAAGTCAGCATCGTTTAATACGATTGAGTGGTTTTTAGCACCCGCTAATGCTTGAACACGCTTTAAGTTTTCTGTACCTTTTTTATACACATATTCAGCTACTGGCTGCGAACCTACAAACGAAATAGCTTTCACTAATTTATGTTCAAGAAGGCCATTTACCACATCATGCGCGCCGTTTACAATGTTTAATACGCCTTTTGGCAATCCAGCTTCTTCAAATAATTCTACTAATCTTGCTGCTAAAAGCGGCGTGCGCTCAGACGGCTTTAATACAAATGTATTACCGCAAGCAATCGCAAGAGGGAACATCCAGCAAGGAACCATCATTGGGAAGTTGAACGGCGTGATCCCGCCAATAACGCCGATTGGATAACGATACATGCCAGACTCAATGCCAGTTGCAATATCAGGAAGCTGTTTTCCCATCATTAACGTAGGAGCACCTGCTGCAAATTCTACGCATTCAATTCCGCGCTGTACTTCTCCGCGCGCTTCATTAAAGCTTTTTCCGTTTTCAAGTGTCACAAGTTTTGCTAATTCGTCCCAGTTATCTACTAATAGCTGCTGATATTTAAATAAGATACGCGCACGTTTTGGCACCGCAGTTTTTGACCATCCTTTGAAGGCTTCATTCGCAGCTTGCACCGCTTGATCTACATCTGCTTTTGTTGAAAGAGGCACCTCTGCAATAACTTCACCCGTTGCAGGGTTATAAACTGGTTCTGTAAGACTTGTAGATGAATCCACCCATTCGCCGCCAATATAGTTTTTTACTGTTTTTACTGTTGTTTGTGTCATGTTCATTCTCCTCTCAATTTTTGATTACGCTTGTTGCAGTACTTCTTCAGCTGTTTCCATAAACTGCTTAATTTCTTCTACAGTTGGCATTGCATCGGAAGAGCTGTGTTTTGAAATAACGATGGAAGCAGAAGCACCGCCAAATCTCATAGCTTCAGGAATTGTAAACCCTTGCATTAACCCGTAAATAAAAGCAGATGCGTAGGAGTCGCCAGCTCCAAATGTTTTGAGCACTTTTGTTTTAAAGATGCCGCCTCGATGAGACTGGCCGTCTTTCGTATAAGCAATCGACCCTTCTCCCCCGTGCTTGATGACGACAATCTTAGCATGATGAGAAAACCATCGTTCAGCTGTAACTTGATCATTTGATTCTTCATAATTTAAAAGCTTTTCCATCATATCGAATTCTTCTCGCGTACCGATAATCACGTCTGATTTCTCTGCTGCTAAATTATAATAGACTGCCGTTTCAGCTTCTGACTCCCACGTGTATGGGCGGTAGTCAACGTCAAAGAATACAACCACGCTATGTTTTCTCGCGTATTCAAGAGCAAGAAACACTGCTTCTCTTGAAGGACTTTTAGCAAGAGCCGTTCCAGAGATGAGCAGCGATTTTGATTGCTTGATGTACTCTTCAGAAACTTCCGTCGGATCAAGCTTTAAATCTGCCACGTTATCACGGTACATAAGGATGCTGCATTCTTCAGGACTTTTAATTTCAGTAAAGGCCAGTCCCGTTACGGCTCCTGTTTGATCAACTACAATGCCTTCTGTGTTGATGTTATGTTGATTTAAATATCTGGTGCTGAAGCGGCCCATTTGGTCATCTGACACTTTTCCAATAAAGCCTGTCTTCATTCCAAGTCTAGAAAGACCAATGGCGATATTAGCAGGAGATCCTCCTACGTATTTTGTAAACGTCATCGTGTCTTCCATCGGGCGATTAAATTCATTTGCATTTAAGTCGATGCAAAGCCTTCCTACTGCAAGAAGGTCAAATCGCTTTTGCGAATCGAATGTTAAATAACTCATAGTCACGTCTTCTCCTTACTTTAATGCTAATTTTTCTTCCATAATCCATTCATGATCTTTGCTATTATTAAATTTCCATGTTCGAACAGGACCAGCCATGACGTTTAAATAATAAACTTCATAACCCGGAGGAGCAGATACCGGGTGATACCCTTTAGGAACCAAGACTGCATCTCCATCTTTAATGATCATTGTTTCATCTAGAGATTGATCGTCCGTATATACCCGTTGAATCGCAAATCCATGTCCTGGGTTAACTTTATGATAGTACGTCTCCTCTAAATACGATTCATGCGGCAAGTTATCTTGATCATGCTTATGAGGGGGATAGCTTGACCAGTTTCCTTCCGGCGTAAACACTTCGACTACTAGCAAACTATCAGCCGGCTTTTGTTCTGGAAGAATGTTATGGACTTGTCTCGCGATATTTCCTGCTCCGCGATGCTCTACGCCCACATCCTGCGGCGTAATTAAACGAGCAGGGTATGTACCTTTTCCAGGTGCTGCGCACACCGCAATTTCCAAGTCGGTTACAGCTTCTACTTCATAGTGATCATCATTCGATACATATACGGAGTACGGAGGGATTTTTTCAAAGATATCCATTCGCTGTCCGATATTTTCCCATTTCTCTTCTTTTGTAGAAACGTTGGACTTACCGGTTAAAATCACAATACAAATCTCTTGATTTTCCGTGTTCTTTTTAAGCTTTTGACCTTTTTTTAATGAGTAAACGTCAAAGCCAATGTACTCCCATCCTGCAGATTGTGGGGTGATGCTTAGCACGTTTCCATCACTGTCAGCTGTTTTTGTTGGTACGATTAAATCAGCCATTACTTTCCACACCTTTCTATTTCTTATTTTTTAACGTGTTTATGCTAGGGACACTCTTTGCTAAAGCTTCTAGTTTTTTAAGAGCTTAATATTTTCTTGCTTTTTGCAACTGGCTTTCTTTGCCTTCAAACGCCGTTTGAACGTCTGAGCTTTCAGATACGGCTGCTACTCCTACATGCCACCAAGAATCGTAGCCGTCCGTCATTGTTTTTGGAAGAACTTTAATGTCAATCAGTGTACTAACACTTTGCTTTTTTGAATCTTCAATGGCACATTCAAGCTCTTCCATCGTATACACTTCATATGTTTTTGCTCCGTACGCAGCTCCAGATTGAGCAAAGTTGATGCGCATAATATCTCCATCAAGCTGCCCCGTCCGTGGATTACGAACGCGGAATTCTGTGCCGAAGCTTTCAATTCCATTATCCATTTGCAAGTTGTTGATGCAGCCAAAGCCTGAATTATCAAAAAGAACAATATTTATTTTAATTCCTTCTTGAATGCTCGTTACCAGCTCACTATGAAGCATTAAGTAGCTTCCGTCTCCTACCATCGCATACACTTCTTTATCCGGCTCAGCCATCTTAGCGCCCAAGGCAGAAGCAATTTCATAGCCCATACATGAATATCCGTATTCAAGGTGATACGTATTACGTTCATTTGAGATCCACATGCGCTGAAGGTCACCCGGGAGGCTTCCCGCTGCACATGTAATAATAGAATCAGGTGCAATTAGTTCGTTTACTTTACCAAGCACAGTCGTTTGGACAAGTTCTGTGCTCAGGCTATCTTTATATTCCGACAGGCTTTGATCAAAATGCCCTTTGATTTCCGGAACAAACTCTTCGCCTGTGTATGCAATGTTTTTTAGACGAGTCAGCTCTTCATTCCACTCTGATTTAGCTTCTTCAATTTCAGTTTCATAGCCTGATTTGTAGCCTTCTAACGCAGACGAAAGAGCTTCAAGACCCACTTTGGCATCCGCGACAATTTTGGTAGCCTCCAGTTTTGACGCGTGAAATTCAGAAATATTAATGGTTAACACATCCGTCTCAGCGTAAAACAGCTTTGAAGAAGTCGTAAAATCTGTGAAACGTGTCCCCACACCAATAATTAAATCCGCGGATTGTGCTATTTTATTAGCAGCGCTGTTACCCGTTACGCCAACTCCTCCTAGATTTAAAGGGTGATTGCTTTCAAGACCGCTTTTTCCAGCTTGCGTTTCGCTAAACGGAATATGAAACTTTTCAGCAAATGCAGCAAATGTATCCGCAGCCTCTGAATAACGAACGCCGCCTCCTAAAATAAGAAGAGGCTTTTTCTTTGATTTAATCAGCTCCACCGCATTTCTAATACTTTCTTGCGAAGGCTCGCGGCGTTCAATTAGGTGGGTACGCTCACGGAAGAAACTTTCTGGAAAATCCCACGCTTCCCCTTGTACATCCTGCGGCAGCGCGATTGTAACGGCTCCTGTATCTGCCGGATCTGTTAATACACGCATCGCATTGATCATAGCCGACATCAGCTGTTCTGGACGGCTGACTCGATCCCAGTACTTGCTGACGGACCGGAAGGCATCATTTGTAGAAAGAGATAAATCATGCGTTTGTTCAATTTGTTGAAGAACCGGATCCGGCTGGCGAGTTGCAAACACATCGCTTGGCAAAAGCAGCACCGGAATATTGTTTGCAGTAGCCGTCGCAGCCGATGTAACCATATTCGCTGAGCCTGGACCAACGGAAGAAGAGCAGGCCATGATTTGCTTTCGATGTTTTTGTTTTGCAAAAGCTACTGCAGCATGAGCCATTCCCTGCTCGTTTCTGCCTTGATACACTTCAAGCTCCCCTGGGTTTTCCTGCAGCGCTTGCCCGATCCCCACCACATTTCCATGTCCAAAAATGGTGAATACTCCTTTGATGAAACGCTCTTTTTTTCCATCAAATTCTACATATTGCTGATTTAGAAATTTTACTAAAGCTTGACTAGTTGTTAACCTTATCGTTTTCATATACCTTCCTACCTTATCTTCTGAAATTAATCACCATCAGATTGATTTTTCTACCCTTTTTTCTCTTTTTTAAATGAAATCGATTTCATTCTATGTGATAAATGAGGTTCTATCCTCTTACTTACTAGCTCTTTCCTTTGTTTCAGCTACTATTTAGCGATGAGACAAATACTTTCAATCCCTGTACTTTTTAATACTTGAAGATGGAGAAAAGCTCGAAAATTCATCATAAATTCCACTTTCTAATGAAATCGATTTCATTTGGTGTTAAAAAAATATTTTTCAAACTCCATCCTTAACTTCCCCATCAATTTTTCATGTTCTGTCTTACCTGTAAAACCAATCTTATTATACATTTAGCTTCGTTCAATGAAATCGATTTCATCTAATTTTAAAAGCGCTTTCTTATCTATGAACCTAGTTTATAATATTCAGTTTACTTTGTAAACACTTTTTTAAAAATTTTGTTAGTTTATCTTTTTATTCACTGTAACCGCTTTATAGAGGAGCACGATGTGAAGAAAAAAGAAAAGGCATACTTCTATGTATACCTACTGGCTCTAGATCTAAGCATATGTATAATAACTCAAAAACACTTATTCTTCCGCAAGGATAAGTGTAATCTCATTTTCTTTTGCATAGTGCTGATAGCTGACGTCCACTTTATCTGTAATTAAATAATCCACTTCATGCAGCTGACAATACGTAATCATTGCATACTTATCAAATTTTGTATGATCTGCTAATAAAAACACTTTTGTACTTCTTTTTATGACCGTTTCTTTGATTTCACTTTCAACGGGCGATGAATTGGTAACGCCATTTGATATGGAAATACCCGTAGAAGCCATAAATACTTTATCAAAGTTGTAGTTCTTTACAGGATTGGCATGGTTAAAGCTTGAAAATGATTGAGTTTCACGCTCAAGATAGCCGCCCGTAGAAATTACTTTTAACGCATCAAAAGACAAGGCTTTTACTATAACATCTAAACTATTGGTAACAATCGTTATTGATTTGTCTTTTAGAAATTCAATCATTTCTAACGTGGTGGTTCCTGAATCAATAAAGATGACGTTTCCGTCTTCTACGTACTGAGCTGCCGTTTTGGCAATTAAACGCTTTTGAAACTGATTTCTTGTTTGTCTTTCATTAAATGATTCAAGCTTCACATGGTTAACGGCTACTCCGCCATATACTTTTTTAATATGCCCTTCATCCACTAACTTTTGAACGTCGCGTCGAATCGTGTTTTTGGAGACTTCAAACACCGAAACCAAATCATCTAATGAGACAGATTCATGTTCAAAAACATACTCTTGAATTTGTTGAATTCGCTTCGTTTTTAACATTTCTACCTCTCCCGTTTATCTTTCTTTTCGCTTTTTTGTTACTTACTATTATAACCTTTACAAAAGGCATTTTCTAGAAGAGTAACTGCTAAAACAAAGAGAGTTTGAGACATAACTACATCAATTCCAGCTAAAGACAAACAAGTTAGATACATAAGCTAGTATAAATCGTTTGTTGCACCGCTGGTGATTTTCGTGCAAGGCTTCGCTTCCTGCGGGGTCTCACCTCTTCCGCTTTTCCCGCAGGAGCCTTCGCCTTCCCCTCCAATCAACAGCTAGAAGCAACTACATACCTGAAACCTACGCTCATCATCACCATGAAAAAATCCGAACGAGTTTGATTCTCCATCAAGAATCTCCATTCATCGTTCGGATCTTGCTTCAACTATAATGCTTTTGTCCCAGCCTCTTTTTTATTAAGCCTTATGACTTGTATGAAACTCTCTCATTTTCTCTTTTACAGTCGCCATAACCGCTTCTTTTCCCGGTGTAAGAATGGTTCGCGGATCATACACTGCACTGTCGCTTTCCAATGTTTGACGGACAGCGCGCGTCCAGGCCTGAAGGCACTCTGTGTTCACATTGATTTTCGCATGTCCAAGAGCTATTGCTTTTTGAATTTGATAGTTTGGTATACCCGAACCGCCGTGTAAAACCAGCGGTGCATCTGTTAAGCCAGCTATTTCTTTCATTTCATCAAAGCCTAGCTGCGGTTCGCCTTGGTACTGTCCGTGAACTGAACCTAAAGCAGCCGCCAAAGCATCGACTCCCGTTTCTTTTACAAGACGCAGACATTCGGCAGGGTCAGCGTACACGATGTTGCCAACAAGCCCGTCTTCCATGCCTCCGACTGTTCCGACTTCGGCTTCAACGGAGACATACTGAGCAGCAGCATAGTCTACTACTTGCTTAGTCATGGCAATATTTTCATCAATTGGATAGTGAGAACCGTCAAACATGACCGAGCTAAATCCAGCGTCGATAGCTTTTTTACATCTTTCTACACTCATACCGTGATCTAAGTGAAGCGCGACAGGAACTGTAATGTTCATTTCGTCTAACAAGCCTTCAATCATGCCTACAATCGTTTTAAATCCGCCTAAATAGTCTACAAGCCTGTCTGAAACGGCTGCAATGACAGGCGCTTTTTCCTCTTCGGCAGCTTGTAAAATGGCCTGTGCCCACTGCAGGCTGTTAATATTATACTGACCAACCGCATAGTTTCCTTTTTTAGCGGCATGAAGCATATCTTTCATTGATACTAGTTTTGAAGATACTAACGTCACCGACTGACACTCCTTATCATGAATATGATTTTGTTGTTTGAAAGCTGTAGTATTCCGAGATAGCCTTTATGGTTGTCTCTTTAGCCGTCTTAATTGCTTCTTCTGCGCTTAATTGATAATATTCAGGTCGAAATAGCTCTACAGATACCGCATCATTATAGCCTTTTTCCTTTAATGTTGAGAAAATAGCAGCTAAATCAATTGCTCCTAGACCTGGCCATACTCGGTCTTCATCTGTTAAGAAGCCAATAGGAAAATCTTCCGTGTCATCAATATGAACGATAAATATTTTAGAAATATCCGCTTGTTTTAAGTCTTCTAGTTTTGATCCCATTGCATGAAAGTGGAAGCAGTCAAGTACTAAGCCTACGTTATCGCGGTTTACAGCTTGAACAATATCATAAGCTTGATCAAATGTATTAACCGTGCACTGAGGGTGTCCTACAAACTCAACGGCGATTTTAACTCCGTAAGGTTCAGCCAATTCCGATAATTCATTCAGCACTTGTACGCAGCTATTCTTAATCTCTGCTTTTACTATTTTTTGTTCCGTTACTAAAGGAACGGCTACAATATAGGGAGCACCTATCTTTTGAGCGGTTTCTAGCATACTTTTAAACTCTTCTATCACTTCCTTGTACTCTTTTTCACTGCGGTTATTAAAGAAGACTAAAGCATTCAGCGCTAGCGGTTTAATATGATTTTCATTAAAAAACTGCGCTAAATCATCCATTGAGTGGCTTTCTAAATACTCAGGCAGCTTATCCATTGTACGAATTTCGATATAATCATATCCGTGCTTGTTGCAATACTCAAGGTCCTTTACAAGATTTGAACTTTCTAATGTTGTTGCTTCGTTAAAACATAGTTTCATAATCATTCTCTCCATTCTTTACTTAAATAATTTTATTGTCATTCATGACGTCAGCGTCTTCATTATCATAGCTGCGGAACCTTTGCTCCAGTTCTTCAAGTGTAAGCCCTTTCGTTTCTGGTAAAAACTTTTTAACAAATAAAATCGCTCCGATTCCGAGTACAACAAAAACAAAAAACGTAGTGGATAAGCCAATGCTGGCCAGTAAAACAGGAAACGTTAACCCTACAAGGAAGTTAATTCCCCACAGACAAAATACGGTAACACCCATCCCTAAGCCTCTTAATCGTAAAGGGAAAATTTCCGAAAGCATTAGCCACGTTACCGGGGATATAGCTCCCTGCTGAAACGCGAGGAACGTAATCGTTAGTGCTAATACGATATATGGAAGTGCCGCAGATCCTTCAAATACAAGAGAAAATATACCAATCAGCAGCAGGGCAGTAGTCGTTCCCACCAATCCCGTTATAAGCATTGGTCTGCGTCCAACTTTACCTAGCAGCCAAATCCCTACAAACGTGGCTAAAACAGATATGATTCCATTTCCGATATTTCCAATAAGAGCAGCTTCTGTTTGAAAACCTGCGTCTTTTAAAATTTCAGTGCCGTAATACATGATGGAATTTACGCCGGTAATTTGCTGTACGACAGCAATTCCAATACCAAGGAAAACGACTCTTCGAACCCACGGAGTTGTTAAGTCTTTAAACGTTGCTTTTTCCATTTTTGCTTCTTTCTCGTAAGCGCTCTCAATCTCCTGCAGCTCTGATTTGGCTCTCTTACTTTCTCGTATCTTTTGAAGAAACGTTAGCGCTTCGTTATTTTTCCCTTTTGACACAAGCCAGCGCGGACTTTCTGGTACTCTAAGCATGCCAAAGAATAAAAAGACAGCTGGAATGGCAGCGATTGGCAGCATATATCGCCAAACGTGAGGGTTTTCTCCTAGCATATTTCCGATAATCGCGTTAAACGTAAAGGCAAGAAGTTGACCAGTAACAATCATAAGTTCATTTTGAGTTACCATTTTCCCTCTGCTTTCAGCTGGTGACATTTCAGCTAAATATGTCGGTACGGTAACAGATGCGCCCCCTACAGCAAGTCCTAATAGGAAACGGCAAAGAATCATAATGGCTGCGTTTGGTGAAATTGTACATCCAATTGTGGAAACAAAAAATAGAATGGCGAGATATAGAATCGTTTTACGCCGCCCGTTATAATCTGCTAGCCTGCCGCCTATCACTGCACCAAATGCAGCACCAAATAACAGAGCGCTCGTTACAAGACCTTGAGTAAAAGAGTTGAGATTCAATTGATCAGATTCAGACATATAAGGCAGTGCCCCGTTAATAACTCCCGTGTCATATCCAAAAAGCAGTCCACCAAACGTAGAAACTAAAATGATCGTACGTAAAAATGAATGTTGATTTCCCTGTTTACCCATGCTAATTCCCCCGTCTTATTTTAAGAATGAATAACTAACTTTTCGTTAATGTACTTTCGGGCCATTAAAGCATATTCCAATGGATGCGCAATGGAAGGGTCCTGTTCCGCCTCAACCACAATCCATCCTTTGTAATTATAGTCAACTAACGCTTTATACACGTTTGTAAAATCTACACATCCATCACCCGGCACGGTAAACATACCGGCTAGAAAAGACTGCAAAAATGACTTTCCTTCTCGCTTGCACTGCTCCAGTACGTTTCTTCTTGCATCCTTAAAATGAACGTGTTTAATACGATCTATATGTTTATGTAATAGCTCCATATAGTCTCCGTCAGAAACATAAATATGTCCCGTATCATATAAAAGATGAACATGATTTGCGTCCGTTCCTTCCATTAACCGATCAATTTCAGCTAATGTCTGTACACCTGTTCCCATATGGTGATGATAGACAAGACGTAAACCGTATTCTGCTGCGATTTTTCCCAGCTCATTTAATCCTGCACATAAAGCTTCCCATTCTTGATCACTGAAATAAGGTTTTTCAGCAAAAACATTTCTTTCAATCCCTTGAACACTGTAAGTTTGCTCAGATACGACCGCCACGTCAGCATGCACTTCCTGTAGATACTGACAATGTTTGTGGAATAAACTTAACGTCTCCTCTATCCCATCACGAATGATAAAACTGCTAAACCATTGACCCGCAATTCTTAAATTTCGAAGCTCAAGCTCTTTGTTTAATATGCTTGGTTCAGGAAAAAAACCTCCCACTTCTGTTCCTTGAAAGCCCGCTACGACGATATCGCTTAACAGATGCTGCAATGTGTTTTCTGCACCAATTTCAGGAATATCATCATTTCTCCAGCCGATTGGAGCAATTCCCCACAGAATATTTTCGTTTTCCATTTTGATTCCTCTTTTCCCCTTATTGTGTAATGCTGCCTCACTAGCAATAGATAGTGATAAAACTTAACAATCCTATAACTCTACAAATGAAATCGATTTCATTTGTAGATAAAAAAACTCTTTTGTTATGTGTTGGTTAAATATTGGTTAAGTTTGAATTAATATTAATATTAAAAACGCTTTCAGTCAATGATAAAATTTCAGAATTTTTTATACACTGCATCTGCCTAAAAGCTTATTCCTTCTAAAAATGCTACTTATAAAAGATATCGTATCCACTTATATAACCACAAAAAAAAGCTTTATCTACTGTTATTTCAACAATAGATAAAGCTTTTATGAGCAAAGTTATATTTCTTATTTTAATAGTATGATTATTTAGTATGAATTTATGGAATAGATTTATAAAAAAAATGACCTGCATCCTTTTTATAATCAGTTTCCTTTTACTTTTATAATAGCTTCTCCATAGCTTGTCATTGACGTTTTAAATTCAGTTATGAACTGTTCTATTTTTGAAATAGATTTTTTCATTTCATCGTCCCCTTTGCCTCTTATATAGCTCTATTATCAACAATTGTCTGCTGTTTGACAAAGTCAGTGGAAACGGAAACATTCCCCATGAAAACGTACACATACCTGTTAAAAGAAGCAAATCTTCTCATTTGCTTAGTATTTCATCATTTTTCTTTCTTTTTTAGGGTCTCTTCTTACGTTTTTTGCTTATCCAACAAAAGGATTTATGAGAACTTTCCTTTAAAAGCGGCAGTGCGCTTCGCTCGCATTCCCTCATACTAACAGCAGGATCACTATGTGCATTAACATTAGGCTTACCTTTTCTTCCCTTTCCTCTTTTTATCCAAATTACCTCTTGTCTTAAAGTAGACTTTAACGTTTAAGCTAGTTTTATAGCTTTAAAAAACAAAAAAGGAGAAATACTATGCTGATTAAAAGGATTATGGTGCAACTCCCCGGCGGACTTCAGGCTAGACATACAGCTTTATTTGTACATAAAGCTTTCTCTTTTAAAAGTAACATTCTTCTTGCGAAAGACGGAAAATCTGCGAATGCCAAATGCATAATGAAGGTTATGGAGCTAGCTGTTAAAGAAGGAGATGAAATTACCTTACTGACAGGTGGAATCGATGAACACGCCGCCGTTCGCACCCTTGAAGAATTTCTTTTAACTAAACATAGATAAAAAGCTGCTACACTATTCCTTACTCTCCTTTTTTCATAAGATCATAGAAAGCAAATTTTTTTAAAAAAACTCTTGCTTTAAAGTCGACTTTAACGTTTAAGCTAGTGTTGTAGCTTTTAAATACATCAAGCGTAGTCAGTGAATGCCATTGTGCTAGCAACTGGTTATGTTTAATACGAAAGGATTGTGTTTTTACTTATGTGTAATAATCATCAACATACAACAACATCACGTGTTCTAAGTGCGCCGCATGCAAAGGCAAAATTCGAGAACACGACAATTGAACGCAGAGAACTGCGAGCAGACGACGTTTTAATTGATATTAAGTTTAGCGGTATCTGTCACTCTGATATTCATAGTGCATTTGATGAGTGGGGCGGCGGAATGTTCCCGATGGTTCCTGGTCATGAAATCGCAGGAGTAGTTGAAGCGGTTGGAGAAAACGTAACAAAATACAAGGTTGGCGATCGCGTTGGCGTTGGATGTTTCGTTGACTCTTGCGGAGAGTGCGAGTACTGTGTAAACGGTGATGAGCAATACTGTACAAAAGGCGTTGTTCAAACGTATAATTCATTGGATTATGACGGAAACCGTACATACGGGGGCTACAGCCAAAAAATCGTCGTAAAAGAAGGATTCGTTGTTCGTATTCCTGATAATTTAAGTATGGATGCAGCAAGTCCGCTTCTATGTGCAGGGATTACAACATTTTCTCCGTTAAAGCACTGGAATGCCGGTCCTGGCAAGAAAGTTGCGATCGTGGGAATGGGCGGTCTTGGACATGTAGCGATTCAATTTGCACATGCAATGGGTGCTGAAGTAACCGTACTGAGCCGTTCTAACAATAAAAAAGAAGAAGCTCTAAGCTTTGGCGCAGACCATTACTTTGCGACAAGTGATGAGACGACATTCACTGAATTAGCAGGTCGCTTTGACCTTATCTTAAACACGGTATCGGCTAACCTGAACGTGGATCAATACTTATCTTTACTTCGCGTAGATGGAACGCTTGTTAATGTTGGCGCACCGGCTAACCCAGATCAATACAGCGTATTCTCACTTATCATGGGACGTCGCAGCATTGCTGGTTCACTTGTAGGCGGCATTCGTGAAACACAAGAAATGCTTGATTTTGCGGCTGAACACGGCGTTGCCCCTATGATTGAAGTTATCGATGCGAATCAAGTAGATGAAGCGTACGAACGCGTTCTTCGCAGCGATGTTCGCTATCGATTTGTTATTGATATCTCTACACTGTAAGTTTAGAAGAAAAGCGGGCAGCTAATTGAATTAGCTGCCCGCTTTTTATTCTTTATAAAATAAGAAAAACAAACGATAAATTAGGCTTTAGATGAAAGCTCTTCCTGATACTTTTGCTCTAATTTATCATAATAATCAATTTTCGTTTCAACTTTTCTAAAAGCTGCGTCCAGCTCTCTTTGTTTTTCCATCATTTTCTCTCTATGCTTTTCAAATATCTGCTTGCGCAAACCGATTGTATCATCGCCTTCTTGTGTTAATTCAACAATTTTACGTAATTCTAAAAGAGCAATATCCGTTTTTCGTAAGCAAATAATAAATTCTAGCCACTCGATATCGGACTCGCTAAAAATACGATTTCCGTTTTCATCTCTTTTTATAAAAGGTAAAAGCCCCTGCTGTTCGTAGTATCGAAGCGTATGCGTAGGCAGCCCTACCTTTGCAGCGGTCTCTTTAATATGATATTCCATTTCACTATACCCTCCATCGCCATTCTTAGTACGGCGTTTGCTTTATGTATCTAAGCTTCCCTTTTCACGGGTGCTTTCAACTCATCTTTTAGATTTCTACTATACGATATATATAATAGATTCCGCTATTTTCTTTGCTATGATATGAGGTAACTGTATAAATAGTATCATAAACATTAAAGTAAACGTTAAGGCAACTTATAAAGAGCTGCCGTGAAGTCAGCAGCTCTTTTCATTTTTATATAAAATACAATTAATCTGCGACCATCACTTTACTTAGTTCATTTAACAAATAATCAAGGGTTTGACTGATTCGAACTGTATTACGGCTTGTAAGACCTTCTGTAAGTCCTAACATAACCATATGCTCTCTTGCTGTTTCGATTTCTGTCATTAAGACTTGCATGACAACTCCTTTATACCACTTCACAGCTCATCACCCCTTTTTACTATACATATATCTCATATGCGGTAATCTTAAACCTATCATACAGGTTTTTGGGGGTGAATAGCGAGTTTTAGAGCTTAAACAGTTTTATTTTTTATAAAGTAAATATACTAATATACTTATTGAACTAGAAAGTATCACTCCACTTTCTGTTAGAAGTTAAGAAAAGGCCTCCTAAATGGAGGCCTTTTCTTATTTCTTATAAAGCAGTCTAATACAAAGCCTTAGCCTCTAAAATATTCTCTATAATACGAACCTTTCTCACACTCTATCTCATAGCGCAGCCTAGTTTGCTTTCTGTAAAGCTCTTCGGACAGCTCATTAAATTCACCTTCTGTGATAGATCCATGAATTAAATTGTTGAATAAATTATTAAGATGTTCAGTTAATTCTTGAAGTTTTTTTTCTTTCAATGAACGTCACCCTTTAAAATAATTTTCATCTCCTAAAATTATATCAAATAAAACGTTTTCATACGATATATTTTTTTAATGAATTATCGTATTAAAGTGATGAAAGTATTTTTTAACCACCGCAACACAATCAAAGAGCTCAGATAAATCATTAATCACATGATTTCAGCAAAAAATAAGTGGATAAAGACCGCGGCCAAAAAGGCAAATGGTATCAACCGTTTTAACAAAAGCATAGGATGAAAAGAAAAATTAAACGAGAAAAGGAGAATGAGTATGCACTATACACCTTATTATCATCAGTGGCAGACCCCAGTGTACTACAGCTGGCAGCCATATAGTTATTATGTGCCAAATCACTATCACACCAGCGAACAGTTTCAGCAAAGAAACGGTAAATTAAAGGACTACGGACCAAGACCATTTGTTATTAACATTAATGAAGCGTCAAAGCAAAACAATACGTACCGCACTGCTTTATGGACGGGAACACATTTACAAGTGACGTTAATGAGTCTTAAGCCCGGTGAAGATATCGGCTTAGAAATCCACCCTAACGTTGATCAATTCCTGCGTATTGAACAAGGGCAAGGCATTGTTCAAATGGGCAAAAGTAAAAACAATCTAACCTTTAAACGAAAAGTCTACGATGATGATGCGATATTTATCCCTGCCGGAACTTGGCATGATGTCACCAATACGGGTACCACTCCCCTAAAGCTTTACTCCATATACGCTCCTCCAAACCACCCATTTGGTACGGTTCATGTGACAAAAGCAAACGCCCTGGCTGAAGAACATTAAAAATAAGCAGAGCGTTATGCAGGATTGGAACGCTTTTTCAGGATCACTACTAAGTAAATAGATGGATGTTGACTAAAGAAGCTCGCTAGAAAATCGTTGTACTACCTTTTCTAGCAGGCTTTTTTTAAACTTGCTATACATAAAGGGTTTTATAGCCAAGGAAAGAATTATACAATAAACCAATCTTTTTAAACCGCTTAAAATAACTGAAAGGCAAACAGGCGATGAAATTATTTTATAAAATTCCCAAATCAAACGTAAATCCTTCTCTTAAACTAGCAAGAAAAATTCTATATATATCTGTAGAGGCAGTCATTATGACCATGCTTGTGATTAAATCTTTTACTGTGACCTATGAAAACGACATAAATTTAATATTCAGGCAGCTAAATGAACTAAAAGCTTCGATTGGCGGATTTGGCATAAACGAATTGTTATTTTGGTTTATGATAAAGTGCAGTATTTGTACCATCGTTACATTTGATCTTTGCTTATACTTTCGAAAAAAGCTAAAAAGAAACAAAAGAGTTTTATAATTCATAAGCTAAAGCTTTTACATTGGTCCATTGGTTTTCCCATCAAGAATCTAGATTCATCGTTCGGACCTTCCTTCACCTAAAATACTTTTACCTCGGCCTCATTTTAAATAGAAAAATAATAAAAGTAGAGGCATATTACGCCTCTACTTTCTGTTTAGAAATCTACATCGATATCTTCTTGAATGGTTCCGGTCACTTTTTCACTTTTAATTAATTGACCTTCTTTAAATGTTTCTTCTTCCTCATTCCTAACGGGTTTCAGCTGCTTATAAGAAGGAGCTGACGCAGAGCCCAGCTCTTTTTTAAGCAAATGAATTTCGCCTAACAGCTCGGCTCTTAATGAATGAACTAACGATTGAAAATCTTCTTCCCGGCTGTCTTTCTGCCCGTTTTGTTCCACAAGCTTCGCTACATAATCCTGAAGTTCCTTTGCCTGCGAGGCCTCATACTCATCGCGATTTGCAGCAAGACGTGAATTCATTTCTTTTTTTAGTAAGTCAATTTCGCCCAACAGCTCTTTTCGAAGTGAATGAACTAACGTCTCCACTTCATTTTCTTTGCTCATTTTTTGCAAGTCTTGCTGTATGAGTCTTACTATATAGTCCTGCAGCTCGCTTGCCTGCTGTTTTTCTTTCAGAAATGAAGACACTTCTGACGGAATGTCAGCAGTTTCGATTGTGAAATTTGCACGTTCATCTCCATTACTTACGGGCTTTTCCCTTGCTCCCATCATATCTGCTGATAGATTGCCAGCTGTCAGAAACGCATTTGATAGTAAGTAAAATGGTGCAGCCATTTGGGAGCTTAGCTGACCATACCAATCATCTAGTGCTTCCTTAAGGCGAGTGTTTTGATGACTCATATATGCTCCCCCTTTTTAAACGTGAACTGCGTTTGTTTCATGTCTGCTTAAAATTTCAAGACCGTATAAATTTAATTTGCGCGTCTCCGGCAAGAAAAGATGATTTTCTTCTCTGATTTCTTCCCCGTACATATTATCAATCTGCTCTGCAATAAACTGTTGAAGGATAGGAGCCAGTCCTCCAATATAAATATATTTATAGACTTTATCTTTTGGCGATGGAAATAGATTTTCAACTTTCGTTAATAAAATTTGCGTGTATTCTCTAAGCGAAGCGTGAATAGGCTCCGTGAGATCTACTTTTTTCCCGCTATTGCCGTCTCTTTGCTCCATTTTTGCTTTATGGATATTGGCAATAATAAATTCTTCTAATAAACGAACATCATCAAAATACTCCAGCAGCTTTTCATTTCTTAGCTTTTCAATATGCTTCAAATATGAAATATCCGTAAGACACTTCAGCGAATTTCTGCTTTTAGGAGCTTGAAGTCCTGCAGGAAGCAGTGCTAGGTCAACCGTGCCTCCGCCCAAATCTACAATTAGTGTTTCAAAATGTTTGAATGCATTTGCTTCTTCTCTATCTTGTAATTCAAAATCTTTTTTGATTGCCCAGCGAGCAACTTCGCTTTCAATACGGCATTTGCTTGTTTCAATGTTCACAGTGATCGTTTTTTCTAATCCAGGAGTCAATACCGTCACCGTATGCTCTCCTCGAAAACGTTCGGCCATCTTCTGCTGCATTTCACTGAATTTATTTGTTTTCTTAAGCAGCCAAATCGGAAGCATAGTCGAGAAATAATTAATCGTCACATGATTATCCTCTTTGTCTTTTCCTTTAAGTATGTTGTAATAAGCAACTGAAGCTAAAAACATCACATAAGGAATATCAGATTCAGTTTTATTATGTAACTTATTAATATGGATATTGCCTAGCACGTGTTTCTCTGCTGCGTCTCCTACTAAATAATACTTTTCTACTCCTTCAATTGTTGTAGAAATCAGTAAATTTTGAAGAAGTAATTCCGGTTCATTTACACTTGAAGGAAAATGACCCTCTGCCTGATCTTTTGTGATTTCTACTACGTTTGTAGGAATTTCATAGTAATAACCATCCACTAGCGTTTGAAAAATTGAGTTACCAAAATCAACGTTTTGACGTTTGATATCCATCCTTGTTTCTCCCCTTTATCTTTTCGTGACAACACTAATAAGTATATATTTTCCTCATTTGTTTGTCTAAGTATTTAAATAATTTCTGTTATTCGAAATTGACAATTAATTAATTTTAGACGGTTAATGTAATGGAAAAGCACTTGAAATGCTTCTTTTTATCAGTACCCATTTTTACAAGGAATGTAACATGGCACGCTGTGACTTCCCCATAAATCTTTTGCAATATAAGCGCTCCAATCACCAGCTCGAAGCAGCCACATACATGAAACCTACGTCCACCATAACAACAAAAAAATCCAAACCATCAATCAGATTAATAGTTCGGATTTAACGTCAACTAAAATATTTTTGTCCCAGCCTCTGGTTTTTTAAATTTATTAATAACGCCATTTGTCTTTTTTTCTTTGTGGATTTTCTGACAGTTTACTAAAGCCTATTTCTTCAAGACCTTTTTCTAACGTCGCTCTTGTTTTGATGGTTCCAAAATCGACGCCTAAATCCACAACGGTTTGCGCGATTTCCGGACGTATTCCGGTAATCATCGTTTTAGTGCCGATAAGCTGTAAGGCTTTTACAATTTGAAAAATATTGTCCGCTACCATCGTATCGACGATAAGAACACCTGAAATATCAAATATTAAATAACTCAGCTGCAGCTGAGCGCTTTTTTCTAAAGCCGTTTCCATAATAAGCTGCGAACGATGCGTATCAATTTGTCCAACGATTGGCATCACAGCGATTCCTTCAGAAAGAGGAACGATGGGAACTGATAATTCTTCTAGCACTGCATAAGCGCGTTTTATGGTGTCCGTATTATGTTCTTCATAGATTTCAACAAATATATGATTAAGCTGATCAAGCATCGGGTCAATTTTTTTACTTACATCAAGCATCGTAATAGGAGCAAACTGCTTCTGCTGCAGCTCTTCTGTAAAAACACCCCATATCACTGTGCGAAACAGCGCGAGCGATTTTAACGTTTGACTCAAAGAAAGTCCGTTTTCCACAGCCACTTTTCCTATATCTGTACCCCACTGAATGATTTTCTTTAAAACGACCGAGTGCTCTTCGAATAACGACTCGCCTAAATACTCAATGAGTTCTGCTCTCCATTTTAAAACTTCGCTTTCTTCGTGGTAAACAAGCTTCCGCTTATATTCAGAGTCCATCAGATCAGAAAATTGTATCGCTAATTCCTGTTTATTATCGATAATTTTCTTCCCTATATATAACAACTCATCCCTCATTTTTTTCTTTATCTCCTTTAGTTAACAGAATTAACGATTACATTTTATAACAATAGTTATATCACATACAATATAAAAATATAACCGAAATGAAAAAATTGTTAAGCCCTCCCTATTTACTTTTATTTCTACTCTTCTAATCGGTATACCTACCATAAAATGATTGAGATTTCAGCGTTTGGGTAAAAAACTATTAAGAATTTATTTCTATACTTATAAGGGGGATTTTTCAATGAGCAAACATAAAGGAACCGTTAAATCATTCAACGAATCAAAAGGATCTGGATTTATCACACCCGAAGACGGATCAAAAGAAGTGTTCGTTCACTCCAATGCGATCGACCGTGAGGAATATAAAAACCTGGCAGAAGGACAAAAAGTAGAGTTTGAAATCCAAGAAGGAGCTAAAGGACCCAGCGCTATAAAAGTACACCCAGTTGACTGATAGAGTGACATTTACATGCAGGTTATGGGTAGACTGTCGAATCAAATACTTTTCGAATCAAAAAACACCTCTTCGACTTTTGTTCGAAAGAGGTGTTTTTTATATGATGCAAATAATTCTACATTCAAATTGAGGCATAACTAAATCCATCCAATCTAAACACGAACAAATGGGATAAAGCAGCTAGTATGAATCACTTGTTCCAACGCTGTTAATTTCTCTGCAAGACTTCGCTTTCTGCGGGGAGGCCGATGAGCCTTGCCCTCCAGTCAGCACTTAGAAGCCGCTGCATATATGAAACCTACCTTCACCCTGCCAATAAAAAAATCCGAATACGTTTGATTCTCCATCAAGAATCAAACGCGTTCGGATCTTCCTTCAACTAAGATACTTTTATTCTAGCCTGTTTTTTAAACTACTTAATTCCGTAATATTCTTCAAGCGTAATTCCTTTAATCTTAATCGCCTGCGCCACTGGTTTTCCTACATATCGCAAATGCCACGGTTCATATTTATAGCCGGTTACCGCGTCTTTCCCTTTTGGATAACGAATGATAAATCCGTATTCTGCTGCGTGGGCATCAAGCCAAGTTGCTTCTTTAGTTCCGCCAAAGCAGTCTTGAGCAGCACATGTACCGTCTCCTTTTGTTACATCAATTCCAAGACCCGTTTCATGTTCACTCGTGCCTGGCAATGCGCTATAAGTTGCCGCTTTATCATAACCGTCTCTTTGAACATAGGAACTAAAAAGCGCACTTTGTGTTGCATGTGAACGGTAAGCTGATACGCCAAGAAGGGTAACGCCTTGTTTTTTCGCACCCGCAAATAACTGTGCAATAGCAGCGGCTGCTTCACTGCGCATTTTTTTCTTTTCCGTTTGTTCTTTGAATGTAAATGGAATCGTTGTATATACTAAATCTTTCGGAACGTAGTTTTCCGGAAGCTTGTTTTGTTTATTCACAACAACTTGTATGCTTTCAGGGTTCGAAACCACTTTCATACCAGCTAATGCTCGTACGTATTGACCGCTTACATAACCAACCTTGCCTTGATACGTAATTTTCAGCCAGCCGTTTGCTGCTTTAGCCGTTACGTCTAGCTGTGTGCCGGCTTTAAGTGTTGCCATGACAGCACCAGAAGTTGAAGCAGTTGTTCGAACATTTAAATTCGCCGTTGCCACATAGACAGAAGCCGCCGGAGCTGGAGCTGGAGCCGGTTCAGAAGAACCCGTTGATTCCTTTACGTACTGCGTGCTCACATAGCCCGTTTTGCCTTGATAGCTTACTTTTAGCCAGCCGTTCGCTGCTTGTTCTGTCGACGTTAGCTGCGTGCCTTGTTTGACCGTTACAACAATCGCGCTTGAAGTCGATGGACCGCTTCGAATATTTAAATTTGCCGTTGTTACATAGGTTTTGGTCGTTGAACTCGCAGACTTTTTAACATACTCACTGCTTACGTAGCCCGTTTTGCCTTGATAGCTTACTTTCAGCCAGCCGCTTGCTGCTTGTCCAACTACCGTTAGCTGCGTGCCTTGTTTGACCGTTGCAATAATCGCATTGGACGTCGATGGACCGCTTCGAATATTTAAATTCGCCGTTGTTGTATATGTTTCCGCCGCTGCGCTTGCGACAGTTGGCTCACCCGTAAAATTTAAAGAATGAAGACCTAGAGTTCCTGCCCCTACAAGTGTAAAAGCAAGACCTGTTACCGCTAATTTTTTGTAAAATCTTTGTTTGTTCACTTCTGTCATTTTTTATACCTCATTTGCAAAATATAATAGAAATACATGCTGCTAGTTTAATAGGTTAAGTGAAAACAGGATCCGATGTTTAAGCTCAACCTTAACTAAACAACATTAAGTAAAATTATTCGACGTCTAGAGGCTTACCATTACTTCGTTCCAGCTAGCACGTACTTTTAGAATACCGGATAATCGTGTCAAAAGTATATCAAAATATTTCAAACTTGTTTCCAAACTGATACATTTTCAACAAAAATAGAATAATAGAGCAGAAACAGCAAAAAAACCCTTACGTTTACTCCCAAATTCTTAGGGTAAAAAATAACTAAAAACAAAGATTGAGATGGTGATAAAATGAACACGGCAACGGATTTTTCCTCAACTTCGTTTCGAGAACCCCCCACATTAAAACAGCATATTTTTGATACGCTTCGTTTCTACTACCCCGCTTGTATTGACAAGAAAAACGGCGGGTATATCCATGAATACTACGACGACGGCACCGTCAACAACACGCATTTAAAACACTTGGTAAGTACAGCGCGCTTTATTTATATCTTCAGTGTAGGGGCTCTTTTAAACGGACCGGATTGGTGCAAAGAAGCAGCTCAGCACGGCATTCGTTTTCTACAAAACAACCATTATGATAGAGAGCACGACGGGTATTTTTTTGAAATAGCCGATGACGGAGAAGTAAAAGATGATTCTAAACAAGCATATGGCCACGCTTTTGCTCTTTTAGCTTCTTCCATCGCGTATCAAGCCGGCATTCAAGAAGCAAAAGAAACAATTGAACAGGTATATGACGTGATGGAAAAGTACTTTTGGGAAGAAACGAACGGCTTTTACCGAGATGAATGGGACGCATCGTGGTCAGCTTCTTCTTTATATCGCGGCCAAAATGCAAATATGCATATATGTGAAGCGATGCTTTCTGCCTTTGAAGCAACAAGAGATAAAAAATACTTAGACCGAGCGTACACGCTTGCAAAAGGCGTTACTCAGCAGCTTGCTGAACGATCTGGCGGCATGATCTGGGAGCATTATGATACAGACTGGCAGCCAGATTGGGAATACAATAAAAACAATACAAAGGATGAATTTCGTCCGTACGGCTTTATACCAGGACATCAGTTTGAATGGAGCAAGCTGCTTTTATGGCTTGATCGGCACCGTTCGGAAAACTGGATGACAGAACGTGCAAAAGATTTATTTGATAAGGGCTGGAACCGAGGCTGGGATGCTAGGTACGGAGGTCTTTACTTTGCGCTGTCTCCTCAAGAAGAGGTCATTGATTGGGATAAAAACTACTGGGTGATGGCCGAAGCCATTTCTGCGGCTTCACTGCTTGGGGTAAAAACCGGAGACAGCGGATATTGGAAAGCATACGACGCCCTGTTCTCCTACTGTCAGAAACACTTTATCGATCACACATATGGAGGATGGTATCAGCTGTTAAATCAGCAAAACGAACGCTACAGCTCGAAAAAAAGCCCCGCTCCTAAAGCCGATTATCACCCTGTGGCAGCTTGCTATCAAACGCTGATAGCACTGAATTCTCTTTGAGATAATGCTCATAAAGAAACCGTTTTCTACCAAATGCGTTTATTTCTTTTATTTAAGGGAATTTACTTACTAACAATCAATGTTTCTACAAATCAGAAAAAGCTCGACTATATATATGCAAGGAGTGAGGACGATGTATTTTTACGCGTTAGCACAAGGAACAGATTCTGGAGATCCAGTAACACTGCATCATGAGAAGAAATTTTCGAAAAAAGAATTTTTAGAGATGTTTAATGAAGCATTAGATGAGTTGGATATGCATCCAGCTCCAAGCGCTGTCGGTGAATACCTTTGCCGTGCGTACGGATTTCAAGAAATTGAAATCGAGACGGGTGTTGTATGCTACTGCGCTCCTTTTAGAAAGCTAGACGACTCGGATATTATAGAAGACCGTACGTACATGGACGCCACGACCCGAACACTAAAATACAACTAACCAAAAAGAAAGGTTGGATGCGTGTGAAGACCGTACAGAACATTTATCGAACGAGTGAAGCTGTACCAGAATCGGGCGCTTACGTTTGTGCGGAAGGTGAAATTAAACTCTTTCAAAAAGATGATCTTTTTACACCTTGCCCACATACACGTGAATCAACGACGTGGAAGCCTGTAGATGACGCCTTTTCAACCGGAGAATTGGTTCCGCAAACCGGTCGCTATACCGACGAAAACGGCAATCAAGTAAAGCTAAAAGAAAACGATTTATTTCCAAGATGCCTTCGTTCAGGTGAGCCCACGACGTGGAGGCGAGGATAACAGACAACAAAGCAGCCGCTTATTAAGCGGCTGCTTTTTCTTGAAGCTTATTTAAAAAATGAATTCTTTTTTCTTCCTTTTAACAGATCGCCCGTCCACCCTTTCATTCGTAAATAGAGATAAATGGCCACGGTTGAAAGAACAATTAAAATGAGTGCGTAGACATAGCCAAACTTCCAATCAAGCTCCGGCATCCCTTTAAAGTTCATTCCCCAAAGAGCTCCAAAAGCCGTTAAAGGCGTACTGATTGCTGTCAGCAGCGTTAAAGCTTTCATAATCTCATTTCCTCGATGAGTAGACACAACTTCTTCTAATTTAATTAACGCGTCAAATTCTTTTTGATATTGTTCAATTAGCGTTAAGCCGATTTCGATTTTTTTACACATCCGCTGATATTCGACCGTTTGGTTAATTTTTTTATGAAATGCTTCTTCTATTCCCATTGTGACTTCTCGAACAGAGCTAATTAAATTTGTCCATATAAGCAGGTCATACCGGGCTTTATGAATGTCATCTAACACGTCGATGTTATTATTATGGCGAACTTCCCACAGAAGCTCTCTGAAATGACTTTCAAACTGATCAAACCCATTTAAGTGTTTTTTCATAATTTCGCCTAAAAGAATAAAAAAACTTTCCGCCGTGTTAGCAGACTGCTTCATGCGTTCAATCATTCGTTCATGATTGGTGTTCTCGAGGATTTTTAAATCGATTCCTGCCGTTATAATAAACTCCTCAGTAATATAAAAATGAAACGAATCGTAATTTTTTTGGTCAAACGACTCCTTATGATAAATCAGTGAACCATAAATGAGCTCACTTTCTCCTATTACATCTACTTGAATATGATTAGAATTTTTCTTTTGAAGCTGCTGACAAAACCATTCATCTCTTGGATACTGATAGTCTTTGATTATATCAGCTATTCCGTCTGCTTCTTCTAAATCAAACTGATACCATTTCCACTGATCGCTCGTCACGGTATTCATACTTTTCCTCTTTCCCCTTTTATTAAAATTTTTCCCTTTATACAATCATTTAAAACCTCACACGCAAAATAAACATACATTTCATATCCATCTTTATAAAAAAGGTGCTATAATAAATACGTTGCGCACCTGCGCGATGCTTTATCAGTTTGAGAGGAGAATAACAGTGAAGAAAGATATCGCTTTACGTTCTTATCTGCTAGAAAATGCACCAAATATGACGGAAGAATGGTATGAATCTTTGGACAAAAAGTCTTCTGAAGGCGTATATACCTCTAGTAACCCCGATGTCATTCAACGCTTAAAAGCGCAAAACTATGAATTTCATTTATATATTAGCAACGTCTTTATAGAAGATGAAAAAAGCTTTTTTGAATCTTTTAACACGTGGCTAAATAAAGTTGCCAAAGACCAAGAACATATCAGAACACCCATTCAAAGTATTATTAAAGAATTTATGAACGTCCGCAAACAATACTGTGAGTATATTCGCCGGTTTGCAGAACTTAACGATGACATCACTCAGCAGCATATTGATGTGTGGAATGAAAAAGTAGTAAGGGTATTTGATATTATTATTTTGAAATTCATCACAGAAGCGCAGGAGTACGCATCAAACCGCCTCCGCTCGCAGCAGGAAATGATTCATGAATTAAGCTCACCTGTTATTGTGATTAAAAAAGACGTTGCTCTTTTACCGTTAGTCGGCGATATTGATACGGCAAGAGCCAAAATGATCCTAGAAAGCACGTTAAAACAGTGTGCAGAGAAGCAAATCGCTCATTTGTATATTGATTTGTCAGGAGTTGTGATGATTGATACAATGGTCGCACACGAGCTGTTTCAGCTGATAAATGCGCTTGATTTAATCGGCGTTAAATCAATTTTATCGGGCATTCGCCCTGAATTAGCTACTACTGCGATGCAGCTTGGACTGAAATTTGATCATATACGAATTAAATCGAATCTTGCTCAGGCATTAGAAGATGATTCAAAAATTGTAATTGCTTCTAGCACTCATTAATATAGGGATACAAACAAAAAAACAGCCCAAGAAGGCTGTTTTTTATTTTCTATGATGAATGTTTTCAGAACCTGATTCATCTTTCGTTTTCGTTTTATTTTTCTCTTCTTTTTGTTCAAGTCTTATGTCTTCCATTGGCATAGGATCCACCGTTTCTTCTTCTTTGAAACGTTCAAATAACGTTTCGTCTTGATCTGTTACACGCTGTTCCGTTTCATCTCTTTTTTTAGGTGCATTTGATATAGATCTTTTCTGGCGTTCTCCCATCTTTTCTCCTCCTTTACTATAGGTGGTGCAATTATGTGTTCATGAAATCTCCGCCGTTGACATGAAGCGTTTGACCGGTCATATAAGATGAATCATTTGAAGCTAGCAGTACATAGCAGCCTACGTGCTCCACAGGATGCCCAGGTCTGCCCATCGGCGTATCGGTACCGAATTCTCCTACTTTATCACCTGAGAAAGTAGACGGAATAAGCGGTGTCCAGATTGGTCCCGGCGCTACAGCATTAACGCGAATGCCATCTTTGACAAGCGCTTGCGCCATGCTGCGCGTAAAGCCGTTGATTGCACCTTTTGTCGCCGTATAATCGATCAGCTGAGGATTTCCGCGGTAAGGATTAATTGACGTTGTATTAATGATCGCACTGCCTTTTCCTAAGTAATCAAGCGCTTTTTTCGTAAAATAAAAGTATGAATAAAAGTTCGTTTTGAACGTTCGTTCAAGCTGTTCACTTGTAATTTCTTTAATGCTTTCTTTTGGATGCTGCTCTCCTGCATTGTTCACAAGAATATCAAGCTTTCCAAGCTCACTTACTGTTTTTTCTACCGCTTCGTTACAGAACGATTCGTCTCCTACGTCTCCTGCAATCAGCAGACATCTTACACCTTCTTCTTCAATGCGGGCTTTTGTTTCCTCGGCGTCGCTATGTTCGTTTAAGTAAACGATGGCTACGTCCGCTCCTTCTTTCGCATAAGCAATGGATACAGCTCGTCCAATTCCGCTGTCTCCTCCGGTAACTAGCGCTACTTTTCCTTTTAATTTTCCTGTACCAATGTAATTGTCATCCTCATAAATAGGGAGAGGGTTCATCTCGCTTTCGATACCCGGCTGGCGGTCTTGCGTTTGCTGGGGCTGACCTTGTGTTTGTTGATCTTGTAAATTCATTTTAATCTCCTCCTATTTTTGATGAAACTTTTTAGTATAGTCTACGTTTAGCCTTCTGTTTTGAAGTTCAAACATCTTTTTTTAAAAATTTATGATGTTTCTATTCTCTTTTACTATCTTAGAAAATTCATAGAAAACAAGTTTAAAGTTGGAAACAAAGGCTACAGAATGAGTAGAAGATGTATTTCAGAAATATCTTTTATTAGGAGGTTTGGTTGGTATATGAAACACATTGAAATAGCAGAAAACCAAGAGGAGGCAGTCTGCATCATCCGTTCTTTTTTTAAAAAAGGATTTACAAGCAGAGATATTTACCTGCTGGCCTACGATAAAGAATGGGCTCAGAATTTAACGGAGGCAACACATACAAAAAAGTACAGAATGGCAGAGCAAGGTATTTTTGAAACGGCGGTAAATAAACTTCTTTCAAGAGAAGATGAGCTTCTTTCAAAGATGGCTTCGCTGGGCTTATCCAATCAAGAAGCAAACCGGTATAAAGAAGAAATGAAACAAGGACATATCGTGGTTATTGGCGCACAGAGTCAATCAATTCCCTACTAAAACAGCGGAAACGTTTTTTATCAGCTTATAAGGGTATTTAGTAAAATAAACCATTGTCTATCAAGAAAGGAAGTTATAACGATGTTAAATTATTTGGGAATTCAGATAGGCTCTCTTTACTTTCCTACTAGTATTTTGCTTATCACGTTTCTTGTATTAATCGGCTTTTTTATTTATTTCCTATCTAGAAGAAGAAAAAACCGCCAGGAATCACGTGAGCACTCACGAGGAAAATAAAAGAGAAGGTCAATTTAAAAGCCCTTCATGCAGAAGGGCTCTTTGTACTATAAAACAGGCAGATACTTCTCATAGCGAGGGTTTACATAAAAAGGCGGACGAGGTCCTAAAAGCGGCAGCAGAAAAGGCTGAGCATCAGAGTTATAGATTAGTTCCACCGTCTGATTTGACCCGTCCATTAGCAATAGCTTCACTTCTTCACTGTAGTAATATCGCATGAACTCCCCTTCTTTCTCGCATTCTACACTCTTTATACGTATGCATGAGAGATCGATCTATGTCATAGAGTGAAAGAGTGATGCTTTTTGAGGAGGTTGTTTTATGTGTCCAAACAATGAATTTTATCAGGACAAGCAAGGGTATCCGATGCAGCCGAATTACGGAAAAATTACGCGCTATGAAGACGTTCCGATTACGGTTCCTGAACAGCGGCAGCTTCGCCAGCCCGGGTTAGAAAGTTTGATGGTTCCGCGTCCCATTATCGAAAATCCGCATTACAAAGGAAGCGGCAAGCTAAAAGGAAAAATTGCTCTCATTACAGGCGGTGACAGCGGAATCGGAGCAGCCGGTGCCATTGCCTTCGCTAAAGAAGGAGCAAACGTTGCGATTGCTTATTTAGATGAACATGAAGATGCAAATCGAACGAAAGCAAGGATTGAAGAACTGAGTCAAAAATGTGTGCTGCTTCCCGGCGACGTGCGGGACAAACAGCACTGTAAAGACATCGTCGAAAAAACGGTAGAAACGTTCGGTCGGCTTGATATTTTGTGCAATAACGTAGGCGTTCAGTTTCAGCAGATGAGTCTTTTAGACATCACCGATGAGCAGTTTGATCATACATTTAAAGTGAATATCTACTCGCACTTTTACACGACGCGTGCCGCTCTGCCTCATTTAAAAGCCGGCAGCTCGATTATTAATACTGCTTCAATTGTGACGTATAAAGGCTATGAAGAGTTAATTGACTATACGGCAACTAAAGGAGCCATTGTCGGTTTCACTCGTGCACTTTCCAATAGCCTGATTAAAGACGGCATTCGCGTAAACGCCGTAGCGCCGGGGCGCATTTGGACGCCGCTCATTCCAGCAAGCTTTTCAGCTGATCAAGTAACGCAAGTGGACAATCCGATGGAGCGCCAAGGGCAGCCGTTTGAACTTGCTCCAACATACGTGTATCTCGCAAGCGACGACTCACGGTTTGTCACGGGGCAAACGCTGCATGTAAACGGCGGAGAGTGGGTTTCTTCTTAGACATCCCAATAAAAAAAAGCGTGAAGCCAGGCTCCACGCTTTTTCATTATTTACGGGATTCTTTTTGCAAAGGCGATTTTTCAATTGAACGCGTAAACCGGTAAACATCAAGCTCTTGTCCTACTTCTGAAGGCAAATACCCAAACGTCGTGAAACTGTCCACCGATTCCGGTTCAAGCGATAGAGACAATAAATTGTTTTGCGGCTGAGAGGTTAAAAAGACGTAGCTTCCTTTTGGAAACGTTACTGTTTTTGACTTGACGATTGTTTGCACATCTACATTTGGCTTGTTTTCGTAGGCTTCATTTTCTATGCGGCTGCTGACGTTATACGCTTCTACTGAAAGAACCGTTTCTTTCGTTAATTTGAAGCCTTTTACGCCTTGTCCCTGCAGTTTGGCTGCTACATCTTCGTGTCCTGGTTTTAAAAGATAAGCAGTCGGACGTTCGCGGACAAGCGTCGGCGTTGCTTCTTTTGCACTGTAGTACGTCACGGGAACTTCTTTAACAGACGCACTTTCCACATCGACCATTTCTAACGTGGAGTTTGGTATTTTTTTATTTTCACTGTTTACAACGATTGGGTCATGATCATTTGCATTTTTTCCTTTTTTAACAAGTTCCGCTTTTTCTTTTGCAATCAGCGCCTTAATTTGTTTGGCGTGATCAGCTGTTTGGGTAATCAGCTTTTCTTGCGTAGCAATTTGTGCACTCACTCGCCGCGGAAAATCTTCTCGTCCAATACCGATCCCTCTGCTTTCAACTAAAAACGAAAACGAAGGATACAAGCCTAGTGAGTTTCGGCCAATTCGCGGTTCAACTGAGCCTTCTTCCACTTCAAGCTGCCCTTGTTTATTCACTTGAGACGTATAGTATACTTCTCCTGAATATCCTTGCTTTTCAATGGCTGTAAGCGTACTGTTCACAAACAGCTCATCAGACACGTCGCGAATGCGCTGCGGAATATTTAAGTTTCGACCGGACTGCAGTAAAATATCGTGATACTTCCACACGCCTTCTTTACCGATATTTTTAAATCCGCTGCTGTAAGGCGTATATTCATGAGCATCAATGACGACTTCCGGTGAAAAACGGTTAAATTCAGCTCGTACGCTCTGCACTTCCGGGCTTTCAAGCTTTATGTAGTCGCGGTTTCCATCTAAATTATTTGCTAGCTGACGTTTAAATGCATAAGATCCGTCTGGATTAATGCGCGGCACAATGACAATGTTCACTTTATTTAGCACATCTTTTCCAAAGTCTTCTGTCAAACGCGTCGCAACGGCGAGTACGGATTCACCGCTTGCCGGTTCATTACCATGAATTTGACTTTGAAGCCAAATCGTTGGCTTTTTGGATGTTTTTCCATCCGCAAATTTCTTTTCCTTTGAAAAATACAGAGCCGGAATGTCACGTCCTTGCTGTGATTTACCGATAATCTTCAGCTTTACGTACGGACTTTTATGAGCAAGCTTTTGAACATAGCTCATCATTTCTTCTTGAGTCGTAAATGCGTCTTGTCCTTTCATAAATGCCGGCGTTGCTTCATTCACCTTTATTTCTGGATAAAGCGCTTTAATTTTTCCCGGCTGACTATAGTCTTTTCCGTAATAAGGCATCTCAGCTTGTACCGCAAGCGGCGACAGCAATAATCCAATCGACAAAAGAGCCGGCACGGCCGTTCGTTTTACATTTTTTTTCATTCATTTACTCCTCCCCATCCCCTTGATTAGACATTTTAAATTTTTAAAATATTTAAAATGTTACATAAATAATTATACCGTTTAAGGAAATAACTTCAAGATAAGGGAGCTGAACCTTTTTGACTATTTTTTATGTATCAAATGAGTGCATTATATAAAAAAGAATTGAGACATAACAAAATCAATTCAACCTGAAGACAAATAATCAGGATTAACAATTCTGACTTCTTGTTCGACCGCTGTTGATTTCCGTGCAAGGCTTCGCTTTCCGCGGGTGGCCGCTGATCCTCCTAGTCGCTTGCGCTCCAATCAACTACTAGAAGGAACGAAACACACGAAACTATATTCACCATAAAAAAAACAAACCACTCATCAAACATGTTAATCAATGGTTCATTTTTTATTTCAGCTAACATACGTTTATCCTAGCCTCTTTTTTATGTATGAACTGCTATAAACTTTAGGCCTTCATTGAGCCCGCACTGTCCGTAATTTAACTGCGCATACTCCATGCAGCTGTTGGTCATTTCTTTACAGATTCTAACGTCTCTAAATCATATCGACCAATTTCTTTGTTATTTCTTGTAATGACGAGCTTTCCATGCCTCGCAACCTGTTGGAGTTTTTTTAATTTCTGATCGGACGGAGCCAGAGGCATTTCTTTGTTTTTAACAGTCGCGCCCAGATCGTAGTGCACATCGACTTTGCCTTTTTTCATATAGTTAAAGTCTTCAATTCCCATACCTGTACCGAACTGACCATGCCCCTCATCAAATACATTAACGCCTACTGTATTGATAGATGCTTTCTTTAAATCTTCATTCGGTATAATTTCAGCTTCTATTTCGTCTTTATCATTTTGATAGAATTTACGCTGACCTTGCTGCTTCATTTTAAATTCGTAATAAAGCGCTTTTGGTTTTACGTCGACCATTTTTCCTTTGCTGTCTTGTATTCCCACTTTTCCAATTAAATCGGCATCATCCGTTATCTTGACTTTCACTTTTTGAATCCTATATCCACTCTCTTCTTTGCTAGCAAAGTTTGAGCACGCTACCAATGACATAGCCAAAACAGCACTCAATATGCCCACCATAAATTTCTTCACTTCACCACTCCTTAAGGATTAATATACCATAAAAGGAATTTAAATGGATGTTTTATAATCGGTTTTGTAAGTAAAGAGGCAGCAACCTATTGACTTACGTTTCCTCATCAGCTCTATAGAAACATAAAAAAACTCTCTCCATCAGGAAAGAGTTACTCGATCACAAAATCCGCTTCTGCTTTCACCACTCCGTTTACAATAACAGAAAGCGTATGTGTACCACTATAATGTTTTCTTGTACTTAAATCTTTAAACGCATGCTTTTTTGTGACTGTCAGCGTTTGGCCTGCTTTTGCTTGAACATTTTTTAGCATAAACACTTTTTGAGTGCGGTTTCCTTTTGCTTTTACGTAATGAATTCCATACTCTATGCGAAGCGGCATGTTTTTTTCTACCGATAAGTCAAAGGAAAAGTTAATGCTATTACCAATCGTAATGACATGCGGCTGTAAGCTAAGCCCTGTGACATTTACTCCTGGGTCATCTCCATAGCCAAAAAGAGACAGAGCTTCAGGGTCTCCTTTTTTCAAAAGTGAACGGCACGCATGTTTAACGATCCAATCGGTTTTAACGTCTTTTCCGTACCATCTTTTCATCACGTCAAGCATCCAATCTTTTTCTATGTAAGAAATATCATTTAAATGGTTGGCTACGCTTTTTCGGACATAGAGCGATTCATCGCATTTTAACTGCTCTAAAATCGGCAGCGTTTGCTTCGGATCTTGCTTTAACGCAGGTACCGATTGTCCCCATGGAAGTCTAGGCCGGCTCCCTTCGCTTGCTAATCTGCGAATATGATGGTTTTCATCTCCTGCCCATTCAATCATTTGCTCAAGCATCCGTTTTTGATCTTGAATTAAAAACGGACGCACCGCAAACTCTGATGTGGAAAACGATGTAAAAAAAGCGAGTGCTTTTATTGAAACTTCCCAAGCGTTCAATCCGTAAAGTTCAACATAATCTGGAAAAATCGTGCCTTGAAGTCCTCCTACCCTTGGAGCTACTTTATATAGAATATGAAGCGCTTCTTCATATTCCGCTGGCAGCACTTCATGCATGGAAAGCGTAATTCTTCTCATGCGCTCTTTCAGCGCTAAGTCTTCCCAGCCCTGTTGAAAAACCAGTTCATGAAATACTTTTTCATCAAATGAACTCATTTCACGTGAAAAAGCGTCGCTCAAGTGCGTAATCAACCCTTCATTAAACACGCTTTTACGTAACTCTTCAGCCATACTTATCCCTCTTTTCCAGGCAGTATTTTATTTTCTTTTGAATAAAGCGCCCGCTCGTACATGCCTTTTTTAAAAATTTGCATAAACAGCTGCTTATTTTTAACTTCTTTAAATCCGTACTGACTGTACAAACCGTGAGCATCTTTTGTTGCCAATAAAATTTTTCGTACGTGTTGAATCGGCTGATAGCGAATCATTTCTTGTACCAGCGCTTTTCCAAGCCCGTTGCCTCGGGCGTGCGGCAGAATAAACACATCCGCCAAATAAGCAAACGTCGCAAAATCTGAAATAATCCGTCCAAACCCTACTTGTTTATCGCACTCATCATACACGCCAAAACAAATGGAATGTTCAATAGACGTTTGAACAAGGTGAAGCGGAATTCCTTTTGCCCAGTATGATTCATGATGAAGGTACGAGTAGATGACATCTATATCAAGCTTTTCTTTATCCGTATGTATGGTAAACTGATGATTTTCTTTCATGCTGCAGCCTCCTTGCTTCTCTATCATAGCACAAATGTTCGTAACAAAAAAAAGCCTTTTGCGTTAAAAGGCTTTTTTGGTTAGTATGGTATTTTTTTAAAAACGGAAGAAGTTTTTCTATAGCGTCTTGCGACTATGTAAATAAGCGGACTGCCAATAATCGTCGGCAAAAACCAATATGAAAGGTCGGGAAGCTTGTTTAACAGCGGAATACTATCTCCAATATTCACAAGCAGCGCGGTAACGGCGCCGATATAAGACCCCAGCATACCGCGAATGTGGTGTTGAAGCCAGCTCTTCCATTTTTGCTTGCGTGCTACATAGCCGTAGATCGCTAATCCGTATGAAAACACGGCAATATAAAATAAATAAGCAATTTCATTCCATTTCCAAACTGATAGAATGATAGCGGTAGCGGCTAGGGCTGCATAAGCACCATGATACACTTCCCCCCACTTTGTATGCCCTCCTTTTGTCTTAGGCACTAGCATAGACACTGCTCCTGAAAGTAAACAAATCATGCCGAGCCCAATATGTATGCTTAATATAACTTCAAATAAATCCAAGACGCTCTCTCCTTTTATGCCCTTCTCTTTTATATCTTCGGCTAACATACTTAATTTTTAACAAAATATCTCTGTTTATTTACAAACGCTTTCACTTTAATCACTGGAACGTTCTTTAAAATCGGTCTATTGTTCTATGCTACTGTGCTGGGCCTTTCTCATGTGTTTAAGCTTAAAAACCCGTCACCGCTTGTATCTCCAATCGGCTTAGTCGTTTTGTTTTATTCATTGTCTCTTGCTCAAAACTATTTTAAACATGTCCATCAAGGATTAAAAATCGGTCCATTTACTTTACATCTTTCGTTTCAAATCGTCATACCTGCTCTTTTGCTTGTGATTGCCTTTTTAAGAAATTGAAAAAATGTACAATCTATCAATGCGGAAAATACTACATAAAATTCATAATATTTTCATTTCTCTATTGGTTTTAATCTCCTAAAATTATACAATGTAGTCAAGAAGCCAAAAGGAGAAGTACTATGATTGGATTAATTCTTTCTGTTTTAATATTTAACATTCTTGCCTTCAAAACAAATAAGCGCTTAACGGCAAATCAAATTGTTCACATTTGGATGTTCACCATTGCTGCTCAGCATATCTTTGACGTCTTCATTAATTTCAAATTTCACGGCTACTGGTATTTTACACAAGAGACAGACTGGCAAGGTATTTTTGCCTATACCGTTCTCATTCCGCCTGTAAACATGCTTTTTCTTACTTACTATCCTTTTGCCGGGAAGCTCACAAAAAAAGCCGCTTATATTTTACTTTGGTCGGTTGCTGTTTTACTTTATGAAGTAGTGGCCCTTCTCCCTGCTCCTTGGGGGTATTTTCACTATGGATGGTGGACGTGGTGGTATTCGCTTTTCTTAAACCCGCTGTTGTTTTGGATGGTGGTGCAGTATTACCGGTGGGTGTGTAAAATTGAAAAAAGAGCGATAACTAAAAAATAGAATAGCCTTTGGACCAGCACATCATCATTTTCAGCACGTGCAATAAAACGAATGTCTGCTTCTCCGCTGGCTATTCTTTTTTTATTTAAAAACGTCTTTGGACAAGGAAACTTGCTTTTCTTTTTCTTTTCCAACTAACGACACAAGGAATCCTGCTATTCCAGCTATACATAGAACCACCAATAGACCAGTAGTACCTACTAACAAGCTCACCGCAGCTGAAGCTAACATTCCTCCAACATAACGAAAAGTGGAATAAATGCCCGACGCAGTGCCTGATTGCTCTTTTTTGACAGATTGAATATTCATAGCCTGCATAGATGAAACACCGATCCCTGCTCCCACTCCTCCTACTAATAAAGATACAATTGTATAAGAAATGGAGGCATTCGCTAAGTGAAAATAAAGCATCGCCGCAAGCAGTGAAATAAGAAACGATAATCGTATCGGATGTTCTTTCCCTACCTTTTCTGCTAACAATCCTCCTAGCCAAGAAGAAATAGACATGGCTAATGAAAAAAAGAAAAGAAGCAAACCAATTAAACGAATATCATACTGCTTCTCTAGCAAAAGCGGAACAAACAAAATGGTACTATACATCATAAAATTACTGCATAGAATGGAAAGATTTGAAGAAAAAAAGGGCCGAACCTTAAAAAGCTTAAAATCAATCAGCGGCTCTTGGACCTTGCGTTCTTGCACAATGAAAAGAACGATAGACGCTATGCATATAAAAATAGTCCAAGCATTAAACAAATCACGGTGCGTCAGCATTAGCGTAAAGCTCGTCATGCTTACTCCAAGTAAAAAAGCGCCCCCTATATCCAGCATTTTTGCTTTTTGTTTTACGTTAGACGGCACGTATATAAATGAACAAATCAACGACAGAACAGCAAAAGGAACGTTAAACCAAAAAATCGACGTCCACCCAAGATACTTAATTAAAAAAGCTCCTAACACAGGTCCTACAGCTGCTCCTAGTCCCATTGATAATCCAAATAACCCAAGCGTCCTTCCAAGCTTTTCTTTTGGTAAACTGTGCCTCATAATCGCTGTTGCATTAGGCGTAGCTAGTGCGCCTCCTAATGCTTGCAGCGTTCGAAAGACCGTGAGCGAAAGTAAGTTATATGAAAACACACAGGCGGCAGACCCCACTAAAAAAATAATCATTCCAGCTACAAACATGGTCTTATTTCCATATAAATCACCCAGTTTCCCCGCGATGGGCTGAGCAACTGCCATCACAATTAAATAGATCGTTACCACTACTGATACATGTACGATGGAAAGATCAAGCGCTTTGGCAATAGACGGTAAGCCTACCGCAATCATAGTGGAATTAACGGGAATTAAAAAAGTTCCTGTTAAAATAGAAAAGATAATCAAAGACGGCTTACTGCTGTTCAATCGTCACCACTCCGTTAGTTCCGTCTACGGTAACAACATCTCCGTCTTTTAGTAGATCCACGGCTACTTTTGTGCCAAGAACCGCTGGAAGTTTATATTCACGAGCCACTGTTCCTGCATGAGATAAAATTCCTCCTGCATTAGTTACAATTGCTCCAGCAAGCGAAAATAACGTGGTCCAAGCGGGTGCTGTTGTTTCACACACAAGAATATCTCCTTGTTTAAGTTTAGAAAATTGACTTGGGTCTGAAATGATTTTTACCACTCCCGTATAAACACCTCTTGAAGCGGCACTTCCTTTAAAGATTTTTTGAGTTTCATCTACTTCTGGAGGCCCCATTTTTCCGAATACCCGCTCCAATAAAGGATCTTCTCCTGTTTGAGGAGGCGTGCCATAAGCAGGCGGCGTTTTTTTATGACGATTCTCTTCAAACTCCTGCTTTCTATTGACGATAAGTTCATGAGATGCCACGGGCGTTTTTAATACTTCCAGCAATTCATCGTAATAAAAATGAAAAATATCTTGAGGCTGATGAATCACTTGGTGATCAGCTAAAAGAGTTCCTACATTGAGCAAAAACAGTCTTGCCGTAGCAGGCAGCATCGCATCGATATAAAAATGATGGTCTTCATCCAACCCCCATGCGTCCAAAGCCCAGCCATAAAACAGCTTAAACTGCTCTTTTTCTTCGCACTCCGGCATTTTTGCGAGTACATCACGATAGCTTTCTTCTCTCTTTTTTACGACATCTTCATAATTTTTCTTGAAGTCGTAATCTTTACGCACATAGCCAGCAATAATCGATAGCGCATGTAAAGGATTCTCTACCCACGTCTCATCAATAAACTCATGCGAATTTGCAGAACGATAGCCATACTCATTCAAAAAGCTTTGCAGATTCTTTAAAAATTCTCTGCCTTCAGCTGTGCCTAATAGATTTGCTTCTATGTCTTCTGACTTCTGCTCCGTAAAAGCTTGTTTTAATTGATTAGAATCTTTGACTTTGTCAGTTAGTTCCCACAGTGCTTGATCCGTTTCAAGTGACTTGTTCATTACGCCTTCCAGCAGATCATATACGTAAGCGGTATTCTCATCTCCGGTCAAGGCTCCATATAGCTCTTCTAACATCATTCCTAAATCACTTCTTGGCATGACAATTTCAAAGTGAAGCTGCCAAGCTTTTTTATAAAAATCATGCAGTTCTTTTACTTTTTCTTCTGCTTCTTTTAAAGATAAAGGACGTTCTGCATTTCTTTTAACTTCCGTATAAAAAGGTAAAAACACCTCATTAACGTACTCGTATAATCTAGGTTTAAGTCGAGGTAACAGCGGCTTCACTGCTTCTTGGTGCTCCTTTAAGCGATCATTTACGTCACCTGGAAACGGGATATTTTGCTGATACATTTTTCCATCAGCTAATTTCACTACAAATTGATAGATAGGCAGTTTTAACGTTTCAAAACCTTGCTTTGTCCCATAAGTCATTGCCGGAAGCTGAAAGGAAGCGTATAAAGGACTTAGCGCATGTGCGATATGTAGGTTGTCTTGTACCCAAAATCCCGTTTGTTTTTCTTCCTCACTTAAAAATAGGTCGTTTTGAAATGCAGATAATACGTTCATTTGTTTTCCCCTTTCCTTTTCATTATGTAGTAACAGGTCTCACTTGAAGCAAATAAATATGTTTATTTTTTATGGCAAATTCAATGTCTACAGCGTACTGACAATACTGCTCTACTTGATTCGTTAAACGAAGCAGCTGTAGTGCTGTTTCATCTGATATAGAAAATTCATTTTTTTCTTTATCCGTTGTCACAGCTTTTGTTATTCCTGTAAAACCTGACACTAGCTTATACTCTTTTAAACCTAGTTCTTTCATTATACTTTTTGTCTGTTTATGAATAATAAATAAATCCGGCGTAACACCACCTGATACGATTCCCTCTCCTAAGCCGTACGCCACGTTAATGACTACTTCATCTTCACTTTCTGTAATAGGATTTACGCTAAAAATCACTCCGGATACATCGGCTTCAACCATTCCTTGTACAAGGACACCCATCTGGGGATTAGAAAGCGAAATTTCTTTATCTTCGGCGTACGCTTGAACCACGGATGAAAAATAAGAAGCCCAGCATTTTTTTATACTTGTCAAAAGTTCTTCTCTGTTTCTTACGTTTAATATCGTTTCATACTGTCCGGCAAAAGACGCATTCTCCAAATCTTCAAGTGCGGAAGAAGATCTTACGGCTACGGCTTTCACACCAGCACCTTGAATATTGGCATACGAAGAAACAATTTCTTTTTGCAGACCTAAAGGAAACGTGCCGCTTTGAATCTTCTTTTCTATGACGCTGCTATCTTCTGCTTTTATTTCTATTTGGTTAAACGTTAAAAAGGAATGTAACGCGTGAGATGTTAAAACAAATCCTGTAGGGATATGAGAAACGTGCTGAATCATTTTTGAGAGATTGTAAGCTTTTGAACCTACTGCTTGAAGTTCTGCATAACATGCTTTTTCTAAAGAGACGATGTGCAATCACTTCACCTCCTTTCATTTATGTCAAAAGACAATCAGATAAAATAGTAAAATCCATTTAAAACCATAATGTAGTTTTATGGAACTAAGCCTACTTTACCAAAAATTAACATAATTTTAAATATCTTCACAAAAAAATCACAAACCATATTCACTAGAATATGATTTGTGATTTTTTTTATAACTAACACATTTGAAATTCATATTGTTTTGACAAATTAAACTGTATCTCTCTCCTTCTTCTCCCTCACAAACTCAACCACAGGCCCCACAATAATACAAATCCCTGCGATAATCAGCCAGCCAAACGCAAGATACGTCCAGCCTTTAAAAAAGGACAGCGTGTATTGATAGCCCGTTAAAAACATCACGCCTGGAAACAAGAGGACAAACAAAAATGTAAGTCCCAGCGCCCAGCGCGTACAAAGCTTTGCATCTTTATTTAACTGTTGTTGTGGATCCATACGCCACTTCCTCCCTTAATGGTTCATCTCCATGTTCATCAAAGCTTTTGAATTTGTCTTTTAGTTCATCAAAGTCAAATTCTTTTTTGGCAAGCAGACCGTGTCCGATTGATATAACTCCGCTGATAATAAAAACGGTAGAATTTCCAATAAGCATTGGATACAGTCCGCCAAGGGCTTCTACATCAATGTGACCGTTAATTAAATAAGTAGATGTGTTCCATGCGACAACGCCGCCAATCATCCCTAAAAGCGCGCCGTAAAATGCACCTGTATTCGTCGCTTTTTTCCACATCAGTCCAAGCGTAACGGGAATAACAGCTCCGCTGACGAAAATACCCATGGCCATATACACAAACCCAAGGCTAATTCCTAAGTAAAACAGTAAAATGGAAAACACACCCATCGCCAGCCCAAAGCCAAGCGTCACTTTTCGCGACGTGCTTAAGATTTTTTTACTGCTTGCTTTTGGATTGATAGATCGCAAGTAAATGTCCGTTACGATAATATTTGTGATCGCCGTTAATTCAGCTGCTCCTGTCGACATTACCGCCATAAACAGCATCGTTAAAAACAAAATAGAACCTAGATTTCCAAGCACGTGTGATGCCATAACGGGCGCGATAGAATCCGGTGAATCTACAGCAATTCCAAGCCCAGCCGCACTTACACCTAGGAAAGTGGCAACGGCAAACGGAATCGAAAACCAGGCAATTCCGCCGTAAATATACGCTTTTGAAGCAGCGCTGTTTTTACTTGCAATGGCACGCTGCCAGTAAGCTTGATCTACAAAGACCGTACCGAAGTTCCCGATAATATTAATCATCCCAAACAAAAGGCCCGGCACCGATGCCATCGTAAGCATATGCTGTGACGAAGGCAGATTTTTCAGCCCTTCGTACACGCTTGTCACGCCGAACTTATAATAGACGGCAGCAGCAAAAATAAATAAAATAATGAAAATAAAAACGGTGTTAAAATAATCAGCAACAAATGAGGCTTTTAAACCGCCAATTATGGTGTAGATGGTAAACGTAAGAGGAATTAAAAAAGCGGCAACAAAAATATTCATCCCGGTAAGAGAGTTTAAAGCAATGGCTCCTCCTAAAATAACCATGGCGGTCACAATAATATTTGTCATAAGAGCAAAGCCAAGCATTAAACGATGATTTTTCACGTCGAAACGCTGTGCAATAAATTCTAAAAACGTATGAGCGTTCGGCGCTTTTTTCTTCAGGTTAATCGCGACAATGGCAAACAGCAAAATTTGAATGCTTGCTCCCGCTGCGTACCAATACGGTCCGCTAATGCCGTACTGATAGCCTGTGGAAGAAGACATCATTAACGTAGCGGCCCATGTCCATGCAGCAATAATGGATGCACTCGCCAGCCCAACGCCTACATTTCTTCCGGCTGTACTAAACTGCTCAGCCGTCATTTCCTTTCCTTGACGGCGCTGCATCATAATTGTAACGGCCGTAAAGCCTCCTCCAAAAATCAGTAAAATCAAATACCCGACGCTTGATGAAAGCATCTTATCCCTCCTCTTAATGTTAGATTTACTGACATTAATATGTAAATAAAAGTAACATTTGTTAATAAAATACCACGCCGTAAAATTATTAACAATACTGTATTTTCTGATTATTAAGGAGTATAATTAGATACTTTCCCCTTATGCAAACAAAAAAAGCCGGCACATCCGCACCGGTCTAAGCATGAATTTTCGTTTTCTACGTGTGTTATTTCCTCACATGAATGAATGGTCTTACTAATAAAAAAAAAACGACAACCCCTTGGGTTGTCGTTTTTTTTATTATTGAGATACCATTACTTTTTGGCGAACGTGCTCTAAGTGATCACGAACCGCTTCTGCTGCTTCTTCTGGCTCTCCATTTTTAATTGCTTCAAAAATACGCTCATGGTCGGCATCCGTTTGCTTACGATTTTCTTTTTGGCTTTTATTTAACGAATAAGCAAGCGCTTTTCGATACAAATGACCTAAATCTTCTACAGCATGAAGAAGAAATGAGTTATGAGCAGCTTTTACAATATCATGATGGAAACGATAGTCCGCTTCATGTCCAATTTCTTCACTGTTATGAACCGTCTTTTTAAACGCTTCTAACGATTCTTTAATTTCAATCAGTTCTTCATCCGTACGGCGCAGCGCAGCTAAGCTTGCTGCTTGCGACTCGATGATAATACGCATTTCAATTAATTCAAGAACTTGATCTGCTTCAACCATTTCAAACGTCATTGGATCAAGCATGCCCACTAAGTTTACACGCTTTACGTAGCTTCCTCCGCCTTGTCTTGATTCAATCAAGCCGCTGGCAGAAAGAACGCTTAGCGCTTCACGAATTGGTGCACGGCTCACTCCAAACATTTTGGATAACTCATGTTCCGACGGCAAACGAGACTCTGGCGGGAACGTTTTCTCTTTAATCATCTTTTTTAATTGATCAAGCACTTGACTAGATACTTTTTTACGCTCAATAGGTACAAACATACTTCTATTCCTCCTCCAAGTAATTATCTCTCTCTTTTTTTTAGTTTTCATCGGACCCAGATTAACTATGTGTATTCCGATTTATGTAAACGCTTCAATCTTTGTATTACAAGTATACATTATTTCAATTCAAATGTGTTGATAAAATTTTACTATTATTGTTATTATACCATGAAAACAAGTTATAAATGAATAACGATTCATGGTTTTTTGACATAATACCACTATCTTACATATAATCCGTATACGATCATGATCGCCGCGTCCGCTAACGCATGACTAATAATTGCCGCTTCGGCACCATATCGCTCCCTTATACACGCCCACATTATACCTGCTAAAAAAATGCCTGCAGCCGAGATCCAATTAAAAGGAAACGCAAAAACAGGCAGAATAATAAACAGGTGATAAAGCGTATAAAAGCTTGATGTAACAATGGTTGAAGCAGGTAAGGACAGATGCTTCTCCACTTTATTCTGTATATAGACTCGCCAATACATTTCTTCTAAATAAGGGTTAATAAAAATCAAAACGACGGCTAAAATGATAACTTTCCATCCGCTAAATCCCCATATTTGCAAAACCGCTTGCATATCTTCTACATGAAAGATTTTACCAGAAAAAAGCAGGCTGCTTCCAATTATTACAGCGGCACATAGAACTCCGCTCAGAGTTCCCACATACAGAGATTTTTTTGTAAGCGCTACCTTCAAGTTAATTTTATTATTCGCATATAAAATCATAAACATCCAGCCGTAAAAGCACACAAATGTTACCAACACATTTTGGATAAGCCACAAACCGAAAAAAACAAAGATTGTAGGCATGAACAGCAAAAACAAAAATTTTATCACGTTTATGGCGCACCTTCTTTAAGAGCCGCTTTTCTTTTACCTAGTAAACCTTTCGTATTCAAAAGGTTTACTATCTTTTATCTTATAAAAGTCCAGTGGTATTTTCAATTATTTTTTAATTCCTGCTCCAGCTCACGAAGACTTTCAGCAAGCTTTTTCTTTTCTTCTTCAAAGTGAGCATCGTCTTTAAAAGCAGGAGCTGAAGGTTCTAGCTCTTCATTTTCTTTTAGCCAAGCCGGCGTCATTTCCTTGCGAATGACGCGCTTTTTATTAGCGTAGGAAAGCGGCTTTTCAGTCTGTTGGCTTGCTAGCGTACGCTGTGACGTTACATAATGCTTATGAAAAAGATGCTGTTTAATATAGGCAAATGCTCGAATGGTATCGCCGCTGTATTTAGGCACGTAGTGATCAAATGCTTCCTGCAGTCCAGATAGCGCCTCTTCTACGGGTATTTCGCTTTTTGCGACTTCGTACATATGCTTTAAATCGCTGGCTGAAGGATACACTCCTCGGTTTCTTCTAGCAATAAAAGCGGCTTCTAACGTTTGTACGTAAGCGTCATGCGCGGCTTCTTCTCTTTTTATTTGATTTGTATTTTCTGCTGTAGTCTCTGTTAATGACGCCTTCACTGTGACCGGCTCCGCTGCTTCAATTTGACTTTCCCCTTCTGTCAAATTGACATCTTCGAGCTCTTCAAATTCATCGCTTGGCATAAGCTCTTCTAGTTTCTTATAATCAATCCGGTACCAGACCGTGTTGTTAAATTTAGAGCGGTTGTACTTTCCTTTTATAATCAGTCCTTCTTTTTCAAGCTTTGAAATGATGCGTTGAATCGTTGAAAGCGACCAAAACGGAAACTGCTGCAGCCACTGCTGATTTGTATTATATACCCACGTATATCCGTCCTGTACATTTACGCTTTTTTCAAACCAGTAGTGAAGCTGCTGAAGAAACAGCGCTCCGTTCACTCCTACTTTAACTGCAAGCGCCGGCAGTACAATTAACGGCTGATCTTTTAATAATAATTTGCTCATTATATCATCTCCTTTGTTATGTAAAATAGCTACTATATATATACAAAGAAAACGGAAAAACGGGGATGCCCGCTTTAAAATTATGTTAAAATATAGAAAAAAATGAGGTGAGCATATGATACGTCAAGGCAGAATTGGCGATGAAGCGGGCATCGCCAATGTACACGTAGAAAGCTGGAAATCAACTTATAAAGGACTTGTTCCGGATTCTTTTTTAGATTCTTTGAGTGCTGAAAAGCGAAAACCTCTTTGGAAAAAGAAACTGGAGTCAAATTCTGTTTTTGTTGCAGAAGAAAACGGTCAAATCGTCGGCTTCGCTTCTTATGGCAAAGAAAGAACCAATAAGCACCCTTCCTATACCGGAGAACTATATGCAATGTATTTACTCGCAGAGCATCAGCGAAAAGGGATTGGAAAAGCGCTTATGCATAAAATAGCGCAAGAGCTGGTAAACCAACATATACATACGATGCTCACATGGGCTTTTGAACAAAACGGCGCCTGTCAATTTTACGAAGCGCTTGGCGGAAAAAGAATCGATCGTGCTGAGGTTGTTATTGAGGGTACATCTCTATCTGAAGTGGCTTTTGGGTGGGACACGCTTAAAAATTTGTAAGACAACTATCTGGACAGATTTTTTTCTTCACGGTAAACTGTTTAGTTGGTATAAAAAGAAAGGATGACTTACCGTGACGAATTCTACTTATCGAAACATTATTTTGCTGGTTCTTTGTGTCACAGCGGGTATCGTCGATGTGATTGGCTACTTAAGCCTTGGCCATATCTTTACGGCAAACATGACCGGAAACATCGTGCTGCTTGGGCTAGCAATCGGAAACTCTCTTGAAACAACTGTTTTTCACTCCCTGACAGCTTTAGGAGGTTTTATTGTAGGAGTTGTAGGCGCTGCAATCCTTGTTGGAAACAAAGAAAAAACGTTTTGGCCTAAAGCCGTAACGATCGCGCTTGGAATAGAAGGATTAATTTTACTTGTTTTTGCACTTTTATCTTCGTTTTCTCCTTCTTTACACTTAACTTACTTGTTTATTTTCTTACTAAGCTCAGCAATGGGACTTCAAACAACGGCTGCTCGAAAGCTTGGCGTAGCCGGAATTTCAACAACCGTATTAACGGGAACGCTTGCTAATTTCTTTGAAGACGTAACGGCACGTTTACGCAGCCCTCGCTACCGCAAAACGTTTACAACCGATGCCATTCTTCGCGCGCTGTCTCTTGTACTTTACTGCTTTGGCGCTGTTATCGCCGCACTTGCAGAGCCTGCTTATAAATTTGAAATTATTTGGCTGCCCATTGTTATTTTGTTAGCCATCATTATTTTTGTCAGCACGAAGTTTCGTTCTGATTCAGAAAAATAATAATAAAACAAGGCTGGGACAAAAGTATTTTAGTCAAAGGAAAATCCGAACGAGTTTGATTCTTGATTGAGAATCAAATTTGTTCGGATTTTTATTAGTATAGTGAACGTTCATATATGTAGCGGCTTCTAGCTGTTGATTGAAGGGCAAGACGAAGACTCCTGCGGAAAGCGAAGTCTTGCACCGAAATCAACAGCGCTGTAACAAGCGAACATACTAGATCATTTATCCAATTTGTTCGCCTTTAGGTTATATTGATTTAGTTAGTTATGTCTCAACCTTTTTCATTTTCCCGCTAGTGCCCCTAAAACGCCAAGAATGATTGCCGCTGCAGGTCCTACAATGAATAGTCCAATTAAAATCGATCGTATGGCTTCCCATAATGACCGCAAAGGACTTTGCTTAGACTCTGCTTTTTCCATTCTTTCCTCTAGGTGTTCGACTCTTTGCTGAAGCTTCGCTAATTCCTGCGTAACATCTATTTGTTCGCTCATCGCTCAAGCTCCTTTTTACTCTACATCACCATATACTTCCTTACTAAAACTACTATTTATTTGTGATTACTTCAATGCCGATTTCGCGGTAAGCATTTAACACGGTTTCGTTCACATGCTCTTCTGTAATGAGCCAATCTAGCGAGTTGGCTGAGCTGAACGTGTACGTTGACGATGTATTGAGTTTTTTAGCTGTTACAATAGCCGCTACTTCACTCGCGCTTTTTATCATTTGACTTTTAATGTGCATTTCTTCAAGCAAAGGAATGCTCATCCCGATTTTAGGATCGATTGCGTATACGCCTAAAAAACAAAGATCCGCTCGAATTTGTTTAAGCGTATCAACCACGCTTTGTCCTACCGTGACCATCGATTCTTTTCGAAACGTTCCTCCAAGAGAAACAACTTCTACAAATTCATGTTCCGCTAGTGCAACGGTAATTAACGGACTGTTTGTAATAACCGTAACGTTTAAATTTTTTGGAAAAGCTTTGACGAGCTGAATATTTGTTGTACTTCCGTCCATCAAGAGCACCTGCCCGTCTTTAATTAACGGAAGCGCCGCAACTGCAAGTGAATGCTTAACATCCATCAATTCACGTTTTCGCTCTTTGTAATCAACGGCAGACGTGGAACGCGGAAGCGCTCCTCCGTGTACACGCTGCAGCAGACCAAGCGCGTCCATTTCCCGCAGGTCTCTGCGGATTGTATCTTCTGAAACATTCAGCGTTTGGCTAAGCGTCGTAGCTACAATGCGCCCTTCTTTTTCAAGCAAATTCATAATTTGTTTGCGTCTTTCTTGTTTTAACATTGCTTGTTCACCTGTTTTCTTTCTGCTTTTTACTTTATTATACTTGTTTCTTTTGTAAAAACAATGTAAAAACGCTTGATTATCAGTGTTTTTTCGTTTATTGTAGGATAAACAAGATAAAACACGCAAAAACAAGTAATAATAGTCAAAGGGAGAGATAGTTTATGAAGATGATTTTTACAGATTTAGATGGAACTCTTTTAAATAGCAGCAGTGAAATTAGCACAATTAATGCAGAAGCAATTAAAAAAGCGCAAACACACGGAGTTGAAGTCGTGGTTGCTACAGGGCGCGCTTATTTCGACGTGCAGGAAATTTTAAAAAAAGCTGAGCTTTCAAACCTTTGGGTGATTGCCGCAAACGGAGCGACTATTCATGACCCGAACGGACAGCTTAGACATTCTGTTCCAATTGATGCCCATCACGTAAAAGAAGCGCTTCAGTGGCTGGATGCAAACGAATTTTATTATGAAGTGTTTGCAGAGCATGCGATTTATACACCAAACTCAGGCCGAGAGCTGCTCACCATTGAAATTGACCGGGTAAAAAGCGCCAATAAAAACGTGGACGAAGAAAGACTTCATCACGCTGCTGCTAAGCAATACAGCCAAACGGGATTTGCCTTTGTTGCATCGTATGAAGATATTTTAAATACAAACGCTGAGCTTTATAACGTATTAGCTTTTTCATTTGATGATAAAAAACGAAAAAAAGGCTGGGATCACTTTAGCAAGCAGCATGACATGACCCTTGTCTCTTCCGCTGATCACAACTTTGAACTCGAACACAAAGACGCCTCAAAAGGAAACGCATTAACATACGTGGTAAAAGAGCTTGGCGGCTCTCTTCATGATACCATTGCCATTGGAGACAGCTTTAACGACGTATCGATGCTGCAAACGGCTGGAAAAGGAATCGCTATGGCAAATGCGCACGCGGAAATTAAAGCACTAGCTGATGATGTTACATTAACAAACGATGAAAACGGAGTAGCTTCCGTTATTGAAAAAGTGTTAGAAACGCAGCTAAAAGCACATTAAAAAAACGCTTGGCAAATGCCAAGCGTTTTTAACTGATCATGCGGTAAATACCGACAAACCAGCTAAACAGCGCAACTAAAAGCAACAGCCACGCGCTGGTTTTCTTTCTTTTTTGCCACTCGATTGCTCCTAAAACTAGCATGGTAAACCCGAGCAGTATATTTAAAAACGAAAGGAACTGGTAACTGTGAGTGAGCATGATATAAAGAGCCAGTCCAACAGTAATAATTGAAAGAATAAGCTGTAATGCTTTTAACAAAAAATCTCTCCTTACTTGTAATTCACTTCTTCATTCACACACGTCACTAAAGGCTTTTTTTCAAGACCTAAAAGCAGGTTCTGAACGGCTAAATCTGCCATGCGATTGCGCGTTTCGTACGTAGCACTTCCAATATGCGGTGTTACCAGCACGTTTGAAAGCTGCAGCAGCTTATGATCTGCCGGAAGCGGCTCTGGGTCTGTTACGTCTAGTGCAGCATATGCAATTTCTTCATTTTTCAGCGCTTCGTAAAGTGCTTCAGTGTTCACTAATCCTCCGCGCGCTGCGTTTACAAAATACGCGCTGCTTTTCATTGCTTTAAATTCCTCTTCTCCAAACATGCCTTTGCTTTCATTTGAAAGCGGCACTAGGCATACGATACAGTCAGCTGTGTGAAGCAGTTCTTCAAACGAAAGGTATACGGCATCAAGCTCTTTTTCTGCTTCATGCTTGCGGCTTCGGTTGTGGTAAACGATGTTCATCCCCGATGCCTTTGCTCGTCTGGCAACGGCGCTTCCGATATCGCCCATTCCAACAATACCAAGCGTTTTTCCAAATAAATCGACGCCAAATACCGTTTCCCAGTTTCCTTGTTTCACTTTTTCATAGCCTTCATGAATGCGGCGAGCTGCTGACAGCAAGAGACCAAACGTTAAGTCAGCCGTTGCTTCTACTAACACGCCTGGCGTATTACTAAACGGCACGCCTTTTTTGGTGCATGCTTCGACATCTACACTGTCATACCCTACGCCTGATTGAGAAATAACGCGCAGGTTCGGTGCTGCTTCTAACAGCTCTTCGTCCACTGTGATGTGGCCGATATTAAAAAAGCCGTCAGCGTCACGAAGCCAGTCGCGCAGCGTTTCTTGTGGAATCTTTCCTTCTCCTTCCCACATTTGAATATCGCAGTGCTCCGCTAGCTTCTCGTAAGCATTTGGCCACGTTTTTCCAGACATAACAACTTTATATTTCCCCATGTGTATCTCTCCTTTTCCTTGTTCACTCATATGTATGAATAGTAACTAGCTATCCTATCATAAGACTACTATAAAGATGAAACTTTTTCCATTCAGTAATCGTATTTATAGTAAGAGGGAATACGAATGTTTGAAGATGAAATGATATTTGAAGATGACCCGTCCGGAGATGACATTGTTTTTGAAGGTGATGTGCCCGATGACGTAAGCGGAGGCGCTTTTTTTCCAGATGACGCGTTATTTAACGGAATGCCTACGTTTGTGATGCTATTTTTTGTTATAGTTATTGGTATTTTTCTATTTTCTATTTTTAAAGGAATCAGCACGTGGAGTAAAAATGAGCAGTCTCCCCGTCTCTCCGTAAAAGCAAAAGTTACGGGCAAACAGACAAACGTCCACCGTCATGGCGGTCACGCTCACGAACATCATCACTCTCACACGTCTACAACCTACTACGTAACCTTTCAGTTTGAAAGCACCGACCGCTCTGAATTTACTGTTTCAGGCCGCGAATACGGCATGTTTGCAGAAGGCGACGAAGGAATGCTGACGTTTCAAGGAACTCGTTTTTTGGATTTTCAAAGGAATCCAAGTGAAGAACATACAGATGCTTAGCTTATGACCTCTTGCTTTTAGAGGTCTTTTTTACTGTAATGGAGCATTCATATAGCCAATGACCTATTTGTGCCCTTTTTACACTGTAGAAGAACGTTAATCCATATAAAAACATACCGTGTAACACATTCATTTAAGCAGGCAGGTGATTTTATGTATTCTCCTTATTCAGGCAGCGGCCTCTACTACGGACATTACGGCGAAGCCCCTCATTCGCATCCTATTCAAACAATACTGGCGCAATACTGGCACGAAACCCACTATCCAGGTCCACACAAAAAATATGTACACGTGTATTATCTTAACCCGGCTTCTCTTCATTATTATCCAACCTATCAAAGGTTTTTGTAAAAAAGTGGTTTTTTAATTGAGTCTTTTTTTGTAAAATTAATCCATATGCTTATTTATTGGAAAGGAGGTTAAAAAACAGTGCGTAATTCTACAGCAAAAAATAGTGTGATAGTCACCACTTTGCTTTCCGCCCTATTTTTCTGCTTCATTTTGGTTCTTGGTTCGCTTTCTCCTCTAGCAGATTCAGGCCCCAACGTTAATACGTTCGGCTCAACAGGGCTGTGGTTATCTCTTGGCATGGTTCTGTTTTTATATTTGTTGCCTTTAGCTTTTTATCTGATAGGAATGCATTTTTTAAAATTTGTCATGTCTGCTTTTTGCAGCATCGGACTTTTAATCGCTGCTAGTACTCTATTACTGATGCCGGCCCTGTTTTTATTCCGATTAGAAGATTTCTCAGGAAACTTATCTTCAATTATAGGAATAATGATTTCTTGTTTAGGTTTGCTGATTACGAATATTGTGTGGTTTGTTGCTGCGTTTAAAAGACCGTCAGCCACCGTGCAGGAAAGCGTTTAAAATGGTGAAGAGGTTGAGGTATCTAAGTCCATTTTGCCTAAAGACGAACAAATTGGAGAGGTGAGGTGAGGTGAACTGCTTGTTACACCGCTGTTGATTTCCGTGCAAGACTTCGCTTTCCGCGGGCGGCCGGTGAGCCTCCTCGTAGCTTCCGCTTTTCCCGCAGGAGTCTTCGTCTTGCCCTCCAATCACCAGCTAGAAGCACCTATATTATAAAAAATCCATCTCGTTTGAATCTTCTTTTAACTACACTACTTTTGTTCCACCCTCTTTTTATAGCTCAGTAGGCAAGTGGTGTAAATACATATCCAGGCAGTCTTCATGCTGAGACAACACGTCCATTGTTTCTTTATGAGGTTTTGTATAAATAAGTGAATAATCCACTTCCCCCCGTGCAGAATTCGCTGTAAAAGCTAATTTTTCTTTTTTTAGCGAAAAATCCGCCTGCACTCCTTCTTTATTTCCTCTTGCGTCTAATCGAATCCACCTCTTTTCGATTTTGATATAGACAGCATTTAACGCATGAATACAGTAGCCTGTGTCTATTGTATCTCCAAGTATCAGTCTTTGATAACAAAAGCCTGTTGGAATCCCTTCTGCATGCAGCAAAGCGGCTAATAGATTACACTTGCTGTAACAAATTCCTTCCTTTTCTTTTAAAGCCTCTGAAGCGGTTTTCGTGATGATTCTGCTTTGAATATCCCAGGAATGAGATACTTCATCTCTCACAAACTCATATGCTTTTTTTATGTACTCTAGGGAAGAATGAGGCAAGCCGCTTTTGAGTTTACGTACCTTTTGTTGAATCAAAGGATGTGTAAAGTTCACCTCTAGAAGTTCTTGCGTATAGTCTTCTTTTTCCAACGATTCACAAATTAATTTCATTTACTTTTTCCTCCTCTTATATTTACCGTATGTTTTTTATACATAACATTGAATTTTATTACATATTTTCATATAATGAAATACCCCTTAAACGGAAAATAATAGTAGATACAAGATTGAAAGAGGTTTTGTTTTTGGTGACGTTATTTTTAACAAATGTACTGCTAGGCCTTTCGATTGCCCTTCCCGTTGGCACGGTGACAATTGAAATGACAAAGCAAGGTTTAAAAAACGGTTTTCTTCACGGATGGGTTGTTGGACTCGGAGGAATGACGGTTGATTTATTATTAATTGTGCTTCTTTACTCTGGACTGGCTTCTTTTTTATCGGCTCCTTTTATACAGCTTATCATGTGGCTTATAGGAGCGCTTTTTTTATTTTATATTGGCTATGACAGCATTAGACATGCCGACCATGATATAACGTCTCCTGGAGAGCACGTAAAAAAGTCGTTTGCATCTTCCTATATGAACGGGATCTTTGTTGCGATTTCTCCTAGCAATCTCATTTTTTGGCTCAGCGTGTTTGGAACGGTGCTGACTAATTCGCTTCAATCCTCTCATTCTTTTCATTTCCTGCTGATTGCTGCCGGAATATTAACAGGGATTTTAATTCATGACCTAGGCTTAATGACGATTGTCTCTGGAACTAGAAAAGTGCTGAATCAGCTTTATATTAAATGGGTTTCTATTGCGGCAGGATGTGTCTTAATTGGTTTTTCATGCTATTTTCTTTATCGTTTCATTGGGAATCTGCGCATGTACTTTTAATGTTTCTACATATTTTATGACTTGCTATATCCCCTCTCTATCTAGTATAGAGAGGGAATTTTTATAATCTATCAGGGACTATCAGACAAAAAGTTCACAATTTCGTCACATTTCTATTGATTTTTTTCTCTTTTTATACGAAAATATAAAAAAGGGAGGAAATATCATGAAAATCAAAAAAGCACTTCGCATCTTTATTGGATCAAACGTTCTTGTATTATTAACATTCGGCCTTCTTCCAGCACTATTGGTTAACCCTGATATTGACCTAATACAATCATTTATTAATTATATAGGCAAGGATTAATTCCGCTTTAAGTAGTCATAATTTTCAATCTATTATTTTTATAAAAAAAGACAGCGCAGGCTGTCTTTTTTAGTAGGCTTGAAAAAGCTTATTTCACGTTTATTTAGTTGAAAACAGCTTTTTAACATCTACTTTTTGATCTTTAACAATCGTATATGTCGCCTGCTTTTTATCTTCAAAGTTAAATGCTTTTATGTAATCATCATCGTAAATCGTTAAGCCGTACGCATCTTTTCCGTTTTCAACGATTTTTACCCAGTAAGCCTGGTCAAACTTTGGGTCGAGCTCCTTGCTTTTTTTCACTTCTACTTTTGCCAAAGAATGTACGATTTGCTTTATCTCTTTTTTATCATCTACTACACGTTTTCCTTCGTCCGTATCTATTTCAATACGCGTAACGTTTGCTTCATCTACTTTTATGACGTCTTTTAACTGATAGGCTTTCCCGGTATATGTAAAATAAAATACGATGACAAATAAAAGTGCAGCTATAATAATCGTTCTTTTTTTCAAAAAGGAACCTCCTTTTCCACATCACGCTGCATTCACGTGATACACCTTTTTATTCCTCCTGTTCCGCAGCCCTTTAGTACAATGCTGCTTCCTACAAGTAAACTATACGTTAATCCCGGAACAGGAAGTACTAACGTTACCATCAACAGTAACATGCCCGTACTTGTAAGAGCTACTCCGGCAGCTCGATTTTTCATTCATTTCACCACCGTTGCTCTGTAAATCTCTTTTTATAAAGTGATAGAAGTAATATTGATCTACTATTTACTTATGTGCTTTTAGCTTATAGTACAGAAATGTCAAAACTTCTACTAGTAAGATCGCTACTTCACATTACCTTCTCTTTTTAACTAACTCATCATGATTTATGAAATAAAAACAGCTCATCTACTGTTGCTCCCAGCTCTGCAGCCAGTTGAAAAGCAAGGGTCAAGCTTGGATCATACTTATTGTTTTCAATTGCATTAATCGTTTGTCTCGATACGCCGCATACTTTTGCCAATTCATCTTGAGACATTCGTTTGCTTTTACGCAGTTCTTTAATTCGATTTTCCACCATTCATCACTCATCTCTAAAATGTAAAAAACTTTTTACATCCATATCTTATATTATCTTCCTTGTTACTGTCAAATATATTTGACAAATCAATGTCTCTTACCTACCTAAAAAAGAGATTGAAATATAACGAGATTAATCCAATCTAAAGACGAAAAAATGGGAGAAATGATTGAGTATGAATCGCTTGTTACACCGCTCTTGATTTCCGTGCAAGGCTTCGCTTTCCGCGGGCGGCCGCTGAGCCTCCTCGTCGCTTTCGCTCCTGCGGGGTCTCATCTGTGCCGCTTTTCCCGCAGGAGTCTTCGCCTTGCCCTCCAATCAACCGCTAGAAGCAACGAAATAGATCAAACACATGTTCATCCTCTCAATAAAAAAAGCCGTACTTATTCATGTAAATACCATCTTTACTTTTACATATTTACAATAACTACACAGAAATTAATATAAAAAAGCACAAACTCCTTAAAAGAAGCTTGTGCTTTTTTATTTCATTGTCTGTTTGTTAAAGCTCCTTACTCATATTAAACCACTGCACGCCTGCATGCTGGGACTCCGCTACTCCTTGATTCACATATCCGTTTTTTTCGTAAAACGGAATCAATTCTTCTTTACATGTTAAGGTAACCGTTAAGCGCTGTTTGTTCCGCGCTTGTTTTTCAAATTCTCTTAACAGCATACTGGCAATTCCTTTGTGATGATGCTTGGGATTTACAACGATACCCAAAATACTTTGATGACCGCCTGTCTCAGGGTTCGAAATCGTTTTTTCAAACAAATCATCCGTAATAAACGGAGCTGAAATGACGGGACCGTTCACATATCCGATTATTTCTTCATTTTCTTGGGCGATGATAAACGTATCAGGAATGGTGTTGATCCGCGTGATGAATGCGTCTTTTGAGGCAGCTTCTTCAGGTGTAAAGCCTTTGTTTTCTAACGTAATTAATTGGTTTAAATCTTTTTCATCCACTTGTCTTATAATCATTGAAACGTTTCCTTTCATTATGTATTTCTCTTTTTTCTCTAAAAGCTTCTATTACATATAACTATCTCTTTCTACTATATATAAAAATGCCCAAACAAAAAAGGATTGACCTCTGCATCATACAGAATTCAATCCTACTTCGCTTTTTAATTAACGTCTTGATTATTTAATAAATGCACCAAACGGCTTGCCCACCGGAAGCACAACTCGACCGTAGTGAGTATTTAATACAGCCGCTGCAGATCCATAGAATGAAAACAGAGCAATTAATAGCTCTGAAACTGCTGCTAGTAAGTGCGTGTATTCATATGCCACACCAAATGTACTTAGCGATAATCCAATGAATAAGAAATCGATTAACACAAAAATAATAAATAATACTTTATGAGTGCCCATTGCTCCAACTGTCATAAAAACGCTGAAAATCAAGTAGCCGACAAAAGCAAATCCGAGCTGCTTCGGATCCGCTTCTTTTGCGAGCGCTTCCCCAAATGCTCCAAGCTGAATAAGCCATGTCATAGCTACACCTAGCCAAAATAACCCGAAGGCACCAAAAGCAGTTGCGCCGAAGGTATTATTATGTTTGAAATCTTGCATAGACGCGATTAACTGCCCTATCCCGCCTAAAAAAATCGCCCATGGCAATACCAATGAAACACCATCGGTTACCCCAAGCTTTTGAAACGATGCAACAAGTGTCACCATGGCAAGTCCGAATAGACCTAGCGCTGATGGATCCGCTGTTACAATTTTAACGTGCTGCGTGCTGTTGTTACTCATGTTGTACCTCCCTGATTTTAAAAACACCTTTAAAAAGATACAAAAATGTAGGGGAAGTGTCAATGGATATTTTTGGCCTTTTAAAATCCCATAAGAACAAGCAGTGTAGCGGTTACACTGCTTGTTCTTTAATTTCTTATCATTAAACGTTTTGTAATAAATTTTGTCTGGTTTGTTTTGCGGACTCAACCATGACTTTTAAAGCTTCAACCGTCTCGCTGATTCCTCTTGTTTTAAGGCCGCAGTCGGGATTAATCCAAAATAATGCAGGATCAAGTACCTGCAGAGCGCGGTCAATGTTTCGCTGAAGCTCTTCAAGCTTCGGTACGCGCGGACTGTGGATATCATACACGCCAAGTCCGATTCCTTGATTGTACGTATGTTTTTCAAACGCATAAATTAATTCACCGTGGCTTTTAGACGTTTCAATGGAAATCACGTCGGCATCAAGCGCTTTGATGGCATCAATAATCTCTTCGAATTCTGAATAGCACATATGCGTGTGAATTTGCGTCTCGTTTTGCACCGATACCGTGGCTAGTTTAAATGCATACACCGCAGCATTTAAGTAGCTGTCCCAGTTTTCTCGTTTTAACGGCAATCCTTCACGCAGTGCCGGTTCATCTACTTGAATCATTGAAATGCCCTGACTTTCAAGTGCTTCTACTTCTTTTCTAAGAGCAAGCGCAATTTGATTTGCCACGTCGTAGCACGGGATATCATCACGCACAAACGACCAATTTAAAATCGTAATCGGACCCGTCAGCATTCCTTTAACCGGCTTATTTGTTAGAGACTGTGCGTAGACCGTTTCTTTGATCGTCATCGCCTGCTCATACGATACATCTCCGTAAATAAGCGGCGGCTTCACGCAGCGAGAACCGTAAGATTGCACCCAGCCAAACTTCGTAAACTGAAAGCCTCCTAATTTCTCACCGAAGTATTCGACCATGTCCGTACGCTCAAACTCTCCGTGCACAAGGACATCTAAGCCGATGTCTTCTTGAATTTCAATCCATTTTTTTATTTCCTCGTTAATGTACGCTTCATATGCTTCATCGCTTAACTCGCCTTTACGCCATTTTAAACGCTCTTTTCGCACTTCTTTTGTTTGCGGAAAGCTTCCAATCGTTGTCGTTGGAAGAAGCGGCAGTTGAAACGCTTCTTGCTGAACGCGTTGACGTACGTCAAACGGCGCTTGTCGCGCTGCTTTATAGCTGTGCAGCTGCTTCAGCTCTTTTTGCACGTCTTGATGATTTCGAAAAGATGAACCATTTAATGCTTGAATCGCCTGTTTGCTTACGTTTATTTCTTCTTCTATCGACTCTTTTCCTTGCTGCACTGCTTTTGTTAAAAGCGTGATTTCCTTTAGCTTTTCATCTGCAAAAGAGAGCGCATTTTTTAATACTGGATCAATGGTTTCTTCATTTTTCACCGTGACAGGAACATGTAATAAACTTGATGAAGGCTGCAGAATCAAACGGTCTTTTGATACGGCTTCTTCAATTTCACTAAGCGTTAAAAGCTGTTCGTCCAAATTTTCACGCCAAATGTTGCGTCCGTCAATCACTCCCGCAGCCAGCACTTTATCAGTTGGAAAACCATATTTATTAAGCGCAGTGAGATTTTCGCCTCGGTCATGCACAAAGTCTAAACCGATTCCTTCAACAGGAAGAGACACAACTTCTTTGTAGTGATCAACGCAGTCAAAATACGTTTGTAAAATGACTTTTACATTCGGTGCCGCTTCCTTCAAAGTTTGATAGACTTCTGTGTAAAGCGCCAGGTCTTCTTTTGATAGCGTTGTAGATAAAATTGGCTCATCTATCTGCACCCACTCTACTCCTTCTGCCTGCAGCTCCGCTAAGATAGTTGCATAAAGCGGAACAAACTGTTCAACTACTTCTTTAAACTCACTTTTTTTATATCCTTTTGACAGCTTCACAAATGTTACTGGACCTAGAATCACGGGCTTGCCTTCAATATTCAGCTTTTCTTTTGCTTCTTTGTAAAACTGAAGCGGGCGATTTTCTACAAGTGCCGGCGTACATTCCTCAAGCTCCGGTACGATGTAGTGATAATTTGTGTTAAACCATTTTGTCATCGTAGAGGCTACCGCACCTTTTGTTCCTCGGGCGATGTCAAAATACGTTTCAAGCGATACCGGTCCTCCGTCATACTCAAAGCGCTTTGGCACTAGACCGAACATAACAGCTGTATCTAACACGTGGTCGTATAAACTGAAATCGCCGACTGGAATTAATTCAATTCCTGCGTCACGCTGTTTTTTCAGATGCCCTAGACGAAGAGCTTCAATTTCCTGAAGAAAGATATCTTTCTCCAGCTTTCCTGCCCAAAACTGCTCAAGCGCTTTTTTCCACTCTCGTTTTTCACCAATTCTTGGATAACCTAAGTTTGAACTTTTTACACTGCTCATTTTTTCCACTCCCTGTATATTTTTTTATCGGTAAACTAAAAAATCTCCCTTTTCGAAATGAAAAGAGAGATAATACGCATACTTAACTAGAGTTGAGACAGCCTGTTTTTCTCAACACGTATTCCTCACTCCTCTCTATATCCCGTAGAGCTTAAGTGCATACAACAGGCAGGTCTCCTGACTTAGGTTCATCGCTTCCTATCCCTTCCCATTTCAACATGAAACAGTGGTTAATAGTTTGCTCCCCATTACAGTGGCGGGACCGCGCCGGCTTTTCACCGGTCTTCCCTTTTAAGCTGCGTACATTCGTTACACAGCACCTGATGCATTTTTATAAAATTGTCCATTCAAAACATATTCACATAAAATAAAAAGCCTCTCTATCACGAATAGAGAGGCATAGTATCTATGAAATCCTCTCTTATTTTTCAAAGCTGTACGCTTTGCAGGATGTAGCACCTTTTCAACAAGAATGTTAAATGGTTGCCGGGCTTCACAGGGCCAGTCCCTCCGCCTCTCTCAATAAGAGTTTTAATTGTTTATAATATTTTGAATGTAGAGTCATCTTAACACCTTAGATTTATGTTGTCAAAAGAAATTTCAAAAAAATTAGTTTTTAGGAGGCGTTGACGCTAATTTTTGCCTTAACAATTTGTAATCGTCTTTTCGGTGCGTTTCAATTAAATCTTTGGCTCCTTGGTGATATCCTGACGAATAAATATACTCTACCGCTGTTTCGATAAGCTTTCTTTTTTCTTCGGCACACTCCCGGTCCATTAAGGGGAACAGTCTACCTAAAAGGTCATTTAAATCTTCCTTGATAAAACGATCAAGTCCTTCTTGCATTTTTTCGTTTGCCATGATTGCTCCTCCATTTGCTGTGTATGTTCTAAGCCTCTATAAACAGGCATTTCACTGTAAATTTTAAGATAAAGTTAAGTCATTAAACAGTATATCAAGTGAATGTTTTTCTTCAATTACATATGTAATACAAATATATGACAAATATAGAGAATATATCATCACTCATTATCTATTATAACGTTTGACTGAGCCTTCTGCTACAAGGTTTCGTTAAGAGTTATGTACGGTTTTCCAAAAGAGGTTGAGACATAACGAAGTGAACCCATTCTAAAGGCAAATGGGATACATGAGCTGAATCGCTTGTGACACCGTCGTTGATTTCCGTACAAGACTTCGCTTTCCGCGGGAGTCTTCGTGTTGTCCTCCAGTCACCTGTTAGAAAGACCTATACACATGAAACCTACATTTACCCTCACAAAAAAACGAACCACTAATCAAACACTTTGATTAGTGGTTCGTTTTTCACTTCAGCTAAAATACTTTTATCTCAGCACCTTACATTTAAAACATTTACGACAATTAAACATATTTATTACGCTCAACTGGACTTACAGAATTTCTTCCAGAACGAGCTGCCATGTCCGTTTCAATTTGCTCTAGGCTGCGTCCTTTTGTTTCAACAACTACAAAACGTATGAAGAATAAACCGAGAATGCAAATGATCCCGAACGTTGAAAAGATAACACCCAAACTAAACTGATCAGCTAAAATAGGAAACACAAGCCCTACTGCAAGCGATCCCGTCCAGTTAAAAGCAGATGAAATCCCAGCACCGATTCCGCGTACAGAAAGCGGGAAAATTTCTCCTACAATGATCCACGTAAGCGGCGCCCAAGAAAACGCATAGCAAAGGATAAAGCAGCAAAGAGCAATTAACGTAACCCAGTTTACGACGACTTCATTAACGCCTAATGCTCCTAGAATAGCCGGTGTGAAAAATGAAAGAGCCATACCCGCGCCGCCAATCGTAAGAATGGTACGGCGGTTGAATCTATCAACAAACTGCAGAAAAATAAGTGTTGTCACAACGAAGATTACCCCAACGATGACCGTAAAACCAGCAGCTACCTGCGGCGCTAAACCAACTTGACGAGCAATGCTTGTTGCATAATAAACAATTGAGTTTGAGCCTTGAATCTGCTGAAAAGTTGCCATTCCGACACCGATAATTAAAGCTAAACGAAACTTTTTATGAAACAGCTGTTTGATGCCTGATTGTTCATGAACAGCTACGCTTTCAATTTCAGACACTTCAGCTTCCACTTCAGCTGTTGACCGGCGAAGCGTACGCAGCACTTCACGCGCTTTATCTGCCATTCTGTTTTTAATTAAGTAGCGAGGCGACTCTGGAAGCTTGATCATACCGATGCATAAGACGATCGCAAAAATACCGGCGCTGCCAAGCATTAATCGCCAGCTGTTTGGAACCGGCTCAAAAATAAAGGCTACGATATAGCTTAATAATAATCCAATTACAATCATTAGCTGATTTAAACCTGAAAGCTTCCCGCGAATATTAGCAGGTGCGATTTCTGACATATAGGCAGGAACTAACGAAGAAGCCGTTCCTACTGCTGTACCTAAAAAGACGCGCGCAATCGTTAACGTAATTTCCTCTGGTGCAATCGCTGAACCGATGGAGCCTAAAAGAAAGATGATAGACGAAATTAAAATTAACTTTCTTCGTCCAAACTTATCTCCTAATAATCCGCTTAAAATGGAACCGATAATTGCTCCTCCCATTAGCGACGAAACCACAATCCCCAGCCAGAGCGGACTTAAATGAAACGCTTCACGGATATGACTTTCTGCACCAGCAATAATCCCAATATCATAACCGAATAAAATACCGGCAAATGAGCCGAAGAAGAAGATAAACTTACTTGATACTTTACTCATGATTATATATCCCCTTTGTATTGTCTTAGTTTTGCTTCCTACCACACTTATTTAAAACGCTTTCATTTGTTTCTAAAAACGGCGTTCTTTTACTGACGCTATATTTTCACTTCCAAGGAAGCAGTGCTCCCTCAGAAGTAGTGGTGCTTACTTAATAATGACGTACTCTAGATCAACAAGCTTTGCATAGCTCACGATTTGATCGGTCGTTAAATTTAATGAAAGTACCGTATGATGGCCGCCTCCGTTTTCAATCCACGCTTTAACGCCGTCTTGGAAGTTCGGCTTAATGTTCCAAAGCACGCGCGCTACCGGAAGATTTGGAGCTGGAACTTCCGGCTCAAATGCCGATACTTCGTTAATTAACAGCTTGTAATGCGTGCCGAAGTCAGCCATGGAAACCACTACGCCTTCTCCTTGCTTACCGTCAAACACTAAGCGGGCCGGATCTTCGCGGTTGCCGATGCCTAGCGGAGAAACGATTAGTTTTGGCTTATTTACCGCTAGCGTCGGGTCTACTTCAAGCATGTGTGATTGCAGCACAGACTCACGTCCAGGTGCTAATTCATACGTGTAGTCTTCCATAAAGCCCGTTGACTGATTGTGGCTCATTACTTTGAGCAGGCGGTCAAGCGCCGCTGTTTTCCAGTCTCCTTCACCAGCAAAGCCGTAGCCCTGTGCCATCAAGCGCTGGACAGCTAGACCAGGAAGCTGTTTCATACCGTATAGATCTTCAAAGTTAGTCGTAAAAGCGCTGTAGCCGCCTTCATCTAGAAAACGTTTAATCGCAATTTCATAGCTTGCCTGTACTTTTACGCTAGACTCCCATTCTTCTGCAGAATAATCACCGTAGACAAATTCGTACGCGTCGGCATATTCAGCAAACAAATCATTGATTTCTTCTTCCGTAACGGCATTTACATATTGAACAAGGTCACCGATTCCAAAGTAGTCAACCGTCCAGCCAAATTGAATTTGCGCTTCAATTTTGTCTCCTTCCGTTACTCCGACGTTGCGCATATTGTCGCCGAAACGCGCGACTTTAATGTTGAAGCTTTCGTTATAAGCAGCGGCTACGTCCATCCATTGTGCAATTTGCTGCTGTACTTGGGGGCGCTCCCAGTAGCCTACTACAATTTTATTTTGCTTGTTCAAACGCGCGTTGATAAAACCGTATTCTCGATCACCGTGAGCGGATTGATTCAAGTTCATAAAATCCATATCAATCGTTTCCCAAGGAATGCTTTCGTTAAATTGTGTCGCCAAATGAAGCAGCGGTTTTTGCAGTAACTTGGTACCGCGAATCCACATTTTTGCAGGCGAGAACGTATGCATCCACGTGATTACACCGGCAACTTCATCTCGGTAATTCACTTCTTTCATCATGCTTGTAATTGTATCAGCACTCACAGCTAAATCTTGCAGAACAATCGGATAAGGCAAGACACCGCTTTCATTTAAAGCATCAGTCATCGTTTGCGCGTGTGCTTTTACTTCTGCTAGTGCTTCTTTTCCGTAAAGATGCTGTGAACCAACAATAAACCAAAATTCTTTTTGAGCTGTTTTTAACATGATAATCCCCTTTTCTGTATGTAAGTCTTTTATTGTCCTTGCCCGTAATACGCGTTTTGTCCGTGTTTTCGTAAATAATGTTTGTCTAATATACGCTGCGGCAGCTCTTCAGCCAGTCCGTTTAATTTTTGTGTAAAGAAATTCATTTTGGATACTTCGTCTAGTACGACGCTGTTCATTACCGCCGATTTGGCATCTTTTCCCCACGTAAACGGCCCGTGTCCTTGAAGTAAAATGCCAGGAACCGCTAGCACATCTAAGCCGCGCTCTTCAAACGTTTCGATAATCACTTTGCCCGTTTCCACTTCATATCCGTCATTCACTTCTTTTTCTGTCAAAAAGCGCGCGCACGGTACGGAACCATAGAAGGTATCGGCATGAGTCGTTCCCATTGCCTGCACATCAAGTCCTGCTTGAGCCCAAATGGTCGCCCACGTTGAATGCGTATGGGCAATACCGCCGATTTGCGGGTAATGTTTATAGAGTACGGCATGCGTCAGCGTATCCGATGACGGATTAAGCTCCCCTTCTACCACGCGGCCATCTAAATCAACGACTACCATGTCTTGCGCCGTCATTTTCTCGTACGTCACACCGCTTGGTTTAATCACAAACAAACCGCTGTCTCGATCAATGGCACTTACATTTCCCCACGTGTACTTAACCAGTCCGTGTTTTGGCAAATCGACGTTTGCTTGAAATACTTCTTCTTTTAATTTATCTAGCACACTAATTCCTCCCGTTCTTCGCTGTGGTGCTCTGCAGCTGCTTTTTCAATCACTAGCCCTTTTTTATATCTTTTAATAAATGCTTCAAACCCTTTTACATCGAGTTCGTCAGGATAAATTTCTTGTGCGGTTACTTCTTTAAAGACTTTATCATCCAAGAAATCTTCTAAACTTTCATTCTCATTTTTATTAAGCATATAAGAAGAAAGAATAGCCATTCCCCACGCGCCGCCTTCTCCAGCTGTGTCCATGACGGAAACCGGGGTATTAATTGCCGCTGCCATCATTTTTTGACCAACTACCGGCGTTTTAAATAATCCTCCGTGCGCTAAAATACTGTGAATCTTTACGTTTTCTTCTTTGATTAAAAGATCCATCCCTATTTTTAAAGCGCCAAAAGCTGTAAAAAGATGCGTTCGTATAAAGTTTGCTAGATTAAAATTACTTTTTGCTGAACGGACAAATAGCGGACGTCCACTTTCTACTCCGGTAATATTTTCACCTGAGAAATAGCCGTAGCTAAGCAAGCCTCCTCCATCAGGATCAGCTTCTAGCGCTTTATTTAACATCACTTCGAATAATTTATCCGACTCTACTTTTTGTCCCATCGCCTCCGAAAATTCGCGAAATAATCCGAGCCAGGCGTTTAAGTCGCTTGAGCAGTTATTCGCATGGACCATTCCAACTGGACTGCCGTTTGGCGTAGTAACCAAATCAATTTCCGGATAAACGTTTGAAAGCTTTTTATCTAGTACAATCATCGCAAAAACGGACGTTCCTACTGAAACATTTCCCGTGCGTTTTCTTACGCTGTTTGTCGCCACCATTCCCGTTCCCGCATCTCCTTCTGGAGGACAAAATGGAATTCCCGGCTGCAAATTTTTTGATTGATCTAAAATACTAGCCCCAATGGCTGTTAATGTACCTGCTTGCTCGCCTGAAGTATGGACTGCAGGCAGAATATCTGATAGTTGCCACGGATACCCTTTATGAGAAATAAGATCATCAAACTGCTTCATCATCGCTTCACTGTAATTTTGCGTGCGTTCATCAATTGGAAACATTCCTGAAGCATCTCCAATGCCAAGCGCCTTACTGCCTGTCAGCAGCCAGTGAATATAGCCGGCTAGCGTTGTCATGTAATCAATGCGCGGCAGATGTTTTTCTTGATTGATGATTGCCTGATAAAGATGCGCAATACTCCATCGTTCAGGAATATTAAATTGGAAATGTTCAGTTAATTCTTTTGCTGCTGCGCTTGTTGTTGCATTACGCCACGTTCGAAACGGAACTAGCAGCTCACCCGTTTTATCAAATGCCATATATCCGTGCATCATAGCTGAAACGCCGATGGAGCCAACTGTTCGAATCGTGATCCCGTAGCTTCGTTCCACTTCTTGCTTCATTTCACGGTAAGCACTTTGCAGACCTGTAATAATATCGAGTAAGTTGTACGTCCAAAAACCGTCTTCTAAGAGATTTTCCCATTCATAACTGCCTGATGCGATCGTTTCAAAGTTTTCATCAATCAGCACCGCTTTAATACGAGTAGATCCAAGTTCAATTCCAAGGGACGTTTTCCCTTTAGCAATTGCTTGCTTTATGCTTTCTTGAGTTGTTTTCACGTTTAATCTCCTTTCTGATAGCTATAAAGATACCTATAGCAGTAAGGAAGCGTTTTCCGTTTTATGTAACGCTGTTTGAATTTGTTAACAACTTAAGTATATTTATTTGTACGTACATTTGTCAATATAAAAATTATATATGCACACAAATATTCAAAACACCCTACTATTTCCTTCTCAAACTTTTAAAAGATCGGTATCCAACCCTTAAATCATTCTCCTTTCGATTAAAAATCAAGGAAATCTTTTCATTTATTCACGTTCATGATAAAATATGTCCATACAAATTTTATCCATAAAAAAAGTTGAATGTATACAACTACGAAAGAAGTGAAAACATGAAGCCAAAATATCAGGTGATCATTGAGGATATAAAAAGCAAAATTCTTTCAGGCGATTACAGCATGGACGAACAAATCCCTACTGAATCGGTTATGCAAGAAACGTATGGTGTCAGCAGACATACGGTTCGAAAAGCCATTTTAGAGCTGTCGAATGAAGGTTTTTTAAGAAGTGAAAAAGGCTCTGGCACCTATGTGAGCAATCAGTATCAATCCAAATCTAGCGGGGCTTCTGCCAACAAAACAATCGGCGTAATTACCACGTATATTTCCGACTATATTTTCCCTTCTATTATTCGCGGAATTGAAAGCAGATTAAATAAAGATAATTATTCGCTGCTGCTGGCGAGCACGAATAATGATGTAGAACAAGAAAAAAAAGCGTTGGAAATGATGCTTTCCTACGGAGTAGACGGTCTAATTGTTGAGCCTACAAAAAGTAATTTGTACAATCCAAACATCTCGTATTATTTATCATTCAAAGAACAAGACGTTCCATTTACGATGATTAACGCCTACTACGAAGAATTGGACGTTCCGTTTTTTTGTCTAGACGACGTTCAGTCAAGCTACCTTGCCACAAATGAATTAATTTCAAAAGGTCATACACAAATTGGACTCATCGCAAAAATGGATGACCTGCAAGGAAAGTACCGAATGAAAGGCTACATAAAAGCGCTTGGTGAAGCAAAGCTCCGCTTTCAGCCTGAGCATATTTTGTCTTTTAACACCGAAACAAAGCTTGATTTGTACGCTAATTTAAAGACGTTTCTTACTGAAAATCAAGACGAAATGACGGCTCTTGTCTGCTATAACGATGAAGTCGGATTAGAAGTTGTAAATGTATGCAGACAGCTTGGCATTTCTATTCCGGACAAGTTGTCAATTATTGGTCAAGACAATTCGTACATCGCTAAAAATGCGACGATTAATTTAACAACTTTAACCCATCCGCAGGAACAAATGGGACACGACGCGGCGGATTGGATTATTAAAAAGCTGCAGGGCAAAAAAGAGTTACCAACCGAAACCTACTATCAGCCTGTATTAGTTGAAGGTGAAACGATTAAAGAGTTAAATGCGAAGCGTGATGAAGTTCGTTAAGAGAAGGCTTCCTTAGAGGTCTATAAAACTTCTTATGAGAGAAAGGGATGCACATTATTATGCATCCCTTTCTTTATGTACTGATTCCCTTTATAACGGAGCCTGAATGCTGAGATATACTCCTTTTTCTATCTTTTGTTTTGCTTCTTCTATTACTCTTTTAGCGGTAAGTGATAACTGAGATACAGGAACCGCCCCATCTGAACCAATAACAAGAGGATCAACCCAGCGCATTTTTGTCGTTTGGTGAACATCATGACAAGACGCTGTTCCTTTTTGTACTTTGCTGTTAAAAAGAGCAGATAACACCCCTTCAATGCTGCTATCTCCAGCATTTTTCAGCAACCGAACCACATCGTCATCCTGCTTTAAAAAATCTTCTATAGATAAAATATCTTTTTGCAAAGCGAGCTTGATAATTTTCGTCAGCTGATAGTTGCCAAACATATTAAGCGGATTCATAAAAAAGCCAATTACTTCTCTATAATAAGCATCCACAAACCATTCTGCGGCTGATAAATTACTGCATGCCATTTGTCCATTAAATACGACAAGCTGATCCAAAAATGTATGCACTTCTTGTAAAGTAATCTCCCCGCATACGTACAAATCCCGCAGCGTATAATCCACGCGGTCAGCGCATAAGTGCGGAGCGTTCTGTTCGAGCAGCGTCCATTGGCTTTCATCAAGTAAGATATCTTGCCAGTTTAAACCGGCTCTCTTTAAAATAGGAGGAATAGACGACTGGGCCACAATTTGTTGGTAAATTGTTTCATGATAATTTTCTTCTTTTTGTTCCAAAACATAGTCAATCACATGAGAAAATGCCGTATGTGAAACGTCATGTAATAAAGCCGCTATTTGCTCTTCCAAAGAGCCTCCTAATCTGTTGACAAGCATCATCGTACCAATGGAATGATCATATCGAGTAGTATTCCAGTTTTCATTTACAAACCGGCTCGCTCCGCCTTGGTAAATTCCTTTTAAACGCTGTACGGGACCACTTTGAATGAGTTCTAAAAGAACGCCGTCTATTTCAAATTTTCCGTACAGCTCATCATAAAGTATGAGCATATTTCTCTCTCCTTTTCCTAGCTTATTATGTTTAATCCTAAACGTATGGCACAATGCTGTAAAGCACCCCTTCTCGCGTTGTAATAGCAAATTATTTTTTGCAACAAAATGTTCAATTTCCTTGGCGTCACAATCGTAAAAAATCACTCATTGGGATGATTTTATTTTATGACTTCAGTGATAAAGTTTTATAGAGAAATTTATTTACTAATAGAAGGTAAGATAAAAAAGGAGATATTTATGAAAAAGCTTAGCATGCTGCTGCTCGTTTTAGTCATTGCCGTGGTAGGCTGTTCAAAAGGAAATGAGCAACAGTTACAGGAAGTAAAAGGAACAATTGAAGTGCCGCAAACTATTAAAGCAAACGAAAAAACATCTATTAACGTACTCGTTACACAAGGAGATAAAAAAATCGAAAATGCAGACGCCGTACAGATTCAAGTTGAAAAAGAAGGCTATATTAACCAGGAAATGATCGATGCCAAACATCAGGATAACGGCGCATACAGTACGGACTATACGTTCAAAGACGACGGCGAATATACGATTACCGCTCATGTGACGATAAAAGGCGACATGAAAATGTTTACGAAAAAAGTGACGGTTGGCGAGAAAAAGTAAATAGCCTATCAAAAAGCGACCTCTGCTTGTCAAAGGTCGCTTTTATTATTTCTTTGATTCTTTAATACGGTCAAGATACTGCTTCGCATGAAGCAGACCAAGATTTTTTTCTTTTCGTATGTATTTAATAGCCTGCACATCACTTCGGCCATTCATAACCATCAAATTGACTCTGTTTTCAAAAGCCTCGTCTTTCTCTATTTCTAGCTGCTTCCACTCTTCATCTAAATCACGTTTAGGTGTTTTGAGCAGGAATATCACTAGTATAACAAGAACGCTACTTGTGGTGATATAAAGCCAAAGCCAATCGAGAAACCAGCTGTTAATCACATTCACTATTATCAGAATGGTGAAACAAGAGTATAGCCTTGTTTGATACTTATTAGCTTTTTTTGAATCTATTTTATTAAAAAATATCCCCACCGTCAGCCTCCTTTTAGCATTTCATTGGCGCTTTTTTCTATTAATCTCTCATGGTGCAAACAGCAGCGTTTTTTACCTAATGATGATGCTTTCGGTTGTACCCTCGCTTGTCTGATAGCTTCCTGAACTGTTGCTGCCAATCACTTGTATGCTGCCGTAATTACGATAATCTTTGTCCAAAGAATGAGAGGTTTGTAGTTGTTTTAACTCCGTTCCCTCTAAAATAAAGTAAGGGCCGTCATAACTCGTATTCTCGTACTCACCGGAAGAATGAAGGTGCGTGTACGCATAGCGACTAGTTGTAAAGAAATGCTGGTTGTTAAGGGTTTCTACCTTCAAAAAGAACTCATCTGCGGTCATTAATCGGTCGTATTGAGCAGGCTTTCGATCAACTTTGTCACTTGTAACCGTCAACCGATCCTCTCCTTTGTCTTCACATAAAAAACAAGAGCTGTAATCTAGCATTGTATATGAGTTATCATCAGAAGGATCTATCACTGTAAACCGCATAGAAGATATGTTTTGATCCCTATCTAGCGTCAAACAAAAATCTTCTATTTTTGCTTTGTGCTGTGACAGCTGCTGTTCTTTTCGAAATGATTCCCAGCTTTTGCTTACTTCTCCAGACTTCAGCTCATCTCTTGTAAATAGAAGCGTTTGTTTTGTACCTTTATAAACGACATTTACAATACTGAACTGAGAATAAGGAGAGCAAGGATTGCCAGCCAGCAGATGGTTTCTATGACCTTGTTTTTCACCATAGTTGTTCTTCCCCAGAAGTTACATGTATGTGCATCATGAACGAAGCACATATCATACAAATTACCATTTCCCCTAAAAAATATCAATTAATCTTACATTATAAAACTAAAAATCTAGTTAATTAACAACTCATAAAAAAAGCAGGGCTCTTCTCAAAGCCCTGCACTTTTATTTCATATTTAAATAAGGTTAAACGCTTTTACCACTTGAGCAACCGTAAACGTAACGCCAATCGCAATCACTGTTGGTATTGCAAAAGCAAGAAACGTCCACTTTGCATTTTTGGTTTCTTTATAAATATTCACAAGCGTCGTTCCGCACGGAAAATGCAGGAGTGAAAACAACATCATGTTAAGAGCCGTTAGCCACGTCCAGTGGTGATCAAGGAAAATTTGTTTCAGTCGAGTCGCATCTTCAATTTCAATTAATGAGCCCGTTGATAAATACGCCATCAGTAGAACCGGTACAACAATTTCATTAGCCGGCAAGCCAATGATAAAAGCAGCTAGTATATACCCGTCTAGTCCTAGCGACTTAGCAAATGGGTCAAGAAACTGAACAAAGTGCATTAAAATACTTGTGTCACCGATATAAATGTTGGCCAATACCCACGTTAACACCGCTGCGGGTGCTGCAACAATAATCGCGCGTTTTAACACGAACAGCGATTTATCCAGCGTCGCGCGTACAATTGTATCTACAAATTTTGGCTTGCGGTAAGGCGGAAGCTCTAGCGTATAGTGTGTCGGAACTCCGCGCAGCGCTGTTTTAGACAGTGCCCACGATACAAACAGCGTCACCACGATTCCAAATAACACCGTTCCAACCACAACAAGCGCCGTTACGAAAGTTTTAGCACTCCCTGTAAAGCCTGTTGCCATAAATAAAGAAGCTAACAAAATCAGCGTAGGCCACCTGCCGTTACATGGAACAAAATTATTTGTTAAGATCGCCATCATACGTTCACGAGGCGATTCAATAATACGCGTTGACATAATGGCTGCGGCGTTACATCCAAACCCCATCGCCATCGTCAGCGACTGCTTGCCGTGTGCGCCTGCTCGTTTGAACAAACGATCCATATTAAACGCTACGCGAGGCAAATATCCGTAGTTTTCTAAAAGAGCAAAAACCGGGAAAAAGATGGCCATCGGAGGCAGCATCACGCTAATCACCCATCCGGTACCGCGAAACAGCCCTAATACAAGAATTCCGTGCAGCCATTCTGGCGCATGCATAGCTTGAAAGAAAGCTGTTAAATACCCTTCGGCCCAGCCAAATCCTTGTGCGATTAATCCAGAAGGAACATTTGCGCCGGCTATTGTGATATAAAAGATGACCGATAAAATACCAAGCATAATCGGAAAGCCCCAAATTGGCGAGGTAAAGACTTTATCTAACTTTTCTGTACGCTGAAGCTTTGAGCGGTCTTCGTACACAACTGATTTTTTACATATTTGCTTTGACGACTGATAAATACTTGCGACCATATTGGAACGATGATCTTTTTCTTTTGCCTGCTGCGCATAGCGAGTTAATTGTTCCATCGCTAATGAGTTTTCAGGAGTTAACGGATTTCCCATATGCGCTGTTCCTCCTTTCTGTGTGACTGATACCTTGCTGCTGACGCTGCTGAATGGTTTCTAAAAATGACGTGTCTCCATCAAGAACCCGTAAAGCAATCCAGCGCAGAGGAAATTGATTTCCAACAATAGAAGCGACTTGAGGTTCTAGCTCCTTTAATGACGCTTCTATTTCTTTTGTGTACTGCACCTGGTAAGGGTTAAGTTTTACCTGCCCGCGTACGACTTGTTCAATTGCATCTAGCAAATTCGTAATCCCTTTTTTATTACGTGCTGATATAGGCACAACCGGTACGCCTAACGATTCAGCCAGCTTTTTTTCGTTAATCACAATTCCTTTTTTCTTTGCTTCATCCATTAAGTTCACGCAAATCACGACGTTTTCAGTCATTTCCATCACTTGCAGCGCTAAATTAAGATTTCGCTCCATCGCCGTTGCATCAACCACCACTACCGTAACGTCAGGTCTTTCAAATAAAATATAGTCACGCGCTACTTCTTCGTCCGCCGAGTTTGAATACAGTGAATACGTTCCAGGTAAATCGACGATTGTGTAGAGCTGCTGGTGATGTTCAAACGTCCCTTCTGCTTTGGCTACGGTTTTTCCCGTCCAGTTTCCCGTGTGCTGCTTAAGACCGGTTAAGCTATTAAATAACGTACTTTTTCCTGTGTTCGGATTTCCTGCTAATGCAATACAATACTTACTCACCGTCGTCACCTACTTTTTTCACATAAATTTTTGAGCTCTCTTCTTTTCTGAGACCAATCGTTGTATGACTTACTTGATAGGCAACAGGATCTCCTAACGGGCTTTTTTGAAGCACTTTGATAATTGCTCCTGGAATAAATCCTAAATCTAACAAGCGTCGCTTTAAGGCACCTTCGATTTCGATTCGCTCTAGCTGCACCGTTTCACCTGTCGTAAATGTAGACAATGGATAATTTTTTACACTAGCCATCTATTTTTCGTCCCTTCTCATTTTTTATCTAAGGTTATATTTTTTTCGTTAGACCAACTTTTAAGGTAAAAAAAATATGCTCGTTGATTTTTAATAGGGTATTCTGCTGGTGCAGAAAAATGAACATGTCAGCATGATTTATTTAAAATTTTCAGTTTTCACTTGTCATGATACCGAAAGTTTACCACAGGAAACTTTTTTAGTCTAGGGTAAAATACTGTGTTTTTTTCTTACTTACAGCCTGTGTTCGTAAATATTTATGAAAAATCATACTGAAAATAAATCAGTAAAAAAGAATCAAAAAAACAGTAAAAACCTGTAAATCCTGTGCTATACTAATAAATGGGTTTTTTTGAAAATAAAGTATTGATTAGCTTTAAAACCTCAAAAAATCACTTTAGGAGGCTTTTATGAAAAGGTTCAAAAGAGTTAGCGCAGTTGTTTTAGGTTTGGCTTTGCTATTCTCACCGCTTGCTCCGCAAACAGTTGCAGAAGCAAAAGTCGTGTGGGGGAATCAGGAACTGGTTAAAGGGCAAATAGGACGCGTTACCGTTTTAAAGAATACTAATCTTTACAACATTAAAAACAACAAGTTAGTAGCGGCTAGAAAAGTGATAAAAGGGCAAGTATTTCGCGTGTATTCTGAGTCAAGTAAATTTGGTGGTCTGTATGGGGTATCAAAGGGTACCTATGCTCAAAAGTCATCAAGTATTAAGTATGAAAAAGCACCTAGTGACAAAATTCAAGCACTAGGAGTAACGGTTACGAAGAAATCTTTAGCAAGCAACATTAGCTATCCGCAGGTATCCGGCCTTATCAATAAACCCTTTGAGGCTAGCTACAATCGAAAGTTTTTAAACATTGCTAAGGAGGCACAAAAAGAACACAACGAGCTAAAAGAACAAGAAAAGGAAGACCGCAAAAACGGCTGGGCACCAGGTCCTTATTCTCGTAATATGACATACTCTGTACCTTACAACCAAGATAATATTTTAAGTGTTGCTATTACGAATGATGCGTACGCTGGCGGCGCTCACGGCAACACTTGGATTGATACGTACAATTACGATTTGTTGAAAGCTCGACAAATTAGCTTAAAAGATATTATTAACAACAACACTAAGTTAAATAAAGTTAATAACTATATTCGTAATGAAATGATTGCTCGTAATAAAAAGGGTGCGCAGTTCTGGGTTAATGAATTTAAGTCTGTAAACTTAAAAGAAGATCAGTTTTACTACACAAGTAGCGGCATTGCCATTATATTTGGTGAATATGAGTACGGCCCGTATTCTAACGGCATTCATACGTTTAAAATTCCGTCCAGCGTTTATAAATAAGATAGTCGTATAAAACAAAAAAGAAGCTTACGAATCATCAGTTCATAAGCTTCTTTTTCTTTTTTTCTGCAGAATAAGCGGAGCAAAAAAGAAAGGTGAGCCCTATTCCGCTTCTTATAGCCTAGGAAAAACCGCTTTTAGAAGTATTTTTATAGCGTTTGAAAAAGTGAAATGGTCAGAACTAACTTCAGCAAGGAGCCTGCGGATGTTAACATCATTATTTTTCGGTTACTCTGATTCTTTTCAGGTTTTAAAAACTCTTGAATTGCTACAAACCAGATAACAAAAGTAATTAAAGAAAGTATCCCCATAGACATATGAGCATCTCCATTCTTATATGTATTTAAATTTTTAACACATCTAATCAACAAACTTTCCAGATCAAGTTACTAAAACAAGTGCCACTCTTCATCCAATATTAACATAAAATCCCATAAACCTTTAATGCATTGTGTAAAACCACAACATTTTAAAAAACAGGCTATTTATAAAACGCTCATTTGAACTGGAAATGAACATACAACTGTCTTTGGCTATCCTCCTCCTTACAAATGATATACTTATTTATAGAAAAACCTCTCAGATCTCACCCAGTACTTACCCTACCGTCAGAGGAAGAAAGTTCACAATGTGAGGAGGAAACGAAATGATTAAAAAATTAGACCATTTTGTACTAACGGTAAAAGACGTTGAAAAAACAATTCACTTTTATACGGTTATTTTAGGCATGCAAAAAGAAACGTTCGGAGAAGGAAGAGTAGCGCTTCGTTTTGGTGATCAAAAAATAAACCTACATCAAGCGGGCCATGAATTTGAGCCAAAAGCAAAGCAACCTCTTCCGGGTTCCGCTGATTTATGTTTTATTACAGAAGAAAAAATCGAAAGCGTAATCAATCATTTACAAAAACATAGTGTAGAAATCGAAGAAGGACCGGTCAAACGTACAGGTGCTGTAGGGCCTATTGTTTCTGTCTATATTCGAGATCCTGATCACAATTTGATTGAGCTATCGAATTACTTAGATTAAAACAACCTTATTAAAAAAAGAGAATGCACGAGGCATTCTCTTTTTAAATGGCTATATAAGCCGCTTCTTCAATTATAGGTACTACTCTTTAGACTTGCCTACCTCTACTTTTTTCGTAAACATTTTCATGTCACCGTTTACCGTAACGTGAGCGGTAATCATATATTCGCCGTCTTCTTTAAACGTATAGTCCGTGCTGTATACACCTTTTCCTTCGTGCGGTGCTTTTGTCATTTCTTGATTGATATAGCCTTCCTTTTCAACTTGGAACTGCACGTCATCGGCGTTTTCCACTTTTTTATCTCCTTGCGTCACAAGGACTTTAAGCTTGACTTGTTCATTTGCTTGAATTGATTCCGGTACTTCAATCGTTCCTTTTACTTCTTTTGAACTTGAATCATTTCCTTTTGAACAGCCTACTATAGCTATCATTAAAACAAATAATACAATGCTGAGTTTTTTCATTATGTTCTCCTTTGTTATGTAAATGTGAAGTCTTCCTGCAATTTCATATTATACTCATTTATCCGGTAAAAAGAGAAAAAATGCTTATTGTCCACATAAAGTTCTTATTTCTACAGTAGCTTTTGCATCTTTTCATTTCTCTACTCGCCCTTCGCTTCACAAAAAAAGCTGAAGAAGCTCATTGCCTTCTCCAGCTTTGCCTTTATCTTTGCGGTTCTTCTAACGTGTACGATGAGAGGGCGTTTTCTACCCATCTCACAAAATCCTTGCTTGCTCCCCAATCAATATTTAATATCCCTTCTGCGCTTCCTGAAGGAATACACTTTACTTTGTTTGGACCGGACACATTTTCTAAAATAATCGTTAGTGATCCCCTGCCGCCGGTGCGGAAAAAATAGCGTTCAAACACAAGCGTACAGATCTGCTTGCCGTCTCCGAGATCATAATATTCCTTGTATAATAAGTCACTTTCCGAATTATTTGCATTCACAAGCTTTTTTGCTCCATCAAAAGGAAGCAGCGTCGTTTTAAATTCAATTATCTTGTCCATCACTCAAGCCCCTTTCTATCGCAACAGATAGATACTACTTCTCTTTTTCTCTTTAAAAAACCTGCCCATTATCTTTATAAACAATATGGTACAATAGAAAAGAAAAGAAATTGTTTGAACGGAAAAAGGAGCACACAACCTCAATGAATACACGAGATGAACTTATCCAAAATGTGGTTTCAACGATGCGAAACCAAACGAAAAAAATGCAGCTATCGGTTATCCCTACTTTAAAATCATATATTCCTTTAAATGAATTTTTAGCGCTTCACATGCTGTATAAAGAAGGGAATCATATCGTTTCTGAGATTGCCGAGCATATGCACATCTCAAACAGTAGCATGACGTGCATCAGCGACCGATTAATGGAAAGAGAATTTGTTACGCGCGTACGCAGTCAAAAAGACCGTCGCGTTGTCTACTTATCGATTACGGATAAAGGAAAAGAGTTTGCAGAAGAAATGGAAAAAGTGCTCACCAAAGAATATGGTGAAAAGCTTGGACATTTTACGGATGAAGAATTACAGACGTTTCTTCGCTTGTTAAATAAAATGGATATCTAATAAAAAACCAGATGCTCGCTAAGCAGGCATCTGGTTTTTAGTTTGTTATTTGTTATTTACCTTCAAATTAAAGGCGTCCGAAGTTAAATCTTTTGAACTGTCGTTTTCGTAATCACTTACATACGGAACAAATCGAAGCATAACCACTCCTTTGTCGTTTCGGTACTCTTCGTCCATTTCTAGCACTCTGTCTGTTCCTCCTCCACTGCCGCTTTCAGAAAGATCTCTTCCATTTTGATCTTTTATTTTTACGCCCACGTTCGTTCCGTTTCGAATGCTTCCTGTTGACGATGTAAACGTATAGTGTAGCTTAATCGAAACAGGCGATACGCGAACTTCTTTGATGGACAATACGCCTTTTATTCCTTTTTCGTTAATCGGAATTTCTTTATTCAACGGATACACTTTTGTATCAGCGATGATTTTTGAGCCATTTACGCTTGTATGAACCGTCCAATTTCCTTTAATTTCCCCGTAGGAATCCCGGTAGTTCCCGCTTTTCGTCTGGCTAGGATTCTTTTCAAAATCAAGGCTCGTGAACTGAGCGCTGATTTGATAATTTTTATTTGGATCAATATGATCTAGCACATTGTAGCCTTCCACATCGATTTTCCCGTCTCCGTCCGTGTCCGCTTGCGTTAGTTTTAAAGCGTACAGATAGCTCCAGCTTCCGTCTTTGTTTTTGATTGGTTCCTCTCTAATACTCGAAGCCGAATCAAAAAACGACATATTGCCAATTTTCACGCGCAGCTCTCCTGGTCGAGTTGGCGTGTTTTTGTTAAGACCTAGTCCCGTTTTTCTAAATTCATCTGCGCTAATCGTTAACCCAAGCAGCAACTGTCCGTCATCAAGCATCAGCTCATTTACTTTTACTTGAATGCCTTGGTCCGTTGCCGTTTCATTTACCGTTTTTTTATAGCTGCTCAAGCTGCCTTCAGGCTTGTTCATAAGCAGCTCGATTTGCTGGCCAATTTGCTGACTGATTCGCACAGCCGATGCCCATACCGTTTCGTTTTGCATCATTACAGGCGTCACAGCAAGCAGCAGCACCGCAGCGGCAATCAGCGGACGCGCTTTTTTTCGCGCCGGCTTTATTTCACGTTTTAAGCGTTTTTTCATTCGCTTTTTCTCGCTTGCCGTTAGCTCAATTTCTTCATATTCATCAAAATCTACAGAAGATCCGTTTAATAAGTCATATTGATTTTTCATCTTTGTCCCTCCTTATTTCTCATTTAAAAATCGCTTTTAATTTTTTTCGTCCGCGCGACAGCCGGTTATATAAATTGCTGATGGTGGTCTGCTGTTTTTCAGCAATTTGCTTCAGCTCGACTTCCTGTAAGTAATACGCTTTAAACAGCTCGCGGTCTCCTTCACTTAAGTGGCCTAAAAGTTCTTCCACGTCGTCTGTTTGAATGTTATGAACTTCTGATGTTTCACCCACTCCCGCTTCGCTAAGCGATTCGTGCTGCGTTTTTATGTATTTGCGCTGATAGTCAATGGCTTTGTACTTAGCAATAGCCGCAACCCAATTTTTAAACGTGTTTTTCTCCGAATCAAAGCGATCAATATGATGCCACACCGCTAATAACACGTCGTTTACACACTCTTCTTCATAACTTTTCAGCATGCCTAGATGCTTGCGTACAATGGCCGTAATTAACCCTCCGTACTGATCGATTAACAGCTCTAATCCTTTTTCTTTTTTTCGCGTTATACACGCAACAATCCAGTCATCTTCCATGACATTGCTCCTTTCCGCTTGCTTTTACATCTATTAATACGGATTCTTTTTACAAAACCTATCAATCTTCCTAAATTAAATGAAAAATAAGCTTGTTCAGTATTTCTCTCGCTGGTAAAATAAGCTAAAACCTTTGAAGGAGGCCGCTATGATTACCTATCCTTTTCTTACATCCAACCCAAACATCGGCATAACCGCACCTTCTTCTGGTGTACCTCAAGCTCTTCATTCCATGTTTTCTTTATCGTGTGAACGCATGAAGGAAAAAGGCTTTTCTGTTATACCGGGAGAAACCGTGTGGACGCAGCATAAAGCAAAATCCGCTTCTCCTAAAAAACGTGCAAATGAACTTCAAGCCATGATTGCTGATGAAAACATTGATATCATTATGCCTCCTTGGGGAGGCGAGCTGCTGATTGAAATTCTTGAACATCTCGACTTTACGAAATGGACAGCAAAATGGGTGCTTGGCTATTCTGACACCAGCGTTCTTTTGCTGACTATTACACTTAATACTGGGATTGCAACGGCTCATGGAACCAACTTTGTGGACTTGCGAGGAGAATACTGGGACCCAACAACTGCGATGTGGCAGCAGGTGCTGACGACTAAAAAAGGAGAAAGCGTGGTTCAAGTTTCTTCTGATCGCTATCAAAAAGAATGGCAGCATGACAACCCGTCACCATGTGTGTTTCATTTAACGGAACAAACCGCTTGGAAGCATACAGAGTTAAGCGACGTGCACATCGAAGGGCGTCTGCTTGGAGGATGTATTGACGTAATCAGGCACTTAGTAGGAACTCCTTTTGGAGACGTAAAAGCTTTTCGAGAAAAACATATTCCTGCTGAGCCCGTCATTTGGTACTTTGACAACTGTGAACTGACGACGGCTGACCTTCGCCGTTCACTTCTTCAGCTTAAGCTAGCGGGCTGGTTTGATAACTGCTCGGGTATTTTATTTGGCAGAAGCAGCGCTAATAAACCCGTTGATTCCTACACCGCTGAAGATGTGTATCGCGACCTTGCCTCTGACTTACATATTCCAGTTATCTATGACATCGACTGCGGCCACCTCCCTCCTCAGCTCACGCTTATTAACGGCGCGTATGCTCGTGTTAACGTAGAGAAGAACAAAGGCACAGTCGTTCAATACTTTACGTAAAAAAAGAAGCTTGTATAAAAGTAGTTTGATTGAAGGGAGATCCGAACGAACTTGATTCTTGATGGAGAATCCAATTCGTTCGGATTTTTTCATGGGTATGGTGAACGTAGGCTTGTTTCATATATATAGGTGCTTCTAGTGATTGATTGGAGAGCAAGACGAAGACTCCTGCGGGAAAAGCGGAACAGATGAGACCCCGCAGGAGCACACGCGACGAGGAGGCTCACCGGCCGCCCGCGGAAAGCGAAGTCTTGCACGGAAATCAACAGCGGTTCATTTCGTTATGTCTCAATCTTGTTTTACATATCTGTCATCAGTAATATAAACGTCCCAAATAAGAAAAAAGTTGCACCAAACCACGAGTGGTAGTGCTCTTTTTGCTTTCTTTCAAACTTCCATTCTTCGAAACCTCGAAGCACGTACAGGAGAAACAAGAAAAGAAACATAGAAACGGAGGTGTAGGCTGGAGGTATAACAAAGATCAGCACTAAAAACGAAGCAAGCATCACCATTTCAATTGTAATAAACAGCGGAAGCCTTCCTTTAAAGCTTCTCCAATAACTTTTTGTCATCTTTGTATGCAGCTTTTTTCGCAGGCAAAAATCTAGAAAGACATAGACGACTGCCAGAATCAGCAAATACACAAGCGTCATTTTCATTCCTCCTTCCCACCGAAAATATCCTTATACTTCCATTTTAAAGGACTTTCCACAAATTTCAAGCGTCTAAAAAATCTTTACACAACTTATTAGTGCAAGCATTCATATATTCAAAAATCGCTAATATATTGACTAATGTACAGGTTAAATTCTCTGTATAAACTCACCTAGAGGGGGACATCAAGTTATGAGAATAAAAGAAGTGAAGCAAGGTGCACTCGCAGCGTTGAAAAACCGCTGGGGATTTGCCGTACTGCTTACGTTCGTTACGTATCTAATTGCTGCCGGTATTCCAGGACTTATTGACTTTTTAATCAACGGATTTCCAAGCGGGTCTGAAACCGAATACTCTCAGTCTACATTAGCTAATATTGTATCCCTGCTGCTCGTACCGCTCTTTTTCTCTTACTACTGGGTACTATTGCGTCTGGTGCGAGGAGAAAGTGTACGTGTAGGAAACGTGTTTGATTCGTTTTCATCTGCGGGATTATATTTTAGAACCCTCGGACTTTACTTGCTAACGATTATTTATACCGTGCTATGGAGCATTTTATTAATCATTCCTGGCATCATCAAAAGCCTTGCCTATTCACAGGCTTACTACGTATTCCGCGATAACCCAGATTATTCAGTCAATCAGTCTATTACTGAGAGCAGACGGTTAATGAACGGCTACAAGTGGACCTACTTTTTACTTGTTTTAAGCTTTATCGGCTGGGGAATTTTAAGTATCATCACGCTTGGCATTGGGTTATTATGGCTTGTTCCGTATGTAACGACTTCGCTTGGGGTATTTTATGAAAAGCTAAAGGCAAATGAAACTGAAGTCGCTGAATAAACGAAAAACCGTATTCGAGTTGCGAATACGGTTTTTTTATTTAGTTTTGGTATTCTCTATATACATTAGCTGAAATTTGTAACCTGTTATTTACTAAATGAGCTAGTAAATTATATTACCATCGAACTATATCTCCTAGAAACAGCAGCTAAACAGCCGCTGTCTTTTTAATTCCCTCTCTTTTTTAACATAAAAATAGAAAAGTTCCATAACCTTTACATATTTTCTAATAAATCTATGAACCTCCTAAACATTTCTACCTGGATAAATTTTCAGAATTATTACAGAGAAGGTGACAATTCTACTTATATCGCTCTTTAATATTAAAACTATGTTACAAAATGTCGTAATTTGGAATTAGATGTTTACTTTTCCTGTCAGGATTGATAGACTCACAGTTGTGAATAAAACAAGTTATGGAAAGGGAGAAAGAACATGCTAAAGAAAGCAAATCGTACAGTTATGAATATGGGGTTAGCAGCATTACTTGTTCCCGCTGCCCTAACATTTAGCACAACTTCAGCAAGTGCTAATGACGGAGGCGCTGCACCAGCACCCGTACAAGAAAAGGTAACGCCAAGCGTACCTCAACAACAAGCAACTACTACTACTACTAATCAAAAAGTCATCGTAAACGTGAGTGCGTTAAATATTCGTCAAGGAGCTAGCTTTTCATCTCCAGTCGTTGGAACTGCAACACAAGGTCAAGAGTTTGCTATTTTAAAAGAAGCAAACGGCTTAGTTGAAATTGCACCAAACAAATGGGTTTCAAAAAGCTCAAGCTACGTAACAATTGCATCGGGTAAACCAAGCGCAAGCCAAGTAAAAGGTGTAAGCACATCAACTCCTTCTACTTCTACAGCATCTGCATCTGCAGCAAAAGAAACTAGCACACCAGCACCTGCTCCAACAACAAGCACGGCTTCTGGAAGCACAGTAAATGTTGCACGTAGTTTAGTAGGATCACCTTACCAATGGGCAGGAAACACACCAAGCGGATTTGACTGCTCAGGCTTTATCGCATACGTGTTCAACCATAGCGGTCACAGCATTTCACGTACAAGCGTAGCAAACTACTGGAACATGGCGACAAAAGTTTCGTCTCCACAACCAGGAGATCTAGTATTCTTCCAAAACACATACACAAGCGGCCCATCTCACATGGGAATCTACATCGGAAACGGCCAAATGATTCATGCTGGTTCACACGGTGTAGCTGTAGCTGACCTAGATGTTTCTTACTACCAAGATCATTTCTTAGGATACGGACGCTTCTAAGAAAAAAATGCCCTCTAATCGTTAGATACGTTCTAACGATTAGAGGGCATTTACTTTTTATCGCTGCGCGACGGAAAGCGCCTTTTCAATACACGTTTGAAATTTATGCTTCCAGTCTTCAGCTAGCTCAGCCACTTCTAAAGCCCGCTTCATCCCTTCTACATCTTTTGAACGATGGAAATATAAATCAAGCGTAAACCAAACGGATACTTGGTTTGGATGAGCTTCAATCAATTTCACTTCTGCACCTTGCGTAATCGTACCTTCTTTCAGCACGCGGCAAAGGTATCCGGTATAGCTTGTCTCAATCATTCGTTTTAAAATCCCTTTAACGCCCGTTCGCTTTGTAATTGTGTCGCATGGATTTCGCCCTTGAGTCACTTGAATAACGGCGTCTCCTACTTGATAAATGTCTCCAATGCATACTTCTTTTTCAAGCATGCCTGCAACAACAAGATTTTCTCCAAACGCAGACATTGGCAGCTCCGTATCAAACTCTTCGTTCCATTTTTTGTAGTGCTCATACGGATACACGCACACCGCACGATCCGGACCGCCGTGATACTTTAAATTCGCTACGCCGTCGCCTTGAAACCCTTCTTTTGCTAAAAACGTTTCGTCTACTTGCTTCTTGCATATGCCTGTGCGCATTTCTTTGTCAGGACTGTATGCCATTTGTTCAGGCATGCCGGTTGCTAAATGAATTATTTTACGTTGATTCATTCGTGCCTCTCCCTTCCCCGTTTTCCCTTACTAATTACGTCATATTTTACCACATTTTAAAGATGGCGCTCTTATTTTTTTGTGTATTCCACTAAAATCTTGGCAATATCATGAAAGTTTAAAAAATATTTCACAATTATATTAAAAATATCTTCATTTCCTCTTTTTCTTTTGTTCGAAATGATTTAAGATAGTAGAGGTTGTCGAAATATAAGTTATTATGTCAGTTCTGCATGTTTTTTTACATATTAGCACATAGTAAATATTATTTTACCATTACGTCATTTTTTACAATGGCCTAAAAAATTTTGCCCATTTTTACTAAAACTAGCGTGAAAGTCCTGATTTTTATATAAAATAGAGGCCGATTTACATAGTCATTTCTATGCACGTCCCTCTTTTATAAATATAGAGTACATGTAAGGAGAAAAGTAAATGTCAATTTTAATGGGAATTATCGGAATTGTAATTGTCTTAGCAGTTGCGTTCCTCATGTCAAACGACAAGAAACTTATCAACTACAAAGGCATCGCAGTTATGCTGGTTATTCAGCTCGCTATCTCTGCTTTTATGATGAATACATCGATTGGTCGCAAGGTGCTTGACTTTATTACGAGTGTATTTACAAAGATCTTATCATTTGGTAACGACGGAATTTCGTTCGTGTTTGGAGATCTTGCAGGAAAAGGCATTTTCTTTATCCAAACGTTAGTTATGATTGTATTCGTTTCAGCATTATTAAGTATTTTAAACTACTCTCGTATTTTACCCTTTGGGATCAAATATATCGGAGGACTTGTTTCAAAAATTACCGGGCTTCCCCAAATTGAAAGCTTCACAGCCGTGAACGCAATGATTTTTGGTGATACAACGGCGCTAATTGCGGTGAAAAACCACATCGGAGGTTTAACACCAAACCGTTTATTTATCGTTACAACAACGTCTTTAGTATCCGTTTCTTGTTCAATTCTAGGCGCATACATGCAGATGATTCCGGCGGAATACGTATTAATTGCCCTTCCGCTAAACGTATTCTCTGGCTTAATCGTTTCTTCTATCGTTGCACCTGTAAAAGTAGAAGATGAAAACGAAGTCGATATTAAAGCGCCTGCTAAGCAAGGCACGCTGTTTGAAGCAATCGGTGACGGAGCACTAGACGGCGGACGCGTTGCGTTAATCGTAGCAGCGATGCTTGTAACGTACGTTGGTCTTTTAGCATTAGTGAACTACGTATTAAACGGCGTAATCGGATTAACTGTTCAAGACATTTTAGGCTATATCTTCTATCCAATTGCCTTTATTATGGGTATTCCGGCAGATGAACTAATGAGAGCCGGCGGCGTAATGGGAACAAAAGTAGTAGCAAACGAATTCGTTGCCATGCTTGACTTCCAAAAAATGATGCCTCACCTTTCTGAAAAAACGGTCGGGATCGTATCAGCTTACTTAATCTCATTTGCAAACTTCAGCTCAATTGGTATCGTTCTTGGTACGATCCAAGCAATCAACGGCGAACAAGCTTCAAGGGTTGCCAAGTTCGGCTTAAAGATGCTGTTAGTCGCTACAATGGGGTCGATTTTAACAGGTATTATGGTTGGATTATTTATTTAATGGAAAAGCACTCACTTGTGGTGAGTGCTTTTTTTGTTTGGTTGTTCTTTTTGGGTTATAGCTGGAGCGTTTCTACAGTGTTGAAATTTATTAAATATCTCTGTTGACATACTCCGAGTTATCGGCACTATTATCAAATGCTTTTTATCTTCATTCTAATAACATTTAAATTAGTTTTACATAATGGATTAAAGCAATATCTCTTATCCAATAAAAAGACAGCTTGCTTTATCAGCAAACTGCCTTTTTTGTAATGACCCGTCCGGGATTCGAACCCGTGTTACCTTTTTAAAAGGATAATTTCTTGACCACTTGGCCAACGGACCAGATAAAATTATAAAATGGCAGAGAAGAAGGGATTCGAACCCTCGCACCGCGTTAACGATCTACTCCCTTAGCAGGGGAGCCCCTTGAGCCACTTGGGTACTTATCTGTATGGATCTTCCATTGAAATACTGTGGAATAATAGTAGGCCTAAGTGGACTTGAACCACCGACCTCACGCTTATCAGACTTAGGCTCTACCAAAATGAGCTACTTCCCGTTTATGGCGCGCCCGAGAGGAGTCGAACCCCTAACCTTTTGATCCGTAGTCAAACGCTCTATCCAATTGAGCTACGGGCGCTTCCTAAAATGGTGCGGATGAAGGGACTTGAACCCCCACGTCATAAGACACTAGATCCTAAGTCTAGCGCGTCTGCCAATTCCGCCACATCCGCATGTGAAAAATGGTTGCGGGGACAGGATTTGAACCTGCGACCTTCGGGTTATGAGCCCGACGAGCTACCGAACTGCTCCACCCCGCGATAATAACAAAGATATAATGGAAGAGGAAGAGGGATTCGAACCCCCGCGGGCTTTGACACCCCTGTCGGTTTTCAAGACCGATCCCTTCAGCCAGACTTGGGTATTCCTCCATATTTCAGGTTCAATGGTGGACCTTGTAGGACTCGAACCTACGACCGGACGGTTATGAGCCGTCTGCTCTAACCAACTGAGCTAAAGGTCCTTTCTAAGCTCTCTATTAGAATGTGGAGCCGGCAATCGGATTTGAACCGGTGATAAAGGTATTGCAGACCTTGACTATGCCACCAATAAGTATGGAAATTATTTATAGTCAGTCACATTTATCCGTATGTTACCCCTTCATATGAAACATGGACTAGTAATTTAATAATTAATATCTGTTTCGCTACCAACAAAAATTATTTTATCTTATAATTTCGTAGAAGTCAACATCTATGTAAGTTTTGTTTTAATACTTAATTTTGCAATTATTAAGTAGGAACATACACCTAAATAAAAAAACTCTGTAACAAGAATCATGATTCTTGTTACAGAGCTTATTTTTATAAAAAGGTTTGCGTAATCGCATTTTCTAAATCTCTTGTAGAAGATTTTAGGTATCGTTTTGTAACATTCACATCAGAATGGCCTGCTAATTCGGCAACTGTTGCAATATCTATCCCTTTCTTAACTAACTCATGACAGAAAGTATGGCGTAATTTATGAGGATTTACATTATATTTCTTTAACATGTACTGAACCGTACGTGGAGACATTCTTCTATCAAAATTAGAGACAAATAAAGCTTCATGATTAGAATCAAGTGAATCAATATATTTCTTTAAACTATTCCTTGCTTCTGTAGAAAGAGGAACAAATCGCTTTTTATATCCTTTAGCATTACGGATAATTAAAAAACCGTCAGATTTGTTAATCTCTACGTCTTTATGATTCAAAGCACAAATTTCTGATACTCGAACCCCTGTATGTAATAAAGTGTATACAATAGCAATATCACGAAGGTTTCCTTGTTGCTTTACTTCAGATAAAAGAAGGTCAAGCTCACTTGCTTCTAATGACTGTGGTACAGCCTCGTTGTTTTTCTCTTTTCGTTTACGTTCAATATTTTGAACAATTTCTGGTTTTTCAAGAAAGCGTGCAAAAACGCTAATTGTGACAAAAGCTTTTTCTATAGTCGACGCACTTTTATTATTAGATTCAAGGTTAATCATATAAGTTTGGACATTATTTTTTGTTACTTGATCTAAGTTTCTACCTTCACTTAGAAGCCATTCATGAAATTGGTTTAGCACTGCTCGATAGGTTTTAATCGTATTATCAGATTTGCCTGATTCTATTAACCATTGGCTAAAGTCATCAATCAACGGAATAACTTCTAGGCTATTTTTTTTCACTCTAAATCCTCCTACATGTACTAATAAATTACATAAAACATAACATTTAATTTCGTAGAAATCAATTTAAACGAAATTAATATACAAAAAACAGCCCATCATTGATATGATGAGCTGTTTTTTGCCTGACAACGTCCTACTCTCACAAGGACAAAGTCCCCACTACCATTGGCGCTAGAGAACTTAACTTCCGTGTTCGATATGGGAACGGGTGTGACCTCTCTGCTATCGCCACCAGACCTATTAAAGATAGTTTTCTTAACACTAAATAAAAATTGCTAAGTAAAAACACCGTGCACCCGTCATTGACATGATCAAATAAGCGTTACTTGTACAGTTAGCTCGACCGGGTTGTGCTGCAACACACAGAAGAATCTACTTATGGCTGCTTCCTTCCGGATCTGACCATGTTCATAGGTTTCTGTTGTGCAGGACCTAGTTGTCAACACCACTTGTCCAAGTCAGACCTTACCTGACTCATACCTCTGTTAGGAATTAAACCCTGCTAAGGCGGATTGCAGGTTACAGGGCACCGCCATCTCCCCGTCTAGCACGGTATGTATAGTTAAGGGATTCCCACCTATGTCGTCCTCCCAATCTGTTTTGTGAACCCGCGATCTCGCAGGTGGGTTTCCGCATATTAACGTTCCAGCGATCCTGTGTCAAAGACAGGCATGGCATCAGTCAACAAATGTAGGAATCCCAAATAAACAGTACGGTTCAAAACAAATAGGGCATAACGTGCATCGTAGGATAAGTATTTAATGTGTTTATTGATGATATAGATTATCCTACAATAAAATTTCGTAGAAGTCAACATAAACGAAAAAATAACTTCTAACCCTCAACGTTTTCTTATTTGCTTGATTTACTGTTGTTGGGAAGGGATTTCTTTGAAAGATGGAAGTTATAAGGAGTCGTGTTTCATTATATTGAGTCCTCCATTTAAAAGTGAAGTTCATTACGGTTAGATTTTTATACATCCTTGATCTAACACTACTTTTCTAATGTGGTTATTTTTTCTTCTTATTCTCTCTCCATAAAAATAAGAGAAAAATAAAAAAAAGCCTAAATAAAATGGCTTTTTTATTCTAAGAGTAAATTATTGTTCTGTTAGTTCAGATATAGAAACACTTTGCTTATTATTTGGTTCATCCAGGTTATGAATTGTAGCTACCCCATTTTGTTGGTCTACATGCTCAATGTAAATGCTTTTCCCGTTATATATTACATTGGCCATGTCCACTGAATCGGCAATTTCTTGTGCTCTTTGTGCATCCATCTTTATCTAGCCTCCTTTTTATTTATGACAGTGAAAGTATTTGTTTTTAATTAATTTTTATGCATTTAATTCCTCTATATAAAATCAATTTTAATTTTTCAAATGAGACATAAAGCAGTAAAAAAACTATCTCCTTTATTATTTGAGATAGCTTTTCATTTTATTATTCAGTTTAATCTTCCTCTGGAATCTTAATTAAAATGGCTATAGCTATTGTTGCCAAAAATATAACTCCTAAAGTTAGCAATAGACTCGTACTCATATGCCTCATCTACCCTTCTCTCTTCATCCCTATGATTCCATTTTAGCAGAGGAAATTAGGTAATAAAACTGGAAATGATAGCGTTTTACTAAAAATTTTATACATGTTAAAATAATGTAGTTGTTTTAACTCAACCAATGTATTCAATTTTTTGCTTGAGTAGAGCAAGCTACCTCTTTCCTATTTTGGGGTAGCCCTTTTTTTATCGTGATAAAATAAAATTTTGTTTTGGATATATTCCTTCCTACCCTCGGTTTACATTCGTTATTTACGAATCTGTTCAATCTCTTCTTCTGTAAGCTCAGTTAATTCAGATATTGTTTGATTATCCATACCTTTTTGTAGCATTCTTAACGCTACTCTCTTAATAGCTCTTTTTTTCCCTTGTTTTTCAGCTTTTTTTAATGTCAATGTTTCATCTACTTGGAATTCCTGGTTTACTTCATACGTCATTAACATTTCTGGCTCTTCAGTTACACGTGCCCATTCATTCATCGCATTTTTCAAAGTTTGATCTTTCTCCATTACAACTTCCTCCAAAAATGAGTAAAATCTTCATTTCCTGACATATTAAACAACAGTAATTGTTTTACTAATTATGCGTCCTTTTTACGATACTATTCTCACTTATTCCAAAATCAAATTAATCCCATAAAGCTTGTCCGTCCACCCTAAAACTAAAAAAGAATAATTACTGCATTAGGTAAGACGTAGGTAGTAATGTAAAATGTGCTCGGTTGTTTATATGCTAGGGTTGGCCTAGTGACAAATAGGGCTTCAATTCAGAAACAACTAACAAATTTTTTATTTAATTTATATGTTTTTCTTATAGTTGCACATATTAAAAACAATACTAGATGAAAGCGAGATGAGATAAGTAATGTCAAAACAAGGGATACAGAAAAAGAATCAGACAAGAGAGCAAGTAGAGAAGCAAGATAAAAGAAATGATGTTGAATTAGGCAATGAATTTCAAACTGGCAACACAAGTTCCCAGAGCCAGAAAAAAAGTGGACGCCAAGTAAATAAAAAATAAATTTAACCTTTCGAGGATAATAAGAAACCTCAGTTCAAATGTATGACTTGAACTGAGGTTTCTATTATAGATTGAGGAAGACTTATGTGCAAAAGAGGCACCAAGCTAAAGAGAATTTGAATTCTATTATGAAAACAGAATTCAAATAAAAAGAAAGTATCTCACATTAGATAATCGTTAAGTAATGAGGAAATATTTTTTTGGAACCCTCTGTCCAAAATCAAGTCAAATTCATTCATCGACTATTTGGATTAGCTTTATAGAGTTGAATATTAACGGGATATTATATACTATTTCAAACAAGTGCAATTTACGCACCGAAATTATAAATAGAGTCCTTTAATATAAATAGATGCGATATTCTTAGCAATTTGTTCGACAGGATGCTCATATTCATTACGAACAATTTCCCAAAGGTACATTTCATTAGTGAAAAACCACCCTCTTGCTACTAACTCGTTATGTACATCTTTACGTGCTAATCCATTGCGCTGCGCATAGGCAATGTCTTCTGAAATTCGTTGAATAAACTTTTCCCGAATGTTCTTCCATTTCTCTGAAACGAGAGGAGAAATACCAATAGCCTGCTCAAACACTTGCAGCATTTTTTGTTCATCCTCAGCCATTTTTAAAAACTCGTTCGTTTGTTTATGAATCATTTCTTCTGCTTCATTTACAGATGCGGGTAAAAATGCAGCCTCGGCAATTTCATAAAATTTCTCCATAACATTCTCCATTAATACAACTAAAAAGTCTTCTTTTCCTTCAAAATGAACGTATGCAGTACCATACCCAACCCTTGCCTTTTTTATTATTTGAGTGATAGTTGCTTTGTGAAAACCTTCTTGTATAAATACTTCTCTTGCAGCTTCTAATAATTTTTGTCGAGTCTTTATTGAACGTAAATGCCGTTTATCTTCAATATTATTTTCATTCATTAAGGCTCCTTCCTCCCTATCCGTTTTACTCTCTAGGATATAGAAGTTTTCACAAAACGAAAAGTAATAAAGAGAATTTATTACAAAAATTATTTTTTTAATTTTCAAAATTATATTATTGACACTGTGTCATATTCTTTGTTACGATTCTTCTAGGATACATATTAAGTAATGCAGAGGAGGAAAATTATGCAATTAAATACCTTTAAACCCACATTAGAGTATGCCAAACAGTTGGATCAAGAAGACTCCCTTTCAAGTTTTCGTGACGAATTTTATTTAAAGCCTGATTCCATATATATGGATGGAAACTCATTGGGGCTCCTTTCTAAAAGAGCTGAACGCAGACTTATAGAAGTATTAAATGATTGGAAAGAACAAGGAATTGATGGATGGACTCAGGGGAAACACCCATGGTTCTCCTTGTCCGAAAAATTAGGTGAAATGAGTGCGCCGTTAGTTGGGGCTTCTAGCGAAGAAGTCATTGTAACTGGTTCGACAACAGTTAACCTTCATCAGCTTGTAGCTACTTTCTACAATCCAAAAGGAACGCGCACAAAGATTTTAGCTGATGAATTGACCTTTCCATCTGATATTTATGCGCTTCAAAGTCAGCTGCGAACCCACGGATACAGTCCAGATACTCACCTTATACGTGTAAAAAGCCGCGATGGCCGTTTTTTAGAAGAAGATGACATTATTGAGGCTATGACCGATGAGATTGCTTTAATTATCTTACCAACTGTACTCTATCGCAGCGGCCAAATATTAGATATGGAACGATTGACGGCTGAAGCACACAAACGTGGAATTTTGATTGGATTTGATGGCTGCCACTCTATTGGTGCAATTCCTCACTCATTTAGTAAATGGGATGTGGACTTTGCATATTGGTGTAATTATAAGCACTTAAACGGTGGACCTGGCTGTGTAGGCGGTTTATATGTAAATAAAAAACATTTTGGAACAGCACCTGGTTTAGCAGGCTGGTTTAGTTCAAAAAAAGAAAAGCAGTTTGATATGGAGCACACATTAACACCTGCTGATTCAGCCGGTGCTTATCAAATTGGAACACCCCACGTTTTAAGTCTTGCTCCTTTAATTGGATCGCTAGAAATTTTCACTGAGGCTGGTATAGATAATATTCGAGCTAAATCTCTTAAAATCAATCATTATTTAATGTATTTATTAGAAAAAGAGCTGAGTGACTTCAATTTTACCCTTGGAAGCCCTAGAGAAGATAAAAAGCGCGGAGGGCACGTAAGTCTTGAACATAAGGAAGCAGCGCGCATTTGTAAAGCATTAAAAGAGAATGGTATCATTCCAGATTTCCGCGCTCCGAATATTATTCGTCTGGCTCCTGTTGCTCTTTACACTTCTTATACAGAAGTCTGGAAAGTAGTACAAACTTTGAAAAAAATTATGAACGATAAAGAATATGAAAAATTTAAAAATGAACGTGAAGTAGTGGCGTAAAAGCTAAACTACTTGTTTTTTTAACGAGAAAAGTAAGCGCTCTCTAAATCTTAAGGAAGCTATTGTAGATATGCAGCAAAACCATTATTTTGAAACTATGAAGGAGATGAAATATGAAAACCCACAATACTCAATTGCCAAACAAAGATGACGCAGAAAAGGGATTAAAACGAAATCTAAAAACAAGTCAATTGACAATGATTTCGATGGGCTGTGCAATTGGAACTGGACTATTCTTAGGCAGTGGACTTGCGATTCAAACAGCTGGACCTAGTGTATTGGTTAGTTATGCCTTAGGAGCTTTTGTTGTATTACTCTTAATGGGGTGTTTGGCAGAAATGACAGTGGCCCACCCTACCTCTGGATCGTTTGGAACAATTTCTGAAAAATATGTACATCCCCTGGCAGGGTTTTTGGTTCGCTATTCATATTGGATAGCCAACGTTCTCGCCGTTGGAGTAGAAGTAAGTGCAATAGCCGTGTATATGAAGTACTGGTTTCCAAGCGTTCCGGGTATTGTCTGGATTTTAGTGTTTGCTGCTATACTAATCTATGTAAACGCAACTAGTGTTAATACGTTTGCTACTTTTGAGTATTGGTTTTCTATGATAAAAATCAGTGCAATTGTGGGCTTTATTCTTTTAGGGTCCTATGTTCTATTTGGAACAGATGCACGCCCTAATATGGGTACAGATAATTTTGTAAATGATGGTGGATTCCTTCCTTTCGGGTGGTGGGGAATGTGGGTAGCTGTCTTTATTTCCCTCTTTAGTTTCTTAGGAACCGAAATGATTGCAGTTACAGCTGGAGAAGCAAAAGAGCCTGATATAGCCGTTCCGAAGGCTTTAAAAGCAACTGTGTTTCGTTTAACTACTTTTTACGTTTTGACTATAGGCATCATGTTAATGATTGTTCCATGGAAGTCAGCTCAAGTTGATAAAAGTCCATTTGTGAAAGTAATGGAAATTCTGAATATCCCGGCTGCCTCTGGAATTATGAATTTCATTATTTTAACGGCTGCCCTATCAGCTATGAACAGTCAGTTATATGCTTCTACACGTATGATGTTCTCTCTCTCTCAAAGTAAACATGCACCAGCTTTTTTAGGGAGACTAAGTAAAAAAGGTGTACCGCTATGGGCCCTTGCTGTATCAACCCTGGGCATTTTTCTTGCGGCAGCAGTTAATGGACTGCTCCCAAGCTCTTCATATGCCTTTATGATGGGTATTTCAATGTTCGGAGCTATGTTCACATGGCTTATGATATTTGTTTCTCACCTCTACTTCCGAAAAAAATGGGAGAAATCTGGTGGAAGAAAATTACCGGTAAGAATGCTTGGCTTCCCCTATTTTACGATTTTAGGAGCCATCTTATTACTCGGTTTAATGATTACCACTTGGTTTACAGATTTTAAAATTATGCTTCAGTTTGGAATTCCTTGGTTAGCATTCTTATCCATTGCTTATTTTATCTCTAAGAAAAGAAAAGTTAACCATCATTTTGCAGAAGATATGGCTAATAGCAGCTTGAAAGAGGAATTAGAGGAATTACGTTAACGTTCAAGTTATTTTACATAAAAACAAGGGGGATACAACATGAAAACGACAAATAACAAGGCACCAAATGCAGTTGAACTAGAGAAAGAACTTCAAACGGACTTTCAGAAAGCTATGTCATATGGAGATTACCTGCACCTTGATAAAATATTATCTAGTCAGCATAGACTTTCTAATCACCATGATGAAATGCTGTTTATTGTCATCCATCAAGCTAGTGAACTATGGATGAAACTAATTCTACATGAGGTAACAGCTGCTATTCAGTGCATCCGTGCTAATAACCTGGAACCTTCATTTAAAATGTTATCACGCGTTTCAAGAATTCAGCAGCAGCTAATTCAATCTTGGAGTGTTCTCTCTACCTTAACACCGGCAGAGTACATGGAATTTAGAGATAAATTAGGTCAATCTTCTGGCTTTCAATCTTATCAAAATCGCCTGATAGAATTTGCTTTAGGAAATAAAAATGTCCATACACTATCTGTTTACCAGCATGACGCGGATTTATATCAAAAAATGCAAACGGCTCTTCATGAGCCTAGTATCTATGATGCTGCTATTCATGCTCTTATGAAACGCGGGTTGCCAATAGATCAAGAAGTTTTACAAAGAGATTGTTCACAGCCTTACGAACCGAATGCCAGCGTAGAGGATGCATGGCTTACTGTATACCGTAACGTTGATCAGTATTGGGACTTATACGAATTAGCAGAAAAATTAGTTGATATCGGAAATCAACAGCAAATGTGGCGATTTAGTCATATGAGTACAGTAGAAAGAATTATTGGAAACAAACAAGGTACAGGAGGATCTTCTGGAGTGAATTACTTAAAGAGAGCTCTGGATCAGCACTTCTTCCCAGAACTATGGAGCCTGCGAACGAAGCTATAAATATTCTATAAAAAGATAGAGAGGTAGTAAGAATGAGCAAATGGATTGATATTTCACAGCCTCTAGACGAAAAAACAGCAGGATGGCCTGGTGATACTCCCTTTTCTTATGAAGTGAATTGGAGTAAAGAAGAGACCGGTTCTGTAAATGTTGGAAAAATAACAATGAGTATCCATACCGGCACTCATATCGATGCACCTTTTCATTTCGATGATAACGGAAAAAAGGTTATAGATTTGGACTTAGATTTATATATTGGACGTACAAAAGTTGTCCATATCCCAGCTAATAAAAGCATTGGAATAAATGAATTGTCAGATGTTACTTTAAAAGGTATTACACGCTTATTGATTCGAACAGACGCGTGGCAAGACCGAAGTGTTTTCCCGGAAACCATTCCTTACATTGAACCAAGCTTAGCTCCTTACCTTGCTAAGCTTGGCATTCGCCTGCTAGGCATTGATCTGCCTTCAGTAGATCCACTCGATAGTAAAGAACTAGCGGCTCACCATGAACTTGCATACCATAAAATTCATATTTTAGAAGGTGTTTTACTAGATAAAATCCCTTCAGGAGACTATGAACTAATCGCAGCTCCTCTTCCTTTAGTTGAAGCTGATGGAAGTCCTGTGCGCGCGCTGCTGAAAAAAATCAACTAACTTAAAGCGACTATTAAAAGAACGATTCTTTTTCCTTAGATAGTTTGCGATGTATACAAAAAAGAGCGGTATATAAATATACCGCTCTTTTATTATAGCTAATCAACTTATTTCTTCTTATTCATATCTATTTCTTTCCTTGATACTCCTGCAATTCCCCAGTGCGAAGATGGAACCTCGTTGACAATGATCCTTACTCTCTCCTTTTCAACGTGAAGGCTGTTAGAAATTGCTTCGGTTACTTCTACTAACATGTTTTTAATGTCTTTTTCTTCTCTTCCTTCCAAAAGGTGAACTTGTACAATCGGCATACTATCGACTTCCCTTAAAGTTTTCTATACAACAAAGGGCCTTTATGTTCAGATGAAATAATTATTAAAAAATTCTAGTTAGCTGCAGCTGAATGATACGCTGCCTAAATCAGCGAACTGTGCATGGATACTATCACCTGATCTAAAAGAAATTGCTTCAGATACCGCTCCAGTTAATACAATATCCCCTTTTTTCAATCCCTCTTTATGTTCACCTAGTTTATTAACCGCCCAGGCGACAGCTTTAGCAGGGTGTCCTAGCACGGCAGCACCCGCGCCTACCGTAGCAACCTCTCCGTTTTTAGACATCACCATTCCGATATTAGCTAGATTCACTTGGTCAGGCTTTATCCAATTGCTCCCTACAATAAAACGTGAAGACGAACAGTTATCAGCTACTACATCAGGAAGAGTAAATTTAAAATCCAAGTAACGGCTGTCGATAATTTCAAGAGCTGGTGCAACATATTTTACTGCTTTTAAAACATCTTCTTCAGTTAAGTTGGTTCCACAGAGGTCTTCCCCCATTAAAAAAGCAATTTCAGGCTCAGCTTTTGGGTGAATCAGCTGATTAAATACTATAGGTTCCCATTCAAGTCCCAACATGTCGCTTGTTAAGTATCCATAAATCGCTTCATGTACCCCCATCATTTCCTGCTTAGCCTTACTTGTTAAACCAAGCTTTACACCTACTCGTTTTACACCGTCTTGTACTTTTCGTTCAATCAATTGTTTTTGCAAGCTGTAAGCGTCATCAATTGTCAAATCAGGGTAGCGTTCCGTCACTTTTGTTACTTCATACCCTTCTCTTTCTGCAGATAAAAGATAGTCAACGATTTCTAAATTTGCGCTTTTCGTTAAAGGCATTATCACATTTCCACCTTTCTTTGAGCTAACTCAGCAGCCACGTCTAGAATCATATCTTCTTGACCGCCGACTGCTTTTCTTTTACCAAGTTCAAGTAAAATATCACGTGAATCCAAATTAAAACGCTTTGCAGCACGCTCTGCATGAAGTAAGAAACTAGAATACACGCCTGCATAACCCATTGCGAGGCTGCCTTTTCGAATCTCTTGAGAGCCTGGCAGGATAGGTCCTACTACTTCTTCAGCCAGATCCATTATTTTATATAAATCAATACCTACATCTATTCCTAAACGGTTTAACACGGCTATCAATGCTTCAGTTTGAGTGTTACCTGCTCCGGCTCCTAAACAACGAACACTTCCGTCTATTCTCGTGGCGCCTTCTTCAATAGCAGCAAGCGTATTTGCAACAGCTAACGAAAGGTTGTTATGAGCGTGAAAACCTACTTCAACTTGAAGAGAGTTACGCAGTGCTCTAACACGTTCACGAACTTCATGAGGCAAAAGAGCTCCTGCTGAATCAGTTATGTAAACTCCTTGTGCCCCATAGCTTTCCATTAGCTTTGCTTGCTCCACAAGCTTTTCTACGGGTGCTGAATGGGCCATCATCAGAAAACCGAAAGTTTCCATCCCTAGTTTCCGAGCATATTCAATGTGCTGTGCAGAAACATCTGCTTCCGTCACATGTGTAGCTACTCGGACTAAGCCTGCCCCAAGGCTATTTGCTTGCTTCAGCTCATGTACCGTTCCAATTCCCGGAATTAAAAGAACAGCAACGGTGGCTTGTTTCGCTTCTTCTACCGCAGCCTCAATTAATTTCATTTCGTCAACGAGAGACTTTCCGTATTGCAGAGTCGAGCCTCCTAACCCGTCTCCATGACTAACCTCGATATAGTGCATCCCTGCATCGTCCAGCGCTTTCGTGACACTTTTTACTTGGGCTTCTGTAAACTGATGTTTGACTACGTGACTTCCATCTCGGAGGCTGACCTCTGTAATCTTAATAGGCTGATCACTGTTACGTTTCATTCGTTATAGCCCTCTCTTTCTTTATTCCTCCATATAAGCTCTCTTCGATTTTATAGCGGGCATAATCTTCCGCAACCTTCGCTGCAGCAGCCGTCATAATATCTAAGTTACCGGCATAAGAAGGAAAATAATCTCCAGCTCCAGTTACCTCTAAAAAGACTGTTACTTGATCACTATCAAATAATGGTTCTTGCTTTAAATTATAGCCTGGTACATATTCTTGTACTTTTTTGACCATATCCTTGATAGCCTTTTGAATAGCTTCTTTATTCACATTTTTCACTTTACAATAAATTGTATCGCGCATTAAGATAGGTGGATCAGCCGGATTTAAGAGAATAATAGCTTTTCCGCAGTCTGCACCTCCTACCTTTTCAATAGCTTTTCTTGTGGTAACAGTAAACTCATCAATATTTGCTCGTGTTCCTGGTCCAGCGCTTAGGCTAGAAATAGTAGCCACAATTTCTCCATATGTTACATCTGCAACTTGGTTGATTGCATAAATGATAGGAATCGTTGCTTGACCGCCGCATGTAATCATGTTTACATTTTCTGATTCAAGATTTTCTCCAAGGTTAACAGGAGGACACACAAAAGGTCCTTTGGCAGCAGGAGTTAAGTCGATAACCATTTTTCCTAAGTCTTTTAAAATCTTTGAATGTCTAACGTGAGCCTTAGCCGATGTAGCATCAAACACAATTTCTGCCAGATCTGGATTTTCAGCAAGGGCTTTTATTCCATTGCTGTATGTTTGATATCCTGCTTCTCTCGCTCTTTTTAGACCATCTGAATCCGGATCAATTCCAAGAACAGCTGTTAACTCGATAAATTCGCTGCGCTGAAGCTTATACATCAAATCGGTCCCAATATTTCCTGAGCCAATAATTGCGGCTTTTACTTTTTCCACTACTCTTCACCTTCTTTCCGGTATTATTCAAAACGTACGGATACTGAACCAAGAGAACCGAATTCTGCTTTTACTACATCCCCGCTCGCAACTGGTACTGCTGAAGATAGAGCCCCTGGTAAGATTAATTCGCCGGCTTTTAAACAAATATCGAAATCAGATAGCTTATTTGCCAGCCATGCAACCGCATGTGCCGGATGTCCAAGGGCAGCTGCTCCAGCTCCTGTTGCGACGAGCTCTTTGTTTTTATAGAGAAGCATACTAGTCGTACGTAAATCGGCTTGTTCAATTGTGGAATATTTATTCCCTACCACTACTTTGGCAGAAGAGCCATTGTCTGCAACCGTATCCACTAATTTGATTTTCCAATCGGCAATACGGCTATCGATTACTTCGATGGTCGGCACGACGTATTTCGTTGCCATTAAGACATCTAAATAGGTAACGTTTGGCCCTTTTAAATCTTCTTCTAGAATAAATCCAATTTCCGCTTCAATTTTTGGAGCCACCATTGAATGAATGTTGATTATTTCATTATCCGTTACTTTCATATCATCAAATAAGTGTCCATAATCAGGCTCACTAACTCCTAACATATCTTGCATTGCTTTACTGGTTAGACCAACTTTTTTACCAATAATTTTTTTTCCTTCTTCCAGCTTTCTTTTTACAATCTCTAATTGAATATGGTAAGAATCAGCTACTGATAAAGCAGCATGTCGTTCTGTAATAGGAGAAATTGGCTGATTCGTCTTTTCTGCTTCTAAAAGTTCTTCTGCAAGCTCACTAATAAGTGTACGCATCCGTTAATCACCTCTTTTATAGAGTTAAAGTTTCATCGTAATTGTTTTGGCTTCGGTATAAAATTCAAAGCTGTGCCGACCGCCTTCACGACCAATTCCACTTGCTTTTGCTCCACCAAATGGCGTTCTTAAATCACGAATATACCAGCAGTTGATCCAAAGTAATCCAGCAGTAACTCCAGAAGCAACGCGTTGTGCTCTTCGTAAATCATTTGTCCAGACAACCCCTGCTAATCCATAAATAGAATCATTGGCAATTTGAATTGCTTCCTCTTCTGTTTTAAACGGAATGACAACAAGTACAGGACCAAAAATTTCTTCTTGAGCTACACGCATTTTGTTATCTACATCGTAAAGAACAGTCGGCTCATAAAAATTTCCTGTTTCTAAACCTTCTACTCTTTTTCCTCCGCATGCCAGCTTAGCTCCTTCCGCCAAACCAATTCGAACATATTCATCGACCGTTTCTAAGTGACTTTGTGATACAAGTGCTCCCATGTTTGTCTCTTCACTCAGAGGATCGCCTACTTTAATCTTTCTTACCTCCGCTGTGAACTTTTCAAGAAACTGCTTATAAATGCTTTCTTGTACAAGTAAACGAGAACCTGCTAAGCATATCTCTCCTTGATTTCGATAGATTGCTTCGATAGATCCTTTTACTGCTTCATCCAAATCCGCGTCTTCAAATACAATATTGGCTGATTTGCCTCCAAGCTCCAGCGAAACAGGAATCAGGTTTTCCGCTGCATTTCGCATGACCGTTTTTCCTGTATTACTTTCTCCTACAAACGAAATACGACGAACGGATGGGTGAGTGGACATAGTAGCCCCTACCGTATTCCCTGGCCCCGTAATAATATTCAACACACCAGGAGGTAATCCAGCCTCGTTAGCAATTTCTCCAAGCATCACTGCACTTAATGGTGTATAAGAAGCAGGCTTAATAACCACTGTATTACCGGATGCCAAAGCAGCGGAAGCTTTCCATGTCATCTGCATAAACGGTAGATTCCAAGGGATAATGAGGCTTGTAACTCCCGCTGGTGAATACTTGGCATAGGACATTACATTATGCTTTTCGTAATGCTCATGCACCATATATTTAGCCATCTCAGCAAAAAAGCGGAAGTTTTGAGCTGCTCGTGGAATATCAAACTCTCGACTTTCTTTAATAGGTTTGCCTACATCTAGCGTTTCTAAATAAGCTAGTTCATCTACTTTCTCCATAATTAAGTCAGCCATTTTACAAAGGATGGCAGAGCGCTCTTCAACAGGCATCTTGCTCCAAATACCGCTTTCAAATGCACGTTGAGCTGCGTCGATAGCGCGCTTTGCATCTTCTGTGCCGCCATTAGCTACAGAAGCTAATTTCTCATTCGTTGCTGGATTAAAGGTATCAAAGGTTTGACCGGATAGGGCATCTACGTATTCTCCATTAATAAAAAGCTTTGCGTCTTTTACCGTCATTTTTTCAATAACTGCCTCTTTACTCATCGGATATCCTCCTCATCCTCAATCTCTAAAATCATTTCAATTTCTACAGCTGTGTTATTGGGGAGCTGGGCCATCCCTACAGCTGAACGGCCGTGTTTCCCTTTATCCCCAAATACTTTTACGAGTAAGTCTGAAGCGCCATCCATTACTTTAGGCTGGTCCGTAAAGTCCTCTGTACTATTTACAAAACCAAGAATTTTAACGACACGCTTCACTTTGCTTAACCCGTCTAACTCATAACTTACCGCACTCAATACATTCAGCATGGATTGCTGAGCGGCCTTATATCCATCTTCAATTGTTAAATCCTTGCCTAACTTGCCGTGATATTGATCTACACCTTGGCCAGCAGTAAACAATAAATTACCTGTTCGTACACAGCTGACGTAGTTTCCTACTGAAGGACGAACCTTTGACAGCGTTAAGCCAAGTTCTTGTAATCTATTCTCTGGTGTTTGTACTGTTGGCATAAATGTCACTCCTTTTTTCTTGCCCAATGTTTAGAAACTTCGCGGCATTTCCACCTAGCATATCTAACCTTTGTTGTTCCGTTATATCCAGCGTTTCATCCAGAACTTTTCCGGGAACAACTTCACGCAGTAAAAATGGATAATCCGATCCCATAAAGATTTTTTCATGTCCAAAACGTTCAATCATGTACTTTATGTTCAGTGGATCGTAGTTTAACGAATCAAAATAAAATTGCTTTGCATAGTAACTAGGAGGATGTGTTGTCAGCCTGAGGTGCGGCCATACTTCCCACCCTTTATCTAATCTAGGAAGAATATAAGGGAAAGATCCTCCTCCATGTGCAAAACAGACTTTTAATGTAGGAAATTTCTCCATAATGCCGCTCCATAGAAGAGTTGCAGCCGCTAGTGCTGTTTCACTTGGCATTCCTACCGTATACATAAAGTTATGGTTTGGCATTCGATCGCGGCCTAACGTTTCCCACGGGTGAATAAAAATGGGCACTTCCCACCTTTCAGCCATTTGAAAAAACTCAATGAAAGACGGATGGTCTAAATTTTGACCATTGACGTTTGTCCCAATTTCAATTCCATGCAGTTTTAATTCATTCATGCACCGTTCCATTTCTTTAACAGCCGTAGGTCCGTCTTGCATAGGAACCGTCCCTAACCCAACAAAGCGGTCAGGGTACTTAGCAACTGTTTCTGCAATAAAATCATTTTGGATTTTAGCCATTTCTAATGCATGTTCGGGCTGAGCCCAATAAGAGAACGTAACAGGGATAGGAGATAACACTTGAATATCTACTCCTTCTTTATCCATGTCAGCTATACGTTTTTCAGGGCTCCATACTTGGTCCGTTACGTCTCTGAAATTTTTCCCTCCAACCATAATTGATGCGCCGCATGTGCATGTGCGTTCTAGCACAGGCCAGCGCTCACCGCCATATTTTTGAGCAAAATCAGGGAAACTTTCCGGAATGATATGTGTATGAAAATCTATTCGCATTTCCATTCACTCGCTTCCGGTGCCATGACATGATTACACTTTTTACATGTGCGTAATTCTAAGCTGCTGTTGAACTCCTGAATGGCTTCTTTTACTTGAACTTCAATATTGGTTAGCTGAACTTTCACACGATGCATCTCCGCATCACATTCATCACAGAACCATACAAAGTCTTCTAACTCCCCTTCACTTCTGTTTCGCTCGATAACGATACCGATTGTGTCTGCTACACGATGTGGAGAATGCGGAACGTTTGGAGGAAGTAAATACACTTCTCCTTCTTTCACCGTTACAACTTCACGCTTGCCTTCTTCATTAATGATTTCAACATAGCAATCACCTTTTAATTGATAAAAGATCTCTTCAGAAGGATCTACGTGGAAGTCACGGCGTTTATTGGGTCCTCCCAAAACCATAAACATCAATTCTGAGTCTTTCCATACCACTTTATTGTTTACAGGTGGTTTTAACTGGTCTTTATGCTCTTCGATAAACTTCCAAAGATTTAATGGTTTAGATGATTGAATAGTATTTGTCATTGAGATAATCTCCTTTTAATAAATTTTAATTTTCAAAAAATAAAAGTTATTTTGACTACACTTGAAAATATTAAAATCTTAAAATGTGATTAATTCAGGATTTCCAGCTCGCTTACTTTTAGTTTTTTCTGCATGTAGACGACTTCATTTGCTAAATTCTTAATGCGACCTAACACTTCCGGATCGGCTACTTCATTCTTTTGATTAAAGTGAGTCGTATGAGCGTATACATAACTCGGTGCCACAAAAGCACGAAAGTAACCCGCAATAGGCTTTAACTGATTTTCAATGACTAGATAATGCTGATAAGTCCCGCCTGTGGCGATGAACCCTATTACTTTATTTCGAAAAACCTGGGGATGTATTAAATCAAATACATTCTTAAGAGCACCGGTGATTGACCCTTGGAAGATAGGTGAACCAATTATATAAAAATCAGCGCTAGAAATAATTTCAATGACTTTTTTAGTATCTTCTGAATAAGCAGAGGGATCGCGGCCATCACAAAATTGGATAGTGTAATCTCGTAAATCTAAAAATTCAATTTCGATGTCTGGATGCTGCAATTTAGCTTCTTCAAGCACTTGTTGAACAACAGCACCTGTTTTAGAACCTATAATCGTGCCTGATATGCCTAGTAATTTCATTTTCACTTTCCTCCTTCTAAAGAAGTCTCATACTTATCTTCAAACACTCATTTTTTTATACATATTCCTTTTGTAAAGACCAGCCTAATAAATCATTTGATTGGTCAATTGCACCTTGCTGGAGTAACTGACGAATTCTAGTAGAAGAGATTCTTGTTCCTTCTGAACAACAGACAGGCGGGATGATATCTACTAGGAAGTGCTTTGCCAGCAGCTTGATATCTCCTTCTCTATTTCGGCCGAAACGAAAATCGTTGCCTACTATGATCTCCAATGGATTAAGCTTTTTTAAGTTGCTGATAAAATCAATTGATGGGCGCTTAGCGTATAACTCATCAAAATGGATAATAACTGCGTAGTCTACTCCTAACTCAGCTATCAGATGTACCTTTTGGTCAATAGGCGTTAACACTTGATCACTTTGAAAATGAAAGCGAGGAGGAGGATCAAATGTATAAACAACGCTAGGTACCTTTAACGCTTTGCTTCGATTTACAGCTCGCTTAATTACTGCTTGATGTCCTTGATGCACGCCATCAAATGCACCTATAGCTATTACTGATGCTGGTAAAGTTAGTATTCCATCCTCATACCTTTGCATCTTTACACCTCCCTTATTAAGAACGTAATCAACCTAGGCTCTGTATCTATTAACAAAGTTTATTTTTATATAAAAGGATTATGGGTATCAGCTGTTTGTTACTTCTTTCTTTTTAGCTTCTGTATTTAATGCAGCATCCACCATCGCAAATGAATGGCTGCGCTTATAACTATTGTAGAAAATAGCTCTTTTACGGATTGGATCTCCTGTATAGTATCGCTCGTATTGTAGTAACCTTTGGCCAAATGCTTCTCCACATAGATCCCACGCTAATTTAAATAAGTGAACACGGTCTATAGCAGGTACTCCTTCTCGGCCTCCATAATAACGATTTAAATCCTCTCTTAATTCAAGATTTTCAAAATCCGCTCCTGTAGGAGACATAAGCAAACCGCCTGCACCAATTGTTTGCATAACTTCAATAGCACGAGGGTACATTTTAGGAAGCAATCCACGAATTGTTTCTAAAGCCGTTTCATTTGGAAGAGCTTCTCCTTTTTCATTAATCGTATACTCATACTCTGATGTCCGAAGCAAAGCTCTAATAGATTCTACTGACTGTACCAATTCCCCTAAGCTCTCTTGAACGTTTAGATATCCGTCTACACCGATTGCATCCGCTACTTTACAAGCTACTTCCGTTGCAAATTGGAGTTTAACTAATCCTCTTACGCCAGATTGATGTGCCGGTTGCTGGGCGATTCCTGTTTTAGGATAAAGAAGATTTGCAGCTTCAATATTGTTATATAAAAACACTCGGTTCCAAGGAATCAGCACATCATTAAAAATCAATACCGCATCCATCTCTTCAAATCGAGAGGCTAGTGGATGATCAAACACTGATCTTGTTCCGTCTTGCATAGCTTCCCGGCAAAGAATTCGAAGTCCCGGTGTATCGATTGGCAGCGCAAAAGCAAGTGCATAACGTTCATCTCCAGGTTTAAATCCTGGGAACGAATAAACAATAACTTCATCGGTAATAGGTGAAAGTGTAGCTAGCATTTTAGCTCCTTTTACAACAAGTCCATCTGGTGTTTCTTTTACAGCACCTAAATGAGTGAAGAGATCTTGTTGTTCATGTGAGGCTTTGCTTCGGTCGTTCTGCGGGTTGATAATAGCATGAGTTAAAAACAAGTCATTATCACGAATATAACGGTAATAATCTCTTATATTTTTGCCCCACTGTTCATTGTAATGATCTAGAAAACTAGCATTATGAAATAAAGAAGTGACTACAACATTTAAGAAATCCGGTGTTCTTCCCATCAGTCCAAAGGTAGCTTTTGCAAATGCTTCAAACACTTCTCGGCGAGCTACTAAATCTTCGTAACTTTTAGGAATTAAGAAGGCATTTGATATTCTCTCTCCTGTTTCTTCGCAAATATGAGTGATTTTCTCTTGGTAAGCCGGGTCATGCTGCATATCGTACAACTTCGCAATTTCTAAAATAGGCTGTTGAAACACCTTTTCTTCAAATACATTTGTAATTTTTCTGCCCCCTAACCAAATTTCTGGCTGGCGTGATTTTAATGCATCAATATATTGAGCACCTGTACGGATCCCCATATTTGTTCATCCCCTTAAGGTTTAATAGTAATTAATTGAATTATAGTATTTGATTTTTTTCAGGGGTGTAGTCTCGTTAACATTTTTTTGGAGTTTTTTATTTTTGGAATAGACGGAGTAGCTCAAATAAGAAATTTATATTATTGCATTTACGCATTTTTCGCTTTAAGATATTGTAGAAAGCGTAACGTTTTTATAAAAATATTGGCTTATTAAAAAAGAGAAGAAATAAAGCGCATATTGTTGTAAGCGCTTACTTATTTTTGTTTTTATAGCAAAGCAAATAAAATGCCCTACCCTATAGTGTGTTACTTGATCTTACAATTGTCTTTTCAATTTTTTAGGCGTATCTTATATTTTGGTTAAGGAGTGAGTATGATGGCTATTCTCTTCAATCACGAAAATAATTTCAAAAACTACTTAATGTACGGAAAAAGGCAATATATGAAACAAAAAAATGTGGTATATGAACAAGGAGACATAGGAGAAGGATTTTATTACTTGGACAGTGGATTAATTAAAGTCCATACCTCTACCCCATTAGGAAAAGAACGCGTGTTAAACATTGTATTGCCAGGTCAATTATTGGGAGTTCAAGCAATGGACCAACAAGCTCATTTCACTACTGCTACTACAGTAAAAGATTCCGTACTATATTATTTTAGTTATGACGATTTCAAAACACTTATAACTCTCCACCCGCCCATACTAAGCCTTATTACAAAGAGTATTATTCAAAAAATGCATATCCTAGCTGAACAAATTAATTTACATACATTAACTACCGAACAGCAAATCGCCGCTGTGCTCTTAAACATCTATCATGACTTTAAAAACTATGAAATTCCTTTAACACAAAAGGACTTAGCAACGTGTACCGGTTTAACAAGGATTACGGTTTATAAAACGTTAAAAAAATGGAAAGAAAAAAAACTAATAGATAGTAAAAATAAAAGATTTTTAATTAAGAACCCGGATCTGTTAAAAAATTATCTCTTTCATTCATAAACGCTTTGGTCACATTATTAAAGTAAAGAATAATGCTTCATGTATGAAATGTTTCTATACGTTTAAAATATACTTTTATAGAAAGGTGATTGAATGGTAAACCTTCGATACATATGGCGTCCCTTTTTAAAGTATGGACAGATGATAAAATTAGAAGAAAACACCACGATTTATTATCAAGGAGAAGTTGGTAAAGGATTTTATTATTTAGATAAAGGCAGTGTAAAGATTACTCTCTTAACTGAGAAAGGAGTAGAACGTACGGTTAACTATGTACCTGAAGGCATGTTATTAGGGGAAAACGGTATTAATAAAGAGCCTTATTTAACAACTGCTGTAACCACAACTCCATCCGTTTTATATTATTTTACTAATGAAGCAATGTTAAAAATATACGAGGAGGAACCGAAAGCAGTCATTCTCTTTACAAATTCTCTTCTCTATAAGTTTAGACTGCTAGCAGAAATTATTACGTTTCTTAATCTCCCCGTTGAACAACAGATGGCTCATTATTTATTAAAGCTCGTAAAAGAAAATGAGGAATTTCCCTTTAATCAAACATCCTTTGCCCGCTACGTTGGGACTTCCCGCATTACTGTAAATAAAATCATGCAAAAATGGAGTAAAGAAAAATGGATTGAGCTGTCTAATCAAAATATCTATATTAAAAACATCAGTAAACTTAAAGAAATAAGAGATCAAAACAGCAAAAATATAGGAGATTTAGATATGCTAATGCTGCCATTAATGTGATTATAAATACACTTGTGATGTTGCTTCGCACATAGAAGGTATGGAGGAAAATACAGGGAATGTGAAAATATAATTTAATAAAAAAGAAGTTACCTTTAGGTAGCTTCTTTCACTAAAAAAGGAGTCTATTTATTCTAAGGTTAACCTCATATCACAAATCGTGTTTTTCGGAGTACTACTACGATTTATTGTGGTTTATCCTAATCAAGACGTACCTCTGTTTAAAAGTTCAATTAAAATCGACTTGCCTTATATACATATGCCTTTATTTCAAAGTTACGGTTAATTCTCTTTCTGTAAAAACTTGTTTAGCAATAAAAATAGCATTTAACACTCTAGGAAAGCCAGTGTATGGAATACAGTGAGTAATGGCTTCTACTATTTCATGTGGTGTGAGACCTACATTAAGCGCAGCGTTGATATGAACATTTAATTGTGGTTCACACCCTCCTTGTGTCGTGAGCGAGCTTATCGTAACCAGTTGTTTTTGCTGCAGGTTAAGTCCTTCTCTTGTATAAATATCTCCAAAGGCAAATTCAATGACATATTTCCCAAGGTCTGGAGCAATGTCTTTTAATGATTCAATTACTCGTTTTCCACCCTCTCCATCTACCTCCATTAACGTTTTCCAACCATTTTCGTAACGTTCATTCATCAACTGAATCTCTCCTTACAACTGAGTTATTTTATTTACAAGTTAGATATTACGCTTTAGAGCGCGCTCTAAAGCAAGCATTTTATTTCTCATGTTATAATAATTAATATGGAAAATTTATTCAGTATTCAACAAATAGCAAGTATGACCGGTCTTTCTACACATACTTTGCGTTATTACGAAAAAATTGGATTAATAAAAAATGTGCAAAGAGCCCAAACCGGATATCGGCAATATACAGATTTTGATCTAGCTTGGATTCAGTTTTTAATTCGTTTACGTGTTACAGGAATGCCTATGCTTAAAATGAAGCAGTTTTCTGATTTGCGATAGAAAGGAGATTCTACTATTACGGCAAGAAAGGAATTGTTAGAGAAACATTATAATGATGTCTTAGGCAAGATAGAGGAACTAGAGTTAAATTCGCATAGAATTGAAGAAAAGATTGCGCACTATAAAAAATTAGAGACAGTGGAAAACCAACAATCTTAATAACTATAAAAAAGACCTTGAAACACACCTTTCAAGGTCTTTCTTATAGCACCTAATATAACATTAAACAAAAAACGCTGAATTTATATATGTAGCAGATTTGAAATATTCCCACCTAACACTCTGTCTGCAACTTCTTCACTAGTTGCATTTGAAAAATTTGCGTGTCTTGAATACGGGCTTTTTGGAATTCCTGTTTAAAGGATTCTCTTTTTTTTAGTTTTAATAATTAACAAATCTATACTAACTCCACTCATTCATAATTGCCAAAAGTTCATATCCATATGAATCGGGTTTTTCTTTTAACAAACCTAAGATTAAAAGTGGAATCAATTGATCTCTCCTCATAAAATGGGATTAATTCTGCTTTACTTACTTTCATTAATAGTAGAGATATTAATAGAAAACTCTTCAAAACTTAATTGTCCCAAGGCAAACTTCATGCTTTCAACAAATATACGTTCATTTTTAGTTAGTTCACGCTTTGCTTCCTTTTCAATCCATTCATGCTCAACGTATAAAACATCTAAAACATGCTTTTGTTTTGAAAAAGCCTCATAGTATCTTAATCCAAACTTTCTTTGGGAGACGGCATCAATATGAATGCCATCTGGATTTGCTGTTAAGCCTTTTGATGTTACAAAATAACAATTTTTTTCAGTATGGGCAACTTTAGATAATATCTGGTTTATTTGTTTATATTCTACAGCGCTTTTTCCAAATCCGACGTCTCCAAGGTAATGTCCCAACTCACCGATAATAATCGGGATATCTGGTGCATTCAATTCTTCTCTCAAATGTTTAAATAATGAAAGCAATTTATCTTCATACGTCTTATAACGTTCTCCGTAACTGTCGCTTTCTCCTTGATGCCACAGAATTCCCACTAAATCACTTGTTTCCATTGCGAATTTTGCTTCAGAAATCGCGTGTCTGGTTAATAGTCCGTCAATTGTCCACTCATCAATTGAGCTTCCTCCCTCGGCACATGGTATGACCCCAATGGACTCGCCCTGATGATCCTCTGTCCAAGCTTGAGCAAAAGAGGCTGCCGGCCCAACACCAGATATGTGACGATCAAAATTAAGTGGTTCTGCCATCGTTTGCCATCTACCGTTTCGTAACATATGTATATGCTCATTATAAATCGGCGGTACATCCTCAATAAATCCTCTGCCTGCCATATTTGATTGTCCAATTAACAATACAGATTTCATAGAAACGCCTTCTTTCTTTGTTTACAATAGTCTAATTAGACTAAGTAGGTTTATCACTATAGTTTAATTAGACTATTTATGATTTAGGTCTTGATAAGATTTTATCTGGAGATTCAGCGTATTCATACACTTTAGTAAGATTTATTTCTTACTGTTCTTTCTCTTCCATGTGGATCACTTTTTTCTAATTTGCTCGTGGTTATACTTATATAGAATTAGTTACACTTTGATATATAGCTTAATTGATGGCTTCAAGGGCTTGTTTCAAATAATCCATTTCAGAGGTTATATCATCTATCTTTTGGTTTAGCTGACTTACTTTATCAAGAGTATTCCGTGCGTCTAATAAATTAATTTCTAACATCAAACGGCTTGCTTCACTCTCAAGTTCCAATCTCTTTGCAAATAATATCTCGTGCTTTTTTATAATTTCAGATTTTAAATTCTTACTATTGGTTTCTTTCATACTTCTACCTCACTAACTTATAATAACGGTATTTTATTGAGATGTAAATTTCCCTATATAATTTAATAATTACCTACAGGGAAGTTTATGACATAGTTAAAATTTCCTTTTTTACTTAAAGGAAAACCACATTTATTTCGCATTTACATAAGCTAAATAATAGAAACTAATTAAAATAAATTCCATTATTCACTTTCCTTGGATGGCGTTCATAAGTTCTTGATGTTGACATTCAGATACATACTGAGCGCTCAAAAGCTTCTCTAACTGTTAAAAACAAATGCAACATTCCAAAATGAGGGAAAATTTAAATCATTTTGTTTTTTTGCAGGAAAAGAAAGCGAAGTATATAAAGATAACAGTATGCATCAAAAAGCGTTGAGAACATTTTATTATCATTTTCTATAAGCACGAGAGCAATAATTTGAGAAAAGAGCTTATATAAGTCCGTGTCTTAAGTATGCCTATTATATAGAATGGGTTACTTAGTAAATAAGGGAAGGTGATTTATATGTTAGGGGAAGAAGATTTAAAAGTAAATTGTATATCAGCTGCTATAGGTTTACTAATCCAACATAATATCATCACTCACCAGGAACTGGACAAACTAACTAAAACGAATTATCACGTTTTTTATCATTTTCTAATGGATAAGCTAATTGAACAAGAGTTTAATAAGGAGAGAGTGGTTCAAACATAAGTGCTTCAACAAAGAAAGAAGCACACGATCCAAAGCAAAGATCTCCTATTTCAAATGTAATTCATATAGGGCTCCTTACATATTAGACATATATAATATGTAAGGACTCTCTTATTCAACAAACGCCCCCTATAGTTTAAATGTATTTCTTCACAATCTATAATTTTAAAAAGTCATTTTATCGCAGGAAGCCTGCCAGTATTGTTACAAAAAAAGTCCTCTCCTCGTTTCAGGAAAAGAACTTATATTCAGTGAATTTTATAAGCTACTTCCAAGTCTGATCCAGTTTATCTGAATAGAAATTTAAGGCTCTTTTATAACTTAGTATTTCATTGTCATTTGTCGTATTTATTAAGCACTTCAGTAACAGTTCCATCGCTTGACTATGTTCTTTTAAATTGTATAAGGTCATGGAATAAAACACTTTAATTACATGATTATCTGGGAATAATTCCATACCTTTCAAAAATGTCTCTTTTGACTTTTCATATTCCCCCAAGGCTCTATATGTGCTGCCCAATCCCAATACTGCACCTTCCATATCCTTAGAAGGTAATCCTATCTTTATGGCATTTTCGTAAAAGGGCACCGCCTTTTCTTCTTTTCCTAATATGTCAAAGCTCCAAGCACATTGATAGTTATATAAAGCATCGTCTGGAAATTCCTTAACTAATTCACTTAGCAATTCGTTAGATTCTTTGTAATTTCCATTCTTTCGTAACGCTAACGCTTTACCTAGTTTGTTATTCATTACTTAAATCTCCAATCCTTCTTTTTCCCACTATTTATCTCTTAACATCCTTCCATATCCGGAAATTCAGCGTATTCGTACACTTTATCCAGATCTAATTCTTGCTTTAACTATCCTTAATGTTTAATTTTTAAAGGCTAACCCATTGGCCTGCAAAGCTGTTCTAAGTTTAGGTAAAGAAGCCGGCCCCATACCGTGAAATTGTAATATTTCTTTTTCACTAAATTTTGATAACTGCTGCAAAGAAGTTATCCCATTGTTTTCTAATGCTCGTCTTGCTGGTGCTGATAGCATTAAAAGAAATCCATTGTCAGGTTTGCTTTCTTGCTCACAGGTTGGGCAGGTCGGACAGTTACTGCTTTTATAATATTTGTGTCCTTTATGACAGATTCTTAGATTTTCCTTTTGGATGTTCATCTTTAATCTCTCCTTTTCCCAAGATTTTTTTTAGCTTTTATCCCCTGCCACTTCTTCAACGGATGGTTTATGAAGGAACAAAACATCCTACGTATAGTAAACTAATTATTATTAAATGCTTGTTAGTCTCGTTTCCGATAGTGTAGCTCCATTACACATCATGCTAACACCTTACATGTTTGCGTTTGAAACCAAGCCGTCCTCTATCTATATCCTTTTGAATGTTTTCGGAGGCAAGAAGAATACTACTTTTTTTCTTATCCTTCTTAACTTCGACTGGACCTACTGCCTTTGCAGTTTCAAGCGCCTTCTCATGAAGTGGCAAATATGAAATACCGACTGTATAGATAAAATTATTCATAGCCGATTTCGTTCGATCTGGAGAATCGTGAATCGTGTTTTCCACTTGATTAAGCATATCTGCAATCTTGCTTGTGCTAAATTCATCGTCAGGACGATTACCCAAAAGCCAGCAGTAACAACTCCAACCTGCCGACATTTTAAGTTCTTCATCGCTTGCCACCCATCTATCAGCAACAACTTGCGCAAAATCGGTTTCTGACAAAGTTACTGAAACTACATAATCGGACAGCATGTAAAAATACGCTTTATCAATCCAACGCTCAAAATCCTCCGCAGTCATCTCTGTTGGGTCTGCAATGATACCAGCAAAATACATAGCATCGTAATTGCCAGAAGCGTAAAGCTGCTCAGCCAAAGCCTGATTTTTCTTGATTTCCTTTGCAACCGGCTTCATTTTTCCTGTTGCCACTCCAAAAAGCGGATCGCGTGCACCATTGTTTATGTAAGTCTTTTTAATTCGTTCCGTACCAAGCGCTTCAAGTTCTTTCATAACCATTTCAAAGTCCACCGTTCTGTATCCTCCTTCTTCTCCGTTCATAATCTGCTTTTTATTTCCGCCAAAAAGTTGCACAGTCTTTCTTATCTAAAATATTAAACTCGATTATGTTTTTAAGTAATTCATAGTTTACTGGCTCAGTCCATAAAATTCGAAACAGGCCTTTGGTAGCGCTGTATCCAGCCTGAGCAATGTCATGATTAAAGTGCGCAATGCCTGTTTCTTCAGGTGAAACGCTCAAATGATGTTTCGCTGAGGCAAAGCCGACGATGAATGTTCCATGATCGGTAAACATTGGCGTATTCCATTTAATTTGTGATTCCAAATTTGGGAAAGTATTAGCAATCCAAGCCAAAACCTCCTCTGTTCGGTCACGGTGGTCAGGGCTATCTATACGCGCTAAATATTCTGCAAAAACTTCCATAGAATCTTCTCCTCAAATAAAAATTTTTTTAATCTACTCTACTTTTATACAAATGGAATATCAGTCAGTTCACTTAGCTCTACTTCATTTTTAACTCAAATACATTAACAATTTATCTTAGCCATGTTTTAAATAAAATGTACTAATCATTTAATCCTTTTCCAGTAAGAATGTTCGGAATGCATTTTTCAATCCTTGATTCCCGAGTCTTAGATTGTTTGGCCCCAGAAAAATAAAGAATATATGCTCTTTGCCGTCCTGGAGTCAATGTAGTAAAAGCATTTTTTAAAGCAGGTATTTCATCAAATTTGTGCTGTAGCTCTTCAGGAATAATGAGTTCTTCAGGCTTTTTAGCTTTGACTTTTAATCCGGCTTTTTCCACCTCAATGCCCTCATAAATATAAGCTTTTAAGATGGCTTCCTTTTCAACTATTTCTTGCACATTGGTAAACCGAATTTGTCGCGCCCCTTGTACATTCTCCGTTTGTTGGATTAGAATACCATGAGAATCTTGTAACAGAGAACCTTTAGGAAACAGCAGTGCACAATATTCTTTAAATCCATGCATTAAAACAACGTTTTTTTTCTCAAACGTGTAACAAGGGTTCATCCATTTAAAATCTTCGGTCAACTCACAGTCAAGAACAATCTTTCTCAACGTCTCATATTCTTCTTTCCACTTTTTAGCTTCACTTAAAAATTCATCAACCTTAGGATTCATTTTACTGTTTGTCATCAAGGAACACTCCTATTCAATTTTTTAATCTGTGGCTCTAGTAATCATACAGTCAACCTTCAATTCATTTAATGGTGTTACTATTCTTCAAATGTAGGAAATGCCCTTCTTCAACGTTTGCATTTAATATAGAAAAAACAAAGCAAGGACTGCCTGCATGTCGATACATATAATGAATCTATTTGGTAGCTACTCATAATCGATCGAAAGAATCTTTCAAAAAAGAACATTCGTTCTCTATATTATACAAGAACGAATGTTCCGTTTTCAATAAAAACTCTAAAGCTTTCCGAATTATTCCTATGAGTAACGTCGAATTTATTATTAAAAAAGAAATACTTTATATACCTAAAGAAAGATATTGAGATAATAAAAATTATGAGAAAATGTTCTACAAAGCAAAATTTCGGAATGAAATAATCAACAAAATTTGCCATAATAAGTGAAGTAAGGAGGTGTATTATGTTTCGATTGTATGGAGCCTTAATTGGGCTTAGTTTAATTTGGGGTTTATCTTTTGTATTTATGAAGTGGCTGCTTCCCTCAGCTGGAATATGGGGAATTGTATTTTTTCGTTGTCTAGCAGGTGCTATCATCTTGCTCCCGTTTCTATGGTGGAAGCGTAGAAAAGTTAAAGAGAAACTACCCTGGAAGGCATTGATTGTTGTTGGTATATTTAACTGTGGTTTGGCGTGGGGATTAATTTCCTTAAGCGAAACTGAGATAAACAGTACAACTGCCTCTATTCTGAATGCGACCACTCCGATCTGGACAGGTCTTATCGGATTTATTCTTTTTTCTTATCGACTTACCGGACGTCAGTGGATCGGTATTCTTATCGGTTTTTTCGGGATACTCGTCCTTATGAATTTTCAATTTGGTCAGATTTTCGGGAAAGGGTTTGTTGGGATTGGAACAATGCTTGTTGCTTGTATCTGCTATGGGCTTGCTGGGCAGTTAACAAAACGGTTTCTGTCTGAGGTGAGCGTACTAACTATAACAACTTTCACCTTACTAACAGGTGCTATCATCGGTTTAGTTGGGATGCTGATTACCGAACCATTCAAATTAGATTTGTTGATTCATCCACTTCCGATTCTTGCAATTGTGGGTCTCGGCTGTTTTGGCTCAGGATTGGGTCAGTTAATCTACTTTTATATCAATAAAAATGGTGGCCCTGAATTAGCAGCAACGGTTACTTACCTGATCCCTGCCTCGGCCATGGTATGGGGTTATTTACTACTGGGAGAGACAATTACTCCAAACGTAGTCATTGGACTACTTATTATCTTTACTGGCGTTTATCTTTCATCTAGGAAATCAAAAGGTAAAACTCCGCATGTCACTCTTGTTAGCAATAAACAAAATTAAGTAAGTAGATTTTATAATGTGAGTCTTTAAAGTTATCTACGAGAGAGGAATTAAGAAACTGAAGGACTACAAAATATGATATATTTCAAATGAAATTCATCATATGTAACAATAAAACGTAATTCTAGTTGTCCAATTTTGTTTAAAAGGCAGCCCTCTATTTGGCTGCCTTTTTTATTTCAAGGCAGAAAATAATTTTAAAATTCACTGCTAGTTATCCCATACAACACAACATCAAACAAAAACGCTGAATTTATATATGAAGCAGATTCGAGATATTCCCACCTACCACTCTGTCTGCAACTTCTTGACTAGATGTATGACGCTTAACAGCCTGTAAATTTAAATATGGATCTCCATATGGAAAATCTGAACTAAATAACGTTCTTTCAGGTATTTCTTTTATAGCCAAAGACAAGGCGTATGTTGTATAAAATGCAGATATATCTAAGTAAGCATTTTTAGTGTCTTTTATCATTTCTATCGTTTGTAGCCAATGAATTCCGCCCATATGCCCGTATATAACCGGCACATTTTCATATTTTTGAGTGAGAAGAAATAACTCCTGAATATCCTTTAAGTTCAAAGGATGAAAAGTATGTACCCAGATAGGCAAAGACGTATAGTCACTTGCTGCTTTAAATACAGGTTCTAACAATGGAATTTGACCTGGACCAAGAGTAAATTCTCCGAGACCTTTCATCTTTTGCCCTTTGACAAGTTTCTCTACCCAGTCGTTTAAGGTGACATCACCCGGAGAATAAGAAAGAGGAACTGAACCAAACCCTACAAACCTATTTGGATATTGCTTAAGCGCACCGCTTACTTCTTCTAGCGCATTTAAGCGTGCCTCTACGGGATTCACCTCGTTATTTAGAATTTGATTTAATCTATTCATTTCGGTTGTAAATTCTTTAACGTTGCTGCTTTTTTCTGGATGAACAAGAGTAGAAAACAATACGGTTTTATCTATTCCACTTTCATCCATCATTTTAATATGTTTCTCTATTGGTAAAACCACATGTGCATGACTATCAATAATCATTTTGTTTCTCCTTTTCATTTCTTTCGTAAAAGACTTCATTAGCAACTGTCAAAATTGTATTTAAAGCTACAGGAAATCCAGCATAAATGACCATTTGTAAAATTGCCTCTAAAATTTCTTCCTGTGTCCACCCAATATTCAAAGCCCCGTTTATATAAAATCTCAGCTGTTCCGTATTACCTAATGCAGTTAGGCCAGCCACTGCAGCAAGAAGCCGTGACTTTAAGTCTAACCCTGGTCTAGAGAAAACTTGTCCGTAATTAAACTCTACAGCTAGCATTCCTAAATCAGGGAGAGCTGACTGTTCAAAGCCTGCCATTATATCCTCGTAATTCTCTGGATCAATCTTAGCTAATATATCTAATCCTCGTTGAAAGTTATCTGTATGTGTTCCCATTACATATTACTTCCTTTCTTATTCATTAAATTTCCTATTGTTTTTTTAGGGATTTTCATGGGAATTAAAGAACAACAACTAATGGCTAACATCAGTATGGCTATGGCACAGACTCCATACCACTGCCATTTACTCCATGCAAGTAAACCCACATAAGATCCTAGGGACCCGCCTAAAAATGTGGAAACCATATATAATCCATTTAATCGACTTCTTTTCTCTTCTCCTAATTGGAAAATAGTAAACTGACAGGCAACTTGGTTTGCTTGAGTCCCTACCGTTATAAGGAGAGCTCCTAAAATTAATCCAGGTAACCAGTACCCTCCTCGTATAAGACCTATAAAAGCAAGTAAAGATATGGACATACACAAAAGACTTGCAAACTTTTCCCCTTTTGTATCAATTAAACGTCCGATAATCGGCGTAGCAAACGCTCCCGCTATTCCGACTAACCCTATTACCCCCACCATGTCACTTCCATACGAATAGGGATGTGTATGTAATAAAAAGACAAGCGTGGTCCAAAATGCGCTAAAAGAAGCAAACATCATCCTCTGACTTACACATGCTTTTTGCAGGGCTCTTTCTTTTATAAATAGCGGACCTAACGACATGAGCAAGTGTTTATAACTGGTGGCATTTCCTCCTTTACTTCTTGGAAAATAGACGTAAACTAGAAAAATCATAAAAAGTGTAGCCACAGCAGACGTCCAACACACCATTCACCATCCAAAATGAACATCAATAAAACCACTAACAAGCCGAGCGCCTAAAATACCACAAACTAATCCAATGACGACATTCCCTAAAACTTTTCCTCTATTATGATCTGAAGCGATATTCGCAGCCAATGGAACAATAATTTGAGGAACAACCGTTACGATTCCTAATGCTAAGCTTGTAACCATCATCCACGTTTTGTTAATAGATAAAGCGTTTAAAGCGAGAACGATACATATAGCGAATAATAAAAACAAAATCAATTTTTTTCGTTCGAAGATGTCTCCTAACGGTACTAAAAGGAGATTTCCTAGTGCATATCCAATTTGAGCTAAGGCAGCTATAATGCCTATGCTGGCTGCAGAAATGTGAAAAGTAGCGGACATGCTTACTAAAAGAGTTTGGTTCAAGTAGACGTTAGCCACTGTAAACCCGCAAACCGTAGCCATTAAAAGAACTAATCCTTTTGATATATCAGACGTCTTTTCGCTATCTTTTACTATCATCTGTTTCACCTCCCTTACCTAGATCATAAAATAAGGATTATAATGGTAATAGGAGTCTAGTTATACTAGTAGTAAAAGTACTACCTACAAAAAGGAGTAAAATCATGGTAAGCGATAAAGAAAGAAGAAAAGAACTAGGGGATTTTCTAAAGATAAGACGAGAACGATTGTCTCCAAAAGATTTTAATTTGCCTATTGGACCGAGGAGAAGAGCTAAAGGATTACGCAGAGAAGAAGTGTCTCAACTAGCAGGAGTCGGAATAACTTGGTATACGTGGCTAGAACAAGGACGAGATATACAAGTATCTTCTGAAGTATTAGAAGCCATATCTCGTATTTTTAAATTAAACAAAGAAGAAATGGAGCATTTATTTTTATTAGGCAATCAGCCGCTTCCATCTGCAACCGTACAGAATGAAAGAGAAAATATAGATCGCGTTGTAAAAAATCTATTAAGCCAATTAGGTCATTGCCCTGCCTATGTAACAGACGAAAAACTTAATATCGTAGACTGGAATAAAGCTGCTGTGATGGTATTTGGGGACTTTCATGAAATGGACGAACGAAATCGCAATGCAGTGTGGCGCTGCTTTACTTCCAAAGAATATCAAAACCTTTTTCAAAATTGGGAAGATCATGCTCAACGATTAATTGCTCAATTTCGTTTAGCTTACACACGTTTCGTAGGAGATGATTGGTTTAAAACTATGATCAGTGAGCTTAGCGACAAAAGCCCTCAGTTTTATGAATGGTGGTCTAATCATGAAGTTTTAGGAACGCCGTGTGGAAAAAAGACTATTATTCACCCTGTGGCAGGAAAAATGATTATGGATCATATTACGCTCCAAGTTTATGATGCACCCCAATTAAAAGTAACCGTTTATCAGACTCGTCAGGAGAATGGGACAGAAGAAAAGATGAAGCATTTACTGAGATAATAATATTAGTACTATATATATATATCATTAATGTTAATTACTAGAAGCCTATATAATTCTAATAAATACATAGGCTTCTTTGCGTTTTCCCTTCTAACTTATTTCATCAAAAACGTTCGTATAAGTATGTGTGTTTTAGAATACGTTCGTAATTGATTTACGAACTTAAATGAACGGTAAAAAGATAGTTTTATTATCTAAATGAAAAGTCCGTAAACGTATACTTTTACGTACTATGAATTTAATTTTGTTTCAAAACGCTAAAGGGATAAAATCAATTATCTTTCTTTTAACTTACTTTTCACCTGAAGCAAGTTTTTTTGTTTATCCTACTAAAAGACTTAAGAAAATCATATAGGTTATACCGTATCAACCTATTCTATCCCTCTTCCCTCTAATTTCTACGTAATATTGACTGACTGGAATAAAACAAGTAACAAGCTCGATTAAGTAACCATCTTAGAGTCATAATTTGTTCATTAAATGAAAGATCCACTATTTTTATGGAGAAAAACACCAAATTTATATATCTAATATGCAGAGAAATACGCTTTGAAGGAATTAACTTTAGTTTTACATACAACGAATCATTCAATACAAATTTCAACACTTTAAAAACTTTTTATTTTCTTTTTATCTGTCCAAAAACGACTTAACATTTATCATCAAAAATAATGAATGTTATCATCAATTACCTTCACTGTTATTGATGGTAATGCAATGTTATTCTATATAAGAAATCAATCAAACACATCTTAGGAGGTATTTACATGAGTGGACATGAACATTCACTACCGAAGTCAAAGGGAAACACATTTGCACTATTTGCTTTGGCCGCAACATTCTTTGGTGTAGGAGTCACAGAATTCATAAGCGTAGGTGTCCTTCCTGCTGTCGCCAAGGAATTTACTATATCAACATCGACAGCTGGATTAATTGTTTCCATTTATGCCCTAGGAGTTGCTATAGGAGGTCCTATTTTAACTTCTCTGACGGCTAAAATTTCACGAAAAAAAGTGTTATTATCCGTTATCGTTCTGTTTATTATAGGGCATATTATAACGGCTATCGCTCCTACTTTCAGTATTGTACTAACAGGACGTATACTATCAGCATTCGCACATGGCGTGTTTTTTGCTATAGGTTCAACGGTTGCTGCAAGTCTTGTTCCTAAAAACCGTCAAGCAAGTGCCATTGCATTTGTATTTGGAGGATTCACGTTGGCCACTGCCATTGGTGCTCCTATAGGGACCTACATCAGTGATATTTTCGGTTGGAGATTTCCTTTTTACGGAATTGCATTTATTGGTGTAATTGCTCTTATTCTTAACGCTATTGCAATTCCAAGTCAACAATTAAAAACAGAAACACCTCCATCTTATAAAGATCAATTAAAGTTAGTAAGAAACGGAAGAATCTTGTTGGTTTTAGCAGTTACTGTTCTAGGATACGGTGGTACATTTGTAACCTTTACGTATCTTTCGCCAATTCTTCAGGAAATCATGGGTATTGATGCTAAGAACGTAAGTATTATCTTATTTATATACGGTATAGCTATTGCAATTGGAAATGCTATCGGGGGACGTTTCGGAGATCAAAAACCACTTAAAGCTTTACTTTATATGTTCATTGTACAAGCTATTATTTTATTGATTTTCACATTTACTGCGCCGTTTAAAGTAGTTGGTCTTATTACAGTTGTAGCTATGGGACTGTTAGCATTTATGAGTGTTCCTGTATTACAATCATACGTATTAACCCTAGCTCAACGTTATGTGCCAAGCGCTGTAGATGTTGCTTCATCTCTTAATATTGCTTCATTTAATGGAGGAATTGCATTAGGCTCATATGTAGGTGGACTTACTACGGATATCATGGGGTTAAATCACACACCTTGGGTTGCCTCTATTATGGTTTTATTAGGTGTTCTTCTTACTTTCGTAACGATAGGGTTGGAAAAGAAAGAAGATGAATAATAAAGTTTGAAAGATAAAAATTAGTTATTGAAATGTCATCAAAGGTTCTTATAAATAGAATTTCTTACAAGAAATAAAATGCTTTAAAAGGGAATTATATAAAAAAAATTGGCAAGGTGGTTATAGACGAAGTATGAATCTATAGCCTTCTTGCTTTATTTTTTCAACCACAAAATTGATATAGAATAGGCTCAACCTTATTCGTATTTTTATCTAAAATTGTTAATAAAATGTAATCATGAGATGATGAAGTACATGTAAAAAAATGAACGAATGATTGGGTATTTTCGAAAGGAGTAAAACAGATGGAGTTACGTCAACTAGTGACTTTTCGAATGGTTGCTCTAACACTGAATTTTAGTCGAGCTGCAGAGGCTTTAAACTATGTTCCCTCAAATGTTTCCATGCAAATTCAATCCTTGGAGGAAGAGTTGGGGGTAAAACTGTTTGATCGTTTAAACAAACAAATTATATTAACAGATGCTGGCGAACGTTTCTATAAGTATGTAGAAAGGATTTTAAATGATGTTGAGGAAGCAAAAAATAATGTGAATGATAGTGAAAATATGACTGGCACCATTACCATTAGTGCAAATGAAATTTTATGTGTTTATTTGCTTCCAGCCATTTTGCATGAATTCAGGAAACAATATCCTAACGTACGTGTGATTTTCCGTCCAACACCTTCTAACGACCTAAAACAATCTATTTATGAAGGGAAAACGGACGTTGTATTTATACTAGAGGAGCCTGTAAATTCAAATGGATTAAATATTGAGCTTCTTCGTGAAGAGAGCTTTCGTCTCCTAGTTGCTCCTAACCATCCCCTTGCAAGTCAGAGCAAAGTTGATTTTGATGACATTCAAGGAGAGTTTTTCTTATTAAATGAAAAAGGATGCACATATCATACAACATTTGATCGACTACTTGTTCGTGAGGGAGCTAATGACTTTACAACCCTTGAATTTGATAGTGTGGAAGCCATCAAACAGTGTGCCATGCTTGGAATGGGAATTGCTTTTCTTCCTGAAATCTCTGTTGCTTCCGAGCTTGAACAAGGTAAGTTAGTTTCTTTATCTTTAGATCTAACAGAAATTAATTTTGTTTCTCAGATGATTTGGCATAAAGGAAAGTGGATATCCCCTGTCATTCAAGTATTCCTTGATATTGCAAGAAGTTCATATCAACATAAAAATTAACTATTTCTTTTATGAAGTTACTATCATCGCTTTTATGGAACCGAATTGGGCTATTTTTATAGGGACGAGGATATGTATAAAACATGCGCTTTTTATACATTTTTTCTCGTTCGTCTCCTAATAAAGCGTTAGTATGCCAAAGATGTATAAGAAGCTACATATCCGATAAAAGTCATCCTACTCCGAACCCTTGTCCTGCATGGGTTCATTTTTTGCTTGGTTCCTTTAAGAGACATTATAGTGCGACAAGAAGTCGCTTTCTTACAGTGTAGCTGACATATATTTGTATGTCCCTTTTCTCTTTTTAACGATTAACATTAAACAAAAACTAACTAAATAGGGTTTTGATGCGAGAATAATTCGATAAGGATATTAAATTCCCCCGATAAAAAAACTGTATGGAATAAATTCTACACAGTTTTTTTGAAATTCCTATTAGATTGTCAGCAACTCCAACAAGAGTCCTTTTTTAAAGTGAATTTTCAAATAACATCCAATGGCATTTTCCTAGTGGGTTTAGGAAATACTTGATCAATTCTACTGAGATCTTCTTCAGTAAACTCAATTGTTGCTGCTTCAGCATTTGCTAAAACATGTTCATCTTGAACCGCTTTTGGAATAGCGATGACGTTATTCGAACGGATGGTCCAGGCAAGAGCGATTTGTAATGGTTGGACATTGTATTTGTCAGCAATATCATGAATAGTTGGATCGTTTAAAAGCTGTCTTCTTAAAGAGCCTCCTTGAGCAAGGGGACTGTAGGCCATGATTGGCATGTTATGTTCACGCTGCCATAGTAAGAGATCGAAGTCGATTCCTCTTGAACCTAAATGGTATAGCACTTGGTTCGTCACACAATTTTTCCCGTTCGTAGTGTTCCATAGCTCTTCCATATCAACCGTGTCAAAATTAGAGACGCCCCATCTTAAAATTTTCCCTTCTTCACGTAGTTTTTCCATTCCTTCAATTGTTTCCTCTAATGGAACACGTCCTCTCCAGTGAAGAAGATATAAGTCCAAGTGGTCTGTTCCGAGTCGTTTTAAGCTGTTTTCACATGCTTTTGAAATCATATCTAAATCTGCATGATGGGGATACACTTTTGAGACTAAAAAGACTTCATTTCTGCGTCCTTTAATGGCTTCGCCAACTAAGCGTTCAGAATCGCCATTTCCGTACATTTCAGCAGTGTCAATAAGTGTCATGCCCAATTCTACGCCGAGCTGCAAGGCTTTTATTTCTTTGTCTCTCACTTGGGGATTTTCCCCCATGTACCATGTTCCTTGTCCTACACTAGGTAAAGAAGTGCCGTCAGGTAGGGTTACCACGTGTTTGGCTAATGCATTTTTAATTTCCGCTCTTTTCTTTTCATCCATTAGGCTCGACCCTTTCTTTTATGTATCTGGTTATCATAGAAGTAGACTGTTAACGTCTCTACGTATAAAGTACGCATATATTTAGAATTCCCTTAACCAACAACTCCATTCTTTATTGCATGATATGGCCATTTCTGCTTCCGTCTGTGCAAAAAAACAAAGAAAGTGAGGATGGCCTATGAGTGTCTGACACTCATAGGCCATCCTCACCACTTCTATTCTAAACCAATTTATCAATCGACTTTGATATCAATGGATTAGATCAGATGAGCTCCTCCATCGATAAGAACCGATGTGCCAGTTGTAAACCCATTTTTCGCTAGGTAAACATAGGTGTCAGCTATATCTTTAGGTTGAGCAACACGTCCGACAGGTAATTGCTTAGCAATCCCATGGTACATAACTTGTCTTTGATCTTCTGACATTCCCCCATAAAGAGGAGTGTCAACAATACCAGGTGATACCACGTTTACTCTGATAGGTGCCAGGTCTACTGAAAGTCCTCGTACTAATCCATCGATTGCTGAATTAATGGAAGCTAGAGTCGTTGCACCTTGAGGAGGACGCACACCATATACACCCGAAGTTAATGTAATAGAACTTTCATTATTCAAGTATGGAAGAGCAGCACGAACCGAAATATACTGCCCCCAGAACTTACTATCAAAAGCCTCTCTTACTGTTGCAACAGGCAGTTCGCTAAAGTGACCCATTGCGCCTTCACCTGCAGTCACCACTAGGTGATCAAATTTTCCAACCTTCTTGAAAAAGTCAGCAACCTTTTCCTCGCTGCGAAAGTCGATTTCATAGCCCTCTACGTTACCACCAATCTTCACTTTTGCGTCAGATAATTTTGAAGTAGAACGGCTAGCAATAATGACTTGAGCGGATTCATCGAAAAACCCCTTAGCAGCGGCTAAACCAATACCAGATGTACCTCCTAAAACAACCACTCTTTTTCCTTTTAATGATGACAATGAAATACCTCCTTTATTCATACGTTTGTTTAATCAACTTGCGGATTCTGATTAAAGAATCCGCAAGTTAAAAATATTTAAGTTTTTACATCACCATTGTTATTTAGCTAAAAGTTTTAGTGATTCACGATTGAATGCTGGAATATCTTTTGATTCTCGACTTGTTACAATATTTTTGTTAATGACAACTTCTTCGTCTTTATAATTTGTACCAGCATTTTTCGAATCGTTGCCAATGGATTTATAGCCAGTGATGTCGATACCTTTTAAAAGGTCTGTATCGATTAACACTTGTGGTCCATGACAAATGGCAAAAACAGTTTTTTTGTCTTGGACTGCTTTTAAAATAATTGGTTGTTTACTCAAGCGCCTTTCGAAGATCCTCAATTAAATCTTCTACATCCTCTAGCCCTACCGAAATGCGAACCAAACCTTCAGTAATGCCGAGCTCTGCTCTTCGCTCCACTGGAATGGATGCATGTGTCATGCGGGCCGGCACGGATATTAAACTTTCAACCGCACCAAGACTCTCAGCTAAAGTGAAGTAATGAATTTTACTTAATAGATGATCTGCTTTTTCCCCACTGCCCACATCAAATGACACCATTCCTCCAAAACCTCTGGCCTGTTTTTTGGCAATTTCATGGTTTGGATGGTTCTCAAGGCCAGGATAAAATACCTTTTTGACAGAAGGATGCTGAGTCAGGAAATTTACAATAGCTGCAGTATTTTCCTCTGTCTCTTCCATTCTGATACCCAAGGTTTTGATCCCCCTCATTAATAGCCATGAATCCTGAGGTCCCAGTACACCACCTGTAGAATTTTGCACAAAGTGGAGATCCTGTGCAAGCTTCTCGGTGTTTACAACCACAAGACCTGCTACCACATCGCTATGTCCTCCAATATATTTGGTGGCACTGTGCAATACAATATCTGCACCAAGTTCAATTGGATTTTGCCAGTAAGGGGTGGAGAAAGTATTATCAACAATGGTTAACAGACCGTTTTCTTTTGCCAAACTGGAAGCTGCCTCAATATCTGTAATTTTTAAAAGCGGATTGGTTGGTGTTTCTAAATAAAGAGCTTTAGTATTTTCACGTATCTCACTGTGGATATTTTTCAGGTTGCTTGTATCTACAAAGGTAGATTCAATTCCAAATCGATTCAGCACTTTGCTCATCACCCGGAATGTTCCGCCATATACATCATCTGTCATGATGACATGATCTCCTTTATTAAACAGCATCATGACTGCTGTAATAGCAGCCATTCCCGAACCAAAAGCAAAGCCGGCAGTGCCGCCTTCAATATCTTTTATTAATTCTTCAAGAGCCTGCCTTGTTGGATTACCGGTACGTGAATATTCAAAACCTTTATGTCCCCCTACACCTTCCTGTTTGTAGGTACTGACCTGGTAGATTGGCACTGAAACTGCACCAGTATGCGGGTCACTGCTGATCCCTCCATGAATAAGCTTTGTCTTCCTTTTCATCTTAAATCCCACCTTCATAAATATTCTTACTTAAGTATCTATCACTTCCATCTGGAAAAATAACAACAATATTCGTTCCCGTAGCCGCATGTTCAGCTTCAATAAGAGCAGCCTTAAAAGCTGCACCCGATGAACTTCCAACCAATAGTCCTTCTTTTAATGCCAGTTCACTTACAAGACTGAAGGCATCCTGATCAGAAATAGTATGGATGTAGTCAAAATAAGACGGGTCCATGAAATCAGGCAGCGATTCCATTCCAATCCCTTCTGTTTTATGAGGTGCTGGCTGCCCGCCATTGATAATTGAACCCTCAGGTTCAACAATTGCCGTTTTGATCTCCTTATTTTTTTCTTTTAAAAATTTAGCCGTACCCATGAAGGTCCCGCCAGATCCAGCTCCAGCAACGAATATATTCACTTTTCCATCCATCTGGTCCCAGATTTCAGGACCAAGGGTTTTATAATACGTTTGAGGATTGGCAGGATTGGAAAATTGCTGAGGACAGAAGGAACCAGGGATTTCTTCCACCAGCTCTGCAGCTTTTTCAATAGCTCCCTTCATACCCTTTTCAGTAGGGGTGTGAACGATTTCTGCTCCTAACGCCTTCATAATTAGCTGCTTTTCTGTACTGAATTTCTCAGGAACACAAAAGATCACATTTATATCTTGGTTTAGCGCAGCAAGGGCTATACCAATCCCAGTATTTCCAGCGGTTGGTTCAATTATAGTTCCGCCTCTTTTTAACCTTCCGCTTTCAATTGCATCTCTTAGAAGCTCCTGACCTAATCGGTCTTTCACACTTCCTCCTGGATTCATAAATTCAAGCTTGGCAAAAATATGGACACCTTCCGGCAAAGAAAAGCTGTTTATTTCTACAATTGGAGTATTTCCGATTATTGAATGGATATCTTTAAATACCTTCATAAAAACACCCTTTCCGGGCTATTGATTTATTTCTTTTTATTATTTTGCCACTTCTATCATCAGAAATAACTGGAAAAGGTTTATAATTTAACACCCTCCATAATCCAGACAAAATCATTACATCGAAAAAAAGATACTAAAAAACCAGCCATCGGTTAGCTGTATAATCTATAGGTCTTTTTTAGACTGTCCATTTTATAGGGCATAGTTCAACCCTAAGGCTTTTTGTTTTTCTTTTATTAAATATTTTTTTCCACTATTCCTTTTTTTCTAGGCTATCTTTTAATGTAGTCAAACTAGTTTCATAGGTACTAAATACTTCCTTTAAAGAATAAATGGCATCTTTTTTCATCGTTGAAGACATTTGAATCATATTGTGTAATATCAGGTGTATGTTTCTATACTGAACAATCGATGGATCCAACAGAGTAAAACTACAGGTTCTTTTGCAGATTATTATCTCCCTCTTCAAGTGTAATACTAAAATTTACAGTTAGTATCTAAAAAGAATTTCTATCATTAATTTACCCCATTAACAAGCTGCTTAATTGAATTCAACTTGGAAGAAAGTTCAATAAACCAGTCCTCATCCCCTGTTGATAATGCCAAGTCTATTAAAAATAGAATTTGTTCCTTGTTTATCACATTTGAAACGGGCAGACTCTTAACCTGATTACTTAAAATAGGAATGGTTTTACCAACGGTTTCTTGATTGTCACTTGTGATAACATTCACCTTAAATACTCCTTGAGAAATATTTAGTGATTCAATATAACCAATTATTAATTCTCCTTTCCGTGATTTACCCTTAATCCAATCACCTGTTTTTAAAACGGAGCTACTGTTTGACAACATTCCCTTCACCTTCTTGTATTAGTTTAGTATCTAAAATATAGGAAGAGTGTTTCAACTGCTGAGAAATTTTCTTCCTTTACGTTATAACCATCATATTTTAAATTTAGCTAAAACTGTAATTTATTTTATTACAATTTAATTATAAAAGAGTAGTCAATCATATTATTCTTCGAAATTTCTTACTGTTTTTCATTAATAAGATCGACTACTTCTTTCAGTGTATATTTCTTTAAATATTCACCCAAATGTTCTTCACCACCCAAGAAAATTGAAAATAGGACTCTTTGCATGTTTGCTCCCACAATACAATGTTCATTTGATTCAGGGCATTTAGGCTGAAGTGAACCTTCAGAGGTTATCTTATAAATATCCCATAGATTAACTTCAATTAGATCCGAAGCAAATTTAAATCCACCGCCAACTCCCTCTTTTGATTTTATAAAGCCATGTTTTTTCAACAAACTTAGGACTTTACGAATTCGTACTGGGTGAACACAGGCACTTTCTGAAATAGCATCGCTAGTTGCCATCCGATCCGGCTGTAGCGCAAGAAAAATTAAACTGTGAATGGCAAGTGTAAAATCACTATTCATGTCCGGCCTCCTAAAATAAAAACAACTAATCATTTTTTTACTAATTTCTGTATTTCTAGTATGTTTTTAAATACTTATCAACATACTGTAATGATAAATATTACAAATTAGATTGTCAAGTATTTGTTCTAAGTAGATTTCTTCATCGTTTCACAATGGAATTATAAATTTAAATATCCCATTGCTTTTTTACTTGTTCTTCTGCTAACTGTTTAATTTTTTCCCAAGTAAGTTCTTTTTTGACAAGGACATTGGTTTGATAATTTCTATCTTTATAATTAACTGTAACGAATACTTGAATCATCTCTTTTTTCCTCCTTTCAAAAACTTAAATTATTAATTAGCCACTTTTTGTAATTGGGTGTTCAAAGAATTGCGAACCTTGCGAGGCAAAAATCTACGTATTTCCTCCTCGCTATATCCAACCTGTAATCTTTTTTCGTCCTGTATAATCGGCCGGCGCAACATTTGGGGGTACTTCATTATTAAGTTATAGAATTCATTAAGCGAAAGAGATTCAACATTTATATTTAATTCCTGAAAGATTTTTGATTGGGTTGAAATAATATCGTTAGTCCCATCCTCTGTCAAGCGAAGAATAGATTTAATTTCATTGACTGTAAGAGGATCAGATATTATGTTTCTTTCAATATAGTCAATATGATGTTTCTCAAGCCAAGCTTTTGCTTTACGGCAAGAAGTACAGCTTGGTGTCAAATACAGATTTACCATACTTTTGCACACTCCTTTTAAAATATTTTGGCAAATATGCGCTTAGGTGAACTATTATTAGTTGATAAAACTTCGTTTTAATTATTATTCTGCTGAATACTTGTTCCTTCAGGGTTTAAATGAAATAAAAAAAATTACAGTTTAGCATTAAATATTTACAGTGTTTTTCCTCCCCTATTACCTACTGGCTGTACTGTAATTTTAATCATTACAGTTGGTTTTATCAACTGTAAAATAATGTATTTTAGTCATAATCACTTGTTTCACGATCTCCTTATCAAGAACATCCTTTGCCTTTTCCCACTTTTTGAGCTTCAGACAGGCATCGCCCAATAAACTTGAAGGGAAATAGGAATTCTGAGATATTAATGAATATCTTTTTTCTTAAATCGACCACCATGAACTGAAGCTATATCCGAAGTAATGATAAATGCTTGAGGGTCTAACTCTCTAATAATATCTTTTAGCTTTGTTTCCTCTAGCCTTGTAAAAACACATAAAATAACACGCCTATCTATGCCACAATAAGAACCCTCTCCATGTAAATAAGTTACTCCCCGACCTAATTGCTCTGTAATAGCCTCCGCAATCTCAGTATTATTATCACTTATGATATACACGGATTTCATACCTTCCAAACCTTTTTCTACAACGTCAATGGTCTTAAAGGCAATATAATAAGTAAGCATAGAAAATAAAGCATTTTCTAATCCGAACACAAAGACTGCAATTGAGAAGATAATTACATTAACAAACATGATGATCTCACCAACAGAAAATGGTGCCCTCTTCTCAATTAAAATCGCTAATGTTTCTGTACCATCTAAAACGCCACCATTTTTAATTGTCAAACCGACACCGAATCCTAATGCCAAACCTCCAAAAACAACCGCCAGCAACTTATCATGTACAATAGAGTCAACATCATGCATGAAAGAAGTAGCTATAGAAAGAGCGACTATTCCATATAACATACTAAAAGCAAAGATACGTCCAATTTGCTTATATCCCAGGAAAAAGAAAGGTAAGTTTAAAATTATTAGAAAGATACTAAGGTTGATGGGTGTTATATGACTTAATATCATGGACAAGCCCGTTACGCCACCATCAATAATTTGATTTGGAATTAAGATAGCCTCTAACCCGTAAGCCATAATAAGTGAACCAATAGTAATGAAAAAAGCTCTTTTGACAATATTTTTAACTGTTAATTTTTTACGGTTTATTTTCTTTTTTTCTTCCCATGTATTCATAATAATATAGTGGGTTCATGAAGCAATGAACTTTCCTCCCTGAAGATATAATAGAGATAAAATTACTAGCAATATTATAGTGTCATTATTCTCACTTTAACATTCTTCCATTCAACAGAGACGTTCGTTCCGTAAAAAAAGACTGCCACGATTTTTAGAAGTCTCTATTTAAAGAAGCACTGACTTGTAAAACATACCTACTTAAGAGTAAATTTGTATTTTATCTCTAGTTTTAAACGTATGACTAGATGGAAACCTGAGCAAATTACTCAAGATACTGATATGAGTATCAAAATAAAATAGAATTTCAAAAGAGAAAAGCCACTTATATACGCCCGTGGTTTTTCTCTTTTTAAGTTGTATAGAGTATACATATGTCGCTTAGATAAAATGAGGAAAGAATTGATATAAAAAATCACCCACCGAGCAAAATACCTGACGGGTAATTTTTATGAAAAATGATCTGTTAATCAAAGTGTTAAAATGGTTCGTTATCTGCTTCGCTTTATTCTCGCTAATTCTAATGTTTTGATTATAAAAACAACACGACAGTAAGCTGTTCGCTCAATGTCCAGAGCCTTTTAGCCTCCTCTTTGTCTGCTGCCCATGGACAGACGCCCGGAGTACCCGGTTTGCCGCCATCTGGGGGCGATAGAGGCGCGATGTCAATGTTTTGACAGTATACACCCCGCCTAATCCATCTAACTGGCTACTAACAGCGCTCCAAACGATTGTAGCGGCACCTTCTTGCGGTGTTTTGCGTTCGTCAGTTAATTCTGCGAATGTCATTTCCCCATCGATCTTGATAGCACCAGAAGCCCTGATTTCTTCGGCAGACATGTGTCTGGATAGGTCTGTCAATATAGTGCCGGGGTGCACCGAATAAGCTCTAGTATTATGCTCTTTTCCTTTTATACATTTTACTCTTTCCTGACAAGCTGAACAGACTTTTATCGGTCTGTTTTTTTCTTTTTATGAACAAAGAGTTTAAAGTCAAAGCAAATTGGGGACGTTATTAGGTGAATTGGACTAAAATTACAAATGACTACATATTAATATTTATTTAGAAAAATGAGGGGGTTCAACCAATGAAGACAAAAATAGATTGGATAGGAAAAATGGCATTTTCGAGTACAACACCATCCGGGCATGAAATCAAAATGGATGCTGCCGAAGAAGTAGGAGGAACGAATAGTGGGGCAAGACCGACTGAATTACTCCTTAATGCGGTTGCGGGCTGCACGGGAATTGATATTATCTCTATTTTGACAAAAATGCGGTTGAATCCTACTAAATTCTACATAGATGTGCAAGGGCAGCGAGCAGACGACCATCCGAAAAAGTTTACAGAAATCCATATTCATTATGCATTAGAAGGAGATCTTCCTGAAGAGAAGGTCATTCGTGCCATCCAGCTTTCCATGGATAAATATTGTTCAGTATCCCATTCATTAACCTCCTCCATCCATGCGAGTTATTCGATTAATGACGGAGAAATAAAAGGCATTTAAATGATTTGAAAAGGAAAATGACGTTCACATAGAAACCCAATCTATTCACAAAAAAAATCAAAATTATGTAAAGGTTCCTTCCAGATAATGTCATAAATCTATTTTCTTTCCCCTGCAATACATTCTCTTATATATAGTTATTTTCCTTCAACCACTACCCTGCATTCATTTAACAAATAAAAACTATACATTTTTACATTAGAAAAAATATTCTTGTTTATTTAAAGAGCTTTTTTGTTCCTGTAAGAGGTATTATGTTAACTACCTTTGTATATCATATACAGCCTAAAAACAGAAAAAACTCCACAGGCGGAAGGGAGTTTTTTCTGTTAAGTATTAGAGTGATGCAAATGAGATAAAAAATAAGTTGATGCCTCACGGCGTCTTGAGTAGTTTGCTCAAAATACTATTCATTATCCAGTAAGAGTATAAATTACTTTCTACTAGTTATCCGAACTAAATAATCGGTAAAAAAGATAATAACAAAGGGAAGAATAGAAACAACGAAGAATGGAATAAATACTTTACGTAATTTATGATTCATTTATATTAAATCCATCTTTATATACTAAAATGAGTATTGAAGGGTTTCTTAAATAGAATGTTCAATTAAAGAAGAATTCATGCATATCAAAAAGCAGGCTTGAGCCGATGTGTCTTGAAAGGGACTGGCACGGTTCTTAGGGGAGGCAGGGGCAGTGATGCCCCTAACTTACCCGACTTAGCTAAGGGTGTATATCTTATACACTTTAAAAACAGAAAAAACCTATCTCTTCCCACTCAAAAGAGGTAGGTTTTTTCTGCTACATTAATTTCATTAAAGGATGGAAATTTTACAGCTTCTTGAGTAGTTCGCTCAAAATATTAGATTTTATTATTTTTCTTTTGCTATTTCTTTTCTGTTAGGAGCAAGTGGTGGTTGTTCTAACCATTTATTTTTCACCATAATGTTAAACCATTTTTTTGT